>JAFUWY010000007.1 GCA_017477245.1 Bacteroidales bacterium | reverse complement strand
CCTTTGCATCGATCTCTATGAGACCGATGATTCGTTATTGTTACGCCCCAAATCAATCATTCTGCAAATGCTTGATTTAGAGCACACTAAATAGAAAAGTCAAAAATACTTTGCCTTTTATTTGGATTTCAACTGGGAATTCCGATTTATCGGTATAAAGATACGTATTACCTGAAATAACACAATACAGATTAAGGACTTTCGGGACAGGTGTCCACAAAAGGTGCGTTCTACGCAATTTTTGTGGCGACCCCTCCCCAAAGGCAGCCCATTTGGGGTAAAAATGCCGACAGGTCGCCACGCAGAACGCATAGAATGGCGTTTTACTGGAGACCTGTCCTGAAAGAACCGGGCCTGGTGTCCCAAAGACAGGGATGGAAGGAACGCTTGACAAATCGGTTCGCGAATGGCTGGCGTTGAGTCCAATGGGAATACGAGGCCGGGAGGGTTGAGCCGCTGTCAGGCGCGCGCCGGGAGGGCGATGCCGAGATAAAAACAGCATTCGGAGGCCGCAGGCCGACAGAAGGGGGAGGGCGAAGCCCTGCGGGGGAATCCTTTCCCCCGTCCCCCTGGGGGGTGCAGGGGGGATAGGGAAGTCGGGCTGCGCAGCGGCCCGATCTCCCGCGGAGAAACGAAAACGGCAGCCGTCTGGCTGCCGTAGTTTCGTTTCGTAGCGGGAGGCGGACTCGAACCACCGACCTCCGGGTTATGAGCCCGACGAGCTACCAACTGCTCTATCCCGCGATGTTTGGGACTGCAAAGGTAGCAATTATTTTTGAGAATCCAAATTTTATTGGATCCGAATGTCGGTGTCGATGCGGGCGAGGACCTGGGGCTTGGTGAGTTTGCCGAAGGCGGAGAGGAGCGGGGATTCGGCCTTCGCGTTCATGCCGAGCATCTCGAGCACCTGGTCCATGACCGTGGGCGGGGCGGGGTAGCCCTTGACGTTCCACTTGGTGAGGTCGGGCTCGCCGGCCGTCGTCGCGGCGTAGCGGATGGCGTCCTCGAGCGTGCCGATCTCGTCCACGAGCTGGATCTTGAGGGCGTCGGCGCCGGTCCATACGCGGCCCTGGCCGACGGCGTCCACCGTCTCCTTGGGGATGCCGCGGCCCTCGGACACGAGGGTGGTGAAGCGGTCGTAGACGGCCTCGATGGAGGCCTGCATGTAGGCGTACTCGTCCGCGTCGAAGGGACGCATCAGGCCGTACATGTCGCCGTGCTTGTGGGAGGTGATGCTCTCCACGCCCACGTGGGCGATGTCCTTCGCCGTCTTGGAGAGGTCGGGCACCATGCCGAACACGCCGATCGAGCCGGTGAGGGTCGTGGCGTCGGAATAGATCTTGTCGCAGTTGTTGGAGATCCAGTAGCCGCCGGAAGCCGCGTAGTCGCCGTAGGAGGCGATGACGGGCTTGACGGCGCCGAGCAGGTCGATCTCGTCCTTGATCTTCTCGGAAGCGAGCACGCTGCCGCCGGGGGAGTTGACGCGCAGCACCACGGCCTTGACCGTGGAGTCGGCGCGCACCTTGGCGATCTCGGACGCGAAGCGGTCGCCGGCCACCTGGGACTTGCCGTTCCCGTCGATGATCTCGCCGTCGGCGTAGATCACGGCGATCTTCTGCTTCGCCTTGCCGGGGAGTACCTTGACGTCCACGTAGTCGGCGAAGTCAATCCATTTGATGTCCTTGTACTTGTCGACGACGGCCAGGGCGGCAAGCTTGTCCTCCAGGCCCTGGCGGGTCAGGAGCTCGTCCGCGAGCTTGTGGTCCACGAAATCCTGCGGCAGGTTGAGCCGGAGCCCTTCGATGGCGGCGTCGAGTTCGGCCCGGGTGATCCCGCGGCCCTCGGCAATCTGCGTACCGATGGTCTCCCACATCGAGTCGACCATCTGCTGGTACTGCTCGCGGTTCTCGGGGCTGGCGCTGCTGCGGGTGTACATCTCGCCGGCGGACTTGTACTTGCCGTGGCGGATGAGCTGGACGTTGACGCCGAGCCGCTCCAGCAGGTCGCCCAGGAAGATCATCTGGGAGCCCACGCCGGTGAACTGGACCGTGGCGCCGAGGCTGGAGGTCATGTAGATCTTGTCGGAGACGGACGCGAGATAATAGCTGGCGGTGCCGGGAGCCTCCATGTAGGAGACGACGGGCTTGCCGCTCGTGGCGCGGAAATGCTCGAGCGCTTCGCGGAGCTCGCCCAGCGCGGTCACGCCGGAGAGGTTGCCGTCCGTGCGGAGGTAGATGTATTTGACGGAAGGGTCCTCCGCCGCAGCGTTCACGGCCTGCACGGCATCCCAGATGCCGATGATGTCGGCGCTGGATCCGCCGGAGAGCAGGGACGCGGCGTCCATCCCGCCCAGCGGGTTGGCGTCCTGCGACTGCTCGCCCAGGGCGACCTTGGACAGGTCGATGCGGAGCACGCCGGACTTGGGCAGGACAGTCTTGCTGCTGCCGGCGGCCGCAGCCGCGCCGACGAAGCCCATCATGAGGATGAAACCGATGATGTTGATCAGAAGGAAGCCGCAGATGACGGCCAGGACCATTTTGACAAAATCTTTCATGACGAAAAAAGGAATATTTGACAAAAGTAGGTAAATTTGCAAAATAATTCAAATTACGATGGCACAGAAACCTTCCATACCGAAAGGGACCCGCGATTTCGGTCCGCAGGAGTCCGCAGAGCGCAACTATATCTTCGACACGATCCGCTCCGTGTTCCGCACCTACGGCTACTCCCAGATCGAGACGCCGGCCATGGAAAACCTGTCGACCCTGCTGGGCAAGTACGGCGAAGAGGGAGACAAGCTCCTCTACCGGATCCTCAATTCCGGCGACGCTTTTGCGAACGTCGACCCGGAGAAGCCCCTGGCCCCGCAGGTGTGCGAGAAGGGCCTCCGCTACGACCTGACCGTCCCCTTCGCCCGTTTCGTCGTGCAGCACCAGAACGAACTCTCCTTCCCCTTCAAGCGCTTCCAGATCCAGCCGGTCTGGCGCGCGGACCGTCCCCAGAAGGGCCGCTACCGCGAGTTCTACCAGTGCGACGTGGATGCCATCGGGTCCCGCAGCCAGCTCTGCGAGCTCGAACTCGTCCAGATCGTGGACCAGGTCTTCGGCAAGCTGGGGGTGCGCGTGCTCGTCAAGATCAACAACCGCAAGGTCCTGACCGGCCTCGCCGAGATCTGCGGATTCCCCGACAAGGTCGTGGACATCACCGTGGCCATCGACAAGCTGGACAAGATCGGCCTGGACGCCGTCAAGGAGGAGATGCTCGGCAAGGGGCTCACCCCGGAAGCCGTGGCCGTCCTGGAGCCGGTGCTGACCCTGAGCGGCACCACGGCGGAGAAGCTCTCCACCATGCGCCGCGTCATGGCCGCCTCGCCGACCGGCCTCAAGGGCCTGGACGAGCTGGAGGAGCTCTTCGGCTACATCGACGCGGCCGGGATCGCCACGCCTGCCGAACTCGACCTCTCGCTGGCCCGCGGCCTGAATTACTACACGGGCGCCATCTTCGAGGTCAAGGCCCTGGACTGGCAGATCGGCAGCATCTGCGGCGGCGGCCGCTACGACAACCTCACCGGCATCTTCGGCCTGCCCGACATGTCCGGCGTGGGCGTGAGCTTCGGTGCCGACCGCATCTACGACGTGCTCAAGGGCTTGGACAAGTTCCCGAAAGACCTGTGCAGCGCCACGCGCCTGCTGCTGGCCAACATGGGCGCAGACGAGGTCCGCTACCTGCTGCCCGTCGCCGCAGCGCTGCGCGCGGAAGGCGTTGCGGTGGAGGTCTATCCCGACGCCGCCAAGCTCAAGAAGCAGTTCGACTACGCCGACCGCAAGGCCATCCCCTTCCTGTCCATCACGGGCGCTTCCGAGATGGAGCAGGGGGTCGTGAACGTGAAGAACCTGGCTTCCGGCGAACAGAAATCCTTCGCCAGGGAAGATATCACAGGGATCCTGGACTTCCTGGCCTGATAGTCGAAGCGCAGCGACAAGGCGGCTTCTGCCGACCGGCCAAAGGCCGAAAAAATCCCCCTAATAGGGGGTGCAGGGGGTTAGATTGATTTGATGCTGTTGCTGTCAAAGCAACAGCATCACGGCAAAGACATACAGGAGGAAGGCTTGGAACCTGAGCCTTCCTCCGTTGTTTTCGGACAGGAGGGACTCCGTGACGTCGACGCCCTTCAGCTCCGCGAGCTTGTCGCTGCCGGGCAGGCCGCGCCGGCTCCATTTCGTGACGATCAGGCCGTCGTGCAGGAAGGTGGCTCCGCCGTTGGAGCGGTTGAGGGTCAGCAGCTTCTTGCGGTCCGCGAAATAGGTGGACGAGAGGACCTCGGGCGCCCCGGTCAAGGACTCCATCATGGCAGGCGTCGCCGCCGCCAGCACCATGGGCTCGTAGCCGAGCGCGGCGGCGTCGCGCAGCAGCCCTGCGATCTTCTCCCAGCCTTCCGGCCGGATCCTCTCCGGATCGTAGACAGAGACGGCGATCAGGTTGCCGCCCACCAGCAGCGAGTCGACATACTCCCCGCCGGCGTTGCTCAGCGAGAGCGTCGGTGTCCGCTCGTCCAGCGGGTCGTCGATGTCCTCGGGCAGCATCAGTTCCGCCCCGGGCTTGAACGGGGTGAAATCCACGAGCGGGATGGACAGGGACGAGTAGAGGAAGAAGAGGCAGACGGAGATCACCACGATGGGGAAGCTGACGTATTTGACCTTGCGGGTCGGCTCCTGCTTGCCGAGCGGGAAGCTCGCGAGGGCCCACAGGGCCATCAGGACGATGTTCTTGAGCAGGCTCTGCACATGGGTCAGGTGGACGATCTCCCCGAAGCAGCCGCAATCCATCTTCGGGTTCCAGATGCAGAGCAGGACGGTCAGCAGGGTGAAGAATCCCAGCAGCGCACCCGTGGCGACGGCCGTGACCTTGCGCCAGACGCCCGTGAGCAGGGCGGCGCCGAGCACGGCCTCCAGCAGGGCCATCCCGGACCCGATCACGCCGGACAGGCCGGACAGGAATCCCAGGTGCAGGAAGGCGAGGTACTCGTCCACGACCAGGCGGGCTCCCACGGGGTCCATCAGCTTGAGGACGCCGGAGAGGAAGAGCACGAAGCCGACCAGGACGGCGCTAATCCTTCTGATGACTCTCATAGACGGCTTTGATCTTGTTGAATATCACTTCGGGCGGCAGCATCTCCCCGTCGGGGCCGCTGCAGTCCACGACGATGAAATGCGGGTCCAGCGCGGCCTGGCGGCGGTACATGTCGCGCACGCGCTGCTGGAAGGCGATGTCCGCCTCGTGGATGTCCTGCTGTCCGCGCAGGTAGCCGCGGTCGGCGCCGGCGCGCTGGGCGGCCAGGCTCTTCTCCACGAAGCCGATGGGCACGTCGAGGAAGATGTTGAGGTCCGGCCGCGGGAGGCCGAACTGCCCGTATTCGGTATTGTTGATCCACTCGCGCAGGTCCTCCGCCTCGTCGTAGGTGGGGAGCTTGGCGCACTGGTAGGCGATGTTGGAATATACGTAGCGGTCCAGCAGCACGGTGCCGCCTTCCTGCAGGGTCCGGCGGATCTGCGGCGCCGCGTCCCTGCGGTCCTCGGCGAAGAGCAGGGCCACCAGCTGCGGGTGGACGCTCTCGATGGACCCGAATCCTCCGCGGAGGAACTTGCCGATCAGACCGCCGTAGACCGGCGCGTCGTAGCGGGGGAAGTGGATGTATTCCAGCCGGTCACAGACACTTCCGAGATATTCTCTGAACAAACGGACCTGGGTGGATTTTCCCGCCCCGTCCAGACCTTCCAAGACTATAAGCATAACTATGCAAAGATATGGAAAAAATCTCTATTTTTGCCTTATGGCACGGATAATGGCAATCGTCAACCTGACCCCGGATTCCTTCCATGCGCCGAGCCGCGTGGCGGCCGGCGGCGTGCAGGAGCGGATCCGCACGCTCCTGGATGCCGGGGCGGACATCCTCGACCTGGGCGCCGTCTCGACCCGCCCGGGCGCCGCACCGGTGGACCTGGAGGAGGAGTGGCGGCGCCTGGAGCCGGCCGTGCGGCACTGGGACCCGGCGGTCCCGCTGTCGGTCGACACGACCCGCGCGGAGATCGTCCGGCGCGTGTACGACTGCGCCGGACCCTTCCTGGTCAACGATATCTCGGCCGGGGAGGACGACCCGGAGATGCTCGCGACGGTGGCCCGGCTCGGCCTGCCCTTCGTAGCCATGCACAAGCGGGGATCCCCGCGCTCCATGGACAGCCTGACCGACTATCCCGAAGGGATCGTCCCGGCGCTGGCCGCATATTTCGAGGCGTTCGGCCGGAAGGCGCAGCAGGCCGGCATCGCCGACTGGATCCTGGATCCCGGCCTGGGCTTCGCCAAGACGGCGGAGCAGAACTGGGAGATCCTCGAGCGGCTTGCAGAGCTGCAGGCCCTCGGACGGCCCATCCTCATCGGCGCCGCCGACAAGCGCTTCACCGGCGGCGACACGGAGCGGGCCCACCGCCTGGCGCTACGCGGCGGCGCCGCCATCCTGCGCGTGCACGACGTAGCCGCCGCGCGCCGAACCCTTGACCAATCCTGCCCCGATGAAAGCGAACCATAGAACCCTCCTCGCCGCCGCAGTCCTGTGCGGCATCTGCCTGCTGACCGTCCTCAGCATCCCCCGGAACCATACCATCCGCAGCGTCGCCCGCGTGCAGGTGGAGACGCCTGCCGGCACGGTCCCCGTCCTTCCGTGGCAGGTCCGCGTCACCTATGCGGACCGGACCCGCGAATGGCGCCAGGTGAGATGGTCCGGCACGGACCGGGAGGCGGAAGACGAGCTGGCCGCCCGGCCCGCCGGGTCCGTCTACCGCGTGCAGGGATTCCTCCTCGGCGACAATGCCACGGAGGAAGGCTATCCGGTCGAGGCCGAGGTGACCGTCGTCGCGGACTCCCGTCCGGGCCCCGTCCCCGTGGCCCGGCCCCTGCCGCTGCGGGATGTCCGCCTGACCGGGGACAACCGCCTGACCGGCAACCGCGACCTCGACGTGCGGCAGCTCCTGTCGCTGGACGTCACGCGGATGCTCTACAATTACCGCGACACCTACGGCCTGCCGACGGAAGGGTATGCCCGTCCGCAAGGCTGGGACTCGACGGACACCAAGCTGAAGGGCCATGGCACGGGACACTACCTGTCGGCCCTGGCCTTCGCCTATGCCGGGACGGACGATCCGGCCCTGCGCGACTCGCTGCTGGTGCGGATCCGCCGCATGGTGGACGAACTGCGGGCCTGCCAGGAGCGCACCTTCGTCTGGTCGGACCGGCTCGGGCGCTACGTGGAGGCCCGCGACCTCGCCCCGGGCGAGGAACTCTACGCCATGAAGGGTACCTGGGAAGCCTTCGACCGCTACAAGAAGGACTGGCGCAGCTACGGCTACGGCTATCTCAACGCCATCCCGGCCCAGCATCCCGTGCTCGTGGAGGCCTACCGCCCCTACAACAACCGCGACTGGGTCTGGGCCCCGTACTACACCATCCACAAGCAGCTGGCGGGCCTGATCGACATCGCGGAGAACGTCGGTGACGCGCAGGTCGCGGACAAGGCCCTGCTGATCGCCCGCGACATGGGCCTGTGGGTATGGAACCGCCTGCACTACAGGACCTTCGTGCAGGAGGAAGGGACGCCGGAAGAGCGCCGCGCCCGCCCCGGCAACCGCTACGAGATGTGGAACATGTACATCGCCGGCGAAGTCGGCGGCATGCAGGAGTCCCTGGCGCGGCTCTCCGGCCTGGTCGCGGACTCCGAAGACCGGGCGCGGCTCCGCGAGGCGGCCGGGTTCTTCGACGCGCCGGCCTTCTACGGTCCGCTTGCGCAGGGGCTCGACGACATCCGCGGCCGCCATGCCAACCAGCACATCCCGATGACCGTCGGCGCCCTGCAGCTGTACGGCCTGACGGGCGAGCCGCGCTACTACGCCGTCGCCCGCCATTTCTGGGAACTCGTGCAGGGCCGCTACGCCTATGCGACCGGCGGCGTGGGCAACGGCGAGATGTTCCGCGAGCCGTACACGCAGATGCTGAGCCTGAACACCAACGCCCGCACGGGCCGGCAGGGCATCGTGCATCCGGATCCGGACATCAACGAGACCTGCTGCGCCTACAACCTCGCCAAGCTGACCAAGGACCTGAACGGCTACGATCCCGACGACGCCCGCTATATGGACTATTATGAGCGCGTGCTCTACAACCAGATCGTCGGCTCGGTCCATCCGGAGCATTACGGCGTCACCTATCAGTACGCCGTGGGCCTGAATGCCGCCAAGCCATTCGGCAACGAGACGCCGCAGGTGTCCTGCTGCGGCGGCACGGGCGCCGAGAACCATGTGAAGTACCAGGAAGCGGCTTACTTCGTGTCCGACAAGACCTTATGGGTGGCGCTCTACCTGCCGTCCGAGGCGGTCTGGGCCGAGAAGGGCGTCTCCTGGCGCCAGGACTGCGCCTGGCCGGCCGAGTCCTCCGAAATCACCATCACGGAGGGCGGCCGTTTCGCCATGAAGCTCCGGGTACCGTACTGGGCGGGCCGCGGTTTCGAGATCCGGCTCAACGGGCGCCGCATCGCCCGTTCCTTCGCGCCCTGCTCCTACGCGGAGATCCCCGAGCGCGACTGGAAGGCCGGGGACCGGGTGAGCATCCGGATGCCGTTCGGCACGCACATCTCCTTCGGCCCGGACAAGATGGAGACGGCCGTCACCGAAGGGCAGCCGCAGACCCCGTTCGCACCGATGTGGGAGGGCGCCCTGATGTACGGCCCCCTGGTGATGGCCTCCCCGGACATCACGACCTGGGAGCAGGCGGAGTTCTCGCTGGACGCCGACCTGCACGAAATCGTCCCCTGCGGCGCGGACGCCGGCGAGGGGACGATGGGTCATGTCTATACGCTCTCCCTGGACGGGAAGACGTTCTATCCGGATTATTACCTGACGGATCGCGCGACGCATTACCTGCGCCTGGACCTGCACTAGTCCTCGAACAGGGGCTTGACGGGGTCCATGTTGCCGCTCTCCTGCTCCAGGGGGATGCGGCCGAATGCGCGGATGATCAGCACCAGCAGCAGGATGCATGCGGCGAAGATCACCCAGTAGCGCATGCCGGGCAGCACTTCCACCCAGGATTCGGCATCCTTGAAGGCTTCGAGGTTGGACATCACCAGCGAGAAGGTGTTGTTGGCGAAGTGCATCAGCATCGTGAGCTTCAGGGAACCGGTCTTGTAATAGACGTAGCCGAACAGGCAGCCCAGCAGGAAGGCCGGGACGGCCTGCCAGGGGTTGAGGTGGATGAAGGCGAAGAAGACGGCCGAGATCACGATGGCCCAGACCGGCCGGACCTTGTTGCCGAGCAGGCCGCGCAGGATCATGCCGCGGCAGAGCCACTCCTCGAAGAACGGAGCGAAGATGCTCACGCACAGGAAGTTGATCCAGAGCGTGCCCTGCGTCATGCTGGTGAGGGCTTCCTCCAGCCATGCCGGCATGTCGGGCATGTAGGCGAGGATGGCGTCCGTGCAGAACGCCGCGCTGAGCGTCGCCAGGATCACGAACAGGGCGCAGAGCGCTCCGCCCAGCGGGCTGAAGTGGTTGTTGTCCAGCATCAGGCCGTTGCGGGTGAAGCTGTTGTTGCGGCTCTTGACGCTGGCATAGATCATCGGCGGGATGAACATGATCGGATATGAGATGAGCGTCACGTACTCCGAAGCATTCTCCTGTCCCAGGATGGCGACGAAGGGGAGGGCGACGAGGCTGCCCACCAGGGCGCCCGCCAGCAGCAGGGCCAGCAGGATGAACATGTCCGCCACGCCCGGCACGTACCAGGTGAACTTCTCCAGGAAACCGTAGTTCCTCGGCTTGTTGCGGCGTGCCATGGGCCTACTCGTAAAGCGGGGTGGGGTAGACGCCCTCGCGGGCCAGCTCGGCGAACTTCGCGACCACGGCGGGGCGGTCCTCCTTGTAGGTCACGCCGAACCAGTGGGACGGAGTGGAGAGGACGTCGCACTTGGCGCTGCCGTCCTTGATCATGCAGTCGATGGCGAAGGGGATGTAGAATTCCTTCTTCAGCTCCTGGATGTTCTGCTCCAGGAAGGTCTCGAAGATGGCGCCGCTCTTGGCGAAATAGTCGGGCGTGAAGCCCCACATGTTCATCGAGCAGAGGTCCTTGCCGCGCAGGTCCACGTGCGCGCCGGTCACGGAGTTGTCGCCGCGCACCACGCCGTCGGCGTCCTTCTGGATGTTCAGGTGCTCCACGACGTCGGTCAGGTGATGCTCGGCGTCGTAGTGGCAGATGCCGCGGGATACGCCGCCGGACTCGCTCAGGGTGTGGTCCAGCTCGAAGCCGACGATGGCGTAGACGCCCTCGCTGCCTTCGTGCGCACGGCACCAGTCGCCCGCGATGCGGAAGGACTCCTTGCCGTAGTAGTCGTCGCCGTTGATCACGACGAAGGGCTCCTTGATCACGTCGGCGGCCATCAGCACGGCGTGGGCGGTGCCCCACGGCTTCTGGCGCTCGGGGTTGAGGGTGAAGCGGGCGGGGATCTTGTCCAGCTCCTGGGTCACGAAGACGAACTCGAGCGGACTGCCGTCGCAGCACTTGACATGGCTGTATTTGCGGGCGACGGTCTCCTTGAACTGGTCGAGGAAGTATTCCCGCACGATGTAGACGACCTTGCCGAAGCCGGCCTGCACTGCGTCGTAGATGCTGTAATCGATGATTGTTTCGCCGTTCGGGCCGAGCCCGTCCATTTGCTTGAGTCCGCCGTAGCGGCTTCCCATGCCTGCTGCGAGGACAAGAAGGGTAGGTTTCATATTCTTCGGAATTAGATTTAGTTTCTTCCGCAAAAATAACTATTTTTGTGCAAATAATTATGGCAAAGTATTCCAAAGATCTCTGGAACCGCGACAAGGACGGCAGCAGGCGGGAGCAGCGCTCCTTCCTGCGCTATGCCCTCGTGGCGACCGCGCTCTTCCTGGTGTTCATGCTGGTCAAGAAGGACGGCATCATCACCTGGGTGCAGGCCGGCTTCACGCTGCGCCGCCAGCGCCGCCAGATCGAGCTCTACCAGAAGGAGAATGCCGAACTCGACAAGAAGACCCGGATGATGAAGGATAACCGCGACACGCTCGAGCGCTATGCCCGCGAGCAGTTCTACTTCGCAGAGCCTGGCGACGACGTCTACATTATCGAGTAGACCCGATAATACTTACCCCCCTGCGCCCCCGAGGGGGATTTCGGCCCTGCCGGGCCGGTCACTTCGTGACCCTTCGGGAGTCTCCGGGACCAGCAGTGCTTTGCGGATGGTTAACCGGCATCCCGTCCCTTCGAATGTCTTGCCCCCGAGCGTGACGGTGCCGCGCGGCTCCTGCCGGTAGCGGCGCAGCAGCGCCACCAGTTTTCCGAACGTCTGCCCGCTCAGCCTGTAAGGCTCCACAAGCTGCCAGAGCGCATATTCCCAGTGCTCCAGGGCCAGCACCGCATCGATGCGGATGGCTCCGGAGGGGTCCGTCAGGCCGTCCCGGACGGAGCGGAACCAGTCCGCGGCGATGTCGTCCGCGAGGGCGATGCGGTGCATGTCCTCGCCGAGCGTGCGCAGGAAGGAGGGGTTGATGCGGGCGAAGAGGGGGAAGACCTCGTTGCGGATGCAGTTGCGCTTGGGGGTGTTGTCCGCGTTGGTGCTGTCCTCGCGCCAGGCGCAGTCGTGCGCCTCCATCCAGGCGCGGATCTCCGCGCGGGACAGTCCGAGCAGGGGCCGCAGGACGCCGTCGCGCTCGCCCATGCCGCGCAGGCCGCGCGTGCCCGTGCCGCGCAGCAGGTTGAGGACCAGGGTCTCGGCGTTGTCGTCGGCGTTGTGCGCGACGGCCACGGCCTCGAACCCCTGTTCCCGGCAGAGCCGGGCGAACCAGGCATAGCGCAGCTCCCGGGCGGCCATCTCGATGCTGACGCCGTGCGCGGAAGCGTAGGCCTGCGTGTCGAAGCGCTCCACGAAGCAGTCCAGGCCGCGCGCGGCGCACCAGTCCCGCACGAACGCCTCGTCGCCGTCGGACTCGTCGCCGCGCAGGCGGAAGTTGCAATGCGCGACGGCAAACCGGGCTCCGGGAAAGAGTTCCGGGGCCCGGTTTGCCAGGTACATCGAATCGATGCCCCCGCTGACGGCGAGAAGGATCCGGCGCATCAAGCGCTATTTCTTGCCGATGGTGTAGGAGAAGCGGAAGGAGAAGAACTCCTTGAACTGGACGCGCTGCGTGGGCTCTCCGCCCTTCTTGTCGGCGATCAGCACGATCGGGTCGTAGATGGTCCATGTGTCGAGGCCGAGCTTGATGAAGCGGCCGACGCGCAGGCTGAGCTTGTTGTCCCAGTTGACGCGGTTCCACACGAACGGGTGGTTGAGATAGTCCGTGAAGAGGACCAGCTGGGTCTCGTAGGTGAACACGTCGTTGATCGCGGCCTTGAGGTTCATCTTGAGCTGGGCACCGAGCTGGAAGAGCATCGGATTGTAGTTGTCCCCGACGAGCGGGTCGAGCGAGCTGTCACGCAGCTTCATGCCGTAGCCCTTGCGCAGGGACGGGATGTTGCAGAAGGTCAGGCCGCCGGTGAGCGGGGAGAGGTTGAGGCTGAACCAGGGCGCCGGGTCCCAGGCCATACCGAGACCGAAGGTGAGGTAGCCGGGGGAGAAGAAGCCGGACTTGAGCGTGCCGCTCCACTGGTTGGTGTTGCTGTCCAGCTTGTAGTTGTCGTAGCTGTCGGTGAACTGCGAACGCAGGGTCAGGTCGGCGGAGTACTTCCAGTCGCTGTCGGCAGCGGTCTTGTAGCCGAAGCGGCTTTCGAACAGGAGCCGGTCGGCGCTCTTCTGGATGAGGTTCTCCTTGTCGGCGGACCACAGGAAGCCGTAGTCCAGCTGGAGGCGGTTGGTCCAGGAGGCCAGGTCCTTGGCGTAGTTGGCGTTGGCGTCGATGCCGGCGAAGAGCGTGGCGGTGTTGTAGCCGCCGGCGGCCCAGCTGGTCAGGGACGTCTGGTTGAAGCCGAGGTCGAAATCGGCGTAGGTCTTCCAGTATTTGGGTTTCTGCACTTCAGCCTGCTGTTCCTTGGCTTCCGTGTAGGCGGCCGCGGCTTCGGATGCGGCCTTGCGGACATCGTCCTGGGCAAAGGCGGTGAAGGTGGCGGCCAGGGCGGCGACGAGCGTGATGATTCTCTTCATGTTATCGGGTTTGAACGGTTAATACGAAATGGCGAATACGACGCGGCGGTGGGAAGGCTTGCCGGAGAAGATGTCCTTACCTTCCTCCTCGCAGACGTAGCTGTCGATAGGGATGCAGCGGATGGTCGCCTTGGTGGCGTCCTTGATGGCCTGCTCTGTCTCGACGGTGCCGTCCCAGTGGCAGAGCAGGAACTTGCCGGTCTGGATCTTGGCCTTGAACTCCTCCCAGCTGTCGCATTTCTCGACGTTGGCGTCGCGGAAGGCGAGGGCCTTGTCGTAGATGTTCTGCTGGATGGCCTCGAGCAGGGAGTCGATGTGGGCGGCGATGCCCTCCAGGGGCATGGTCTCCTTGGTGAGGGTGTCGCGGCGCGCCACCTCGACCGTGCCGGCGGCGAGGTCGCGGGCGCCCATGGCGATGCGCACGGGCACGCCCTTGAGCTCCCATTCGGCGAACTTGAAGCCCGGACGGACCGTGTCGCGGTCGTCCACGCGGACGCTGTGGCCGAGCGCCTCCAGCTCCTTCTTGAGCTCGTACATCTTGTCGAGCACGGCGTTGCGCTCGTCGTCCGTCTTGTAGATCGGCACCATCACGACCTGGATCGGGGCGAGCCGGGGCGGAAGCACGAGGCCGTTGTCGTCGCCGTGGGCCATGATGAGCGCGCCCATCAGGCGGGTGCTGACGCCCCAGGAAGTGGCCCAGACGTACTCCTGCTTGCCTTCCTTGTTGGTGAACTGCACGTCGAAGGACTTGGCGAAATTCTGTCCCAGGAAGTGGGACGTGCCGGCCTGGAGGGCCTTGCCGTCCTGCATCATCGCCTCGATCGTGAGGGTGTCCAGCGCGCCGGCGAAGCGCTCGTTGGGGCTCTTGTGGCCCACGATCACCGGCAGGGCCATCACGTTGCGGGCGAAGTCGGCGTAGACGTGCACCATCTCATATGCCTTGGCCTCGGCCTCCTCGGCGGTGGCGTGGGCGGTGTGTCCCTCCTGCCAGAGGAACTCGGCGGTGCGCAGGAACAGGCGGGTGCGCATCTCCCAGCGCACGACGTTGCACCACTGGTTGCAGAGGATGGGGAGGTCGCGCCAGGACGTGATCCAGTTCTTGTAGGTGCTCCAGATGATGGTCTCGGAGGTCGGGCGCACGATCAGCTCTTCCTCAAGCTTCGCATCCGGATCCACGACGACGCCCTTGCCGTCGGGATCGTTCATCAGGCGGTGGTGCGTGACCACGGCGCATTCCTTGGCGAATCCCGCCACGTGCTCAGCCTCGCGGCTGAAGAAAGACTTGGGGATGAAGAGCGGGAAATAGGCGTTCTGGACGCCCGTGCGCTTGAACATCGCGTCCAGCGTGCCCTGCATCTTCTCCCAGATTGCATAGCCGTAAGGCTTGATGACCATGCATCCGCGCACGGCGGACTGCTCGGCCAGGTCGGCCTTAAGTGCCAGATCATTATACCATTGTGAGTAGTTGTCAGATCGTTTGGTAACCTCTTTTGCCATATTCTTGTTGAAAATCTGCGTTTTTTTTCGAAATTTGCATCTAATAAGTAAATACCTATAAAAGGTTGAAAAACCATTCGGCATTAAACTTGTAACCGCAAAGATAAAACTTTTTATTGATAGGAGACGAAAATATGAAACGGAGCACGACACTTTTACTGCCTCTACTTCTTCTGGTCCTGGCATCTTGTGGCACCACTGCTCAGTATTCACAGCAGCAGTTCCAGGATGGCATCTATGCCAAGCCTGGGGAGGAGCCGAAAGTCGTCCATCTTTATTCCGAAGAAGATTTCGAAGCCATGGCTGCAGCCAATATCGCCCGCAAACAGCAGCAGGGGAGCCGCGACACGCTCGTGGTGGTCCTGGATGACCCTTGGGGCTATTCCTGGCGCTATCCTTATTCCCGCTGGGCGTGGGGCGGCCTGGGCTTCGGCTCGTTCTACTGGAGCCGCTGGCGTTTCGGCGGCCTGTATGATCCCTGGTTCTACGATCCCTGGTACGGCTACGGTTTCGGCTGGTACGATCCGTGGTTCTACGACCCCTGGTTCTATGATCCCTGGTACGGTCCCGGATATTACGGCTACGGCTGGGGCTACGGCTGGTACGATCCCTGGTACGGCCCTTATCGCCCCTGGCATGGCGGCGGCTGGGGTCCCGGCCCGGTCCATGGCAACTCCGTCTACACCCAGCGCTCCCTGACGGAGGCCGGCGGACGCCGTGAGATGCGCCCCGGCAGCGGATACAACTACCGTTACGGTACGCCGGGTTCGGCCGGCGGCTCGGTGATCGGCTCCCGCAGCGCGTCCGGCACGGTGCGCCGCTCGCAGTCCGGCATCGGCTCCGGCACGGCGACGGGCCGCAGCACCTCGGGTTCGGCCGCCCAGTGCCGCGAGCAGGGCTACAACCCCAACCGGTCCTACGGCAACCGTTCCACCCAGCAGTCCACTACGGAGAACAACCGCGCGACAACCCGCAGCTACAATAACAACACCACCACCAACTACAATTCCGGCGCGTCCCGCAGCTACGGCGGCGGAGGCAGCTACAGCGGAGGCGGTTACAGCGGCGGAGGCAGCTACGGCGGAGGCGGCAGCTCCTCGCACAGCGGCGGCGGTGGCGGCGGCAGCCGCGGTGGCGGCGGGCGCAGGTAATTCCCGCTCCCCGTACGGGGAATCTCCATAAACTCAAACTGATGTCAAACCACCCAAAGAAGATGAAAATGAAAAAGATATTCGCAGTAGCGGCGCTCCTTGCCGCAACGGTGGGCGCTGGCGCGCAGAACATGTACGACGCCATCACCTACAGCCAGAACCACTACTTCGGCACGGCCCGGAGCATGTCCATGGGCAATGCCGTGACCGCCCTGGGCGGTGACCTCGGCTCCATCGGCATCAATCCGGCAGGCGGCGCCGTGGCCGGCTACGGCCAGTTCGCCATCACCCCTGGCCTGTCGATCTCCTCGGTCGCCTCTTCCTATTCGGCGGAGGGCGAGCGGGCGTACGGGGCCGCCAACAGGCTGACGGATACCCGGCTGAGCCTGCCGAACCTGGGTCTGTCGATGAACTACAAGACCGGCCGGGCCCGCGGCGTGAAGGCCGTGACCTTCTCCGTGCTCTCCAGCCAGACCAATTCATACAACTACGCCGCCGACGCGTTCGGCGTCAACAGCCAGACTTCCAAGATCGCGGAGTTCGCCGACGCGGCCCACGACATTGCGGAGCGCCAGCTGGCCGACTATTCCTCCTTCAACAACACCGACCTGCCCTGGGATCTGCTGACGGCCTACCAGGGCGGCATGTTCGGCCCTTACGGAACGGACGGCGTGTATGCCGGCGTGACGGAGACCATCTCCGACGACGGTAAATACCACTATGTGCCCGGCGGCCTGGCCCAGACCTCCTCGGTCACCAAGCAGGGCAGCAAGAACGACCTGATCCTCAACCTGGCGTTCAACGTCTCCGACCGGGTGTACCTCGGCCTTAACGTCGGCCTGCCCACGGCACGCTACCGCTATTCCGAGTCCTTCTACGAGGCTGCGGTCAACCCGGACCTCTTCCCGATCGAGTACGAAGACGTTGACGGCACCTACACGACCTATTTCGTCCGCGGCACGTACAACTACAAGTACAACGCCGACGTGGACGGCATCTATGCCAAGCTCGGCGTGATCGTCCGCCCGACGGACGGCCTGCGCATCGGCGCATCCTTCCAGACCCCCACGGCCTACACGATCTCGGAGACCTGGCAGAACTTCGCCTCCACGACCTTCGACGACGCCTACTACGACGACAACGAGACCTCTCCCGTCGGCGAGTATTCCTACAGCCTGCGTTCGCCCTACCGGGCTTCGTTCGGCCTGGCATACGCCTTCGGCAAGCAGGGCCTCATCAGCGTGGACTACGAGCTGGCCGACTACAGCGTGATGCGCTTCAGCGACGTCCACCGCGACCGCACCACGACCGACGAATTCGTGGCCCAGAACATGACCAACAAGAATTTCGCCGGCCTGGCCCACAATCTCCGCGTCGGTGCGGAGTGGAAGCTGACCCCGGAGTTCGCCCTGCGCGCCGGTTACACGCTGGCCACCTCCCCGGAGCGGTACTGGACCAACAGCGAGGGCCAGACGATCGATGCCAACGCCTATAATTCCGACTTCTACTCCTACTTCAACCGCGTCAAGAGCCTCGTGACGCCGCATTACTACGGCGACCGGACGCAGTCCGTCGCCCTGGGCTTCGGCTATTCCTCGCCCGGCTCCTTCTTCATGGACGCCGCCGTGCGCTGCACGAAGTATCCGGCTTCGACCTTCGCTCCGTACTACGACTACGACAGCTATGACAAATCCGGCGCCCTGCTGAACGTCCAGGCTCCGCGCATCCTGAACGAGAGGACATTGTGGAACGTCGCCCTGACCCTGGGCTGGCGCTTCTAACCCAGAAACCAAGAACCTGAAATCAAACCGATGGAATTGACCGCACGACAGTTGGCCGAAGTACTGCATGGGACCGTGGAGGGAGATGCGCAGGCCAAAGTGACTACCTTTGCGAAGATCGAGCACGGCAAACCCGGCCAGCTTTGTTTCTTCGCCAACCCCAAATACGAGAAATATGTCTATACCAGCAGGGCTTCGGTCCTGCTGGTTAACCGTGATTTCCAGCCCAAGGCACCGGTGACCCCGACCCTGATCCGCGTGGACGACGCCTATGCCGCCCTCGCGGACCTGCTCAAGTACATGTCGGAGCTCAAGAAGCAGTACCACCGGCGCCGGAGCCTGCGCTCCCGCATCGCGTGGAGCGCCAAGCTGGGCAGCAAGGTCAACGTGGGCGACTTCGTCACGATCGGCAAGGACTGCCGGATCGGCGACTGCACGGTCATCCACGACAATGTCACCATCGGTGCCGGGACGAAGATCGGCTCGCACTGCATCATCTACCCGGGCGTCCATATCTTCCCGGGGATGGTCATCGGCGACCGCGTGATCCTGCACGCGGGCTGCATCATCGGGGACGACGGTTTCGGCAATGCGCCCCAGCCGGACGGCTCCTGGCGCAAGATCGAGCACGTCGGCAACGTCATCATCGGCAACGATGTCGAGGTGGGGTCCAATACCACGATCGACCGGGCCCCGATGGAGTCCACCATCATCGCGGACGGCGTCCGCATCGACAATCTCTGCCAGATCGCCCACAACGTGGTGGTCGGCAAGAACACGGTGATGGCGGCCCAGACGGGTATCGCCGGTTCGACCAAGATCGGCGAGGGCTGCATCATCGCCGGACAGGTGGGCATCGTCGGCCACATCACCCTGGCGGACCATACGACGGTGGCCGCCCAGGCAGGCGTGATCGGCAACGTCCGCAAGCCCGGCCAGACCATCTTCGGAACCCCGGCCATCCAGCACAAGACTTTCCTGAAGGCATACGCCAAATTCAAACAATCCGGCGAAGAATAGTATACTTGGAATATTATTTGTATCTTTGTCGCCCGAATGAACCAGCAGACACTTATTCGCGCCTATAAGTTTGAAGGACGCGGCCTCCATACCGGCAAATACGCCCATCTGACCCTGAATCCCGCTCCGGCGGGTTACGGCATCCGTTTCGTGCGGACCGACCTCGATGTCGAGATTCCCGCCCTGGCTTCCAAGGTGACGCGCACCGACCGCAGCACCACGATCTCCGAAGGGGACGTGTCCGTCGTGACGATCGAACACCTGATGTCCGCCCTGACGGGTCTGGGCGTGGACAATGCCCGCATCGAACTCGACAACGAAGAAGTCCCGATCCTGGACGGCAGCGCGGAGCGCTACGTCCGCGCCATCGCACCGGACGGCCTGCAGGAGCAGGACGCCGAGCGTGCCTACCTGGAGTTTGACGAGGAGTTCGAGGTGCGGGACGACAAATCCGGTTCGTGGATCCGCATCACGCCTGCCGAGAAGATGTCCTTCGAGGTGACGGTCGATTTCAACTCTCGCGTGCTCGGCGTGCAGACGGCCCATTGGTCCGAGAATTCCGATTACGTGGGCCAGGTGGCGCCCTGCCGGACCTTCGTCTTCTTCCATGAGCTCGAATTCCTGGCCGCCCGCGGCCTGGTCAAGGGCGGCGACGTGGACAATGCGATCGTCATCGTGGAGCATCCCGCGACGAAGGAGCAGATCGACGGCATGTGCAAGTTCTTCGGCCAGCCCCGCCTGGCCGTCACGCCCAAGGGCTACCTCAGCAACATCAAGCTGCATTTTCCCAATGAGTGCGGCCGGCACAAGCTGCTGGACCTGATCGGCGACATGCGCCTGATGGGCGGATTCCCGAAGGCGAAGATCACGGCATACAAACCCGGCCATACGGTCAACAGCGTCGCCTCGCGCGCGGCGCTCGGCAAAATCAGATAACCATGACGAAGATCCATCCCCTGGCTACGGTCAGCCCTGATGCCAAGCTCGGCGAGAATGTCGAGGTCGGCCCTTACGCGTTCATCGACGCGAACGTCGAGATCGGCGACAACTGCAAGATCCATCCCCACGCCACCATCTATCCTTATGTCAAGATGGGCAGCGACTGCCAGGTCTTCCCGGGTGCCGTCGTCGGCGCCATCCCCCAGGACCTCAAGTTCGAAGGGGAAGTGACCTATGTGGAGATCGGCGACCGTGTGACCATCCGCGAGTGCGCGACCATCAACCGGGGCACCCAGGCCAGCGGCAAGGGCGTGACCCGCGTCGGCAGTGACACGCTGGTCATGTCCTATGTCCATATCGCGCACGACTGCCGGGTGGGCAACCACTGCATCCTGGTGAGCTACGTCGGCATCGCCGGCGAGACGGACGTGGACGACTGGGCCATCATCGGCGGCAACACGGCGGTACACCAGTTCTCCCACATCGGCAAGCATGCGATGGTGGGCGGCTGCTCGGCCGTCAACAAGGACATCCCGCCGTATTCCATCTGCGGCCGTACCCCGATTTGCTATGCGGGCATCAACATCGTCGGCCTGCGCCGCCGCGGCTTCTCCTCCGACGTGATCCGCAACATCAAGGACATCTACGATACGATCTATTTCCAGGGATACAACATCTCGGACGGCTGCGCCAAGGTATATGCCGGCTTCCCGCAGTCCGAGGAGCGCGATACCATCCTGGAATTCATCCGCAACTCCAATCGCGGGATCGTCCGGGCCATGGAGGTCGGCGTGAAGGGCGCGATCGAGTAGTGCCGCCCGTCCTGACCATCGCCTGGTTCCCTCCGGTAGAATACTTTGCGGTCCTCGCAAGGTATTCTTCCGTTTATATGGAAGCCTGCGAGAACTACCAGAAGCAGTCCTACCGCAACCGCTGCCGCATCTATGCGGCGGACGGCGTGCAGAACCTCCATTTCCCCGTCCGGCACCGGGACGGCACGTTCAACCTGCCGATCCGGGAGATCGAGGTGGACTATTCCACCCCGTGGGTGACCAAGACCGAGCGCTGCATCGAGACGGCATACAGCTCTTCCGCTTTCTTCGAATACTACCGGGATCCCCTGTTCGCCATCCTGGATGCGCAGCCCCGCACGCTCTGGGAGCTGGACATGCGCATCATCCGCTTCTTCATGGAGAAGATCGGGCTCCGGACGGAGATCGTGCCGACGGAGTCCTATGCGGCCGCGCACCTGGACATCCATCCGAAAAGGCCGAACGCAATCCTGCAGGAGCAGGGATTGGATCGGCCTTATTATCAGGTGTTCGCTGACCGCGGAGGGTTCATTCCGAACCTCTCCGTGATGGACCTCCTCTTCAACGAGGGTCCCGCTTCGCTGGAGTTTATTCTGTAGACTCCGTCTCTCCTTCTCCTCCCATCTTCTCTTCGTAGGTCCAGGTGCGGGTGCCTACCCAGGCGCGGGTCTTGTCGCCGGAGAGGACGCCGGTCAGTTCGACGAAATCTTCCTCGAGTTCGATCAGGGAGAGGATATACTCGTCGTCCGCCTCCTGAACGTCCTTGGAGAAGAGGGCGAGCGCCTTCTCCATGGCTTCGGAACTCTTGCAGGTGAAGGATACGGCCTTGTCAGGGGTCATGTATTTCTCCTCGAAATACTTCTCGGCAGTCTCGCGGTTGGTCTCGTCATCGATGGCACCGCGGGCTTCATAGGAGAATACGAATGTCTGTGTCTTGTCCAGGTTGCAGGAACTCAGGCAGAACACGGCGGCAACGACCGCCAGGATGGTAAAAATCTTGCGCATGAGTCAATAGTTTTGGCAAAAATACAAAAAATTCTTATATTTGCGGATGTGAATGTGAGAGAAGGCCCGGGGAGGTCTTCTTTTTTATTGGATATATGGACAGACTGGAATTCGAAAAAGTGGTGGAGAAGGCTGTCGCAGAGCGCGGCTGCTCCCTGGTGGACATCATGTTCAACGATGACGACAATGTGTTCGAGGTGACGATCGACAAGGCGGACGCCGACGTCGACCTGGCCGACTGCGAGTACGTCCACAGGGCCGTGCTCACCGCCTTCGACCGCAACGTCGAGGACTACGCCCTCACCGTCGGTTCCGTCGGTATCGACGCCGCGGAGGCGGACGAAATGCTGAAATCAATCAACGAATAGACTTACGATAATGGAAAAAGAAAAAGTTATTACGCTCATCGACGCCTTCAAGGACTTCAAGGAGGAGAAGAACATCGACCGCCCCGTGATGATGCAGGTCCTCAAGGACGTCTTCCTGACCCAGATCGCCAAGACCTACGGTTCGTCGGACAACTTCGACGTGATCGTCAACGTGGACAAGGGTACCTGCGAGATCTACCAGAACTTCGACGTGGTGGAGGAAGTGGAGAACCCGAACGCCGAGATCACGATCGAGGGGATCCGGGAGGACGGCGGCGACGCCGACGACTACGAGATCGGTGACCAGTACGCCAAACTCCTGCCGCTGGCCGCCTTCGGCCGGCGCGGCATCCTCAACATCCGCCAGAACCTGCAGGGCCGCATCATGGACATCGAGAAGGCCAATGTCTTCAAGAAGTACTCCGACAAGGTGGGCGAACTTTTCTACGGTGAAGTCTATCAGACCTGGTCCAAGGAGGTCCTGATCCTGGACGAGGACGGCAATGAGCTCCACATCCCCAAGAGCGAGCAGATCCCGGGCGAGCGCTTCAAGAAGAGCGACTCCGTCCGCGCCGTCATCAAGAGCGTGGAGATGCGCAACAACACCACGCCGTACATCACCCTCAGCCGCGTGTCCAACGAATTCCTGGAGCGTCTCTTCGAACAGGAGGTCCCGGAGATCGCCGACGGCCTGATCACCGTCAAGAAGGTGGTCCGCGTGCCGGGCGAGCGCGCCAAGGTGGCCGTGGAGTCCTACGATGACCGGATCGACCCGATCGGCGCCTGCATCGGTGTCAAGGGCGGCCGTATCATGGGCATCGTCCGCGAGCTCCGCAACGAGAACATCGACGTGATCCAGTGGTCCCAGAATCCCAAGCTGATGATCCAGCGGGCCCTCAATCCGGCCGTCGTCTCCTACATCGACATGGGCGAGTCGCCGGAGGACAAGGTGAAGGTGTTCATGCAGCCCGACCAGGTCAGCAAGGGTATCGGACGCCACGGCGTCAACATCCAGCTGGCCGGCATGCTGGTCGACCGCGAGATCGAGGTCTACCGCGAGCTCCCGAAGGGCGAGTCCAGCGACGAGGAGGATGTGCTGCTCAGCGAATTCTCCGATGTGATCGACCAGTGGATCATCGACCGTCTCGAATCCATCGGCTGCGATACCGCCAAGGGCGTGCTCGCCCTCTCCCCGGAGGACATCGCCAAGCGTGCCGATCTCGAGGACGAGACCGTCGAAGAAGTTCGTAACATCCTGAAAGCAGAATTCGAAGACTAGACAGAATGGCAGAAATCAGACTCAATAAATTACTCAGACAATTCAACATCGGTCTCGACGACCTGGTGGAGTTCCTCCACAAGCAGGGCGTCGAGATCGACGCCAATCCCAATGCAAAGGTTTCCGACGAGCATCTGCCCGCCATCGCCAAGCAGTTCGGCAAGGACCTCGAGTTGAAGCAGGCCGCCGACAAGGTGGAGGTCAAGATCACCGAGATCCTGGAGAAGAGCGCCAAGCGCCAGACCCGGGAAGAGCCCGAGGAGGAGCCCGAGCAGGAAACCATCATCAAGAGCAATACGTTCTTCAACACCCGGAAGGAGACGCCGGTCGCTCCGCCGGAGCCGGAGCCCGAGGCGGAGCCGGAGCCGGTCGTCGAGCCCGAGCCCGTGGCAGAGCCGGAACCGGAGCCTGTCGTTGCGCCCGAACCGGAACCCGTGGCGGAGCCGGAGCCCATCGTCGAGCCCGAGCCCGTGGCGGAACCGGAGCCTGCCGTCGCGCCCGAACCGGAACCGGAGCCGGTCGCCGAGCCGGAGCCCGTCGCCGAACCGGAACCGGAGCCCGTGGCGGAGCCGGTCGCCGAACCGGAGCCTGCGGCTGCAGCGCCTGCGGCCCCCGCTGCGGCGGACGGACCCGCCCTCAAGGTGGTCGGCAAGATCGACCTCAGCCAGTTCGACCGCAAGCCCAAGAAGCGCGAGCGCATCAACAAGGGCACCCAGAAGGTGGACGTGGCCAAGGCCGGGGCCAATATCGAGAAGAACCCCAAGAAGGAGAACCGCGGCCAGCAGAACCAGCAGCAGGCGTCCTCCGGCAAGGGCCGCAAACGCGACCGTGACCGCTTCAAGCCGGCCATGACCGAGGCCCAGCAGGAAGAGCTCCAGAAGGAGATCCAGAAGCAGGTCAAGGAGACCTACGCCAAGATGAACGAGGGCAAGAAGAACAACTTCGGCGCCAAGTACCGCAAGGAGAAGCGCGAAGCTGCCGCCCAGCGTACGCAGGAGGAGATGGCCGAGGCCATGGCCGAGCAGAAGGTGCTCAAGGTCACGGAGTTCGTGACGGTCAACGACCTGGCCACCCTGATGAACAACACCCCGGTGGTCAAGGTCATCGGCGCGTGCATGAGCCTGGGCCTGATGGTGTCCATCAACCAGCGCCTCGACGCCGAGACCCTCGTGCTCGTGGCCGAGGAGTTCGGCTACCAGGTGGAGTTCGTGACCGCCGAGATCTCCGAGGAGATCAGCAGCAGCGAGGAGGAGGACCGTCCCGAGGACCTGGTCCCGCGCCCGCCGATCATCACCGTGATGGGTCACGTCGACCACGGCAAGACCTCGCTCCTCGACTACATCCGCAAGTCCAACGTCATCGCCGGCGAGGCGGGCGGCATCACCCAGCACATCGGCGCCTACAACGTCAAGCTCCCTGACGGCCGCCGCATCACCTTCCTCGACACCCCGGGCCACGAAGCCTTCACGGCCATGCGTGCCCGCGGCGCCCAGCTCACCGACCTCGCGATCATCATCGTCGCGGCCGACGACGCCGTGATGCCGCAGACCGTCGAGGCGATCAACCATGCCCAGGCCGCCAACGTCCCGATGGTGTTCGCCATCAACAAGATCGACAAGCCGGGTGCCAACCCGGACACCATCCGCCGACAGCTCTCCGAGATGAACATCCTTGTGGAGGACTGGGGTGGCAAATACCAGTGCCAGGAGATCTCCGCCAAGCAGGGTCTCAACGTGGACAAACTGCTGGAGAAGGTCCTCCTCGAGACCGACCTGCTCGACCTCAAGGCCAATCCGAACAAGAAGGCCCTGGGCGCCGTGATCGAGTCCTCGCTCGACAAGGGCCGCGGCTACCTCGCTACCGTCCTGGTCCAGGAAGGAACCCTCCATCCGGGCGACATCGTGCTGTGCGGCAGCTATTACGGTCGCGTCAAGTCCATGTTCAACGAGCGTGGCCAGAAGGTCACGGAAGCCGGCCCTTCCACGCCGGTGTCCATCCTGGGTCTGAACGGCGCTCCCGCCGCCGGCGAGAAGTTCAACGTGATGTCCGACGAGCGCGAAGCCAAGAGCATCGCCGCCAAGCGTGAGCAGCTGCTCCGCATCCAGGGCATCAAGACCCAGAAGCACATGACCCTCGAGGAGATCGGCCGCCGCATCGCGATCGGCAACTTCAAGGAGCTCAACATCATCGTCAAGGGCGATGTGGACGGCTCCGTGGAGGCCCTGTCCGACTCCCTCATCAAGCTCTCGACCGAGGAGGTCAAGGTCAATGTCATCCACAAGGCCGTGGGCGGCATCTCCGAGTCCGACGTCCTGCTGGCCGAGGCTTCCGACGCCGTGATCGTCGGCTTCCAGGTCCGTCCGACCCCGGAGGCCCGCAAGGCCGCCGACCGCGAAGGCATCGAGATCCGCCTCTATTCCGTCATCTACGACTGTATCAACGAAGTCAAGGACGGTATCGAAGGCATGCTCGAGCCGGAGAAGAAGGAGGAGGTCATCGCCACCGCCGAGGTCAAGCAGATCTTCCGCATCAGCAAGGTCGGCACCATCGCCGGCTGTATCATGCGCGACGGCAAGATGGTCCAGAAGTCCAAGGTCCGCCTCATCCGCGACGGCATCGTCATCTACACCGGCGAGCTCGGCTCCCTGCAGATCGGCAAGGATGCGGTCAAGGAAGTGCCCGCGGGCAAGGAATGCGGTATGTCCATCGCCGGCTACAACGATATCAAGGAGGGCGACATGATCGAAGCCTTCCAGATCATCGAGATCAAGAGAACGCTGTAAAAGGGGGCTCCGCCCCCTGCGACCCCCTGCGGCGCTCAAGTCCCTTTCCGACTTTGCCTGCGTCAAAGTCACGGGACCGCGCCGGTCGGCTGATGCCGACTTCGCTTTGCTCAACGGGTGCCCCGGAATGAAAAATGAGGGCTACTGTGGGTGTTAATCCCCACAGTAGCTTCCTTTTTTCGTGTCGGATCAGAAGGTGTAGCTCGGGCTCGGGGCCTGGGTGTAACCCATCGAGCGGTTGTAGATGTAGGAGCGGTAGAGCGGATCCTGGACGAAGGTCACGCGGCGGTCGCGGGCGGGGATGGTGGTGGTGTAGACACGGAGTTCGCCGCTGCGCACCGTCACGATCTCCTCGCGCCAGTCGCCGAAGAGGTCGCCGATCAGCAGGATGCTGCCTTCGAGGCCTTCCTGCACCGTCTCGCCTTTGTATTTGCCCAGGCCGAAGGTGCCGCGCTGGCCGCCGTAGACGGGCATCTCACGCAGGTTGTCGGCGTCCCACCAGATCCAGTCGGTGCAGCCGGGGACGTCGGCCATCGTGCCGATACGGTTGCCCTTGCAGTCCATGATGTATTTGGTCTCTCCGGTCTTGCCGCCCTTGGAATCCTCCGTGGCGAAGCATTCCAGGCCGGGGATGGACGGGTCGAGGTCGGTGGCCATGGCATTGCCGACGTGGCCGGTGTATTCGCCGATGTTCCAGAGTTCCTTGCCCGTGGCGGCGTCGACGAGGCAGACGCCCCGCTTGTCGTGCCAGACCTCCACGCCGAAGAGGATCTCCAGGCCGGGGTTGTCGGGATCGATGTCCGCGACGATCGCCTTGTCCGGGTGTCCGACGCCGGCGCTCCAGAGGGCCTGGCCGTTGTCGTCGACGACCACGGAACCGAGGACCACCTCCTCCCGGCCGTCGTTGTCGACGTCGGCGCAGACGATCTGGTGGGCGCCCTGGGCGCGGATGACGGGGCTCTCCTCGTCGCCGTTCCAGGCCCAGACGAGTTCGAGCTTGCCGTTCACGAGGTGGTAGGCGTTGGCTGTCATCTTGCGGTAGGTACCACGGTTGATGATGACGGCGGGCGTCTTGCCGTCGAGGTAGGCGACGGCCATCTGGTTGCGGTTGTTGCGGTTGTAGTCACCGAATTCCTGGCCCTGCTCGATCCAGGGCACGCGGTCGATCTCCTTGCCGGTCATGCCGTCCAGGATGGAGAGGTACTCGGGACACGGGCCGTAGGGGGAGTAGCCCGGCTTGCCGTTGTAGTTGGCGGGCACGCGGCCGACCACGCGGCCGGCTTCGTCGCGGTAGTCTTTGTCGGTCGGAGCCGTCTTGACGGCGATCTCGGCCTTGCCGTCACCGTCCAGGTCGGCGACCACGTAGGGGGAGTACCAGACGCCCTGCTCGATGTTCCAGCCGAGGTCGTGGCGCCACAGGAAGGTGCCGTCGGAGAGGTAGGCCTCGAGCTTGAAGGTGTCATCGCTGCGGTGCCAGGAGCCCGGGTCGGTGCGCTGCTGGGGCTGCTTGATCACGAAGTCGTAGGCGCCGTCGCCGTTGAGGTCGCCCACGCCCACTTTCTGGCTGGGGTAGTTGCCTTGGAAGGGGATGCTGACGTAGTTCTTCTCCAGCGTGGCGACGGTCCGGGAGGCGGGGAGTTCCTTGCGGCCCGCGACCGCGCGGACCTGGTAGCTGCTTCCGGCGGGAGCCTTCCTGTCCAGGAAATCCGTGGTGGCGCTGACCGGCCGGCTGTTGACCTTCCTGAAGCGCCGGCCGTCGGTGGTACGGTAGACGTTGAACGTCACGGACGGGTCGTCGGTCTCCAGCAGGCGCCAGCCCACGTAGACGCCTTCGTCCGTGCGGACGGCCACGACGCCGCGGTCCAGCGGCTCCTTGACGCGCTCCTGCGCCCAGCCGGCGACCTTGGGTTTGGGGGAGATGTTGCGGGTGTTGCCCTGGGGATTGAGCAATTCATAGTTGTAGACGCGCTCGTTGGGATCTTGCGCAGCGGCCGCCACGGCGAGTATCGCCGCCGCTGCCGAAAGGAAGAGTCTGGCTTTCATATGCAGAATAATTGGTTTGTACGAAGATAGCAATTCCCTTCGAAGAATAAAAGAGGTAGCGTAGCGGGATGCAGCTGGTCCGGGAATTGTGAAAAAAATTCACGGACATACGGAGCGCAGCGACCGGGGGGGGGTCGAGGGGTACGCCCCTCGATGAATGAAGCGTAGCGGGATGCAGCTGGTCCGGGAATTTGAAAAAATTCACGGACCAGTTGCATCCCTGCGACTGGTCCGTTACTTAACCTAAACTTAAACTATGAAAAACTTCGCTGCTAAAGTATATACTTTTTGGGAAAAGTGCAAGTTTTCGCCTGATTTTTTCCTAATTTTGCTGCCGTTAGTCAGTGTAACATCTACAGATTATGACAAAGAAACCCTTACTGATCGTGTCGGCGGTGCTTTTGCTCCTGTCGGCCGGTGCCTGCAAGCAGCGCTACGAGACCGTTCCCGGTGATGCGCTGCAGACCCAGATCTACACCCTGGACAACGGCATGAAGGTCTTCATGTCCGTCAACAAGGAACAGCCGCGCATCCAGACCTACATGGCCGTCAAGGTGGGCAGCAAGAACGACCCTTCCGAGACCACGGGCCTGTCCCACTACCTTGAGCACATCATGTTCAAGGGCACCGAGCAGTTCGGTACGACGGACTTCGCCGCCGAGAAACCGCTGCTCGACGAGATCGAGCGCCTGTTCGAAGTCTACCGCCAGACGACCGACGAGGCGGAGCGCCTGGCCATCTACCACCAGATCGACTCCGTGAGCTACGAAGCCTCCAAGCTGGCCATCCCCAACGAGTATGACAAGCTGATGGCCGTCATCGGCGCCACCGGGACCAATGCCTGGACCTCCGACGACGAGACCGTCTACACCGAGGACATCCCCTCCAACCAGATCGACAACTGGGCGCGTATCCAGGCGGACCGTTTCCGTCATCTGGTGATCCGCGGCTTCCACACGGAGCTGGAGACCGTCTACGAAGAGAAGAACATGACCCTGACCCGCGACAGCGAGAAGGTGTACGAGGCGCTGGCCAAGTCCCTCTACCCGCACCATCCTTACGGTCAGCAGACCACCATCGGCACCCAGGAGCACCTGAAGAATCCGTCCATCACCAACATCAAGGCGCACCTGGCCCGCTACTATGTCCCGAACAACATCGCCGTGTGCGTGTCCGGTGACTTCGACCCGGACGAGATGGTGGCCGCGCTCGAGAAGTATTTCGGCGACTGGGAGCCCAATCCTTCCATCCCGACCCTGCAGTATGAGCCCGAAGCGCCGATCACCGCCCCCATCGTGCGGGAGGTCTATGGCCTCGAATCCGAGAACCTCGCCCTGGCCTGGCGCCTGCCCGGTGCCTCCGACCTCCGTACGGCGGCCGTGGCCGAGATTGCCGGCTCCATCCTCTACAACGGCCAGGCCGGCCTGATGGACCTGGACATCAACCAGCAGCAGAAAGCCCTGGGCGTGTACGGCGGCTACCAGAGCCAGCCGGACTACAGCTCCTTCATGGCGATGGGCAGCCCCAAGCAGGGCCAGACGCTGGAGGAGGTCCGCGACCTGATCCTCTCCGAGGTGGCCAAACTCCGCAGCGGCGACTTCGACGCCTCCCTGATCGAGGCCACGGTCAACAACGTCAAGCTCAGCCGCATGCGCCAGCTCGAGAGCAACAGCATGCGCGCCCGCCAGTACGTGAACGCGTTCATCGACGGCATTCCCTGGAAGGATGCCTGCAAGGAGCTGGACCGTCTCGCCGCCGTGACCAAGGAGGACGTGGTGGCCTTCGCCAACCAGTACCTGGGCGAGAACGCCTATGCGATCGTGTACAAGCGCCAGGGGGAGGACAATACCGTCCAGAAGATCACCGCGCCGAAGATCACCCCGATCGTGACCAACCGCGACAAGACGAGCGCCTTCCTCGCCGAGATCCAGAACACCGTCGTCAAGCCGATCGAGCCGGTCTTCCCGGATTTCTCGAAGGACATGTCCCGCTTCTCCCTGGCACCCGGTGCCGAGGTGCTCTACAAGCATAACGACATCAACGACATCTTCACGCTCAACGGCGTCTACAACTGCGGTACCCAGCAGGATCCCGCCCTGGGCGTCGCCTTCGATTACCTCTCCTACCTGGGCACGCCCACGATGAGCGTCGAGCAGATCGCCTCCCGCATGTATGCGCTGGGCTGCAGCTACAGCGCCGGTGCCGGTGCGTTCCAGTCTTCCTTCAGCATCCGCGGCCTGAGCGAGAACATGGCGGAGGCCCTGCGCATCTTCGAGGACGTGGTGAAGAACGCCGTCCCGGACGAGGAGATCCTCGCGAACCTGAAGGCCGACCTGCTCAAGAACCGTGTCGACGCCAAGAAGTCCCAGGGTTCCTGCGGATCCGCCCTGACCAGCTATATCCAGTACGGACCGGAGTTCGTCCGCGCTTCCGCGATGAGCGACGCCCAGCTCCTGGCCCTGACCTCCGAGCAGCTGCTCGCCAAGGTGCGTGCCGTGTTCGACTGCGGCCACGAGCTGCTTTACTACGGCCCGATGGCCGAGTCCGAGCTGAAGTCCGCCCTGGCGGAGAACCACCATGTCGCCGAAGGCGCCAAGATGCTGCCCGAGCAGCATCCGATGCTGCAGCAGACCCCGTCCAACCAGGTTGTGCTGGCCCAGTATGACGCCAAGCAGCTCCAGTATACCCAGTATTCCAACCGCGGTGAGACCTTCGATCCCGCCAACGCGGCCGACCTGGCGCTGTACAACGAGTACTTCGGCAGCGGCATGAACGCCATCGTCTTCCAGGAGATGCGCGAGGCCCGCGGCCTGGCCTACACGGCCCGCGCCCGCCTGGCGGCCCCGTCCTATGCCGACGACACCTATTCCTTCACCGCCTATATCGCCACGCAGAACGACAAGCTCCGCCAGGCCGGCGAGGCTTTCGAGTCGATCATCAACGACATGCCCGAGTCCGAGGCCGCCTTCTCCGTGGCCAAGGACGCCCTGCTGAGCCGCCTGCGCACGCAGCGCACGACCGGCATGAACGTGCTGCGCAGCTACCAGGCCTGCCGTCGCCTCGGCCTGTCCGAGCCGACCGACAAGGCCGTCTTCGAGAAGGTGCAGCAGATGACGTTTGCCGACGTGCTCGCCACCCAGCGCAAGTGGGTCAAGGACCGCACCTACACCCACGCGATCCTCGGTGACATCGCCGACATGGACATGCAGTACCTCAAGTCGCTCGGCACCGTGAAGGTCGTCAGCCTGGAGGAAATCTTCGGCTACTAGGCGGATGGACGCGAAAGCCTGTCTGCGCTCGATGCGGCTGCGCACGCTCCCGCTCTCGCTCTCCGGGATCGTACTCGGCGTGCTGCTGGCCGTGCGCAGCCATGACTTCCGTTTCCTGACGGTGATCCTGCTGGCGCTGACCACGGTCAGCCTGCAGATCCTGTCGAACCTTTCGAATGAATTGGGGGATACCCTGTCCGGGACGGACCGTACGGACCGGCAGGGTATCCATTATTCCATCCAGGACGGCCTGATGACCATTCCGGAGATGAAGCGGCTGATCGGCTGCTTCGCCGTCCTGTCCTGCCTGCTGGGCTTCGGCATGGTCTGGAGCGCCTTCGGGACGGTCCTGGCGCCGCTCCCGCTCGCGTTCCTCGCGCTCGGCGCCGCCGCCGTCTGGGCGGCGATGCACTACACGCTCGGCAAGCATCCCTACGGCTACCGCGGACTGGGAGACATCTTCGTGTTCATCTTCTTCGGCCTGGCGACCGTGTGCGGGGGCTGGTTCCTGACCTGCCTGGAATGGGACTGGCGGATCCTGCTGCCGGCTGCCGCCATCGGATGCTTCAGCGTGGGCGTGCTCAATGTCAACAACATCCGGGACATGAAGTCCGACGCCGCCACGCGCGTGACCGTGGCCCTCAGGATGGGGGAGCGGCGCGCCAGGATCTACCAGACGGTGCTGGTCGCGGCGGGATGGGTGCTGATGACGGTGTATGCGCTGCTGCTGCCGGTCAGTCCCTGGCATTTCCTGTATGTCCTGTCTGTTTTCGGCTTCGTCCGGCACCTGAAGGGTGTGTGGACGCTGAAAGACCGGGACCTGGACCCGATGCTGCCGCTGCTGGTCATGAGCACGGCGCAGTTCGCCGTCTTTGGCGGAATTGGACTCCTATTTTGATTCTGGGAGTTACTGTGGGTGATTTTACCCACAGTAACTCATTTTTCTCCGACGTACATCCGGCACAGGCCCAGCGTGAAGGCCTTGTGCCGGATGCGCGTATAGCCGCAGCGGGCCATCGTGGCCGTCCATTCGCGGCGGCCGGGAAACTGCTGCACGGAGGCGGGGAGGTACTTGTATGCGGATTTGTCGCCGGAGACGAGCCCGCCGATCCAGGGCACGAAGTGCATGAAATAGAGGTTGTAGCACCAGCGGAGGAAGGCATTCTCCGGGACGGAGAGCTCGAGGATGACCAGCCGGCCGCCGGGCTTGAGCACGCGCAGGATCTCGGCCAGGGCGGCCTCGCGGTGCTCGAAATTGCGGATGCCGAAGGCGATGGTGGCCACGTCGAAACTGCCGTCGGGGTAGGGCAGCGCCTCGCAGTCGCCTTGCGCGCAGGTGATCCGCCCGTCCAGGCCGGCCTTGGCGACCTTCTCGCGCATCACGGCGAGCATCCCTTCCGAAAGGTCGATGCCGGTGACGCGGCTCTCCGGGTGCATCCGCCGGGCGATGGCGAGGCTGAAGTCGCCGGTGCCGCAGGCGATGTCGAGGATGGACTGGGGTTTGTCTGCAAGGATCTCGCGCAGCGCGCGGCGGCGCCAGGTGCGGTCCACGCCGAGGGACATCAGGTGGTTGAGGCGGTCGTAATCGGGGGCGATCCCGTCGAACATCTGCCGGATTTTCTCTGTCTTGGGCATCTCTGTAATGAAAAGGTCCGGCTCTTCCGGCCGGACCGCTGGAGCAGGATAAGGGAGTCGAACCCTCCTCCTTGGCTTGGGAAGCCAATGCACTACCGATGTGCTAATCCTGCATCTTGTGCTTTTGAGCGGAAATCGAAATCAAATGGTACATTTCTGATATCGACTCCGGTGCAAATATAGCAATTAATTCTTAATTTTGACTATTCGAATTTTTTGTGCGATGTATTCTTTAGGAATAGATGTCGGATCTTCATCCGTCAAGGTAGCGCTGCTTGACATTGCCAGCGGCGCGTGTGTCGTTTCCGCCACCAACCCCAAGACCGAGGCGCCGATCAAGGCCGTCCGACCGGGATGGGCCGAGCAGGATCCCCAGTCCTGGTGGAAATATATGTGCGAGGGCATCCGCGAGATGACGGAGGCCGGCTTCGACATGGGCGAAGTGGCTGCGATCGGCATCTCGTACCAGATGCACGGCCTGGTGGCCGTGGACAAGGATGTCCGGCCGGTGCGGGATGCCATCATCTGGTGCGACTCCCGCGCCGTCGCCAAGGGCGAAGAGGCGCTCCGCGGCATCGGCTATGACTTCTGCATGGAGCACCTGCTCAACTCGCCCGGCAACTTCACGGCCTCCAAGCTGGCCTGGGTCAAGGAGAACGAGCCGGAGGTCTACGCCCGGATCTGGAAATTCATGCTGCCGGGCGACTACATCGCCTACCGGCTGACCGACGCGGTCACCACCACGGCCACGGGCTTGTCCGAGGGCATCCTCTGGGACTTCAAGGAGAACCGCCGGGCGGACTTCGTCGCCGGATATTTCGGGATCGGGGCGGAGAAGTTCGCCGACCTCGTGCCGGCGCTGGGCATCCAGGCCTACACGACGCCCGACATCCAGCGCCAGCTGGGCATCCGGGCCGGCACCCCCGTCTCCTACCGTGCCGGCGACCAGCCCAACAACGCCTTCTCGCTGGATGTGCTCAACCCGGGCGAGATCGCCGCGACGGCCGGCACGAGCGGGGTCGTCTACGGCGTGACGGACGTGCCCAAGGCCGATCCGCAGTCGCGCGTCAACACCTTCCTTCATGTCACCGACTCGCCCGACCCCCGCATGGGCGTATTGCTCTGCATCAACGGCACGGGCATCATGAACGCATGGGCCCACCGCCACCTCTTCCCGACGCTGTCCTATCCCGAGATGAACGAAGTGGCCGCCCAGGCGCCTGCCGGCTCCGACGGCCTGCTCGTCCTGCCCTTCGGCAACGGCGCGGAGCGCGTGCTCTCCAACACGAGCACCCACGCCCGGATCGTCGGCATCGACCTCGTGCGCCACGACCGGGTGCACCTGCTGCGGGCCGTCCAGGAAGGCATCGCCTTCTCGTTCCGCTACGGCATCGACATCATGAAGGACCTCGGCCTGCGCCCGGATGTGATCCGCGCCGGCCGGGCCAACATGTTCCTCAGCCCGCTCTTCCGCTCCACGCTCGCCACCCTCTGCGGCGCCAGCATCGAGCTTTTCGATACGGACGGCTCGCTCGGCGCGGCACGCGGAGCCGCCCTCGGAGCCGGGATCTACAAGACCGCCGGGGAGGCGTTCTCGACCCTCAGGCGCCTGGACGTCATCCAGCCCGTGCAGGACTGGACGCAGCCGCTGGAGGACGCCTACGGCCGCTGGAAATTCGAAGTAGAAAGAACCATTCAAAAATAACCCATCTAATTCGCTTTTACTTATGGCAAACAAAGAGTACTTCCCCGAGTTGGGGAAAATCAGGTTTGAAGGCAAAGATTCCAAGAACCCCCTTGCTTACCGCTATTATAATCCCGGCCAGGTGGTCTGCGGCAAGCCGATGAAGGACTGGTTCAAGTTCGCGATGGCCTGGTGGCACACCCTGTGCGCCGAGGGCGCCGACCAGTTCGCCGGCGGCACGAAGACCTTCCCCTGGAACGTCGGCGCGACGCCCCTCGAGCGGGCCCGCAACAAGATGGACGCCGGCTTCGAGATCATGCAGAAACTCGGCATCGAGTATTACTGCTTCCACGACGTCGACCTCGTGGACGAGGCGCCGACCATCGAGGAGTATGAGGCCAACCTCAAGGAGATCGTCGCCTACGCGAAGAAGAAACAGGCCGAGACCGGCATCAAGCTGCTCTGGGGCACGGCCAACGTGTTCGGGCACAAGCGCTACATGAACGGCGCTTCGACCAACCCCGACTTCGACGTGGCCGCCCGCGCCATGGTGCAGATCAAGAACGCCCTCGACGCCACGATCGAGCTCGGCGGCGAGTGCTACGTCTTCTGGGGTGGCCGCGAAGGCTACATGACCCTGCTCAACACCGACATGAAGCGCGAGAAGGAGCACATGGCCACCATGCTGCGCATGGCCCGCGACTATGCCCGCGCCAAGGGCTTCAAGGGTACCTTCCTCATCGAGCCGAAGCCGATGGAGCCGACCAAGCACCAGTATGACGTGGACACCGAGACCGTGATCGGCTTCCTGCGTGCCCACGGCCTGGACAAGGATTTCAAGGTCAATATCGAGGTCAACCACGCCACCCTCGCCGGCCATACCTTCGAGCATGAACTCCAGTGCGCCGTCGACGCCGGCCTGCTCGGCTCGATCGACGCCAACCGCGGCGACTACCAGAATGGCTGGGATACCGACCAGTTCCCGATCGACCTTTATGAACTCGTCCAGGCCATGATGGTCATCGTCAAAGGTGGCGGCCTGGTGGGCGGCACCAACTTCGACGCCAAGACGCGCCGCAATTCCACCGACCTGGAGGACATCTTCATCGCCCACATCTCCGCGATGGACGTGATGGCACGCGCCCTGCTGGTGGCGGCCGACCTGCTCGAGAAGTCCCCGATCCCCGCGATGGTCAAGGAGCGCTACGCTTCCTACGACAAGGGTGTCGGCAAGGACTTCGAGGACGGCAAGCTGACGCTCGAACAGGTGGTTGAATACGCCAGGAAGAACGGCGAGCCGAAGGCGGTCTCCGGCAAGCAGGAGCTCTACGAGGCCATCATCAACATGTACATCTGATGACTACGGCACAGCAAGACAAGGGATCCGGCGCGTATCTGTTCTCGATCGTGCTCGTCGCCGTGCTCGGCGGCCTGCTGTTCGGATACGATACGGCCGTGATCTCGGGTGCGGAACGGGGTCTCCAGGCGTTCTTCGAGGGCGCCGGAGACTTCACGTATACGGAGTTCCTGCATGGCGTCACCTCTTCCAGCGCCCTGATCGGCTGCATCATCGGCAGCGCGCTCTCCGGCCTGTTCGCCGGGCGCTTCGGCCGCAAGAAGAGCCTGTTCTTCGCCGGCATCTGCTTCTTCCTGAGCGCCGCCGGCTCGTACTATCCGGAATTCCTCTTCTTTCCCAAAGGTGTCCCTTCCCAGGGCCTCTGGGTGGCCTTCAACCTCTACCGCGTGCTCGGCGGCATCGGCGTGGGCATGGCTTCGGCCATCTGCCCGATGTATATCGCCGAGGTGGCTCCGGCCGGCAAGCGTGGCACGCTCGTGTCGTGGAACCAGTTCGCGATCATCTTCGGCCAGCTGGTCGTGTACTTCGTGAACTTCCTCATCCTCCAGTCGCACAAGAACGACCCGGCGGTCGTCGAGTGGACGAACCAGGTGGGCTGGCGGCTGATGTTCGGCTCCGAATGCGTGCCGGCCGGCCTGTTCACCCTGCTGATCCTGCTGGTCCCGGAGACGCCGCGCTACCTCGTGATGTCCGGCCAGGAGGGCAAGGCCCTCGACGTGCTGACGCGCATCAACGGCCGCACCGCCGCCACGCAGATCCTCTCCGAGATCAAGGCGACCGTGGTGGAGAAGAAGGAGAAACTGATGGCCTACGGGTTCCTCGTGATCTTCATCGGCTGCATGCTCAGCGTGTTCCAGCAGTTCGTCGGCATCAACGCCGTGCTGTATTTCGCGCCGCGCATCTTTTCGTCGATGGGCATGGGCAACCCGATGACGCAGACGGTGCTGATGGGCGTGGTGAACATCACCTTCACGCTCGTCGCGATCTTCACCGTGGAGAAACTGGGGCGCAGGCCGCTGCTCATCACGGGCTCGCTGGGCATGGCCCTGGGTGCCCTGGGCGTGGCCCTAGCCGACGCCGTCCCGGGCGTGCCCGGCATCATCGGCGTGCTCAGCATCATGATCTACTCCGCGTCCTTCATGTTCAGCTGGGGCCCGATCTGCTGGGTGCTGATCTCCGAGATCTTCCCGAACACGATCCGCGGCGCGGCCGTGGCCATCGCCGTGGCCTTCCAGTGGATCTCGAACTTCATCGTGAGCTCTACCTTCGTGCCGCTCTACAGCTGGAGTCCGGCGTTCACCTACGGCCTCTACTGCGTGATGTGCCTGCTGGCGGCCCTGTTCGTCTGGCGCCTGGTCCCCGAGACCAAGGGCAAGACCCTCGAGGACATGTCCGCGCTGTGGCGCAGTCGCGGGCGCGCGGAATAATCACCGAGTATCCGATTTTTTGCTTATCTTTGTACGATTATGCGCCCGGGTGTGCATAATCGTACTTTTTTGATAGCGTAAAAGAAAGGAAATATGTCATTTGCATCATTCATCGGCAAGATCTTCGGCTCCAAGGCCGACCGCGACTACAAGGCCGTCAAGCCCACGCTCGACAAGATCCTGGCCGTATATCCCGAAATCGACGCCCTCTCCGACGACGACCTCAGGGCCCGCTCGGCGGCGCTCCGCGCCCGCCTGCAGGAGGTCGAGAAGCCCTTTGAAGACCGCCTGGCCGAGATCCGGCTGGAGCTCGACAAGGACATCCCCGTGTCCGAGAAGGAGAAGCTGGCCGGAGAGTCCGACAAGCTGGTCAAGGACGAGGACGAGGCCATCGAGAAGTGCCTCGACGAGATCCTCCCCGAGGCCTTCGCCATCATCAAGTCCACCGCGCGCCGCTTCAAGGAGCACGAGACCATCACCGTGACGGCCACCCAGTTCGACAAGGACCTCGCCGTGGACCACGACTTCGTCCACATCGAGGGCGACAAGGCCGTGTACCAGAACCATTGGGTCGCCGGCGGCAACGAGATCACCTGGGACATGGTCCATTACGACGTCCAGCTGATCGGCGGCATCGCCCTGCACCAGGGCAAGATCGCCGAGATGGCGACCGGCGAGGGCAAGACCCTCGTCGCCACCCTCCCGGTGTTCCTCAATGCGCTGGCCGGCAAGGGCGTGCACATGGTGACCGTCAACGACTACCTGTCCAAGCGTGACTCCGAGTGGATGGGGCCGCTCTACATGTTCCACGGCCTGTCCGTGGACTGCATCGACAAGCACCAGCCCAACTCCGACGCCCGCCGCCGCGCTTATGAGTGCGACGTCACCTTCGGTACCAACAACGAATTCGGCTTCGACTACCTCCGCGACAACATGGCCATCAGCCAGGAGGACCTGGTGCAGCGCAAGCACCATTTCGCCATCGTGGACGAGGTGGACTCCGTGCTCATCGACGATGCGCGTACCCCGCTCATCATCTCCGGTCCCGTCACGCGCAACGAGGCGGACGAGGCCCAGTTCATGGAGTTCCGCCCCTATGTGGAGAAGGTCTACCAGGCCCAGCGGACCCTGGTCAACCAGGTGCTCAACGAGGCCAAGAAACTGATTGCCGCAGGCGACGAAGCCGAGGGCGGCAAGCTCCTGCTCCGCGCCCACAAGGGTCTGCCGAAGTACCAGCCGCTCATCAAGTTCCTCTCCGAGCCGGGCATGAAGGTCCTCCTCCAGAAGGCGGAGAACTACTACATGCAGGACAACGAGAAGGAGATGCCGGTGGTGACCGACCCGCTCTATTTCGTGATCAACGAGCAGCTCCGCTCCGTGGACCTGACCGACAAGGGCCACGACGTGCTGGCCAGCGCCGTGGGCAACGACGAATTCTTCGTCCTGCCCGACGTGGGTTCCCGCATCGCCGAGATCGAGCGCAACGACAACGGCCTGTCCCCGCTGGACAAGCAGCAGAAGAAGGACGAGCTGATGGCCGACTTCTCCACCAAGAGCGAGCGCGTCCACACCGTGATCCAGCTCCTCAAGGCCTACACCATGTTCGAGAAGGACGTGGACTACGTCATCATGGACGGCAAGATCAAGATCGTGGACGAGTCCACGGGCCGTATCATGGAGGGCCGCCGCTGGAGTGACGGCCTGCACCAGGCCGTCGAGGCCAAGGAGAACGTCAAGGTCGAGGGCGCGACCCAGACCTTCGCGACGATCACCCTGCAGAACTATTTCCGCATGTACCACAAGCTCGCCGGCATGACCGGTACGGCCGAGACCGAGGCGGGCGAGTTCTGGAGCATCTACAAGCTGGACGTGATGGTCATCCCGACCAACCGTCCCGTGATCCGCGACGACCAGAACGACCTGATCTACAAGACCAAGAAGGCCAAGTACGCCGCCGTGATCGACCGCATCGTGGAGCTGTCCAAGGCCGGACGCCCGGTGCTTGTCGGTACCACGGACGTGGAGACCTCCGAGCTCCTGAGCCGCATGCTCCGGATGCGCGGCATCCGCCACAACGTGCTGAACGCCAAGGAGCACGCCCGCGAGGCCGAGATCGTGGCCCAGGCGGGCCAGACCTCGGCCGTCACCATCGCCACCAACATGGCAGGCCGTGGTACGGATATCAAGCTCTCCGACGATGTCAAGAAGGCCGGCGGCCTTGCGATCATCGGCACCGAGCGCCACGACTCCCGCCGCGTCGACCGCCAGCTGCGCGGCCGCGCCGGCCGTCAGGGCGACCCGGGTTCCTCCACCTTCTACGTGTCCCTGGAGGACAAGCTGATGCGCCTGTTCGGCTCCGAGCGCATCGCCGGCATGGTGGACAAGCTCGGCATGGAGGAGAACGAAGCCCTCGAGAGCAACATGCTCTCCAACGCCATCGAGAATGCGCAGAAGAAGGTCGAGGAGAACAACTTCGGCGTCCGCAAGCGCCTGCTCGAATACGACGACGTGATGAACTACCAGCGCGAAGCCATCTACTCCCGCCGGCGCAACGCCATCAGCGGCGAGAAGGTGGAGATCGACCTCCAGAACATGATGAAGGACACCGCCGCGCTCTTCGTCGAGCGCAGCAAGGGCATGTCCTTCGAGGATTTCGAGGTCTCGCTGATGGCCTCGCTCTCCATCGATTCCGGCCTGGATGCCGCCACCTACGAGAGGGCGAAACCCGCCGAGATCGAAGACCGGATCGTCGAGCACATGCAGGAGGTCTACCGCCGCAGGATGGACACCCTCGTGGAGCGCCTCTACCCGATCATCAAGGACGTCTACGAGAAGCAGGGCACGATGTACCAGAACATCGCCATCCCCATCTCCGACGGCCGCAAGCAGATGACCCTGTCCGTGAACCTCGAGCGGGCCTACAACTCCGAGGGCCGCGAGATCGCCAAGACCCTGAGCAAGAACATCATCCTCTACCAGATCGACGAGCACTGGAAGGAGCACCTCCGCGAGATGGACGACCTCAAGCAGAGCGTTCAGAACGCGTCCTACGAGCAGAAGGACCCGGTCGTGGTCTACAAGCTGGAGAGCTACAACCTCTTCGCCGAGATGCTCGAGAACCTCAACCAGGATGTCCTGTCCTTCCTGTTCAAGGCCTTCGTGCCGCTGCAGGACCGCCCGCAGCAGCCCCAGCGTGCCGTGCGTCCCAAGACCGACATGAGCCGCTACCAGGCCCGCCACACCGACCTGACCACCAACGGCGAGCAGAAAGCGAACACGCCGGTCAAGGTCGACAAGCAGGTCGGTCGCAACGATCCCTGCCCGTGCGGCAGCGGCAAGAAGTACAAGCAGTGCCACGGCAAGGGTCTGGTCTGATCCCGGTCCATGCGTAACGGAAAAGCCCGTGTTCCTCACGAACACGGGCTTTTCTGTGCAAGCGGCTGACCGCAGCCGGGTGTGCCGGGCGCCTACTCCGGCTTGTAAGAATCCTTCAGGGAGACGGTCTTGTTGAAGACGGGCTTCTCCGGGGTGGAGTCCTTGTCCTTGACATAGTAGCCGGTGCGCTCGAACTGCACGGCGATGCCGGAGGCGTCGTCCAGCAGGGCGGGCTCGGCGAGGCCGCAGCCGAGGGTGAGGGACTCGGGGTTCAAGAAGTCCTTGTAGTCCTTGTCCTCGGGCACCTGGCTCATGTCCGCCAGGGTGAAGAGACGGTCGTAGTTGCGCAGTTCGATCGGCTTGGCATAGTCGCAGGATACCCAGTGGATGGTGCCCTTGACGCTGCGCCATTCGCCGCCGCCCGGCTTGGTGGTCGGGTCGTAGCTGCAGACCAGCTCGGTGACCTGGCCGTCGGCGTCCTTGACGACCTGCTCGCACTTGATGATATAGGTGTACTTGAGGCGCACTTCGCCGTCCGGCTTGAGGCGGAAGAACTTCTTCGGCGCGTCCTCCATGAAGTCGGCGCGGTCGATCCAGAGCGTGCCGGTGAAGGGGACCTTGCGGGTCGCGCCCTCCGGCTCCGCCGGGTTGAGCGGGCAGTCGAACCACTCGACCTGTCCTTCCGGCCAGCCCTTGAGCGTGACCTTGACGGGGTCCTGGACCACCATGTAGCGGTTGGCGCGGGCGTTGAGGTCCTGGCGTACGCACCACTCCAGCAGCTGGATGTCCATGAGCTGGTCGCGCTTGCTCACGCCGATCTTGTCGCAGAACATCTTGAGGGCCTCGGGGGTGTAGCCGCGGCGGCGGACGCCGCAGAGCGTCGGCATGCGCGGGTCGTCCCAGCCGGCGACGAGCCCCTTCTGCACGAGCTCCAGGAGCTTGCGCTTGCTCATCAGGGTGTAGGTCAGGTTGAGGCGGGCGAATTCGTACTGGTGGGACGGATAGATCCCGAGGGTCTCGATGAACCAGTCGTAGAGCGGACGGTGCACGTCGAACTCGAGCGTGCAGATGGAGTGGGTGATGTGCTCGATGGAGTCGCACTGGCCGTGGGTGAAGTCGTACATCGGGTAGATGCACCACTTGTCGCCCGTGCGGTGGTGGGAGGCGTGCTTGATGCGGTAGAGGAGCGGGTCGCGCATCATCATGTTGGGGTGCGCCATGTCGATCCTGGCGCGCAGCACCTTCTCGCCGTCGGCGTATTTGCCGTCGCGCATCTCACGGAAGAGGCGGAGGTTCTCCTCGACGCTGCGGTTCCGGTACGGGCTCTCGATGCCCGGCTTGTCCACGGTGCCGCGGCCCTTGGAGATCTCTTCCTGGGTCTGGTCGTCGACGTAGGCGAGGCCCCGCTCGATGAGCTGCTCGGCCCAGGCGTAGAGCTGGTCGAAGTAGTCGGAGGCGTAGCATTCCTTCTCCCACTGGAAGCCCAGCCACTTGATGTCCTCCTTGATGGAGTCCACGTACTCGACGTCCTCCTTGACGGGGTTGGTGTCGTCGTAGCGGAGGTTGGTCTTGCCGCCGTACTTGGCCGCGAGACCGAAGTTGATGCACAGGGACTTGGCGTGGCCCAGGTGCAGGTAGCCGTTGGGCTCCGGCGGGAACCGGGTCAGGATGGACGGCACCTTGCCGGTCTTGAGGTCGTTTTCGATGATTTCCTCCAGGAAATTGAGTCTCTTCTCGTTCTCTTCCATAAGTGTGTAGTCGCTTGATCGCGCAAAGTTACGGAATTCTTCGTAAATTTGCGCACCGAAACAGACACCAGCGATGATTAAATCCATGACCGGCTACGGCAAGGGCATTGCCGAGCTTTCCACCGGACGCCTCACCCTCGAGATCCGTACCCTCAACGGGAAGAACTGCGACATCAACATCAAGTCCGCGCTCCTGCCCAAGGACCGCGAACTCGAAGTGCGCAAGGCGCTCACCGAGCGCCTCCAGCGCGGCACGGCGGACCTGCTCCTGACCTTCGAGCCCAAGGCCGGGACGGCCGCGCGCCGGATCGACGCGGCCCTGGTGGAGGACTATTTCCGCCAGGTCTACGACATCGGCGGCAAGGTCGGCATCGCGATGCCCAAGGCGGAGTACCTCGCGGCGATCCTGCGCTTCCCCGACATCTTCGAGGGCGGCAAGCAGGAGGCCATCCCGGAAGGGGAGTGGCCGGCCGTGCAGGCGGCGCTGGAGGCGGCGCTGGACGCGCTGGACGCCTTCCGCAGCCGCGAAGGCGCCGCGCTCTACGCCGACGTGACCTCCCGCGTGCGGAACATCCTCGCCTTGTACGACGAGGTCGAGTCGCACGAGGCGGAGCGTCTGACCGCCGTGCGGGAGCGCCTGCGCAAGGCCGCCGAGGACCTGCAGGTCAAGCTGGATCCGGAACGCTTCGAGCAGGAGATGATCTTCTACCTGGAGAAGCTCGACATCAACGAGGAGAAGGTCCGCTTGCGCCAGCATTGCAAGTACTTCATGGACACGATCGACGGCGAGCCCGCCCCGGGCCGCAAGCTCGGCTTCATCATCCAGGAGATGGGCCGCGAGATCAATACCACCGGCTCCAAGGCCAACCACGCTGAGATCCAGAAGCTCGTCGTCCGCATGAAGGACGAGCTCGAGAAGATCCGCGAGCAGTCGATGAATATCCTGTAGCGGGACCGCTATTCCGAGAGTTCCAGCCAGCGTTCTTCACGCTGGCTGATTTCGTTCATCAGGGTCTGGATGCGTTCGGAGGCCGACTGGAGTTCGGCGTAGGGGAGGGTGCCGGAGGACATGCGGGCTTCGAGCTCCGCCTTTTCGGCCTCGAGCCGGGGCAGCTCGGCCTCGATCGCCTCCAGCTCGCGTTGCTCCTTCCAGGTGCGTTTGCGCGGCTTGGCTGCCTTGCCGGGTTGGGAGGCGGACGGAAAAAGGGCGGCGCCGGGGTTGCCTGACGGCGAAAGCTCAGCCGCAGCAGGATCCGTGGCGCCGGATCCGGTTCCCGCGTCAGCGGGAAGCGAGGATGGAAGCCGAGACGCAGGCACCCCGGGCCGCCTTCCGTCCGCCTGCGGGGAAGAAGCGGCTTTCTTCCGCTGGGCTTCCACGTCGCGGATGTAGGCGCGGTACTCGCTGAACTTGCCGACGAAATCCTTGACGTGCCCCTCGCCGGTGAAGACCAGCAGGTGGTCCGTGACGCGGTCGAGGAAATGGCGGTCGTGGCTGACGATCAGCAGGCTGCCCTGGAACTCCTTCAGGTACTCCTCCAGGATGTTCAAGGTCACGATGTCCAGGTCGTTGGTGGGCTCGTCGAGGATGAGCAGGTTGGGCTCCTGCATCAGGATCGTCAGGAGGTAGAGCCGCCGCTTCTCGCCGCCGGACAGGCGCCCCACGCGCGTGGTGAGCATGTCGTGCGGGAAGAGGAAATGCCCCAGCAGGCGGGTGTCCGGGACGATGTCCATGACCGTGTCGTCCGGACGGAAGTCCATGCCCTGCTGGCGGTAATAACCGATCCTGAGCGTGTCGCCCCGGTCGATCAGGCCGCTGTCGGGCCGGATGGCACCGGTCAGCAGGTCGAGGAACGTACTCTTCCCGACGCCGTTGCGCCCGACGATGCCGATCTTGTCCATCCGCTGGAAGTTGTACGTGAAATCCTTCAGCATCGGGATGCCCTCCCAGTCGTAGCAGACGTCGCGGCAGTTGATGATCTTGCCGCCCAGGCGCGAGGCGCCGCCCACGCCCTCGAGCGTGACCTGCTTGGTGGAATAGACCTGCGCGGCGCGGTCCGAGAGTTCGTGGAACGCGTCGATCCGGTACTTGGCCTTTCCGCTGCGGGCGCAGGGCGTGGCATGGATCCACTCCAGCTCGCGGCGCAGCAGGTTGCGGACCTTGTCGGTCTCGGCGTTGTAGTGCGCGATGCGCTCCTCCCGCTTCTCCAGGTAGTTCTGGTAGTCGCCCTTGTAGACATAGACGGCGCCGTGGTCCAGCTCCATCACGGTGTTGCACACGCGGTCGAGGAAGTAGCGGTCGTGCGTGACCATCAGCAGGGTGCAGCGGCTCCGCTTCAGGTATCCTTCGAGGAACTCGATGGCCTCGATGTCGAGGTGGTTGGTGGGCTCGTCCAGGATCAGGAAGTCCGCCTGCAGGGCGAGCAGCTCGCTGAGCGCCACGCGCTTGACCTCGCCGCCCGAGAGGGCGGACATCGGCTTGGACGGGTCCGGGAGCCGGAAATTCGTGAGCAGCTCGCGCAGGCGCTGGCGGTAGTCGGCCTGCTCCTCCTCGTGGAAATCCGCCGTGAGCGGCGCGCTGTGGCGCAGGACCTGCTCCTCGATGGTGAGGGCGGGGTCGTAGTCGTATTCCTGCTGCAGGAAGGCGATGCGGATGTCTTTCAGGAACAGGATACGCCCGCCGGAATCGGACTTGTCCTCGCCCGCGAGGATGCGCAGGAGCGAGGTCTTGCCCGTGCCGTTCGGGGCGATCAGGGCGATCTTGTCGCCTTCGTTGATGTTGAAACCGATGTGCTCGAAGAGCACCTTGGGGCCGTAGGACTTGGAGATGTTCTCGATCTGGAGGTAGCTGGGCATACGCTGCTTACATCAGGCCCAGTACCTTGGAGCGGGACAGCAGGCAGTCGCCCACCGAGGCGGCCTTGCGGCCCAGCTGCGAGAGCACGATGGTGGTGTCCTGCGAGACGCGCGAGAGCGAGAGGCGGTTGACCGCCGTCTTGATCGGGAGCAGCAGGTAGTCCTTGCCGACGATCAGCCGGCCGCCGATCACCACCAGACCGGGGTTGAAGACGTTGAGCACGCCGGAAATGCCGCGGCCCAGCGTGTCGCCGATCTTGCCGATGGCGTCGATCGCGAGCACGTCTCCCTCCTCGACGGCATGCAGGATCTCGTCCAGCTCCACTTCCCCCTTCTTGTTATAGGTGGCAGCCATGGAGGAGGCGTGGCCCTTGCCGAGCTTCTCGATGATCATCCGGTGCAGGGCCGAGCCGGATGCGCCCGTCTCCAGGCAGCCGACCTTGCCGCAGCGGCAGATGATATCGTTGTCAAGCACGGGGAAGTGGCCCAGCTCGCCGGAGTACCCGGACTTGCCGTAATAGAGGTGCCCGTCCATGATGATGCCCATGCCGAGGCCCCAGCTGACGTTGATGAAGATCATGTTGGGGTCGGCCTTCTTGCCGAGGCTCATGTATTCGCCGTAGGCCATGGCGCGGGAGTCGTTCTCGATGCTGACCGGGACGTTGAATTCCTTCTGGAAGATGCTCTTGAGGGGGAGGTCGTCGCTGACGAAATAGGTGAGGCTGTAGCCCTTCTCGGGGTTGACGCGGCCGGACAGGCTCACGCCCACGCCGAGGATCTTGATCCAGGGGATGCCGCTGGCGGTCACCTGGTCCATGACCATGCGGCACATGGTACGGAAGGAGACCTCGTTGGCCTCCAGCACGAACTCGATGTCCTGGATGTAGGTGATGATCTCGCCCTTGAAGTCGCTGATGGCGATGTGGAAGTGGTGCCGGGCCACGTCCACGCCCACGAAATAACCGGCATCCGGGTTGAGGCCGTACACGCTCGGGCGCCGGCCTCCGGAAGTGCCCACCTTGCCTTCGTCCTTGATGAAATTCTCGTCGATGAGCTCGCTGATGAATTTGGTGATGGTGGGTACGCTGATCCCCAGCGCACGGCTGAAGTCGGCGATGCTGTAGTTGTTGTGGGCTATGCAGAGCCGCAGGATCTCTCTCTTGACGGTTGCGTTCTTGCCGGAATTGTCGTTAAGGAAGGACGAGGGCATAATTGGTACGGATAAGCAGCGATGCAAAAATATACAAAAAAATCGTATATTTGTCATTATTCTTGAAGAAATTTAGTAATGTCGGTCCGAAAAATCCTCAAATCAGCCCGCTCCAAGCGACTTTCCATGCGCGCGAAGCTCATTTTGAGCCTCTCGGCCATCGCCGTGACCCTGCTGGTCTCCTCGGTCATCTCGGTGCTGGAGTACACGAGCATGAGCAACTATGTCTCGGAGCTGATCGCGGACGATATCAGCAGCATCAACGTGGCGGCCCGCCTGGCCGACATGAGCAATACCTACAACCTGGAGATCCTCGAGGTGATCGGCGACGACCTGTCCCCCCGGGTGCCGGACTTCGACGACGGCTATTTCAAGTCCCACTGCGATTCGCTGCGGATCAGCGTGGCCTCGAACCAGGTGCGGCCCCTGGCCGATTCGGTGATGTATTCGTATTCCGCCTACATGCTGACCTCGCTGGAGCTCGAAGACGTGATGCAGTCGGACTTCATCGACACGCGTACCTGGTACTTCGACCGCCTGCAGCCGCGCTTCGACCGGCTGCGCGGCGACCTGGACCAGCTCACCCGCTCGATCTACAATGACCTGGAGCGCAATTCGGCGACCTTCGAACGCGGCTTCTACCGGAGCATCATCCCGGGCATCGTGGCCGTGGGCGTGGGCCTGCTGCTGGTGGTGATGCTGCTTTTCTTCCTGCTCGCGTTCTACGTGAATCCGCTGTACAGGATGCTTGACGGTCTGAACGCCTACCGCTCCCAGGACAAGAAATACACCGTCAAGTTCGACGGGGACGACCAGCTCTCCCAGCTCAACGACGGCATCACGGAGCTGGCCAACGAGAACCGGCAGTTCCGCAGCCGGATCAAGACCCTCGGCAAGAAATGAACTGGAAGGTCATCAGCCGGAATATCGGATTCGCACTGCTCGTCAGCGCCCTGTTCATGCTGCTGTCGGTGATCGTGTCCCTGCTCAACGGACACGATTCCGCCCTGGCCGCCCTGTCCATCTCGTTCCTCATCACCTTCATCGTCGGCATCTTTCCCTTCATATTCGTGCGCGAGACGCGCGGGATCACCCTGAAGGAAGGCTATGTGATCATCTTCCTGTCCTGGCTGCTCTCCTTCATCTTCGGCATGCTTCCGTATGCCCTGTGGGGCGGCCCGTTCACGCTGCAGAACGCCTGGTTCGAGTCCGTGAGCGGCTTCACGACCACGGGCGCCACGATCCTGGACAACGTGGAGGGCCTGCCGGACAGCCTGCTTTTCTGGCGCTCGTCCACGCATTTCATCGGCGGCTTGGGAGTCGTCGTCTTCCTGCTGCTGGTCATCCCGGGCTCCAACCAGATGAAGATCCGCCTGACCAACATGGAGCTGACGAGCCTCTCGCGCGGCGGCTATTCCACCCGGACCAACAAGACGGTCTATATCTTCGCCTACGTGTACCTGGCCCTGCTGGTCCTGTCGTTCGTGGCCTATCTGCTGGCCGGAATGCCGGTCTTCGATGCGGTCTGCCACGCGATGAGCGTGAGCGCCACGGGCGGGTTCAGCACGCGCAATACTTCCATCGCGGCCTTCGATTCCCGCTGGATCGAGGGGATCACGATGGTCTTCATGTACCTGTCGTCCATCCACTTCGGCGTGGTCTACCTGACGGTCGTCACCCGCTCGCTGAAGCCGCTGAACAACCCCGTGGTGAAATTCTACACCGCGTCGATCGTCGTCGTCGCCCTGATCGTGGGCGCCGGCCTGAAGGGCAACGGCATCTGCCCGACCTGGGGCAACGCGCTGTGGAACGGCCTGTTCGAGACGCTTTGCGTCACGTCGACCTCCGGCTTCGCCATCCTCGACAACGCCCAGTGGCCCATGTGGATCATCATGGTGCTGATGTTCTCGGCCGTGATGTGCGGCAGTGCCGGATCGACTTCCGGCGGCGTCAAGGTGGACCGCATCCTGCTGATGCTCAAGTCCATCGTCCGCCGGGTCTACAAGATCCTGCATCCCTCGGCGATCAACGAGATCCGCCTGGGCAAGCGCCTGCTGCGCGACGACGAGGTCATCCCGCATCTGTTCTACCTGAACATGTACGGGCTGTTCCTGGCCGTCTCCATCGCCCTCAGCCTGTTCGTCGGCGTGGACCACCAGAACAGCTTCATTGCTTCGGTGACGAGCCTGGGCAACGTGGGCCCGGCCTACGGCGCGCTGGGCACGATGGGTTCCTTCAACAGCGTGCCGATGCTCGGCAAGCTGATATTCACCATCGACATGTTCCTCGGCCGCATCGAGATCTATCCGGTCCTGGCCGTCGTCGGAATGATCTTGGACAAACGCGTGCGTGACTAATGATGGATCGCGCGGGTTTCCTGGAGCAGCAGTTCCTCAAGCATTTCCCTTCCGAGCCGACCCCCTGCCAGGCGCGGCTGTTCCGCGACGTGGGGGCGTTCGTGACCTGCGACGACGCCGACATCCTCGTCGTGAACGGCTATGCGGGCACGGGCAAGACCACGGCCATCTCGGCCGTCATCGCGGCCCTGAAGGAGCTCGGCACGCCCTCGGTGCTGCTGGCCCCGACCGGCCGGGCCGCCAAGGTGCTGGCCGGGATCTCCCATCGCTCCGCCTTCACGATCCACAAGCATATATATCGCCAGAAGTCCGTCGGCAGCGACGGATTCGGGCAGTTCTCCCTGGCCCCCAACAAGGCCAAGGGGACGCTCTTCGTCGTGGACGAAGTGTCCCTGATCGGCATCGACGCCCAGTCCTCGCAGGGCTCCACGGCCTTCGGGACGGGCAACCTGCTCGGCGACCTGGTGTCGTTCGTGCGCAACGGGCTGGATTGCCGGCTGATCCTGATCGGCGACGCGGCGCAGCTGCCGCCCGTCGGGCTGGACGCTTCGCCCGCCTTGTCGAAGTCCTTCATGGACGGGTTCGGCGGGGTGCGCTACAGCGAGCTGACCTCGGTCGTCCGCCAGGCCGCCGAGTCCGGCATCCTGCGGAACGCCACGCACCTGCGGGAGATGATCGCCGGGAGCTACGGCGACGAGACCTTCTCCGACTGGAAGCTGGACCTGCGCGGTGTGGACGACGTCGTGCGCATCGGCGGGGGCGAACTGATCGAGACCCTCTCGGACGCCTACGGGCGCTACGGCGAGGACGGCACCGTGATCCTGTGCCGCTCCAACAAGCGGGCGATCCGCTACAACCTCGGGGTCCGCTCCACGGTCCAGTACAAGGAGGAGCGCCTGGTACGCGGGGACGCCCTGATGATCGTCAAGAACTGCTACCAGTTCGTCGAGGACGTGCCCGGGATGGATTATATCGCCAACGGCGACATCGCCAAGCTCGTGCGCATCGGCGGCTACGAAGACCGCTACGGGCTGCATTTCGCGGATGCGACGCTGAGTTTTCCCGACTACGACGACGTGGAGCTGACCGCCAAGGTCTGCCTCGATACCCTCGAATCCGAATCCGCCTCACTGACCTATGACCAGCAGAACGCCCTCTACCAGGGCGTCAGCGCGGACTACGCCGACCGCGGCACGAAGAAGAAGATCTGGGAGGCGGTCCGCGAGGATCCGTATTTCAACGCCCTCCAGCTCAAGTACGCCGAGGCGATCACCTGCCACAAGTCGCAGGGCGGCCAGTGGGACTGCGTGTTCATCGACTGCCCCTTCTGGCAGGACGAGCAGACCCTCGACGACCTCAAGTGGCTCTATACGGCGCTGACGCGCGCCGTGCAGAAAGTATATCTTGTCAATTTCAAGGACCAATTCTTTATATGAAGCGATTATTGACCGTTTGGCTCCTCTGCTGCATGGCCCTCGCCGGCCTGCAGGCCCAGGACCTCAATGTGACCCCGTCTCCGGACGGGACGATGGAAGCCTTCACGCGCGCCAACGACCTGTGGGTGCGGTCGTTGCCGGATTCCGTCGAGACGCGCCTGACCTTCGACGGGTCGGAACTCATCCTCAACGGCTATGCCTCGTGGGTCTACTACGAGGAGATCTTCGGCCGTGCATCCCGCTACAAGGCCTTCTGGTGGAGCCCCGACTCCAGGCGGCTGGGATTCTACCGCTTCGACAACTCGCAGGTGCCGATGTTCCCGATCTATTCGCCGTTCGGCCAGGACGGCACCCTGCACCAGACACGCTACCCCAAGGCGGGGGAGGCCAACCCGTCCGTGCGGATCGGCATCATCGAGGCCCGGCGCGGCGCGCAGCCGGTCTGGGCCGACTTCGACGACTCGCCGGAGCAGTATTTCGGCACGCCTTTCTGGGGCAAGGATTCGCGCGAGCTGTATGTATCGCGCGAGCCGCGCCGCCAGAATACCCTGGACCTGTACGCCGTGAGCGTCTCGGACGGCGCCAAGCGGCACGTCTACCACGAGGAATACCCGACCTGGGTCGAGTGGATCACGGGGATGATCTTCACGGACAAGGGCCTGTACATGGCCCGCAACTTCGAGACGGGCTGGGAGCAGATCTACTTCCTGGGCTATGACGGCACGCTGAAGCGCCTGAGCGAAGGGGAGAACTGGGACATCAGCCTGCTGAAGGTCGACGAGAAGAAGGGCGACATCTGGTTCACGGCCAAACGGGACAACCGCCTGCACGTGACCCTGTATCGCCTGGACAAGAAGGGCCGGATCACCGCCCTGACCGATCCGGAGCTCAACGCCGCCGGCGTGCGGATCGCGGAGGACGGCAAGACCTTCCGGGCGATGCTGTCCAACGGCCGGACGCCCATGAAGAGCGTCGAGGGCCGCACGGACAAGTATGCCGTCAAGGAGGTCCAGGACGAGCGGATGGCCCGGATGGGCGCCGCTCCCGCCGCGAACGCCATGACCCCGCCGCAGATCGTCACGATCGAGAACGACGGGTTCGAACTCTATGGCGCGATGTCGCTGCCCAAGGACTTCGACCCTTCCCGCAAATATCCCGTCATCATGCTGGTGTACGGCGGCCCGGGCACGCCCTATGTGCGCGACAGCTGGGGCGCCGGCAACCGCTGGTGCTACGAGAACGGCGTGATCCACATCGCCGTGGATCCCCGCTCCTCGGGCGAGAACGGCCGGCGCGGCATGGACCAGGCGTTCCGCCAGATGACGGTGATCGAGCTGCAGGACTACGTGGCCTGGGCGAAATGGCTCCAGTCGCTGCCCTACGTGGACGGCTCCCGGATCGGGGTGAACGGCTTCTCGTTCGGCGGCACGACGACCTCGATGCTGGTGCTGCGCTTCCCGCAGTATTTCCGCTGCGGCATCGCGGGCGGCGGCGTGTATGACTGGCATCTCTATGACTCGCACTACACCGAGCGCTTCATGGACACGCCGCAGGCCAACCCCGAGGGGTATGCGACCGCTTCGGTGATGACCTGGGTGCCCCGCGTGTTCGAGGGCGACGGCCCCAAGCCGCTGCCGGGCGCGCTGTGCCTCACGCACGGCACCGGCGACGACAACGTCCATTTCCAGAACACCCTGCAACTGGTCGACGCCCTCGAGCAGGCCGGCTACCAGTTCGAACTGCGGATCTATCCCGACGGCATGCACGGCTACCGCGGCAAGCAGCACGAGCATGATGCCGCCGCCGAAGCGATCTTCTGGAAGAAGTGGTTGTTGGACTGAGGTCCAACAACCATGGTTGATGATCGAGGGGGCGTTCCCCCTCGAGCTCCCCTGAGTCGCTACGCTCCGGATGCCGCGGGGCGACAGACAAGCAGAAGGGGAGAGCCGTCAGCGATCCTGCATGCGAAGATGTGGGCGTCTCCTCCCGGGGAGATGCCCATTTTCTTGCGGAGCTCCTCGCTGGAGAGCGGGAGGTTGCGGGCCGTGACCTCCGCGCGGGGGTAGCGGCGCTTCAGTTCCTTGAACGAGGCGTTCCCGAAAGGCAGTACCTCCCGGATTCCGTAGGTCTTGAACCATGCTGAGGCCTCTGCCGGTAACCCGCCGGGGGCGCTGGGGCCTGTTTTTGCCCCTGGCAACGGAGAAATTGGGTTGCCGGGGGCGCAGGGGGGCGTTTTCGCCCCTGGCAGCGGAGAAGTTGGGTTGCCGGGGGCGCAAGGGGGCGTATTTGCCCCTGGCAGCGGAGAAATTGGGTTGCCGGGGGCGCTGGGGCCCGTTTTTGCCCCTGGCAGGGAGGGGAACAGATAGAGATGGGTGGAAGGGGCGAGTTTGCGCAGCCCCCAGCGTGCGCAGGGGTGGTTGAAGGCCCCGGCCTTGAGCAGGGCGGGGGACGGGACCAGCAGGGTGTCGCCGGGCCGGACGGCATCGGCGTATGCCGGGACGGCCTCGCGCTCCTGCTGCGGGCGGAAGCGGAAAGCCTCTGCGTCACCGGCCCCGGGCTGGAGGGTGTCGAGTCGGATGACGGCGATTTCCGGCTCCAGGCTGGCGGGCTCCCTGCCCAGCAGACACAACAACTCCTTTACTTCACCTTCTGATTCCACGACATGGATCTCGCGCAGGAAGGGGGAGAGGCGGCCGGCGAGCATTGCGAGGTCGGCCATGGGGGAGAGCTTGAGCAGCACGGCGGGAGCCTTGCGGAGCATCTGCGGGAGCAGGGTGAGGATGTCCGGGGTGCAGTCCTCGAGCAGGAAGACCTTGCGCCCGGCGGCGTCGCGGCGCGCCGGATCGGCATAGATCAGGTCCGCCTCCGGCAGCTCCGTCTCCGGCGTGACGGTCTCGCAGCGCACTTCGATGGGGCCGGCGCCCAGGCGCGCGAAATTGCGCACCGCCGCCGCAGCCAGCTCCTCGCTCCGCTCGAAATACACCACCTTCCCCGCCACCTGCGAGAACGCCCAGCTATCCACCCCCAGCCCCCCGGTCAGGTCGAGGATGGTCGATCTTCGCCCGGCAAGGTCCGCCTTGTAGCGGGCCGTGGCCTCGGACGAACATTGCTCCAGGGAGAGGGCGGAAGGGATCTCCGCGTCCACGGCGGCCCAGGAAGGGAGTTTCCGGGCGACTTTCCGCGCCCGGCCATCGTCCAAACCTTGCAAAATATCCGCAAAACTCCGTTTCATCAGGACAAAAATAACACATTCCCGGATTTTTTCTTATATTTGACTGATTTGTACGCACACGATAACAATAAAACATAACCAGCGATGAAAGAATTTGAACTCAAAGCCCAGCAGTGGCTTGACGGCGACTTCGACCAGGAGACCAAGATCAAGATCATCCAGCTCCGCAACAACGACCCCGCCGGATTCGAGGACGCGTTCTACAAGAACCTCGAGTTCGGGACCGGCGGCCTGCGCGGCATCATGGGCGTGGGGACCAACCGCATGAACCGCTACACGGTCGGCATGGCCACCCAGGGCCTCGCCAACTATATCCTCTCGCACTACGAAGGAGACGACCCCAAGGCCTGCATCTCCTACGACTCGCGCAACAACAGCAAGGAGTTCGCCCGCATCACCGCCGACGTCCTCTCCGCCAACGGCATCCATGTCTACATTTTCGACAACATCCGCCCGACGCCCGAGATGAGCTACGCCGTGCGCCTCAAGGGCGCCGTGGCCGGCGTGATGATCACCGCCTCCCACAACCCCAAGGAATACAACGGCTACAAGGTCAGCTGGTCCGACGGCGGACAGGTGACCTCCCCGGTGGACAAGGAGATCGTGGCCGAGGTGGCCAAGATCACAGACCCGTCGATGGTCAAGTTCGAGGCCGGCCTGCGCTGCGGCGGCATCGAGGCGATGGGCGCCGAGGTGGACGAGTGCTACCTGCGCGACCTGCTGTCCCTGAGCCTCAGCCCGGAGCTCTGCGAGAAGCACGGCGACCTCAAGATCGTCTACACCCCGCTGCACGGCTGCGGCGTGCGCATGATCCCGGAGATCCTGCGCCGCAAGGGCTTCAAGAATATCATCCACGTGCCTGACCAGGACATCTCCGACGGCAATTTCCCGACCGTCATCTCCCCGAATCCCGAGGAGCCGGCCGCCCTCAAGATGGCCCTCGAGAAGGCCGACGAGACGGGCGCCGACATCGTCATGGGGTCCGACCCCGACGCCGACCGCCTCGGCATCGCCGTGCGCGACAACGACGGCAAGATGGTCCTCTTCAACGGCAACCAGACGGCCGCGATGCTGACCTACTACATCCTCAGCCGCTGGAACGACCTCCACAAGCTGGGCGAGGGCAAGTATGTCGTCAAGACCATCGTCACCACCGAGCTCATCACCGACATCTGCAAGAGCTTCAACGTCCCGGTGTACAACGTCCTGACGGGCTTCAAGTACATCGCCGACGTGGTCAAGCGCCAGGAGGCGGAGGGTGGCGAATTCATCTGCGGCGGCGAGGAGAGCTACGGCTTCAACGTCGGCGAGTTCGTCCGCGACAAGGATGCGCAGGTGGCCGCGATGATGGTGGCCGAGTGCGCCGCCTGGGCCGCCGAGCAGGGCCTGTCCCTGTACCAGCTCATGCAGCGGATCTACCGCGAGTACGGCTACCGCAAGGAAGGCCTCGTGTCCGTGGTCCGCAAGGGTATCTCCGGCGCCCGCGAGATCCAGCAGATGATGGTGGACCTGCGCGCCAACCCGCCCAAGGAGCTCGCCGGCTCGCCCGTGACCAAGGTAGTGGACTACCTGCAGCCCGGCCTGACCGGCCAGCCGTCCTCCAACGTGCTGCAATATTTCGACGAGGCGGGCGATGTCGTGTCCGTGCGTCCGTCCGGCACCGAGCCCAAGATCAAGTTCTATTTCGGCGCCAAGGGCGCGGATGCGGACGAGAAGATCGCGGCGCTCAAGAAGCAGTTCTGCAATTAACCTTCTAAAAAACCAATATTATGGCATCCATCTCCGATCTTATCTCCCAGGCAGTCAAGTCCGCTGCCGGCGGTGTCCAGATCCCGTCTGACATCCAGAACCAGGTTCTCAACGGACTCTCCTCTTCCGTGCTCGGGAGCCTCACCCAGACGGCCACCCAGCCGGGTGGCGTGGACCTCATCAAGAACCTGCTGACCGGCAAGACCCAGGCTGCTGCCAGCCCGGTGACGGCCCTGGCGGGCAACCTCTTCAACAACAACGTCCTGAAGAAACTCGGCGTCGGCGCAGCCCTCGGCTCCGTCCTGACCGGCATCATTCCAAAGGTGATGGGCGGCCTGTCCGGCATCATCCAGGACCGCGACGGCGACGGCGATGTCGACCTCAACGACATCATCCTGACCCTGACCGGCGGCGGCCAGAAGAAGAGCGCGGGCTCCGGCATCCTCGGCGCCGCCACCTCCATCCTCGGCGGCCTGTTCAAGAAATAGGTCAGCGCGAAGCGAAATCCTTACACCATTGCGCGAGCGGACAGCTCGCGCATTTTGGTTTCTGGGCGGTGCAAATGTAGCGGCCGTGCAGGATCAGCCAGTGGTGGGCGATGGGGCGGAGATCCTCCGGGATGTGCTTCTCGAGGTCGAGCTCGACCGCGCGGGGCGTCGTGCCGCGCGAGAGCCCCAGGCGCCGCGAGACGCGGAAGACGTGCGTGTCCACGGCGATCACGGGCTGCCGCCAGGTGATGGAGGCGACGACGTTGGCCGTCTTGCGGCCCACGCCGGGCAGGCTCATCAGCGCGTCGATGTCCGAGGGGACCTCCCCGCCGAAGTCCGCGAGCAGCTTCTGCGCCATCCCGATCAGGTGGCGGGCCTTGCTGTTGGGGTAGGAGATGGAGCGGATGAGCTCCAGCACGTCGTCGAAGGAGGCTTCGGCGAGGGCCTGCGGGGTGGGGTAGGCGGAGAAGAGGGCGGGCGTGGTCAGGTTGACCCGCTTGTCGGTACACTGGGCCGAGAGGATCGTAGCCACCAGCAGCTGGTAGGGGGAGGCGAAGTGTAGCTCCGACTCCGCGATGGGGACGTTGTCCCGGAAATAGCCGAGGATGCCCTCGTAGCGCTGCTTCAGGGTCATAGGGCGATCTCCTGGCAGGTCTCGTCGCGGGTCTCGAAGATGCGGCCCGGATAACGGGTGCAGATGGAGCGGTTGTGCGTGACCATCACGATGGCCGTACCCTTCTCGCGGTTGATCTGCTGCAGCAGCTGGAGGATGCCTTCGGCCGTCTCCTCGTCGAGGTTGCCGGTGGGCTCGTCCGCGAGGATGACCTCGGGGCTGTTGAGGATGGCGCGGGCGATGGCGATGCGCTGCTGCTCGCCCCCGGACAGCTGGTGGGGCATCTTGTGGGCCTTGGTGTGCATCCCCACGGCGTCGAGCACCTCCGTGATCCGCTTGGCGATGGCGGCCGTGTCCTTCCAGCCGGTGGCCCTGAGCACGAAGGAGAGGTTGTCCTCCACGCTGCGGTCCATCAGCAGCTGGAAATCCTGGAAGACCACGCCGATCCGGCGGCGCAGCAGGGGCACGTCTTTTGCGCGCAGGGAGGTCAGGTCGTATCCGCAGACCCGGCCTTCGCCCCGCCCCAGCGGGTTCTCGGCCGTGATGGTCCGGAAGATGGAGGTCTTGCCGCTGCCGACCTTACCGACGATGTAGACGACCTGTCCGGGGTAGACCTGCATGTCCAGGCCATAGACGACGACGCTGTCTCCGCCCAGGATATCCGCGCCGGAAAAGGAAATGATCGGTGTGCTGTTTTCTTCCATGCCGAAGGGTTAAAAATAATTGGATGAACCCTACAAATATAGCGCAAAAATGAGTAAATTTGTCAACTTGGAAACAGAATAATTTATGAGCGTGAAATCTCTTGTGGCCACCCTGCTTGCGGTCACGATCTCCACTGCGGGCCTGACGGCTCAGCCGGCCGGCAGCGCCAGGACCTACCGCCAGGCGGTCCGCCTCTATGAAAACGGAATGTACGACCAGGCCCGGATCCTGTTCGCGGAGCTGTCCGGGGATCCCCTGGCCGACGGATATGCGGTGCTTTGCGCGCTGAAGACGCGCAGCGGGGACTATCCCGAGCTGCTGGAAGCCTACCGGCTGCGCTATCCCTCGTCGAGCCTGAGCAGCCCCCTGCATTTCGAGCATGCCCGCATCCTGTTCGACGACGGCAAGTACCAGCAGGCCGCGACGGAGTTCTCCTTCGTCTCGTCCGAGAGCCTCAATCCCAAGGAACTCTCCGAATACGTGTTCAAGTGCGGCTACTCCGCCTTCGCGACCGGCCGTTACGCCGAGGCGTCCCAGTTCTTCACCCTGGAGGAGTCCCTGCCGCAGTCGGAGTACACGGCGCCGGCCCGCTACTTCACCGGCGTGATGCTCTACGAGAGCAAGCGCTTCGCCGAGGCGGAAGCCAATTTCTGGAAGGCGTCGGCGGACCCGCGGTTCCAGGAGCTGACGGACTTCTACATCGTCGACTGCGAGTTCAACCAGAAGAACTATGACTTCGTGGTCCGCGAAGGCGTGCGGATCTACGAAAGCGTGCCCGCGGAGCGGCGCGACCGCCTGGCCCGCATCATCTCCGAGTCCTACCTCGTCAAGGGCGACAAGGAGAAGGCCCGCGAATACTACGAAGACCTCTCCCGCGAGGAGATGAACCGCAAGGACTACTTCTATGCCGGTTCGGTGCTCTATTCCGTGGACGACTACGCCGGCGCGATCGAGAACTTCACGAAGATGACCGACCGCACCGACTCCCTCGGGCAGGTGGCCAACTACCACCTCGCCAACGCCTACCTCCGCACGCACGACCAGGTGTCGGCGATGCAGTCCTTCTTCGACGCCTCGGACGTGGACTTCGATCCGGCCATCACCGAGGACGCCGCCTTCAACTATGCCAAGCTGGCCTTCGACCTCAACAAGGACACGTCCGGCTTCGCCCGCTACATCAGCCGCTGGTCCACCAAAGCCCGCGGCGACCAGATCTACGGCTACATGGCCCTGGCGGCCCTGGTCGACCGGGACTATGCGGGGGCCGTCGAGGCCTATGACAACATCGAGGAGCTGACGCCCGACATGCGCAGCAACTACACCAAGGCGAACTTCCTGCGCGGCGAGCAGCTCTTCTCCAACGGCTCCTACCGCGACGCCGTGCCCTTCTTCCGCGCCACGGCCTACTACGTACCCAAGACCGACCGCTTCAACCAGCTGGCCCGCTACTGGCTGGCCGAGTCCTACTACCGCTCGGGCAGCTTCCAGGAAGCGGAGCGGACCTTCACCGAACTCCACAACGCCTCCGCCCTGTACGGCACGCAGGAGGGCCGGACCCTCCCGTACAACATCGGCTACAGCTATTTCAAGGAAGGCGACTACACCTCCGCCGCCCGCTGGTTCGACACATACATCGAGTCCGGAGTGGAACTCTACCGCGAGGACGCGATGAACCGCCGGGCCGACTGCGATTTCGGCCGGCGGGACTACCGCTCCGCCATCTCCTCCTACCAGAAGGTCCTGACCGAGTTCTACGCGGCGGACGACATCTATCCGTACTACCAGCAGGCGCTGTCCTACGGCCTGTCCGGCGACAAGCGCCGCAAGGTCTCGACCCTGCTGCACGTCGAGGACGCCTCGCCCGAGGCGCCGCTCTACGACGAGGCCACCTATGAGCTCGGCCGCGCGCAGATGGACCTGGGCAACAACAACGACGCCGCGCGGACCTTCACCCGCCTGCGCGAGACCACCAAGGACAACACCTACGTGGCCCGGGCCCTGATCGGGCTCGGCATGGTCCGGCGCAACCAGTCCAACTACGACGCCGCCCTGGAGAGCTACAAGCAGGTGGTCTCCCTGATGCCGCAGAGCGAGTACGCCGAGGAGGCGCTGCTGGCCATCGAGTCCATCTACCAGGCGCGCCGCCAGCCCGAGAAGTTCCTCGAGTACGTCGAGCGGAACTCCCTGGCGCAGGGCCGCAGCGACGCGGACCGCGAGAAGATGTATTTCAACACGGCCGAGCAGCTCTACCTGGCCGGCAACTACCAGCAGGCCATCCCGACCCTCCGCAAATACCTCGAGGATTATCCCACGGCGGCCGACCGGGCGCAGGCCACGTTCTACCTGGCCGACTCCTACAACGCCATCGGCGAGAAGGAGAAGGCCGTCGATGCGTATGCGGAGGCCGCCAAGGCGGACTCCGGCTTCTCCTTCGCCGAGATGTCGCGCCTGCGCTATGCCGACCTCTCCTACGGGCTGGAGCGCTACCAGGATGCCTACAAGGGCTACGACGCGCTGCTGTCCTCCGCCAAGATGGATGCCAACAAACAGACCGCCCGCCTGGGCATGATGCGTTCGGCATACCGGAGCAAGGATTACGAAGCTGCCATCGCCGCGGCTGACGCCGTGACGGCCCAGAAGGACCTCTCCGCCGAGCTGAAGCGGGAGGCGGCCTTCACCAAGGCCAAGTCCAGCCTCGCGACATCCCGCCGCGACGAGGCCTTGGCGCTCTTCCGCCAGCTCAGCGCGGATCCGTCCACGGCCGAGGGTGCGGAGTCCAAGTACATGGTGATCCAGAACCTCTACGACACGGGCAAGTTCGACGGCGTCGACGACGAGGTGTATGCCTTCGCCCAGAAGGCCGGCGGCCAGTCGTACTGGCTGGCACGCGCCTACATCGTGCTGGGCGACTCGTTCGCCGAGCGCGGACAGTACGACCAGGCCAAGGCCACCTTCGAGAGCATCCGCGACGGCTACGAGCCGGAGCGCGGCACGGACGACGTGGCCGAGAGTGTCAGGATGAGACTGGAGCGTCTCGCCACCTTAATGCAAAAGTAAGCGTATGAGAAAGTTATACATAGCCCTCGCGGCCCTGGCGCTCGGCGCGCCGCTGTCCGCGCAGAATATCAACCAGTCGGTCCAGGTGACCAACGACTACGTGGGCCGCTTCGCGGATTTCCAGAAGATGGGCGCCGTGCCCCAGGTGCCGGATTCGCTGTACCGTTTCGACTACAAGTTCGATTATTCGGTCTTCGACACGCCCTACAAGGGTGCCTACGAATTCACTCCCTATGAGATCCGGGTCACGCCGGAGGCCCGTCCCTACGACGGGAGCAGGTTCTACCTGCGCGCCGGGGCGGGTTATTCCCTGCATCCGCAGCTCATGCTGGCCTGGCAGGCCCTGCAGCGCGAGAACCTGACGGTCGGCGTGTTCGCCGATGCGTCCGGCTATGCCGGCCTGTACCGTTCGGCCAAGGATGCAGACCCTTTCCGCGGCCATGACATCTCGGGCCGGGCGGGCGTCGGCGGGCAGTACCTGCTGCCGGCGGCCACCCTGTCCTGGCAGCTGGCCTATGAGGGCATCGCTGCCGGCGAAGACATAGACGCGCCCCGTTTCCGCTCCGGATTCAACGCGGCGGTCGTAAACGGCCGCGTACAGTCCCGCGAGCGGCCGGGCGACTTCCTCTTCTATGACATCGACCTGCGCTACCGCTATGCCAGCGACGCCTATGCGCCGGTGCTGAACCGGGCGAACCTGGGGGAGAACAATTTCCACCTGGGCGTGTCGGGCGGTCCGGTGCTGAACGGCAAATACCGCATCCTGCTGGACGCCCTGTTCGAGATGGATGCCCTGCGCGAGACCGGCATCGCCTCGCCGCAGCGTTTCTCCGCCAGCCTGGCAGCCCTGCGCCCGCATGTCGACTTCCTGCTGGGTCCCGTACAGCTGGATGCCGGCGCCCGCATCGACTACGCCGAATGCGGGGAGGACAAGCGCTTCACCGTCTCGCCGGACGTCATCGCCCGGCTGGACCTGATCGAGCGGGACCTCAGGCTCTTCGCCGCCGTCAGCGGCGGGCAGTCCCTGGTCAGCCACTATGACGTCAGGCATATCAGCCATTTCTCCTACCGCCTGGACACGGGTACGGCGCTCTCGCGCGAGAAGATCCGCGCCCGGATCGGCATCGACGGGCATTGGAATTCCCGTCTCCAGTACGGTTTCGAGGCCGGGTATGTCTCCTATGCCGGCTTGCCGCTGGACGGTTGTCCCTTTACCGGTTATGTTACAGACCGGATTCCATGGCCTGTGAATGCCTTTGTAGGACAGGCGGATTTCCAGTCTGCCTATGCCCGGGCGAAGCTGTCCTGGGCGGACGAGCGCGTGCAGGTGGACGGCAACCTGGGCTATGCCCACCACATCCTGCCGGAAGAGGAATTTCCCGTCTATACACCTCCGGCATTCACCGCAGACGTCCGCGGGAGCTACAACTGGCAGAAGCGTATCTTCGCAGGGGCTTTCGTGGAGGCTGCTTCCGCCCGCACGCCGATGGCTGCCTGGGCGGCGACCCCGATCCGCGGCTATGCCAATCTCGGCCTCACCGGCGAGTTTCGCGTCGACCGGCGCTGGGGCGTCTGGGCCGAGGCCGGCAACCTGCTCTGCATGGACATCGAGCGGGTGCCCGGCTATATCGAGCGCGGTCCCTATGTTACGCTCGGCGTGAGCCTGAAACTGTAAGGAAATCCCGATATTTTTTGTAAATTTGCAAGATTTATTGAATTAACGAGAAAGAATGATAGAGAAGGAAGATATGAAGCTGGCGGAAGAGCAGTATTCCGCGAACAGTATCCAGGTCCTTGAAGGTCTCGAGGCGGTGCGCAAGCGCCCCTCCATGTATATCGGCGACATCGCCGAGCGCGGTCTGCACCACCTGGTCTACGAGGTGGTCGACAACAGTATCGACGAGGCGATGGCCGGGTTCTGCGACACCATCGACGTGCGCATCCTCGAGGGCAATTCCATCCGCGTCCAGGACAACGGCCGCGGCATCCCGACGGGCATGCACGAGAAGGAACACCGCTCCGCCCTGGAGGTGGTGCTTACCGTGCTGCATGCCGGCGGCAAGTTCAGCAAGTCCAGCTACAAGGTGTCCGGCGGCCTGCACGGCGTAGGCGTGTCCTGCGTCAACGCCCTGTCCGACTCGCTGGTGGCCGAGGTGCACCGCGAGGGCAAGGTCTTCGAGCAGCACTACTCCAAGGGCAAGCCCCTGGGTCCCGTCCAGGTCATCGGGGAGGCCGAGGATTCCGGCACGGTCATCACGTTCCATCCGGATCCGTCCATCTTCACCCAGACCACGGTCTACCGCTATGAGACCCTGGCCGCCCGCCTGCGCGAGCTGGCCTTCCTCAACAAGGGGATCCACATCCGCCTGACCGACGAGCGCGAGCTCGTCGACGAGTTCGAGGTGGACGAGGCAGGGGAGTCCAAGGCCACCGGCCGCAAGGTCTTCCGCTCCGAGATGTTCTATTCCGAGAAGGGCCTGAGCGAGTTCATCGAGTACCTCGACGCCGGCGCCCAGACGATCATCCCGCAGCCGATCTGCGTCAATTCCGACAAGATCATCCCGATCGACATCGCGCTGCAGTACAACAACGGCTACTCCGAGAAGATCTATTCCTACGTCAACAACATCCATACGATCGAGGGCGGCACGCACCTGCAGGGCTTCAAGATGGGCCTCAGCCGCTCCCTGAAACAGTATGCCGAGAAGAATAAGCTGCTGGAGAAATTCAAGGGCGACCTCGCCCCGGAGGACTTCCGCGAGGGCCTCACGGCCGTGATCTCCGTCAAGGTGGCGGAGCCCCAGTTCGAAGGCCAGACCAAGACCAAGCTCGGCAACCCCGAGGCGACTTCCGCCGTGTCCCAGGCCACCGCGGCTGCGATGGACACCTACCTGGAGGAGAACCCGAAATTCGCCAAGACCATCATCGACAAGATCGTGCTGGCCGCGACGGCCCGCGCCGCCGCCCGCAAGGCGCGCGAGATGGTCCAGCGCAAGAGCCCGCTGGGCGGCGCCGGCATGCCCGGCAAGCTGGCCGACTGCTCGGAGCGCGACCCGGAGAAGTGCGAGCTCTTCCTGGTGGAGGGCGACTCCGCAGGCGGTACGGCCAAGCAGGGCCGCGACCGCAAGACGCAGGCCATCCTGCCGCTGCGCGGCAAGATCCTCAACGTCGAGAAGGCCTCCGGCGACCGCGCCTTCGACTCCGAGGAGATCCGTAACATCTACACCGCCCTCGGCGTGACCGTGGCCCAGGAGGACGAGACCGGCGAGAAGCACATGGACCTGAGCAAGCTCCGCTACCACTAGGTCGTCATCATGACCGATGCCGATGTGGACGGCTCGCACATCGCCTGCCTGATCCTGACGTTCTTCTTCCGCTACATGTTCGACCTCATCAAGAACGGCTACGTCTACCTGGCGACCCCGCCGCTCTACCTGGTCAAGAAAGGCAAGGAGGAGGTCTACTGCTGGACCGAGGAGCAGCGCGAAGAGGCGGCCCTGCGGCTCGGCAAGGGCTCCGACAAGGGCTACACCGTGCAGCGCTACAAGGGTCTCGGCGAGATGTCCGACGTCCAGCTGTGGGAGACCACCATGGACCCGTCCCGCCGGCGCCTCCGCAAGATCACCATCGACAATGCGGCCGCCGCCGAGCGGACCTTCTCAATGCTGATGGGCGACGACGTCCCGCCCCGCCGCCAGTTCATCGAGGAGAACGCCCATTACGCCAACATTGATGCATAAAACCTTAAACCCCCAATTTTGATATGTTAGACATTTTCGACAGGATCGAACGCGACAGCGGCGGCCCGATCGGCCAGTACTTCGAGCAGGGCTTCGGCTACTACATGTATCCCCGCCTCGAGGGCGAACTCGGCCCCCATATGATCTTCAACGGCGTGCCCGTGCTCAACTGGAGCCTCAACAACTACCTGGGCCTCGCCAACCATCCGGCGGTCCGCAAGGCGGACGCCGACGCGGCTGCCCGGTGGGGTCTCGCGTATCCGATGGGCGCCCGCATGATGAGCGGCCACACCCGCTATCACGAGCAGCTCGAGCAGACCTTCGCCAAGTTCGAGAAGAAGGAGGATGCTTTCCTCTATAACTTCGGCTACCAGGGCATCGTGTCCACGATCGACGCGCTCACGGCCCGCCACGACGTGATCGTCTACGACGCGGAGTGCCACGCCTGCCTGCTGGACGGCATCCGCCTGCACATCGGCGAGAAGTACAAATACCGCCACAACAACATCGCGGACTGCGAGAAGGTCCTCGCCCGCGCCTGCCAGGTGGCGGAGGAGAACGGCGGCGGCGTGCTGCTGATCACCGAGGGCGTGTTCGGCATGACCGGCGCGCTCGGCATCCTCGACCAGATCGCCGCGCTGAAGAAGAAATACAAGTTCCGCATCCTGATCGACGACGCCCACGGCTTCGGCCTCCTCGGCGCCCACGGACGCGGCACCTCCGAGCAGCTGGGCTGCATGGACGAGATCGACCTCTACATCGGCGCCTTCGCCAAGTCGATGGCCTCGATCGGCGGTTTCGTCGCCGGTCCGCACAAGATCATCAACTACCTGCGCGCCAACATGCGTTCGCAGATGTACGCCAAGTCCCTGCCGATGCCGCTCGTGATCGGCAACATGAAGCGCATGGAGATCATCGATTCCCCGGAGGGAGACGAGCTCCGCGCCAAGTGCTGGAAGATCACCCACGCCATCCAGGACGGTTTCAGGAAGGAAGGCTTCGACATCGGAGAGGCCCAGGCCTGCGTGACGCCCGTCCACATCTTCGGCGGCGTGGCCCAGGCCACCAAGATGGCCAAGGACCTGCGCGAGAACTACAAGATCTTCTGCTCGATGGTCATCTACCCGGTGATCCCGAAGGGCATGATCATCTTCCGGATCGTGTCCACGGCCGCCCACACCATGGAGGACGTGGAGTACACGCTCAAGGCTTTCAAGGAGATCAAGGCCAAGCTCGACGCCGGCCTGTACGACGGTGACGACATCGCCGAAATGACCATCAAATAGCCCTCCGGGCGTTCATGAAGCTGTTCCGGGCCGGCCCCGGAAACCTATATGCAGACATTGAAGGACAAAGTGATCATCGTGACGGGAGCCAGTTCCGGTATCGGCCTGGCTTCCGCCCGTCAGTTCGGCTCCGAGGGTGCGAAAGTCGTGATGGCCGCCCGCTCCTACGAAAAGCTGCTGGCGCTGGCTCCTTCCGTCGCCCCGCCGGAGCGCGTGCTCTGCGTGAAATGCGATGTCACCAGGGAGGAGGACTGCCGCGCGCTCGTGGAGGCGACGGTGTCCCGCTTCGGCCGGATCGACATCCTGGTCAACAATGCCGGGATCTCGATGCGGGCGATGTTCCGCGACCTGGACCTCAAGGTGCTCCATGCCCTCATGGATGTCAATTTCTGGGGCACGGTGAACTGCACGAAGTTCGCCCTGCCGTACCTGCTGGCGACCAAGGGGACCGTGGCTGGCGTCATCTCCATCGCCGGCTATTCCCCGCTGCCGGCGCGGACCGGATACAGCGCCTCCAAATATGCGGTGCGCGGCTTCCTGGAGTCCCTCCGGATCGAGCACCTCAAGGACGGACTCAACGTCCTGGTCTTCGCGCCCGGATATACGGCCTCCAATGTCCGCAACGCGGCGCTTACCGCCGACGGGACGGAGCAGGGGGAGACCCCGCTGGACGAGGGCCGGCTGATGAGCGCCGAGACCTGCGCGAAATACCTCTCCCGGTCGCTGAAGCGGCGCCAGTCCAAGCGGATCCTGACCTTGCTGGGCAGGGCCACCGTGCGGGCGCACAACATGTTCCCCGTCCTGCTGGACCGGCTGACCTACCTGTATATCGCCCGCGAGCAGGGCAGCCCCTTCAAATAGCCGACCGATGAAGAAAGGACTCTATCGTATAGCCGTTCCGCTGGGCATCGCTTTCCTGCTGCTCGTGTTGCTGATGCCCCGCAACGCCAAGTTCGCCTATGACTACCGCAAGGGGCGCACCTGGAAGTACGAAACCCTGTACGCGCAGTTCGACTTCCCGATCTACAAGACCGAGGAGCAGATGCGCGAGGAGCGGGGGGAAGCCTCTTCGGAGGCGATCCCCTATTATAAATTCTCCGACGAGATCACGGCCCGCAACCTCCGGGCTGCGGAGCGGCTGGAGCTCGGCAACCTGCGCAGCGCCGTCGTCTCCTCGATGCGCGCCATCTACCAGAAGGGCGTGATGGCCGACGAGGGCAGCCGCAGGCACTCCTCGTCCGAGCCCGACGTGATCTATGTCCAGCGCGACAAGCGCGCCGTCAAGTATCCTACGTCCGAAGTGTACCGGCTGACCGAAGCCCGGTCCCGGCTGCTGTCGGACATCGCCGCCGTGTCCGGCGCCAATGTCGACTCCCTGTTCCGGGCGGCCGGCGTGTATGACCTGCTGGTCCCGAACCTGCTCTTCGACGAGCAGACCACCGACCTGGTGCACGCCGAGTCGGCGACGACCGTGTCCCCGACTTCGGGCTACGTCAACGCCGGCCAGCTGATCGTCCAGGAAGGAGAGATCGTGACGGCGGAGATCGCCCAGATGCTGGATTCCTACAAGCGGGAGTTCGAGGCCAACGTCGGCTACCTCGGTCCGCCGGCGCTGCTGCTGGTCGGCAACCTCCTGATCGCCCTGACGATCCTCGTGCTGCTGTACCTGTCCATCTACTTCAACAATCCGCGCATCTTCGAGGATTCGCGTTTCCCGTACCTGGTGGTGGTCTTCCTGCTGGGGGCGGTGGCGTCGCTGATCCTCATCCGCGCGGGCGAGCGCTTCCTGCTGCTCTTCCCCTTCACGCTGGTCGCCCTGCTCCTGCAGGCCTTCATGCGCAACCGCGTGGTGGTGCCCGTGTACGTGGTGTCCCTGCTGCCGCTGCTGATCTTCAGCCATGACGGCGTGGTCCTGTTCGTGATGTATTTCGTCGCGGGCATGGTCTCCATCCTGGCCTTCCGCTACTTCAACCGCGGCTGGAAGCAGTTCATCACGGCGCTGATCACGTTCGCCGTGCTGGCGCTCGTCTACCTGGGATTCCGGGCGGCCGACATGGTGGCCGGCAACGTCTGGCGCGCCCTGCTGCACCTCTTCATCGGGTCGATGGCCACGGTGGCCGGCTATCCGCTGGTCTACCTCTTCGAGCGCCTGTTCAACCTGGTGTCCAACTCCCGGCTGATCGAGCTGTGCGACGTCTCCAACCCGCTGATCCGCGAGCTGGAGCAGAAGGCCCCCGGCACCTTCCAGCATTCGCTGCAGGTGATGAACATGGTCGATGCCGCGGCCCGTGCCATCGGCGCCAACGCTGACCTGGTGCGTGCCGGTGCCCTCTACCACGACATCGGCAAGATGAACAATCCGCTCTGCTTCGTCGAGAACGAATCCCTGGTCGCCCGCGAGGGCGTGCCCAAGTACCACGCCGGGCTGACGCCGGAACAGAGCGCCCACGACATCATCCGCCACATGCAGGACGGCGTGGAGATCGCCCGGAAGAACCACCTGCCGGATGCCATCGTGGACTTCATCCGCAGCCACCACGGCACCACGACCACCGGCTACTTCTACAGCCAGTTCCTCCGCGACGGCGGCGATCCCGCGCTGGCGGGCGAGTTCCGCTATCCGGGCATCAAGCCCGTGTCCAAGGAGCAGATCATCCTGATGCTGTGCGACAGCGTCGAAGCTGCCTCCCGCACGCTGAAGGAATTCACCCCGGAGGCCTATTCCGCCTTCGTGGAGCGGATCGTGTCCGGCAAGATGGACGAAGGCCAGTTCGACCGGGCCGACATCTCCATCAGCGAGCTCGGCACGGTCAAGGAGACCCTCAAGCAGTACCTTGCGCAGATCCACCACGAGCGCATCGTCTACCCCAAGCAAAAAACTAAAAAACAATAAATATCTTATGAAAGTAACTGAGAACAAGATTGACAACCTGAACCTTGAGCTGACCCTTGAGGTCGCCGCTGCTGACTACGCAGAGATCGAGAAGAAGAAACTGGCGGAGCGCCGCCGCACGGCCGAGTTCAAGGGCTTCCGCAAGGGCATGGTCCCCGCGTCCCTGATCAAGCGCGTCTACGGCGAGCAGGCCCTGGTCGAGTCCGTGAACCAGGTGATCGGCCAGGCCCTCGACAAGCACATCTCCGAGGCGGGCCTCCGCATCCTCGGCGAGCCCCTGGCTTCCGAGAAGCAGCCCGAGAATGAGTGGGCCGACGGCAACGACTTCACCTTCGTGTTCGACCTGGGTCTCTCCCCGAAGGTCGAGGTCGAGGTGGAGAAGGGTGACACGGTCCCGACCTACACCGTCACCGTGGCCGCCAAGGACAAGGCCCCGATGATCGAGAACCTCAAGAAGTACTACGAGGAGCACAAGGAGGAGGGCCAGGAGGCCAAGACCGACGAGGAGATCGACAAGGAAGTCTCCGAGCGCCTCAAGAACCAGTACAAGAACGAAGCCGAGTGGCGCCTGACCAAGGACATCCGCGACTTCTTCGTGAAGAAGGCCGACGTGCAGATCCCCGAGGAGTTCCTCAAGCGCTGGCTGCTCGAGGCCAACGGCGGCAAGGTGTCCAAGGAGGACATCGAGAAGGATTTCCCGGGCTTCGCCGAGGACTTCAAGTGGCAGCTCGTGCGCGGCTCCCTGATGCAGAAGTGGGGCTTCAAGGTGGAGGACAAGGACCTGCAGGAGCAGGCCGAGGCTTTCGCCCGCTACCAGTATGCGATGTACGGCATCGGCAACGTGCCTGACGAGATGGTCAAGGAAATGGCCGTCAACATGCTCCAGGACCAGAAGCAGATCGAGCGCCTGGTCGAGCAGGTCGAGGACCGCAAGGTGCTTGACAAGATCAAGGAGACCATCACCCTGAAGCCTACGAAGATCAGCGCCGCCAAGTTCCGCGAACTGTAGGCTCCGGCCTGTCATAGTACGCTGTTTCCATGGAGAAGAACAATGCCATTTTCCGTGAGATCTGGAAGTCCCTGCGGGAGAAACTCAGGGAGTCGCTGGTGTCAGTGCTCCCTGTGAGCCTGCTGGTCTTCCTGCTCTCCGTTACGCCTTGGGTGGACATCCCGGGCAAGGAATTGGCTGTCTTCGGCGGCGCCGCCATCCTGCTGGTCATCGGGATCAGCCTGTTCAACCTGGGTGCCGACATGGCCATGACCCCGATGGGACAGTACATCGGCGAGGGCCTGACCAAGTCCCGCAAGCTCGGGATCCTGATTTCCGTCAGTTTCATGATGGGTCTGCTGATCACCGTGGCCGAGCCGGACCTGGCGGTCCTCGCCGGGCAGGTGAGCGCCGTGATGAACGGCACGCTGCTGATCCTGACCGTCGGGCTGGGCGTGGGGCTTTTCCTGCTGCTGGGCGTGCTGAAGATCGTCTTCCATGCCGACCTGACGAGCATCCTGCTGTTCTTCTACATGCTCCTCTTCTGCCTGGCGGCCCTGCTGATCGACTCCGGCAAGGGGTCTTTCCTGCCCATGTCCTTCGATTCCGGCGGCGTGACCACGGGCCCGATCACGGTCCCGTTCATCATGGCGCTGGGCGTCGGCATCGCCCTGACCGTGGGCGGCCGGGGCGCCAGCGAGAACAGCTTCGGCCTGATCGCCCTCTGCTCGGTGGGCCCCATCGCGGCCGTCCTGCTGCTCTCCATGATGGCCCAGGGCGATCTCACCTACGCCGTCCCTGATTATTCCATGGAGGCGATCCTCGAAGAGGGGGCGGGCGCCCTGCTCGGCGCCAAGCTGCTGGATGTCGGCAAGTCGCTCGTGCTGATCGTCATCTTCTTCTTCGTCCTGCAGGCGCTTATCCTGAAGCTCCCCAGGACCAAGATCATCCAGATCGTCATCGGCATCCTGTGGACCCTGGTGGGCCTGGTGCTGTTCCTGGCCGCCGTCGAGATGGCCTTCATGCCCATCGGCTTCAAGATCGGCGCGCAGATGGCGGACTTCAATCCCGTGCTGCTGATCGTCTTCGCCTTCGTCATCGGCAATGTCGTGGTGCTGGCGGAGCCTGCCGTGCACGTGCTCAACAACCAGGTGGCGGAGATCACCGGCGGGGAAGTGTCCAAGACGCAGATGATGCTGGCCCTGTCCATCGGCGTGGGCGTATCCATCGGCCTGTCGGTGCTGCGCGTCTATTTCGGGTTCTCGCTGCTGTACTACCTCGTGCCCGGATACCTGCTCTCGCTGGGCCTGTCGTTCTTCGTCCCGAAGCTCTATACCGCCATCGCCTTCGATTCCGGCGGCGTGGCCAGCGGTCCGCTGACCTCGAGCTTCATCCTGCCGCTGGTCATCGGCGCCTGCTGCACCCTGCAGGGCGAGTCCGCCGTGCTGGATTTCGCTTTCGGCGTGGTGGCGATGGTGGCCATGACCCCGCTGATCACCATCCAGTCCCTGGGATTCAAGTCCGTGATGAGCGTCCGGGCGCGGGACAACGCCGCCATCCGGCGCATCCTTTCCGCTTCGGACGACCAGATCATCTATTTCGAATAAGATGGAGAAGAACACCAGAAATATCGCTCCGATGAAGCTGGAGCTGCTGCTGGCCGTCGTCCACAACAACAAGGCGGCCTATTTCTCCAGCCTGATCCAGTCCCACAAGGCCAACCTCCAGCTGACGGTCCCGGCCAAGGGGACGACGCACCTGATCCTGGATTACCTGGGCCTGACGGAGCGGCCCAAGACGTTGATCGCCAGTGTGGTCCGGTCCGACCAGGCAGGCGGGCTGATCGAGCTGCTCGACGATACGTTCCGGAAAGGCCCGGACTACAAGGGCATCGCTTTCACCGTCCCGTTGACCAGCGTCATCGGGACCCTTACCTATGGATTCTTAAGCAACGACAAGCGCACTGTCAAGGAGGACGCGTAATATGGAAGAGAACCGCTTTGAACTCGTACTCTGCATCGTGAATGCAGGATTCTCACAGAACGTCATGGAGGCGGCCCGCACCGCCGGTGCCAAGGGCGGCACGATCCTGCGGGCGCGCGGCTCCGCCAACCCCGAGGCGGAGGAATTCTTCAATATCAACATCCAGCCTGACAAGGAGATGGTCATGATCCTCGTGCCGCGGGAGATCAAGGACGCGGTCCTGAAGGCTGTCTACAAGGAGGCAGGCCTCGCCGGCGACGCACAAGGCATCGCCTTCTCCCTGCCGGTCAACCGGACGACGACCGTCATGACGGCCGGTCCGGACGAACCGAAGGAGAAGGCGTAGGCAGTTTCCTTTAACTTGGGAATGAGCAAGAAGCCAGGGTCCTAGCGGATCCCGGCTTCTTCTTTGGTGAGCTCCCGCTGCCCCTTGACATAGTCCTGGGCGAGCTTGTGGAAGCGTGCGACCAGTTCGGCATGCTCCGGCTGGTCGGCTTGGTTCACGAGTTCGTGCGGGTCGTTGACTTCGTCGATCAGCATGCAGCCGGCGCCGGCGCCGAAGTACTCGGCGTAGCGCCAGCGCTCGGTGCGGATGCCGACGCCCGTGACGCCCTTGCCGTGGTTGTTCCAGACTGTGTAGGCCGGCTTGTCGAATTCGGCTTCGGGATCATCGAGCAGCCGGGCGAAGCTGGTGCCCTCGAGGTCGGGCTTTGCCGGCAGGCCGCAGAGCTCGACCAGGGTCGGGTAGATGTCGAGGTTCTCCGTGATGCGGTACGTGACCTTGCCGTTGGCCTTGGCGCGCGGGTCCACGACCACGAGCGGCGTGTTGGTGCCTTCTTCCCAGAGCGAACCGGCCTTGGACCACTTGCCCTTCTCGCCCATCTGCATGCCGTGGTCCACGCAGAAGACGATGATGGTGTTGTCCGCGAGCCCCTCTTCGTCCAGGGCGGCGATCAGCCGGCCGACATTCCAGTCCACGTAGCTGATGCAGGCCCAGTAGGCCCGGAGGGCCTCCCTGGCCTCCTCGGGGGAGCAGCGGCGGTTGATGAACACGTCGGCGTTGATCTCACGGATGGCCCCGGCGGGGAATCCGCGCGGGATCATCGGCCAGGCGCAGAAGTCCTCGGCGAGGGGGATCTCCACGTCCTTGTAGAGGTCGAAGAAACGCTGCGGGCAGAGGAAGGGGGAGTGGGGCTTGGAATAGCCGCAGGCAATGAAGAACGGCTCTCCCTTCTTCTTGGCGGCGTCGCGGATGAAACCGATGGCCTTGTCGGTGTTCTCCTCCTCGCTGATGTAGCGGGTCTCGTCAGGACCCCAGCGGTCGGAGTCGCGGCCGTGGCCGACGAGGTATTCGTCGCCGGGCCCCATCTCGCGGATGCCGTTGTATTTGATCAGCTTGACACCGCCGCCCCGGCTCTCGACCCACTTGCGGTGCTCGTCGGCGGAGAAGTAGGAGGGCTTGAAGTCGCCCACGCCCGTATTGCGCCGGCGCTCCCAGCCGCCGAAGTCCCAGGCTTCCGTGTCCTCGATGCCGGCGTGGAAGATCTTGCCGGCGACGTAGGTCGTGTAGCCGTTCTCCTTGAAGTACATCGGCAGGCTGTGCCACTCCGGATGGTCGGCGCCCCACCAGGGGGAGTTGTCGTAGATCCGGGTGGAGACGGGACGGTGCCCGGAGAGCAGCGAGGTGCGGGACGGGCCGCTGAGCGGGTACTGGCAGTAATTGTGCTGGAAGAGCACGCCGCGTCCGGCGAGGGCGTCCAGGTTGGGGGTGTGCATCTGCGGGGTGCCGTAGACTTTCCAGTCCGTGCGCATGTCGTCGGACATGATGAACAGGACGTTCATCTTGGGCTGGGCCTTGGCTTTCCGGGGAACCTTGGGTTCTGCGCCCTGGACGGCCGCAGCACCGGCGAGCAGGCCCAGGGAGAGGGGAATGAGACGTTTCATCGGATGGTCATTGGTTTGTTCAAAGGTACGGATTTTTTATTGGAATCCCGTTATTTTTTGCTTATGTTTGTCCGGGTAATAAATGCGTAACGATCATGACTGGGCCTGTGGCGGACAACTGGGATTTGCTGCGGCAAGGGGATGAACAGGCCTGGCGGGAGCTGTTCCGCTGCCACTATGCCGTCCTCTGCCATTTCGCGGACCGTTTCGTGCACGACCGTTTCACGGCCGAGGCCCTGGTGGGGGACGTGTTCTACTCCCTGTGGGAGAAGCGGCAGGACCTGGAGATCCGGGAATCCCTGCGCCCGTATCTGCTGCGGGCCGTGCGAAACCGCTGCCTGAATTACCTGAAATCCTTCAATACCAAGCGGATGAACCGTTTCTCTTCGCTCGGGGAGGAGGACCTGGAGGGGATATTACTCGAGGATTACGAAGGCCGCCTGCTGACCTTGGAGGAAGAAGTGGAGAAAGCCGTGTCCCAGCTCCCCGAGCACAGCCGCGTGGTGTTCGAGAAGAGCCGCGAGGAGCAGCTCAAGTATGAGGAGATCGCGCGCGAGCTCGGCATCTCGGTCAACACGGTCAAATTCCACATGAAGAAGGCTCTGGCGCTGTTGCGGGAGCACCTGGCCCGCTACCTGGCCGCGGCCCTCCTGTTTTTCCTGCATTTTTAGTCCCGTCCGCACTACCCGTCCGTCCTTCTGCCTTGTCATATCAGTGAATCGGACCAAAATAGTATCCATGGAAGAAGACCGTTTGATCGAATTGATGCTGGGCTGCTTCGAGCAGCAGCTCTCCTCCGCCGAGTCGGAGGAGTTGCGGGCGTGGGTGTCTTCCTCCCAGGACCACAGGAAATATTTTACCGACATGCATGAGGTGTGGACGGCTGTACGGGCAGAGTCCGCTGCCGCGGAGTACGACGCGGACAAGGCCTACCGGCGTTTCCGCCAGAAAGCCCGCCGTGCCGGGCGCCGCTATCGCCCCCAGGTCCGCCATGCCTGGGCGTGGCAGCTGGCCTGCTCGCTGGCCGTGATCGCGGCCGCCGTGTTCTTCTCCTACCGCAAGGGGGAGCAGCAGGTCCGGGATTCCTTTGCCGATATCGTCATTGAGGCGCCCCTGAGCTCCCAGTCCCGCATCCTGCTTCCTGATAGCACGGAGGTGTGGATGAACGCCGGGTCCCGGCTCGTCTATTCCCAGGGATTCGGCCTGCAGGACCGGCAGGTCGAGATGTCGGGAGAGTGTTTCTTCTCCGTGACCCGGGACGCGTCGAAGCCCTTCGTGGTGACGACGCCGACCCTGCAGGTCCGGGTGCTGGGCACGAAATTCAACTTCCGGAGCTATCCGGACGACGACGAGGCGGTCGTGTCCCTCGAAGAGGGGTCCGTGAGCCTGAAGAACCTGCTCCTCGAGGAGTCCGAGCGCATCCTGTCCCCCCGGCAGAAGGCGGTCCTGAATAACCGCACGGGCCACATGCGCATCGACGGGACGCAGCCCGACAACCATTCCGCATGGGTGAAGGGCCGGCTCTTCTTCAATGACGAACTGCTGGTGGATATCGTCAAGGAACTGCGGCGGGGCTATGGGGTCGAGATCGAGATCGCCTCGGATTCTCTCCTGACGCAGCGTTTCTACGGCGGCTTCGACCGCAAGGACCTGACCATCGATGAGATACTGGATCGTTTCGCGGCCACCGGGAACATCCACTACCGCAAGGTCGGGACGAAGATTGTTTTGTATTGACCGATAGATCCCATATGTCCAACCCTTTAATCAAAATGCCGATGAAACCGATTCCCACCTCTTCAGCCTGAACGGACAGGGGATAAAAAATGCAGAGAGATCCAGTCCATCTCCCTGCGTGGAAATATCCTCTCGCTGTAAACCGTTTGAAACCCGGAATGAAAGGATTCGCAAAGGTAGAAAAATTATTTCTTTTTGCAACATTCTTTTATTCTACCAATTATCCACATTTATCAATTAACACTATGAGTAAAAGAATAACTGCCATTTGTCTGGCAGCTTTATGGCTGCTTATCTCATCAGCTGCTTTTGCCCAGAACATCTCCTTGAAGCTTGACCGCGTGCCTGTCAGGCAGGCCATTGCGGAACTGCAGCGGTCCGCCGGGTATTCCTTTGTCTACAAGACCGGGGATATCGACACCGGCAGGACCGTGAGCGTGGATGCCAAGGAGCTTTCCGAGGCAGTTGGGCAGATCCTTTCCGGCCAGGACGTCACGTTTACGATTGTCGGAAAGAACATCATCGTCAGCAGGAAAACAGAGAATGCCGCCGCGGCCCAGCAGGCCCGCGGAATGGTCTCAGGCCAGGTCCTGGACGCCAAGGGCGAGCCGGTGATCGGAGCCGGTGTCTATGTGAAGGGACGCCAGAACACCGGTGTCATCACCGATGTCGGCGGCCGTTTCTCCATCCAGGCGCCGGCGGGCTCCGTGCTCACCGTCTCCTGCCTGGGATATCTGGACCAGGACGTCACGGTCTCCAATGCCGCCACGCCGGTCCGGGTGGTCCTGGAAGAGGACGCCATCATGCTGCAGGAGGCCGTTTCCGTCGGTTACGGCAACCTGCCGAAACGCTCGCTGACCACGGCCGTGTCCACGGTCAAGACCGACAAGATCGAGAAGATGCCGGTCGGTACGCTCGGTGAGTCCCTCTATGGCCAGCTCCCCGGCCTGTATATCGTCCAGGGCGACGGCCAGCCGGGCAGCAACGTCTCGATGCGCATCCGCGGTACGGGCTCCCTGACCGCGTCCAGCGATCCGCTGTTCGTCATCGACGGGTTCCCGACCAACGACGCCTCCTTCTTCTCCAACCTTTCCGCCGAGGACATCGAGAACATCACCGTCCTCAAGGATGCCGCCTCTGCCGCCATCTATGGTTCCCGTGCCGGTAACGGCGTCGTGATGATCACGACCAAGCGGGGTCAGAAGGGTGCTCCGAAGGTGTCGTTCAGCGTCCAAGGCGGTGTCTCCCAGCCCCAGCGTTACATCGACGTGCTGAATGCCGAGGAATTCGCCAAGATGATCAAGGACGCCCGTGCCAACACCGGCATGGATCCGCTCCCGATCCTGGACGACCCGTCCAAGTGGACGCCGACGGACTGGCAGCGGGACGTCTTCTTCCGCACGGCCGGATTCCAGCGCTACAACGTCTCCGTCCGCGGTGCGACCGACCGGGTCCGCTACGTAATCTCGGCCCAGTACCAGGACCAGAACGGTATTGTCCAGAACTCCTTCAACAAGCGTATCGGCATCACGGCCAACGTGGAGGTGGACATCAACAAGTATATCACCGCCGGCGTCAACCTGTCTCCGACCTACACCTACCAGCGGCGCCAGAACACCGCGGGCGGAAACACGACGGTCACCGCCGGTACCATCGCGGAAGCCGTGGCGTACCCGCCCATCTACGGCCCGTATATGCCCAACGGCGACTATTTCCAGATCCAGCAGCACACGACCGGGACGAACTTCAACTCCGAGCTCTGCAACCCGCTCTCCAAGCTGATGGAGATCAACAACGATTTCAACACGGTGCAGACCCGCGCGCAGGCCTTCGTGCAGGTGACCCCGCTGGATGGCCTGGTGATCAAGACCGATATCAACGGTTCCATCTCCAACCAGAAGAACGAGTACTACCGTTCCGCCTACAGCCCCGGTTCCGCCCGCACCGGCAACAAGTCCACGCCGAACCTGGCCGCCATCGACGCCTACCGTGCATCCAGCTTCAATTACAACTGGTACTGGTCCTCGACCGCCACGTACACCAAGGAGTTCGGCAAGCACAACCTGGTGGCCCTGCTCGGTTACGACCTGGCCTTCTACAGCGCCTACAGCGTACGCCAGGACGACCGTACCAGCGCGGACTACCCGATCGCCTACGGCAACACCAACATCACGAACGTCAACGGCGCATACATCTGGACGGGTTCCTCCAGCAACACCGAGTACGCGTTCGACGCCCTGTTCGGCCGTATCAACTATGACTATGCCGGACGCTACATCGCATCGGCCTCCATCCGCCGCGACCGCTCCTCCAAGTTCGGTCCCGACAACCGGGCCGGTATCTTCTGGTCCGTGTCCGGTGCGTGGAACATCGCCGAAGAGGAGTTTGCCAAGCAGCTCCCGTGGCTGAACGTCGCCAAGATCCGTACCAGCTACGGTGTGACCGGTAACGACAACATCGGCAACAACTACGTCTGGACCTCCACGCTCAACACCAGCAACTACACCTTCGGCGAAGGGACGAACGTCGCCGCCGTGACGGGTTACTATCCGGGCGGCTACTCCAACCGCAGCCTCGGCTGGGAGACCAACAAGCAGTTCGACCTCGGTCTGGACATCGGCCTGTTCAAGAAACTCTCCATCACCGTTGACTGGTACAGCCGTCTGAGCAATGCCGTCCTTTCGGCTTCGATCCCGAACCTCAACGGCAAGAGCAGCACGGTCACGATGAACGCCGGCGAGATCCGCAACCGCGGTCTTGAGATCGCTGTCTCCGCACCGGTGATCGACGGCGCGTTCCGTTGGAGCACGACCTTCAACATCGCCTTCAACCGCAACAAGCTGATGTCCCTGGCCACGGGCAATGACTACTACGGCTCGGCCAGCGGCATGGTCCGCAACTACGTCGGACGCCCGCTCGGCGACATGTACCTGTATATCAACGACGGCGTGTTTGTCGATGCGAACGATAACTCGCCCAAGTACAACGGTTCGATGGGCGGTCCCGGCGACCTGAAGTTCAAGGACCAGAACGGCGACGGCCGCGTCACCACGGATGACATGGTCTATTGCGGCAACAACATGCCGAAATTCAATGCCGGCTGGACCAACCAGTTCTCCTACAAGAACTGGGACCTCAACCTGGTCTTCGACGCCCAGTACGGCGGCCTGATCTACTGGGGCTTCGGTTATGCCTCCGGTCTGAACCGCCACATGGAGAACGCCTTCAGCATCTACTCCCGCAACCGCTGGCGCAGTCCGAGCGAGATCGGTGACGGCATTTCCCAGAAGGCCGGCTCCTCGAACGTGATGCTCGCCCTTATCAGCCAAACGCGCTACCTCTTCAAGTCCGACTACCTGAAGCTTCGCAACGTCTCCCTGGGTTACAACCTGCCCAAGCAGTGGTGCCGCGCGATCGGTATCGACGGCATCCGCCTGAGCCTGAACGCACAGAACCTCTTCTCGCTGGACGAGTATCCCGGCTACTCCATCGAGGCCTCCGGCATGGGTGGCGCCACGGGCGGATCCGACGGCGGTAACTACCCTGCGGTCCGGACCTATACGTTTGGTGTCAATGTGAACTTTTAAATGACCAAAGCGATGAAAAGAATCTTATTGCTCTTGACGGTCGCTCTCCTCTCCATGACGGCCTGTACCGACAAGTTCTTCGACTTGTATCCGACGGACAGCATGACGAGTGACAACTATATGAACAATGTCAGCGAGATCGGCACCGTGCTCGACGCCGCCTATGCGGGCATGCGCGGGGATTTCGGCAACGCGATCGTCTATATCGGCGACCTGCCGACAGACAACGCCTATGACTACAAGCTGAACAACTCTTCCGCCCATATCTCCCTGTCGGATTCCACGGTGGATTCCCAGAATTCGGTCATTGGCGGTCTTTGGTACGCCTGCTACCAGATCATCAACCGCTGCTGCCTGGTGCTCGAGAGCCTGGACAAACTGGAGAATGTCTCCACGGCCGACTACAACAACCTGGCAGGGCAGGCGAAGTTCCTGCGCGCCTATGCCTACTATGTCATGGTGCGCGTGTGGGGCGACGTCCCCCTGGTGCTGGAGGACATCAAGGACTACATGAAGGTCTTCGAATACGGACGGACCCCGGTTGACCAGGTCTATGCCCAGATCATCGAGGACCTCAAGGATGCCGAATCCAAACTTCCCGACTTCCGTCCTTCCGCGGAGAAGGGCCGCGTGACCGCCACCGCCGCGCAGGCCATCCTCGGCGACGTGTACCTGACGCGCGGCGACTACGCCACGGCGAAGGGTTACTTCGAGAAGGTCATCGCCAAGGAAGGCCCCAACCTCGGCCTGCTGACCGACTATGCCGCGATCTTCGACTCCAACAATGTCAACAACAAGGAGATCATTTTTGCGATCCAATACGCCCACAACCAGACCCCGTCCCTGAGCAACTACCTCGGCCGTGCCGCCCTCGGCAACATCAACGGCCAGTACGTGGATCCGGACGGGCAGGGTGAGAGCCGCATCTTCGGCGTCAACGTCCTGATGATGACCCATGAGCTGGAGGCCAAGTTCGTGGAGGGCGACCTCCGCCGCTCCGTCGTCTTCACCGGGGTCTCCTCCCCGGACTACGGATGCACCATCCCGATGACCCTGAAGTATTTCGACTATCAGAACGTGGCCGACGGCAACTCCGGCAACAACCCGGACTGCGGCTGCCATACGATCATCAGCCGTTATTCCGACATCCTGCTGAAGTACGCCGAGTGCCTCGTGGAGACGGGCGACCTGTCCAAGGCCCTTGTCCAGCTGAAGCGGGTGCGTGAGCGCGCCGGCCTGGCGACCGACGTCGCGGAGAGCAAGGACGCCTTGAAGCAGGCGATCGCCGACGAGCGCCAGCTCGAGCTCTGCATGGAAGGCCATCGCTGGTTCGACCTGGTGCGCACCGGCACGGCGCTCTCCATCATGAAGACCTGGTACTCCAAGGTCAATGCCCCGGAGCTCCATCCGACTATCCTGCAGTACGAATACGGTGACAACCAGGCCATTGACCAGCATGAGCTGCTCTATCCGCTCCCGTACGCCCAGGTGGAACTGAATCCCGACAAGCTTACACAAAATCCAGGATATTAGTCTGGTTTTGATTATTTGGTTAAACATTGAGTTGTCTTTATGACAGGGGGCGACGGGAGTCGCCCCTTTGTTTCTTGTTGTTTTTTAACTAACTTTACCAAACTAACCGAACCAATTTTTTAACTGCAATGAAACGAATCATGCTCCTGCTATGCTGCGCGCTGCTTGGCGCGGCAGCGGTTTCTGCACAGGACCGCGACGTGATCGCGGGCATTCCCGTCAATTACGATGAATCCAAGGTAGGCGACTACAAGCTCGGCCTGCCGGATCCGCTGACCTTCAACAACGGCAAACCCGTGAAGAATGCCCGGCAGTGGAAGAAACGCCGGGCCGAGATCGTCAAGCTCTTCGAGGAGAACCAGTACGGCAAGTGGCCTGCCAAGAAGCCCGCGCTGCGCTACGACGTGCAGCAGGACCTCGGTTTCGACGGCACGGCCGTCCGCAAGCAGATCACCCTGTATTTCTCCCCGGACAACGACGGCCCGCGCGTGGACGTGCTCCTGTACCTGCCCAAGGACGCGGTCGGACCGACCCCGATCCTGCTGAACCTCAGCTTCTCCCAGAACAACATGGTGGTCGGCGACCCGGGCGTGAAGCCTGGTCACCGCTGGGATCCCAGGACCAAGACCTTCGTCGAAGTCCCTGCGATGCAGATGCCGGGCGGCATGCGTTTCGGCATGGATGCCACGATCAAGAAATATCTCCAGGAGGGTTTCGGCTTCGCCACGCTCTGCTACACCGACATCACCCCGGACTTCGAGGATAACGATGAACTCGGCCTGCGCGGCCTGTACCACACGCCGGGCACGCCCCGCGCCGACAATGACTGGGGCTCCATCAGCGCCTGGGCGCTGGGCGTCAGCCGCCTGATGGACTATTTCGAGAAGGATCCCGACGTGGATGCCACGCGCGTGGCCATCACCGGCTGCTCCCGCCTGGGCAAGACCACGATCTGGACGGGCGCCATCGAGCCGCGCATCAAGGTCGTGATGCCGAGCTGCTCCGGTGAGGGCGGCGCCGCGATGAGCCGCCGCAACTACGGCGAGACCGTCGCCCACCTGGCCGAGAAGACCCGCTTCCCGTACCAGTTCTGCCCGAAGTACGGCTACTGGGGGAGCCGCGTGCATGAGATGCCGGTCGACGCCCACATGCTCGTGGCGTTGATCGCCCCGCGTCCGCTCCTGCTCCAGACCGGCTCGACCGACACCTGGTCCGACCCGAAGGGCGAGTGGATATCCCTGCTCGAGGCCCGCAAGGTCTACCAGCTGCTCGGCCAGGATGTTCCCGCTGGGGATGAGATGCCTGCTCCCGACCAGCCGGTCTACTCCACCCTGGGCTACGTGATGCACAACGGCGGCCACGGCGTCATGCCGCAGGACTGGACCTTCTACCTGGAATTCATGAAACGTCATCTCTAGACCCCTTACCCCATGAAGAAGATATTGACCCTTGCGCTCGGCCTGCTGCTGGCGGCCAGTGCCTTCGCGGCGACGCGGATCGTGAACCTGCGCACCGAGGCCATGGACACGCCGCTGGGCCTCGACGAGCCGCGGCCGTATTTCAGCTGGCAGATGACCTCCGACCAGACCGGCGCCCTGCAGCGAGCCTACCGCGTGCTCGTGGCGGCGGGGGAGGACCAGCTCAAGGCCGGCAACTATGTCTATGACTCCGGGATGGTCCGCTCGGACGCGTCCCTGAACATCCCCTACGAGGGCGCGTCCCTGCGCGGGACCACCCGCTACTACTGGAAGGTCCAGGTCTGGGACCAGGACAACAAGCTCGTCGAGTCCGAACCGACCTGGTTCGAGACCGGCCTGATGGGCGTCGGCTGGAGCCGCGCCCAGTGGATCGGCTCGCAGGAGATCGGCGTCTCCCGCTACCGCACCTTCTTCGATATCGACTACGACGTCCAGATCCCGCAGGGGAGCAGCCGCGCCGTGTTCGCCTACAGCGTCCAGGACGAGAAGAACTGGATCACGGCCGAGCTGAACGTCAAGGATAGCCCGAAATTCATCATCGACTACGCCGTGGAGGGCGACGTGCGTCACCTCTCGACGATCGATGTCTCCGGGATCGTGACCGAGGCCACGAAGCATGAGCCGCACCATGTCCGCCTGCAGGTCAGCACCCCGGGCTACCACCTGAAGTCCAACCTGATCGTCCACCTGGACGGCCAGGTCCTGCGCCCGACGGAGGGCGTGACCGGCGGCCCGCGCCGCGAGAACGTCAGCTCCGGCAACCCCACCCAGATGACGATCACCCCGTATCCGAACGGAGAGTACATCTGCGACTGGGCCCGCCTCCACTCCATCGGCTTCCGCCAGCCGCGCGGGGAGAAGGCCACCTTCTGCAATATCGTGATCTCCGAGGAGAACTGGAACACGGTCCTCTACACCGATCCGACCGTCCGTCACGACGTGACGGGCAACGGCCGCCTGCAGGTCTGGGAGCCCTACGGCCTCGTCTCCGCCCCGATGCTCCGCAAGAACGTGGAGATCACCAAGCCCGTCAAGTCCGCCCGCCTCTACGTGACCGCCCGCGGCATCTACGAGTTCTACATCAACGGCAAGCGCGTCTCCAACGACTACTTCAACCCCGGCTGGACGGACTTCCGCTACCGGATCATGTACAATGCCTACGACATCACCGACATGCTGAAGAGCGGCTCCAACGGCTTCGGCGCGATGCTCGGTGCCGGCTGGTACAGCGACCTTAACATCTTTACTTCCAACAACGTGGATCCGTACGGCATCAAGCAGTCGCTGCTCGCCAAGATCCTCGTGACCTTCGAGGATGGCACCCAGCAGGTGGTCGTCACCGACGGCAGCTGGAAGAAGTATGACCACGGCCCCGTGACGCGCAACGGCTTCCAGTTCGGCGAGGACTACGACGCCCGCAAGGAAGTGGACGGCTGGAAGGACGGCGGATTCGACGACTCCGCCTGGGAGTCTGCCGACCTCTTCGAACGTCCGGCTCCCGGCGTGCAGATCCAGGCCTACGTGGGCCTGCCGATCCAGAACAACATCACCCTCGACGCCGTCAGCGTGACCGAGCCGGTCAAGGGTACCTTCGTCTACGACTTCGGCCAGAACATCATCGGCGTGCCGCGCCTCGAAGGCATGAAGGGCAAGGCCGGCCAGGTCGTGAACCTGCGCTACGGCGAGATGATCTATCCGGAGCGCATCCCCACTGAACCGGTCGCTCCGTACACCATCGAGATGTACAAGCAGAAGAAGGGCCAGGTCTATGTCGAGAACTACCGCGGCGCCATCTCCATCGACAACTACACGATGCGCGGCAAGGCTTCCGGCGAGACCTATCAGCCCATCTTCACGGACCACGGCTTCCGCTACGTGTCCGTGACCGGCCTGGACAAGCCGCTCCCGCTCTCCTCGGTCAAGGCCGTCGTGCTCGAGTCCATCGGCAACACGACCTCCGACTACGAGAGTTCCAACGCCGACATCAACCGCCTCTTCCAGAACATCCAGTGGGGCCAGCGTGACAACTTCCAGGCCGTCCCGACCGACTGCCCGCAGCGCGACGAGCGCCAGGGCTGGACGGGTGACGCCCAGGTCTTCGCCCGCACGGCGACCTACTTCAGCCCCTGGGTGGACAAGTTCTACGCCCGCTGGTTCTACTCCATGCGCGACAACCAGAACTACGACGGCAGCTACTTCAACTACTACCCGATCACGGGCCGCCCGCCCTATGGCTTCACCAACGACCAGCCCGGCTGGATGGGCTGGATGGAAGCCGGCATCCTCGTGCCCTACCAGGTCTGGGAGCAGTACGGCGACCTCCGCGTGCTCGAGGACCACTGGGATTCGATGGTCCGCTACATGGACTACCTGGAGCGCCAGGCCAACCCGGACGGCACGCAGGTCGCCTCCGGCATCGGCGACCACCTCGCCATCGAGCGTACGGACATCGGCCTCACCAACACGGCCTACTACGCCTACGACGCCTACATGATGTCCCGCATGGCCGAGGCCCTCGGCAAGACCCGCGAGGCCCGCAAGTATGTCGCCCTGCACGACAAGGTCAAGGCCGCCTTTGTGAAGAAGTACTACAACGAAGACGGCGTCTCCGTGGCTCCGTACACGCCGATGCGCTGGCCGGGCATGCCGGAGAACCCGAACGCGCCCAAGGCCGGCACGCCGATGCCCGTCGGCACGCAGACCTCCTATGCCCTCCCGCTGCGCTTCGGCCTGCTGGACGGCGAGCTGCGCGACAAGGCCGTCGCCCACCTGGTGGCCGACATCGAGAAGCACGGCAATACCCTCACGACCGGCTTCATCGGCACGCCGTACCTCAACCTCGCCCTGTCGGAGAACGGCCGCGATGACGTGGCCTACACCCTCTTCGAGCAGACCAAGTACCCGTCCTGGCTCTATCCGGTGCTGCAGGGTGCCACGACGATGTGGGAGCGCTGGAACTCCTATACCATCGAGAACGGCTTCGGCCCCGTGGACATGAACTCCTTCAACCACTACGCCTACGGCGCCATCGGCGAATGGATGTACTCCCACCAGCTGGGCATCCAGCGCGACGAGGACAAGCCCGCCTACAAGCACATCCTCCTGCAGCCCAAGGTCGGCGGTACCGAGACCTTCGCCAAGGGCGGCTTCGAGAGCCCTTACGGCCGCATCGAAGCCGGCTGGGAGAAGACCGCGGGCGGCTACATCTACCGCGTCACCATTCCGGCCAACACGACGGCCTCGCTGACCCTGCAGGCCGCCGGCATCGACCATGTCAAGGTGCTGAAGGGCGCCGAAGGCGTCGGCCCCTTCCGCGCGCTGACCGGCCGCGTGCTCTGCGAGCTCCAGTCCGGCACCTACGAGTTCGAGGTCCGGTGAGGTCCGGTTTTGCGTAAGTGAGAACTTTTGTCCCTCTCCATGAAAAAGATCTTACGCTTATCGATCCTGCCGGCCGCCCTGGTGCTCCTGGCGGGCTGTGCCGGAGGCGGACGCGCCGTCTCCGATGAGGTGCATCACGTCCCCGTGGACGAATACAACCTGGCTCCGGGCCCGCAGGACCCCGTCGCCACGGTGGAGTACCTGGTGCTGGAGCAGCCGGAGGGGCAGCTCCTGGCCGGGACGGACAAGGTCTCCGTCGAGGACGGCCGGATCTATGTCGGGGATTACCGGAGCCAGAAGGTCTTCGTATACAGTGAGGAAGGCAAACTGCTGGGGGTGCTGGCCAGGAACGGCCGGGGCCCCGGCGAATATATCCGGATGGCGTCTTTCTCGGTTGCGGGTGGGGTCCTGTATGTGCTTGACGAGTTCGAGAGCCGGATCCTGGCCTACGATGCCGGGACCCTGGCTCACCTGCGGACCCTGCAACCTCCCGTGCAGGTGCGCGATTTCTCCGCGCTCCGGGACGGCGGGTTCCTGCTGGCCTGGGCTCCCATGGAAGGAACCCACGTCGCGGACCCGGCCAAACGCTACCGGGTCTTTGTCACGGATGCTGACCTGCGTATCCGCGAGGGCTGGTTCCCCTATGCGGAGGATGAAGCGGACGCCCTCTCGTTCCGCCAGTACCTCACCGAGGCCGGGGAGTCGCTGGTCTACGGTTCTTACCGGGAAGACGGCTACTGTCTTTTCAGCCGGGCGGACGGACACCCGGAAGGGCAGGTCGCCTTCGACCTCGCCAAGCCGGTGCCGGCCGCGGAGCGCGGATCCATCCAGGCCGTGATGGAGCATAAGTATAACCACATGATGGCCGTGCCGTTCCTATGCGGGGACTGTGTGTCCATGACACTGGTTACCGGAGAGAACGGCATCCCCTGCCTCTATGACCGGACGCAGGACCGGCTGATGGACATGAGCCGGGCATCCGCGAAGTCCAGCCTGGTCGGAATCGTCGGCTGCACGGCCGACAGCTTCGTCGGCACCCTGTACCACAAGTCCAATTACATCAACCTGACGAACAACGGTTTCTCCCGGGCCGACCCCGGGACGGAAGCCGCGATCCTCGCCGACGCCCCCTTCCTGGTGTTCTACCGGCTGAATGTGCGAGATTAGTCCCGACAGCGCCATAATCGTTTCCGGTCCTGTAACAAAACGGCAATCCTTCCGTCTTCATAATAAATGTTCTTTGTTAGACAAACCCCAAAGATTATGACATCTATGCGATATTTACTCTGTTCCTTTTGCTTTCCAATTAACAGTATTATGAGGATTAAAAAGCGAATTGCTGTCACCGTGGCATTGGTTATGTCAGCGTACGCTTTTCTGCTCTTGGCCGGTTGCTCACGCCAGGAGCAGAAATGGCCTAATATCCAGCCCTCGCCAGGGGCGAGGCAAATTCGGATCGATTCTGTGACCTTGGACAAAGTTTCTTTAGATTCTGTGTACTGTAGTGGTATCGGTTTCTCCTGTTTTACAACTTCACTTAAAATCTGCTATTTCGATCGTTATTTGGGCTATTTGTATTCATTTGATATTGATGGCACTCTTCTCGATCGGAAGTATGGCTTAGGAAGGGGCCCCGGGGAAGTGATCATAGAGAATCCATTCGGCTTTTACCTCGATGAGGCGGGAGACTTGACCTTGCTGGGCAATGGTTTAGACGTGGAGACGCACTCGGCGCGAGGAGATCGCGATTATTTTATGATTGCGTATCAACAGAATGGCACCGACGCTAGTAATGACTATTCTACTTACACGCATTCAATAATGCCGGAAGTTCATACGCGGGGGGATAGCGAGATTCTATACTGCCTTTTCTGCGAGAATCCAAATTTCAACATGCTAAATCATACTGCCAAGTTTTTGGAGGAGGCATATCATCTGGCAGTCATAGATAAGAATACACATGAAGGAAAGGTTATCGTGAAGGGGTTCCCTTCCAAATATTATGAGTCTCCCTATCAATTATTTGCTTTCAGCTACAATCATTATGATTTGCTGCCGGGAAGCGATAAGATGCTGGTGAGTTTTGAGGGAACTCCCGAACTCTACTTGTGCGATTCTATGGGGCGTCCGCAACATGCCTTTGGCTCTCCGGGCAAAGATATGGATCAGGATTATTTGCCTGTCAACAGCTTTGAGGCGGATGATGTAAAAAACTTTCGCAGGAATCGTGAAACAAAAGGCTATTATGGACCGGTCAAAGTGCATGGACGTTATGTGTTCCGCTCATATAAGAAAGGGGCTGGCTCTTCGTTCGATGGTTTGCAAATATATGAAAATGAAGTGTTGATTGCGGACCTGGATGTGCCGAAAGATTTCTGCGTTATAGGTGTGAGTGGGAAGAAGGTGATTTCAAATATTCAATTTGATGAAGACGCAGAACAACTCTATTGTTATGAATTCGAGATGGAATAGCTGGATTCTACTCTGAAGTGCAACGCTTTGAAGCCTGACAGTATAACTTTACTGTCATAACCAGAAAAGCGACTGAGGATGAGATACAAGCATTTAACAAGGGAGCAGCGATATACGATTGAGTCATTGCTGCAGACACCGATGAGCTTGAGGGAGAGAGGAGAATGTGTGCCGAGATCGAATGGAAACTGAACCACAGGCCACGTAAGTCACTGGGTTACAGGACCCCGTTGGAATATTGCAAACAATTATTTAACTTTGACTTTTGAAGTGTGTTGCACTTTAAGTTAGAATTCACCAAAGCTGTAATGCGTACTGTCTTTAAGAACCTTGTTTTCCTTTTGTTATCTTGTCTGTTGGCGTTCTCATGCGAACAAAAAAAGGACAAAGGGGAGTATTCCCTTCCCAGGTTCAAGCAAGAGTTTACCAGGGAATTTGAGATTATCGGGTCGGAGTTGGATCTCGGACTCGTTTCTTCCATCAAGACCTATAAGGATTATCTGATCCTGCTGGGCCAGAATCGATGGACCAAACAATACCTTCAAATCATAGATAAGAAAACCGGGGAGATCATTCATAGTTCAGCTGCTTTCGGGCGGGGTCCGGGAGAAGTTCTCGGCCCACGTTACCTAAGTATAATCGGACAGGAATGTTATTTATATGATCCGTCATCAGATGTCGCTCAAGTCTATGATTTGGAACAGATACTGCAGGGTGAGGTCGGTTATATCCGGACGATCCGGGATTTGGACATTCCTCCCTTTACGGTAGGTTGCTTTTATGGTCCTGGAGGACGGGTGATTTTCCGTAACGAGACATTCATTCAACGGGAAGGTTCCCAACCGATGCCAAGAATCATCCTGGACCTGGATGAAGCACAATATACTTATGACGGGTATCCCGTTCCGGACCGGGTGCGAAGTTACTGGATGTATACGCAACCCCATCTGACTATTTCTCCGGATTTCAGCAAGATGGCGGTTGTCCCTGAATATGGTGCCATTCTGGAGCGATTCAGTCTCTCGGGAGGAATCTCCCTGATGGGTGTCGATCGGTTCATTGCACCGGATTTTGCAATCAAAGATACCAACCCGTCTTTCTCGGAAAATTTCCCGCTTGGTTTTACAAGCATTACATCCACGAATGATAAGATTATTGTGGGTATGGTTGGAGAGGATCTTTCCGGCCTGGGGATTCGGGAAGTTTCTGAGCTGAAGTCCCCTCTTTTTCCCTATTTGGCGGTATTTGATTGGAATGGGCGCCCTCTAGTGCGTGTGCGAAACTCCATGAACATAGAGTGCCTGGGTTATGACGAGGGGGAGGGGGTGGTCTACGCTGTGCTCCGTAACGCCGAAGATGCAAGGTATCTGGGGAAGATGAGGATCTAAAATGATTACCTGTTGGATGATGCAAATCGTTAAACCGTTCGCCATACTTTATCTGGCCGTGATCCTGCTGGCTGGCTGCGTGCAAGGCAGGCAGCCGGAGGGCAACATGGAATCCGTGGATCTGCTGACGGTCAGCGAACCCTCCCTGCATGATTTCTTCAAGCAAGTTGAAGTCATACAACTGGAAGGGCGCGACTCCGCATACCTGAACACATCGTGCCTGTCCCGTTACCTGGTCGTCGAAGATCGGATCTTCGTAATGGACCGCGCCAATCAGGCGGTCGTTATCTTCGATGCTTCTGGGAAGTGGAAGGAGACCTTCCGGAGATACGGGCGGGGTCCGCAGGAATACGTGATGATGACGGATATCGCCTTCAATGCCGGATTGCAAAGCCTTGACGTACTCGAGGCTACGGGGACGATCCTTTCGTATAGCCTGGACCCTCCCCATCCGATGATCAGGAAGATCAAGATCCCCGATGGCGTGCGTGCTGTCAACCATTTTCTCCCCAGCGGATCCGGGTATTATCTGTTCTCGGGCTATGAAGAATCCGTATTGAACTACCTGGATGCAGAAAGCGGAACCTTGACAGAAATACAGGGCGTACCGGAGGTGGAGCGGAATATCCGGGCCGGATACGAGACGAGCGGAAGTCCGTTGTACACATTTGCCGGGCAGGTTCATTACGTGGATGGAGCGAGCGGCAGGATCTTCCGGCTGAATGGAGACCAGGCCGTCCTCCACCTGGGCTGGGATTACGGGAAGTACGCATTCCGTCCGGAGGTCGTCGAGGCGGAGCGTACGGCAGGGCCGGAATCCTATCAGACGAGGTTGTCCGCCTCTTCTTCCATGGCGGGTCCGGTGTCGCTGACCCAGGAGACAGAGCGTTTCGTCTTCACGAATGTCTTGTTCATGAAGCGGTGGCTCAATGTCGTCTATGACAAGGAGACGGGAGCCAAGACGGTCTTTGAGAAGTGGAAGGAAGGACAGATGTTCAGTCCCGGGTATCCTGCGGATCAGGCACTATACCTGCTGGTCCCTCCGGAAGTGTCGGGACAGTTCCTTCCTCCCGGGGCGGAGATGCCGGGTGAGAACGCGAATTACCTGGTTCTAAAGTATGTTTTATGTAACTCATAATACAAAGAAATAATCCGTATCTTTGTCTTATGATGATAACAGTCGGAGAAATGATCCTGCGGATCGCGGTCGGGGGCCTGCTGGGCGCCCTGGTCGGGCTGGAGCGGCACCTTCGCGCGAAGGAGGCGGGTATCCGCACACACTTCCTGGTGGGCCTGGGCAGTGCCCTGTTCATGGTGATCTCCCAGTTCGGATTCCCGGACGCGGAGCGCTTCGACGCCGCCCGCGTGGCTGCGCAGGTGGTCTCTGGCATGGGCTTCCTGGGCGCCGGCCTGATCATCTTCCACAAGAACTCCATCCGCGGCCTCACCACGGCGGCGGGCGTTTGGGTGGTGTCCGCCATCGGACTGGCCTCCGGCGCCGGGATGTTCTGGATCGCCGCCACGACGGCCGTGATGGCGGTGATCTGCCTCGAAGCGATGCATTTCTTCCTCCGGAAGTACGAGCAGCACCAGGTGCGCATCTCCTTCACGGCGCAGTCTGAGGAGTGCCTGCAGAATGCCCTGACGCGCTTCGGACGCGAACTGGAATTCTATACGATGGACCGCAAGGCCGAAGCGATCGACGCCACCGTCGTGCTGCGGGTCACCTCGCGGGATTACACCAGCCGCCTGCTGGACACGGCCCGTTCCCTCAGCGGCATCACCGTGACCCGGATCGAACCCGTCTTGGACTAACGCGTCAGCTTGCAGGCAGCGGTTTACTGCCAGTATTCGTAGAACTTGGCGATGGACTCCATCCCCCCGAAGAACTGCTTGAGCAGGTAGCTCTCGTTGGGGGAGTGGATGGTGTCGCGCTCCAGGCCGAAGCCCATCAGGAGCGGGTCGATGTGCAGGATCTTCTGCATCTCGCCCAGGATGCCGATGGAGCCGCCGCCCCGGGCGGGGACGGGCTCCTTGCCGTAGACCTCGCCGATGGCGCGGGCCGCGGCCTGGTAGGCCGGCGAACTGATCGGGATCGTGAATCCGTCGCAGCCTCCGCAGGGCGTGACTTCCACCGTGACGTATTTCGGGGCGATCTTCCTGAGATGCCGCGCGACGAGTTTCGCGATCTCCGCGCTGCGCTGGTCGGGAACCAGGCGCATGGAGATCTTGGCGTGCGCCTCGGACGGGAGCACCGTCTTGGCGCCGGCTCCGGTGTAGCCGCCCCAGATGCCGCAGACGTCGAGGCACGGGCGGATGCCGACGCGCTCGAGGGGCGTGTAGCCCTTCTCGCCGCGCAGTTCGCGCACGCCCAGGAACTCCTTGTATTCCTTGAGGTCGAACGGCGCCCGGCCGAGCATCCGGCGGTCGGCGCGGGACAGCTCCGTGACCTTGTCGTAGAAGCCCGGCACCGCCACGCGGCCGTCTTCGCCGATCAGGGAGGCGATCATCTCGCAGAGGACCTGGATGGGGTTGGCGACCGTGCCGCCGAAGTGGCCGGAGTGCAGGTCCTTGCCAGGCCCGGTGACCTTGACTTCCAGGTAGCACATGCCGCGCATGCCGCAGTTGATGGAGGGGACTTCCTCACCCAGCATGGTGGTGTCGCTGACCAGGCACAGGTCGGCCTTGAGCAGTTTCCTGTGTGCCTTGATCCAGGCGGGCAGCGAGGGGCTGCTGATCTCCTCCTCACCCTCGAAGAGGAACTTGACGTTGTGGCGCAGCTTCCCGCTGGAGAGCAGGTACTCGAAGGCCTTGATGTGCATGAAGAGCTGGCCCTTGTCGTCGTTGGCGCCGCGCCCCCAGATGGCGCCGTCGTGCACCTGCGGATCGAAGGGATCGTGGTCCCACTTGTCCAGCGGCTCGACCGGCTGTACGTCGTAGTGGCCGTAGACCAGGATGGTGCGGGCCTTGGGGTCGATGATCTTCTGGCCGAAGACGACCGGGTGGCCGGCCGTGTCGCTGATGCCGGCCTCGTCGGCGCCCGCTTCAAGGAGCAGGTGGGCGAGGGTCTCGGCGCACAGGTACATGTCCTGCTTGTGCTCGGGCCGGGCACTGACGGAGGGGATGCGCAGGAGGCTGAAGAGCTCCTCGAGGAAGCGTTCGCTGTTCTGCCCGATGTATGCTTTCATGGCGTTAGTTGCGTCGGAGGTTCTTGGAGGTCAGGTTGAGGCGGTATTTGAAGGTGCGGTTGCCGTGGTAGTAGGACATCGCGAGCGTGTTGGCGTCGTCGAAGGCGATGCTGTTGAGCAGGCGGTCGCGGTAGTGGTCCTTGGCCTCGGGTTCGGCCCAGGCCAGGACATAGTTGTCGTCCGCCTTCTGGTACACCACGATCACGGAGTAGCCGCGGTGGTCGAACATGGCGGCGGTGTATTTCGAGGAATTCTTCTTGCCCTTGGCATTGGCGAACTCCTCCACGAGCGAACTCTCCTTCTGCAGGATGTTGAACTTGAGATGGGTGGCGCTGGTGAGCGCGTCCGGGTTCTGCTGGAGCCACCACTCGAGGGCGGCATCCGTCAGGTAGATGTCCTCCGGGATGGATTCCAGCCAGTGGTTGTCCTGGATGTCCTTGAGCAGCAGGCGCATCCACGGGCGGTCCATGCCGCTCAGCATCGCTTCGTCGGAGCGGCCGTAGATGTGGTACGGCGGGACGTGGCCGGTCCCGTGGACCGGCGTGCCCCGGAAGGAGACGCAGCCGAACTCGTCGGTCTGCGGGGCATAGGCCGCCGCGACGTAGGTCTGCAGCCCTTCGTCCTCCGAACTCATCAGGTAGTTGAAGCGCAGGTAGCGCGTGTCGCGGATCTTGAAGACGGAGGATTCGTCCACGAACTGTCGCCGGGCCATCCCCTCGGCATCGGCCGCGGGCGCGTCGTAGACGCCCTCCTGCGACCAGCCGTCCGCGCCCTTGCGGAAGGTCACGATGCGGACCTGGTCCAGGCCGAGGCCTTCGCCGCGCAGGCAGACCGCGTAGATGCGGTCCACGGCCTCGCGGCGGTCCGCGATGGCGAGCGCGCCGCTGCCGGCCGGCAGCAGCTCCGCCACGATCTCCCGCGCCTGCTTCTCGTCATAGGGGCTGATGTTGAGCAGGGTGTCCTTGCGGGCGAGGATCTCCGCCGCATAGACGGAGGACGGGTATTTCTTGAGGAATTTGTCGAAGGCCTCCACGGAGGGTTTCGACAGGGTTTTCTGGTAGAGTCTGGTCTCGGCCCGCTTCTGGGCGGACAGCGGCGCTGCCGCGAGCAGCAGGACGAGGCCAGCGGTCAGGATTCTTTTCATAGGAAGGTTTCGAAATAGTCGGTGATCTTGTCGTAGAGGTGCACGCGGGCCTTGCCGCGCATGTTGTGCTCGTCCAGCGGGTAGGGGAACCAGTCCACGGGGATGCCTTCGTTGATGCACTCCTGGACGAAGCTCAGCGAGTGCTGGGGCACGACCGTGCCGTCCAGCACGCCGTGGCAGATCAGGACACGGCCCGTGAGGTCTTTCGCGCGCGGGATGAGCGAACTGCCGGCGAAGCCCTCCGGATTGGCCTGCGGGGTGTCCATGTAGCGCTCGCCGTACATCACCTCATACCACTGCCAGTCGATGACGGGACCGCCGGCCACGGCCACCTTGAAGAAGCCGGGGTTGCGGGTCGTGAGCGACAGGGTCATGAATCCGCCGTAGCTCCAGCCGTGCACGCCGATGCGCTCGCGGTCGATCCAAGGGGCGCGGTCCAGCAGGGCCCGGATGCCGGCCATCTGGTCTTCCACCTCGGCCGTGCCGCACTGGCGGTTGATGGCCTTCTCGAAGGCCGCGCCCTGGTAGGGCGTGCCGCGGTTGTCCTGGACGTAGACCACGTAGCCGCGCTGGGCCATCAGCAGCTCCCACATCCGGAGGCTGCCCTGCCAGCTGTCGTTGACGAGCTGGGTATGCGGGCCACCGTAGACGTAGACCACGAGGGGGTATTTCTTAGAAGGATCGAAGTTCAGCGGGTAGATCAGGCGGTAGTAGTTGTCGAAGCGGCCGTCGGCCGAAGGGGTGGTGCCGAGCTCCATCCGCGGGCGGGCATATTCCGTCAGGGGATCCTCCGCGGTATAGAGCGTCTCCAGGAGCTTGCCGTCGGTGCTGCGCACCTGCGTCACGCCGGGGACGTTGAAGCTACTGTAGCGGTCGATGAACTTGCTGCAGTCGGGGGCCATCGTGACACTGTGCCAGCCCTCCTCGGGGGTCAGGCGCTGCGGGGTCCCGAGCTTGCGGCGGTCGATGCGGACGCGGAAGAGGTGGTTCTCCACCGGGGAGACTTCCGAGGACATGTAGTAGACGTAGCGGCCGTCGTTGGTGAGGTAGCGCACGTCCGCGTCCACGGGGGTGATCCGCTCCACGCGGCCGAGCGTGTCGCAGCGGTAGAGGTTGCGGAACCCGTCGCGGTTGTCGGTCCGGTAGAGGAATTGGTAGCTGTCCTTGATGAAGTAGAGCGGGTCTTCCGGCTCCACCCAGGCGTCGTTGCGCTCGGTCAGGATGGTGCGCACGAAGGCGCCGTTGTCGGCGCGGTACATGTTGAGGTGCATCTCGTGCTGGGAGCGGGCGAGCACCTGGATGAAGATGTACTTGCTGTCCGGGGACCAGGTGATGTTGGTCAGGTACCGCTCGTCGTCGAAGTCGGTGACCTGCATGGTGGAGAGGATGTTCCCTTCCAGGTCCGTGACGTGCAGGGTGATGTGCTCCGAGGCCATGCCCGCCATGGGGTAACGGATCATGTTGGCCCCGCCGGTGCGGGTGGTGACGTCGTAGAGCGGGTAGAGCGTGACGGCCGACTCATCCTTGCGGTAGACGGCTAGGCGCTTGCCGTCCGGGGCGGGGAAGACGCCGGTGCTGATCCCGAACTCGTTGCGGCTGACGGACTGGCCGTACACGATGCCGGGACCTTCCGGCTCGGGCAGCTTCCAGGTGGGGCGCTGCGGGCGCTGGAACTCCCGGGTGATCTGGCCGTCCGGGGTCCAGAAGGCCCGGTACTGGCCGGGCGAGAGCGGACGCTCGCCCTGGCCGACGGACTCGGCCACGGTCAGCAGGCGGCCGTCGGGGTTGGCGGCCGGCTTGGTCGCAAGGATGCCTGCGACAAGCAGGAACAGGACGCGGATCATAGCATTTCTCCTCCCGTCACGATAGGGATTTCGGTGTTGGCGGACGGCTCCCGCACGGACACGATCTTGTCCACGATGTAGCGCTGCATGCCGCGCCAGGGGAGGGTCCCGTTGTATTCCTTGTAGTGCAGCTCGACGGTCTTGCCGCTGCAGAGCATCAGCGAGTCGGCTACGGACTTGCTGACGACGGAGAAGTTGAACTCGTTGGACTGCAGGTTGCCGCCGACCTTGCTGCCGCCGGCGCTCTTGAATCCGGTCTGGATCAGGCGGCCTTCGTAGGTCTTCCAGACCCAGCCCTTGTAGACGATCTGGTTGAGTTCGCCGGCCTTGACGCCTTCGCCGAATACGAAGTAGAACTTGAAATAACCGGCAATGGCCCCGGCAATAAGCAGCACGGCCACGACCCAGGTGATGATTTTCGCTTTGGTAGACATAGCTCTTCTGAAAATGTATATCATACAAATATAGCAATTAATTCAGAATGTCGCCGGTTCCGGGCCATTCCGGCGGGTGGGATAAAAGAATCCCGGACACCTGGTGCCCGGGATTGCTTCAACCTTATACTGACGCAGGAAATTATTTCTTGCGGTTCTTGTACCTCTGATAGAACATATCAACACGGCCGGCGGTATCGACGATCTTCATCTTGCCGGTGTAGAAAGGGTGAGATGTGTTGGAAATCTCAAGCTTTACGAGGGGGTACTCGACACCGTCAATGGTGATGTTCTCCTTGCTGGTGGCGCAGGAGCGGGTGATGAACACGTCCTCGTTTGACATATCCTTGAAAGCTACAAGACGGTAGGTTTCGGGATGGATTCCTTTTTTCATTACACTAGTGTTTTTTGAATCGGGCGCAAAGATACGAATTAATTTCGTAATTTTGCAAGCTATGACACTTATAAAATCCATTTCCGGCATCCGCGGTACGATCGGCGGTGCCCCCGGCGAGGCGCTGACGCCCGTCGACATCGTCAAATTCACCTATGCCTACTGCGCCTGCCTGAAGGAGCGCAAGCCCGTTGCCAACAGCGGCGGCAAATATAAAGTGGTCGTCGGCCGCGACGCCCGCATCAGCGGGGCGATGGTCGAGCAGCTCGTCTGCGGCACGCTCGTCGCCTGCGGCGTGGACGTCGTGAAGTGCGGTTTCGCCTCCACGCCGACCACCGAGCTGGCTGTCGGCTTCGCCGGCGCCGACGGCGGCATCATCCTGACCGCCAGCCACAATCCCCGTCAGTGGAACGCCTTGAAACTGCTCAACGAGCACGGCGAGTTTCTCACCGCGGCCGAGGGCCAGGCCATCCTGGACCTCGCCGAGCGCGGAGACTTCGACTTCGCACCCGTGGACGAACTCGGCAGCATCGAGGAGCATGACTTCACCGACGAGCACATCGACGCCGTCCTGGCCCTGGAGGCCGTGGACGCCGAAGCCGTGCGCAAGGCCGGCTTCAAGGTCGTGCTCGACGCCATCAACTCCGTGGGCGGCATCATCATGCCGCGCCTGCTGGAGCGTCTCGGAGTGGAGTGCATCACCCTCAACGGCGAGCCGACGGGCGACTTCGCCCACAACCCCGAGCCGCTTCCCAAGAACCTGGTGGACCTCAGCGAGACCGTCGTGCGCGAGAAGGCCGACCTGGGCATCAGCGTCGATCCCGACGTGGACCGCCTGGCCTTCATCTGCGAGGACGGCAAGCCCTTCGTGGAGGAGTACACCCTCGTGGCCGTGGCCGACTACCTGCTCGAGCGGGCCGAGAAGGCGGGCGTGACTCCGCGCAACACCGTCTCCAACCTCTCCTCCAGCCGCGCGCTGCGCGACGTCACGGAGGCCCACGGCGGCACCTATTTCGCCGCGGCGGTGGGCGAGGTCAACGTGACCACCAAGATGCATGAGGTCGGCGCCCTGATCGGCGGCGAAGGCAACGGCGGCGTGATCTACCCGGCGAGCCACTGCGGCCGCGACGCGATGGTGGGTGTGGCCCTGTTCCTCAGCCATCTCGCCCACAAAGGCCTGAGCGTCAGCGCCTACAAGGCCACGCTCCCGCCGTATTTCATCGCCAAGAACCGCATCGACCTCAGCGACAAGGCCCTGATCGACCGCATCCTGGAGGCGATGAAGGAGCATTTCAAGGATGAGCGCGTCAACACCATCGACGGCGTCAAGATCGACTTCGAGTCCCGCAAGCAGTGGGTCCATCTGCGCAAGTCCAACACCGAGCCCATCATCCGCATCTATTCCGAGGCGCAGACCGAGGAAGAGGCGCAGCGGCTGGGCGAGGAAGTGATCGCGCTGGCGAAGGGCATCATCGGAGAATAATAGAAGACCATGTTCTCGTTCCGCACCACCCCGATAGAGGAGCAGCTCGACCGGAGCCTGCGCGAGGGGCGGGTCGCCTGCTTCTGCACGCAGAACTGCTGGGACCCGCACCGGGGGCGCTACCTGTACGACATCTTCCGCGAACGCGGAAACCTCGAACGCATCTTCACCCCGCGCGATACGGAGCTTACCCCGGACACCAACCACATCGACTTCGGCGCGGACGAACTCGAGGGCCTGGACGCCGTGGTCGTGGAGATCCAGGACGTCGGCACGCGCTACTTCAATTATACGCGCGACGTGATGCGCCTGCTGTCGATGTGCGCGCGCAGCGCCGAGAGCCCGTCCGTCTTCATCGTGGACCACATCAACCCGGCCGGGCGCGTGGTCGAAGGCACGATGCCCGCCGTGGAGTCCGACATCTGGACCCCCAAGGTGGCGCACCGCCACGGCCTGACGCTCGGGGAGCTCTGCCATCTGTACTGCAACGAGATCGGGGCGAAGTTCCCCTTGCACATCATCTCCGCCTTCGTCTCCGACGTGGGCAAGGACCTGCTGCCCTGGACCATCGCGCCGTCCTCCGACATCCCGGGGATGTTCACCTGCGAGATGTACCCGGGCGGCGGCCTCTGGAACAACACGTCCATCACGCCCGCGATCGGCACGGCCCGGCCCTACGAGTATTTCGGGGCGCCGTTCATCAAGGGCGGCGACGTCCGCTTCCTGCCCACGCCCCCGGGGGTGATGATGCGCCCCTGCTCCTTCACGCCGGCGGCGGGCCGCTACCGGGGCGAGCGTTGCTACGGTTATCAAATCATGCTCCAGCCGGGGGCGCAGTACCATTCGCTGTTGCACACCCTGCAGCTGATGCGTTTCCTGTCGGAGCGCTATTCGCAGTTCGAGCTGTTCGACTCGCTCTTCGTCAAGGTGGCGGACCCCGTGATCGAGGAGTACCTGCGCGGGCGCCTGACCTTCGATGTCGTGCAGGAGCACGTCAAGCTCGAGGAGCAGAAATGGATCCGCAAGGCCAAGCGCTTCATCCTTTACGACGATGCGCCCTATCGGATGAAATAATTTTTCGCGGAGGGTACAGAAAAATTTGGGGATTCCAAAAATATGCGTATCTTTGCAATCCCAAACGGTGGGTTCGTATAACGGTTAGTACTCGAGATTCTCAATCTCGCAATAGGAGTTCGATTCTCCTACCCACTACCAAAAGTTCGCGACCAGCGAGCTTTTTTTTCGTCTTTTCCCCCTCAACCAAGATTGGGTATAATTGACATTTCTGGTTGGTAATATCTTTATAATTCGCTGATTTATTTGTCCTTGCGTAAATTTTTGACCCGACCGTTTCCATTTGACTGACACCCTTTAGTGGCCAGGTCCACTTTGAAGGCCTGTACCAGGTCCACTGCCCCAGCCCCAGAAGCCCTTCAGGGCCACACTCGGTGTACCAGGTACACACCCTGAAATCCCACCTCGTCCACCTGACAACGAAAACCATCACCGCCAGGGGCGCTGGGCCCCTTCTCCGCCCCGGGCAACCGCTTTTCTTTGCTGCCAGGGGCGCTGGGCCCCTTCTCCGCCCCGGGCAACCGCTTTTCTTTTCTGCCAGGGGCGCTGGGCCCCTTCTCCGCCCCGGGCAACCGCTTTTCTCTGCTGCCAGGGGCGCCGAGACCCTTCTCCGCCCCGGGCAGCCGCTTTTCTCTGCTGCCAGGGGCGCCGAGACCCTTCTCCGCCCCGGGCAGCCGCTTTTCTCTGCTGCCAGGGGCGCCGAGACCCTTCTCCGCCCCCGGGAGCCGGATTTTTCAACTGCTGAAGGTGCCAGGGACCGAAACAGAGCGTTGAGGGGGACTGCTGAGCGTGAGATGGTCCATTGCGGCAGGACCGGGCACCGGTCAGTCCAGGGGATCGACATCCAGATAGCAGTCGTCGGACAGGTGCGCGAGGAGTTCGGCCTTGCGGGCGGCCAGGGTCTTGTCGCGCTGGAGGAAGTGGCGTTCGAGGATCCCGGCGCTGCCCTGGCGGCGCACTTCGACGAGCCGCGTGTAGGGCGGGAAGCCGAACTGCCGGCGCTCGGCGAGGAGGTCCTCCGGACTCCGCGCGCCGGAGAAACGGGCCGGGACGGCTGTCTGGATGAGCACCTGCGGAGCGAACTGGCAGAGCGTGCCGACGAGCTGGAGCGCGCGTTCGTCCCCGCGGAAGTCGTCGCGCGCGATGAAGGCGTCGGCCTGCAGGACGGCGAGCAGCGCGGCATCGCCCGCGCCTTCGCGCTTGAGCGCACCCAGGGTCTGGATGCGGATGTCGCGCCCCGGGAACAAACGGGCGGCTTCTTCCCGCAACGGGTCCTGGTTCTCCCAGCCGCGCAGCAGCACGACGGGACCTTCCGTGGCCTGGACGGCGGCGATGAGCTTGCGCGAGAACGGGCCGACCATGCCGTTCTTGCGCCGTTCGGCCGGAATGTCGATGACCGTGGCCGCAGCCGGAGGTGCGCCGGTCTCCCGGAGGCCGTACTTGCCCGTGCGCACGTTGAGGAGCGTCTCCAGCGAGGGGACGGCGGCGCCCAGCAGGACGCGGGCGCCGTGGATGCCCGCCAGGGCCACGGCGGCGTCACGGCCGTGGTAACGCGGCGCCGGTTCCGTCTGCTTGTAGGAGGGGTCCTGCTCCTCGTCGACGATCACCAGCCCCAGGTCCCGGAAGGGGAGGAAGAGCGCGGAGCGGGTGCCGAGGATGACGGCGGGGCCGCCCTGGCGGAGCGCTTCGGCGGCCCGCCGGCGGGCGACGGGGGTCTTGCCGGAGTGGAAGACATGCAGCCGGGCGCCGAAACCGGGCCGAAGGACCTGCTCCAGGCTGTCGCAGAAGGCCGTCTCCGGACTCAGGACGAGCGCCTGGTGGCCGGCGTCGAGGACCTCGCGCAGGGCGGGGAGGTATCCGTCCCGCCGGCAGCCGCCCGTGAGGACGAGCGGCTTGCCCGGGGCCGGCTTGGGCGCCGGGGCTCCGGCAGACAGGCGCAGGCCGTCGATCTCTGCGCGCAGCGCGTCGCGCTCGGCGGTGAGCCGGGCCGTCACGCGCTCGCTGTGCCGGCCCGCGAGGTCTTTCTCCTTCTTGTCGAGGCGGGCCTGCAGCCGGGCGAGGATGTCGGCGGCCGTCTGCTCGCTCCGGATCTTGAGGTGGGGATAGGCGGCCTTGTAGACTTCGCCGAGCGTGCAGAGGTAGTAGTCGGCGAGGAATTCCCAGAACCGGAGTTCCTGCTCCGTCACGCGCGGCAGGTCGTCCTGGACGCTGAGGATGGGCTGGATGCGCTCCGGAGGCAGGTCCGGCCGCTCCAGGCTGCGCCAGACCACGCCGTCGTAGCGGCGCCGGCCCAGCTCCACGCTCACGCGCCGGCCCGGCTCGAGCGGGACCGTGCTGGCATAGGTGGGAATCCACCGGAGCTTGACCGGCAGAAGGACCTGGACATATGTCTGGACTGCCGCCGTCATCGTGTCCGGTACGCTAGTCCGTGTCGGAATCGGGTTCGTTGGCCGTACGGGCGAACTCCATCAGGGCGGGGGAGATGTGGCAGTAGCCCTGCGGATTCTTGTCCAGGTAGTCCTGGTGGTAGTCCTCGGCGCGGTAGAAATTCTTGAGGGGCTTGACCTCGACGGCCAACGGGGCCTTGGTCTCGCCGGCCACGCGGTCGTAGACCCGCCGGATGCCCGGAAGGTCGGCGGGGTCGGAGTAGTAGATCCCCGTGCGGTAGCGCGTGCCGACGTCGCCGCCCTGCTTGTTGAGGCTCGTCGGGTCGATGGCCATGAAATAGATCTGGACCAGGCGCTCCAGCCCCAGGATGTCGGGGTCGTACACGACGTGGACGGTCTCGGCGTAGCCGGTGGAGTCGGTGTAGACTTCCCGGTAGGTCGGGTGGGATATGTTGCCGTTGGCGTAGCCCGCCTCGGTCTTGACGACACCGCGGATGCGCTTCAGATAGTGCTCGGCGCCCCAGAAGCAGCCGGCTGCGAGGTAGAGATCCTTTGTCATGGTCTGGTATTATTTGGCGTCGGCCTTGGCCTGGAACCGTTCGTTGTCGATGATGAAGCGCTCGTGGCGGCCTTCGCCGATCAGGCCGCGCTCATCGTAGGCGGCCACCTTGAAGACGAGCCGGCGCCGGTCAATCTCCACCAGCTCGGTCTCCGCCCACACGCGCATGCCGAGCGGGGTGGCGGAGCAGTGCGAGACGTCCACGTGCGTGCCCACGGTGCCCTGGCCGGGCGCGAGGTGCGGCTCCACGGAGTACACGGCCGCCTTCTCGATCAGGGCGATCATCATGGCCGTGGCGTAGACCCGGACCAGTCCGCTGCCGACGTTCTTCGCCAGCAGTTCGGGCGTGACCACGGTCTCCTCGCGGCCCTGGATGCCGATATGCAGTCCATTCGTTTCCATCACACAAATGTACGTGCAAAGTATCAAAAATCCAAAAATTTGGCGGTGTGGGCGAATATTCGTATCTTGTAAAACTTTTTAACCCACATATTGATAACGTACCAGAACCAAATCCCTTCGTGATGGACGGAGTGAAAGTAATCGAAATCAAAAAGAGCGTCTTCGCGGACAATGACCGCGACGCCGAAGCCCTCCGGGCCGAGCTCAAGGCCAGCGGCGTCTATCTCCTGAACCTCATGTCTTCTCCGGGCAGCGGCAAGACCACGACCCTGATCCGGACCATCAACCTGCTCAAGGACAAGATCCGCGTGGCCGTGATGGAGGCCGACATCGACAGCGACGTCGATGCCGTCAAGATCCGCGAGGCGACCGGGATCTCCTCCATCCAGCTCCATACGGGCGGCATGTGCCACCTGGACGCGGAGATGACCCGCCAGGGGCTCGACAACCTCGCGCTCGCCGACGCCGACCTCGTGATCCTGGAGAACGTCGGCAACCTCGTGTGCCCGGCCGAGTTCGACACGGGCGCGGTGCGCAACGCGATGATCCTCTCCGTCCCCGAGGGCGATGACAAGCCGCTCAAGTACCCGCTGATGTTCTCCGTCTGCGACGTGGTCGTCATCAACAAGATGGACGTCCTGCCGTATTTCGATTTCGACCTGGAGCGCTGCAAGGAGAACATCCGCCTGCGCAACCCCAAGGCGCAGGTCATCCCCATCTGCGCCAAGACGGGCGAGGGGGTGGAAGCGTTCGCGGACTGGCTGCTCGCGGAGGTCCGCGGCTGGAAGGAAAGATAACACACACTAACAACCGATATCCATGCCTGAAATGTCCAAGAAATTCGTCCCCAAGCATTTTGGAGACGAACATCCCAATCCTAAACTCATCAAGCTGGTCCGCCATATCACGGACCGCATCCCCGGCAAGGTCAAGATGACCACCGAAGCCCCGGAGTACTGGGGCCTGGCGTGCATCTTCGAGGACGAGATGGATCCCATCACCCGCGAAGCCTCGCTGGACCTGCTCCTCGACATGCTCCCGGGCAACCCTTTCCAAGTGCGCAAGCACTGGACCCGCGCCCAACTGCAGGAGATGAACGTCCAGAAGCACTATGCCTCGTCCGAGGCGGACTTCGACGCCCTGCTCGACAAGCTTGCGTACTTCGGCATGCTGGAGTATGACTACGGCGACAAATATACCAAGGACGGCCCCGTGGCCGGCACGACCTACGAACGCAAGGACCGGGTCTACTGGGTCCCGATGTTCGTGCCGGGCAGCGCCGAGTATACCAACATGAACGTCGACCTGATGGACAAGCATCCCGAGCTGGCGATGTTCTTCGAGCGCATGACCTTCCTGCCGCTCGAGAAGATCACCCCGAGCGTGCCGATGGGCGGCTCCGGCATCGGCATGCACGTCATCCCGGTGGAGAAGGCCATCTCCATGGAGAACGAATCCGTGGACATCGAGCACATCTCCTACTGGCTCAAGCGCTACGAGGGCCATCTGGGCGTGGGCATCTGCTCCTGCCGCTACGGCCGCAAGAAGCTCGACGAGGGCTGCGCCGACGACTACCGCGACTGGTGTATCGGCGTGGGCGACATGGCGGACTACCTGGCCGAGACCGGCCGGGGCCACTACATCACCTACGACGAGTGCATGGAGATCCTGCGGAAAGCCGAGGACAACGGCTTCGTGCACCAGATCACCAACATCGACGGCGAGGGCAAGATCTTCGCGATCTGCAACTGCAACGTCAAGATATGCAACGCCCTGCGCACGTCCCAGCTGTTCAACACCCCCAACATGTCGCGCAGCGCCTACGTGGCCGAGGTGGACCCGAAGAACTGCGTGGCCTGCGGCCGCTGCGTGGAGTACTGTCCGGCCGGCGCCGTGAAACTGGGCCAGAAACTCTGCACCAAGAGCGGTCCCGTGCAGTATCCGAAGCACGAACTGCCCGATGCCACGAAGTGGGGCCCGGACAAGTGGACCGAGGATTACCGGGACAAGAACCGCATCAACTGCTACGAGACCGGCACGTCACCCTGCAAGACGGCGTGCCCGGCCCATATCGCCGTGCAGGGCTACCTGAAGAAGGCCGCCGAGGGCAAGTATACCGAGGCGCTGGAACTCATCAAGCGGGAGAATCCTTTCCCGGCCGTGTGCGGCCGCGTCTGCAACCGCCGCTGCGAGGATGCCTGCACCCGCGGGACCATCGACCAGCCGGTCGCCATCGACGCCGTCAAGAAGTTCATCGCGGAGCGGGACCTGCATGCGGAGACCCGTTTCGTGCCCCAGGTCAACATCGCCTCCAGCGTGCTGGAGCGCTGGCCGGAGAAGATCGCCGTCATCGGCGGCGGCCCGGCCGGCCTGAGCTGCGCCAACTACCTGGCCACGATGGGTTACAAGCCCACGGTGTTCGAGAAGAACGAGGAGCCCGGCGGCATGCTCCGCTACGGCATCCCTTCCTACAAACTGGACAAGGAGGTCATCAAGGCCGAGATCGACATCATGCGGGAGATTGGCGTGGAGATCCGCACCGGCGTGGAAGTCGGCAAGGATGTCACCATCGCCCAGCTCCGCGAGCAGGGCTACAAGGGATTCTACGTGGCCATCGGCTGCCAGGGCGGCCGCCTGCCCGGCATCCCGGGCGAGACGCTGCCCGGCACCACGACGGCCATCGACTTCCTGCATGAGGCCAACTGCGGCCGGAAGGCCGTGTCCGGCAAGGTCGTGGTCGTGGGCGGCGGCAACGTCGCCATCGATGCGGCGCGCGTCGCGCTGCGCAGCGGCGCCGACCAGGTGACGATGCTCTCGCTCGAGACCGAGGACATCATGCCCGCCTCCCTGGAGGAGCGCACCGAGGCCCGCGAGGACGGCGTCGTCCTCAATCCGGGCTGGGGCCCCAAGGAAGTGCTCGGGACGGACAAGGTCAGCGGCATCGTCTTCAAGAAATGCACCTCCGTCTTCAACGCGGAGCACAAGTTCGCGCCGGCCTACGACGAGTCGGAGCTCATCACCCTGGATGCCGACCTGGTGATCTTCGCCATCGGCCAGACCGTGGTCCTGAAGGTCCTGCTCAAGGACACGAAGGTCGAATTCTTCCGCGGCGTCTATCCGGTGGCCGACAAACTCACCTACCAGACCGCCGAGCCCGACATCTTCGTGGGCGGCGACGTCTTCACCGGCCCCAAGTTCGCCATCGACGCCATCGCCGCGGGCAAGGAAGCCGCCGAGTCGCTGCACCGCTTCGTACAGCACGGCCACATGACCATCGGCCGCAACCGCCGCGACTTCATCGAACTCGACAAGCAGGACATCGTGGTGGAGAGCTACGACAACGGCTCCCGCCAGGATCCCGGCGCAGTCCCGCAGACGAGCCGGTTCGCCGAGTACCACGGCACACTCACCGAGGAGCAGGTCCGCAGGGAGACGGCCCGGTGCCTGGGCTGCGGCGCCTCGGTCGTGGACGAGAACAAGTGCATCGGCTGCGGCATCTGCACGACCAAGTGCGGGTTCGACGCCATCCACCTGCACCGCGTGCATCCGGAGGCCAGCGTGATGCGGACTTCCGAGGACAAGTTCGGCGGCATCCTGCCGTACATGGTCAAGCGCACCGGACGCATCCTGTTCAAAAAGAAATAACCCGTGCACGAACTGGGAATCGTCTTCTACATCATCCGTGATGTGAAGAAGGTAGCTGAAGAGAACCACGTAGGACACGTCTCCGCTGTCGTCATGGACATCGGGGAGGTGTCCACGGTGGTCCCGGAGTATCTCACGGACTGCTGGCGCTGGGCCGCCGACAAGGAGGAGATGCTGAAGGGCTGCGAACTGAAGGTCAACACCATCCCCGCCGTCACGCGCTGCGAAGACTGCGGGGCGGAGTACGGGACGGTCCGATACGGCAGGAAATGTCCGCACTGCGGCAGTGAACACACCTTCCTGCTGCAGGGCAATCAAGTCGAAATCAAGGAAATAGAAGTGTAGGCCGGAGGGCGGGTCACTTCTCGCGCACCCGCTTGCCGGTCATGTGCTCGATGGTGAATTCCAGCACCAGGGCGCGCGGGGCGTTGCGCTGCATGTCGGTCTCCAGGTCGTATCCTTCCGGGAAGTATTTGTTCCCCAGCTGGCGCAGCCGGCGGTCTTTCTCCTCCTCGTCCTCCAGAATCCGGACGCGGCCGAAGCAGACGACGCTCCGCACGTGGTACCACCAGTCGTCCGGCTCCTGCCGGGGCGTGTCGGTCACGGTGAAGCAGGCTTTGTCGCAGGCGCGGACCGCATCCACCTTGTGCCCCTCCCGGGCGCAGTGGATGTAGATTCTGCCGGCGTCGCAGACGAAGTTGACGGGAATCGTATAAGGGTATCCGCCGTCGCCGATGACGGACAGGAACCCGCGGTAGGCACGCTCCAGGATGCCGGCGCTCTCCTCGTCGGGGAGCTGCTGCTTGAACCGGCGCATGGGCCGGAAGGTAAACTCGCTCATGGGTGCAAATATAGCATTTCTCCGTGGAAAAACGGACTGTAAAGAATGTTTACGGCAGGTGTAAAGAATGTTTACGTTCGATAGATAGGCGTTGTTTAACAATAAACTGATAATCAGTGATTTATGTTGAATGGCACGACCTTTGGTTGAGGGATGGGCTTGTATGAAACGCAATTCGGATATACTGATCAAGATCCTGTCCCTGGGCGTAGGTCTGGCCTTGGGCATCGTACTCATTGCCAAGGTGTTCTTCGAACTGAGCTATGACAGTTTCTACAAGGACATCGACCGGGTTTATTCCATCAGCACCTGGATTTCCCAGCAGGGGAGCGAGAAGGACTATGGCCAGGTGAGCGGTGCCGTGGCCGTGGGCTTCATGGACGAGGTCCCGGGGGTCGAGGCCGGCACCCGGACCACCTACGTCTTCAACGGCGACACCTACCTGGACGAGGACGGCAACAAGCTCAAAGCCACGCTTGTCTGTGCCGATACCTGTTTTTTCAAGGTGTTTGACCGGCCGGTCCTGGCCGGCGATCCGGTGAAAGCGCTGGGCAAGTGGGGGAGCGTGATGGTGAGCCGGAGCTTTGCGGAGAAACTGGGCGGCGTGCAGGATGCCATCGGCACGCAGATCGCCAACGAGGATATGACGGGGTTGAAACTGACCATCGAAGGCGTGTTCGAGGACTTCCCGAAGAACGGGACGCTGGATTACGACATCCTGCTGTCGATGGATACCTACGGCAAGCAGAGCACGGACAACTGGAACGGCAACGACCGCTACAAGGGCTATGTCAAACTGTTCCCCGGCGTGGACCCGGCCTCGCTTTCCGATGCCATCCGGAAGATGCAGGAGGCCCACCAGCCGCTGGAGATGCTGGAAGCGCGCGGCACCACCCTCCGTTATTTCCTGAAACCCTTCGGTACGATGCACACATCCGACCCGGAGGTGAAGTCGCAGGTCGTCCTGCTGTCGATCGTAGCGGCGCTGCTGATCCTCATCAGTTTGCTGAACTATATCCTGATCGTGATTTCCTCCCTGGTGAAGCGTTCCAAGGAAGTGGGCGTGCGCAAGTGCTACGGCGCGGAAGGGAAGCACATCTACGGGATGCTGACCCAGGAAGCATCCATCCATATCCTGCTCTCGCTGGCACTGGCGGCCGTCATCATTTTCGCCGGCCGCAGCATCGTGGAGAACCTGCTGGGCGTGCCTTTCCGGACCCTGCTGGTGCCGCAGAGCATCGTTGCCATCGGAGCGGTGCTGGCATTCGTGCTCGTCATTTCCATCGTAGTCCCCGCAGAGCTGTACCAGCGGATCCCGGTCTATGCCGCCCTGAAGAACTATACCGAGAACTCCCGGGCCTGGAAACTCGGCCTGCTGGGCGTGCAGGTGCTCATCAACGTGTTCCTGGTGGTGATGATGCTCATCATCGGCCGGCAGTATCAGAAGGTGTCCCATGCCGATACGGGCTATGATTATGACAACCTGTACTATATCAGCCTGTTCGACGGCGACCGGCAGGCGGTCGCCCGGGCCGTCCGCACCCTGGAGGGCCTGCCGGAAGTGAGCGGCGTGGCCGCGGCCTACAACCTCCCCTTCAACGGCTCCAATGGTGACAACGTCTATCTGCCGGACGATGACCGCGAACTGTTCAATATCGCCGACCAGTATGAATGCTCCGACGGTTTCTATGACCTGATGGGTATCGAATTCCTGGAGGGCCGCGCGCCCCGGGATTCTACCGAAATCGTTGTGGATGAGAAGTTTGTAAAGAAGATGGCCGAGTTCACGGACTGGAGCGACGGGGCCGTGGGCAAGCAGGTGTTCATCACCGGTCATGAACGCGCGCGCGGTTCAGAGCAGACCTATTTCACCATTTCCGGCGTGTACGAGAGCTACCTCATCGGCAACCTGACCGGCGTTGACCAGCGCCCCAGCGCCCTGTTCTACGGGGAGATCGGGTCGATGGACTCCTGGATGCCGCATGTGCTGTTCAAGATACAACCTGAATCTCTGGAAAATGTCAGAAACGCCTTGGAACAGGCCCTGGAAGGCCGGGAAGTCAACATCGTTTCCTATGAAGAACAGATGCGCGCAGCATATGACGACAGCCGGAAGATGCGGAATACCCTGGCCCTCGGCTCCGTGTTCTCGCTGCTGATCGCCCTGCTGGGGCTGCTCGGTTTCATCCAGGATGAGAGTCTTCGGAGGTCGAAGGAAATGGCTGTCCGCAAGATCAACGGCGCCACCACCCGCGATATCCTGGGCGTGTTTGCCAGGGACATCATGAAACTGTCGGCACTAATGGCTGTCATCGCCTGTATCGGCGTCTTCTTCGCGGCCCGCCGATGGCTGGAGCAGTTTGCCGAGAAGGTGTCCCTGAATCCCCTGTACTTCATCGGCGGAGCCGTGCTGGTGCTGGCCATCGTGCTGGGCGTCGTGGTCCTCAACTGCCTGCGCATCGCCCGGGCCAATCCGGTGGAATCCTTAAAGAACGAGTAGTATGAGAAGTTACCTGAAATTCCTGTCCCGCAATAAGTTATACACCGTCATCGAGGCGGTGGGGCTGGCTGTCAGCCTGGCTTTCGTGATCCTGATCGGCTCCTACGTGGTGCAGCAGTATGAAGTGGCGCATGAGTCGCCGCAGTGGAAACGCACCTTCGTGCTGGGGACCAATGAGTTCCTCGGTCTGACCTATTGGGACAAAGAGGAGCTGGAGATGAACATCCCGGAGGTGGAAGCCGCCACGCACATGACGCTCCTCTGGCAGCCTGTCATCCAATACGGTGATGAGTTGGTCCAGGCATCAGGAATCGAGGGTGATACCGATTTCTTCAAGGTGTTCCCGCAGTACCGGCTGGTGGCGGGGAGCCTGGAAGATTTTGTGGGCAAGGATGACGTGTTGATCAGCGAATCCCTGGCCCGCAGGATTGCCGGTCAGGCCGGCCATGACCACGCTGTCACCCCGGGCACGACCGGGGGCCTCATCGGGCAGGCCATCCGGGTGGACAAGGAATACCGTACGGTCAGGGGCATCTTTGCCGATTTCGGCGACGCCTTCTTCATGCCTGCCGACATCATCACGAATATCACGGCCACCTGGGCGGCGGATCAGAGCAAGGAATTCAACAGCATCGGCAATTACACCACCTGGTTCCGGGTGCGGGAGGATGCCGACCTGGCCGCCGTGCAGGCCAAGGCGAAAGCGCTCCTGAACAAGAACTACGGTTCCAACTGGGGTGCGGAAAAAGTGGACGCATGGAAGGCTTACCGCATGGACGAAGCCTTCTTCTTCACCGGCAGCAGCAACGGGCTCACCCGTACGGGAAATGTCCAGATGCTGCGCCTGCTGACCATCGTTGTCCTGCTGCTCCTGTTGTCGGCCGTCTTCAACTATGTGAACCTAAGCCTGGCCCTCACGGGCAAGCGAGCCAAGGAAATGGCCACCCGGAGGCTTCTGGGTGCCGACAAGAGCGGCATCCTGTGGAAGTATATTGCTGAATCCGTGGCCTTTACCGCCGTCTGTTTCGCGGCGGCGCTGCTGCTGGCCGACCTGCTGGTCCCCATGATGAACAGCCTGGTTTCCACCGCCGACCCGGACGAGCTGATGCTGGGCATCGGCGACACCAGCGTGCGGCTTTCTTTCTTGCTCACGCCCGGCTATATCCTGGCCTACCTGGCCGGAATCCTGGTCCTGGGTGTCATCAACGGCTTGCTTCCGGCCATCGTCGCCTCGCGCTACCAACCCATCGACGTCATCAAAGGTACGCTCCGTCGCCGCAACAAGATGGTCCTGAGCAAGGTGTTCATCGTGGTGCAGAACGTCCTCTCGGTCTTCCTGATTGCCTTCGCACTGGTGATGGAACTGCAGATGCGTCACATGCTTACAAGGCCGATGCATTCCGCCGTGGAAAACCGCTACTACATCGAGTATTCCGCCCAGGACTACGACGCCATGAAGCTCTTCAAGGACAAGGTGGAGCAGCTTCCCTTTGTGACCAAGGCCGGTGTCGGCCGCGGTATCCCCGGAATGATCAATATGACCATGGGCATCAAGGTGGACGAGGAGCATCATGTCGATATGCCCGTCATCATCTGCGACAGCACGTATTTCCAGTTGCTCGGGCTGGAAGTGGAGGAGGACTTCGGCCATCCGCTGGTGCATTCGCTCTGGATGAGCCGCAGCGCATTCAACGCAGCGGCGGTGTCGGACACGTCCACCGTATTCCCGCGCAGGATCAGCATGAACGGTGCCCGGCCGGAATTCATCGGCGGCGTGGTGGCGGATTACCCGACCCGGCCGGCCTCGGAGGCCAACCAAAACCCGAATGGCGGAGTCGTCGTCACCCGGGTGGAGGAGCTTCGGTACGGCAATTGCCTTCTCATCGGCACGAACGGGGAAGATCCGTCCTTTGACGCGCAGATCCGCCAGGCCTATCGGGAATTCCGTCTGGAAACCTCCGGCGTGGAAGAGCCCGCCTGGCGGTACGGCTTTATCCGGGACATCCACCGCAAGCAGCTGGAGCCGGTCCGGCGGACCCTGCGCCTGGTGGAACTCTTCGCCGTGCTGGCGGTGCTGATCTCCCTGCTGGGCCTGCTGGCCATGAGCACCTATTTTGCCGACGAGAACACCAAGCAGATCGCCGTGCGGAAGGTCTTCGGGGCCGATATCAGCAGCGAGACGCGGCGCAATGTCCGCAGCTACATGGTACTCGTCGGGATAGCCTGCCTGATCGGTATCCCGATCGCCGTCTGGGCCGCCAGGTTGTATCTGGAGCGTTTCTCCTATCGCATCGAGGGCTACGGATGGGTGTTCGTGGCGGCGGTTGCGATCTCCCTGGCCATCGCCTTCGGCACGGTCCTCTGGCAGACGCTGAAGGCTGCCCGGACGAATCCGGCCGTGGAGCTGAAGAAAGAGTAGGCGGGCGCTGTCATAATCCGGCAAAAAGCCTATCTTTGCATTATGACGAATATTGACCAGGTTCTCGCGTTCAACCGCGAATATGTTGCCCGCAAGGGCTATGAGAGACATCTTACCGACAAGTTCCCGGACAAGAAGCTGGCCGTGCTCAGCTGCATGGACACGCGCCTGTCCGTCCTGCTGCAGGATGCCCTGGGGCTCAGGAACGGGGATGCCAAGATCATCAAGAATGCCGGCGCCGTGATTCCTTCCCCCTGGGATTCCGTCATGCGCAGCCTGATCGTGGCCGTGTATGAGCTGGGCGTAAACGAGATCATGGTGGTGGCCCACACGCATTGCGGGGCCTGCCATATGGGTTTCGGCCATTTCAAGGAGGAAATGCTTCGTCGCGGCATCCCGGCCGCTGAACTGGAGCGTACGGACGTGGACCTTGATGCCTGGCTGGAAGGCTTCCACGACACGGAAGCGTCCGTCCGGAACACCGTCGCCGCCATCGTGGACCATCCGCTGATCCCCGCGGACGTGACCGTTCGCGGCTTTGTCATCGACTCGGCGACAGGAGAACTGTCGGAGCTTACTCTTTCTTGAGCTCTACCGCCGGATTCGTCTTCGCGGCTTTGAGCGTCTGCCAGAGGATGGAGAGAAGGCTGACGGCGAAAGTGATGACTACGGCCAGGACAAAGATCCACCAGTAACCTTCGAGTCGATAGATAAACCCTTCGAGGTATTCCTGCGTGGCATAGACCGCGACCGGAATGCCGATGATGCAGGCGATGCCCACCAGGATCATATAGTCCTGGATCGTCCGCCAGGTCTCTGAGTCCACCGTGCCTCCGAAAACCTTCCGTACGGCTATGTCATGGGCTTTCTCATCGGCAAAATAGGTACTCATGGCCAGCAGGTCAAGGAGCGAAAGCAGCAAGGCCAGTATCATGAATACCTCCATCAGCCGCATGTTGTTCCGGGCGGGCCTCAGCGCCGTTTCGTAGAATTCCATCAGGTAACCGTCGGCAAACTCGTTCAGGACCATGTTGTCTTTCTTCCAGGTCTCATAGGTCTCCCTGATCTGTTTACGCGCCTGCTCGTGGTCTCCGCCGATTTCCATCAGGATACCATAAACATAAGGATACGACGTTTGTACGTCCTCCACCAGGACAATCATATTCTCCTTTGCTCCCATATTGTTCAGGGATACCGGGAAGTCGGCAATGACGCCGCCCATGTTCTCACAATGGCCCATTCTCTGACTCAGGACCCCGATATCGTGAGACGCATCGGTAAATCCGGAAGCCGCAAAGGCCGATTCTCCGAACCAGACGGTATTGTTCACCGGGGCATTGTAATCGGCCAGCACCTCAAATCCCAGCATGTCGAAGGCGGCTTTGTCCATGTGGTAAACCCGGTAGAGGATATCCTTCCCGTCCACCGTCTGGCTATACTGCCCACCGGCTTGTTTTCCGGGCACTTGAACGGCCAGACCGGTGCTTTTGACAAAAGGCAATGCCTCCAGTGAACTTCTGAGAGACGACAGGCCGAAGGAGGCGGAATTCAGGAAATACTTGCCTTCGATATCGGCATGGACGGGCCGGTTCAGCGATTTACGGTACTGCGCTTCCATGACCAAGGCCATGGCAATCAGGAAAACCGACAGCGCACTCTGCAAGACGATGAACACCTTGCTGAAAGTCATTTTGCTTTGCGCCCTGAAGTTGCCGCGTACCACGTCGATGGGCTTCCACTGGCTGGAAAACAGGGCAGGGAGGAGTCCGGAAAGCAAACCGACCACAAGCACCAGGGCCGTGGAAATGGCCAGGTATTTGGGCGTAAACCGGATCCGGATGGCGATGTCCGGGTCGTTCAGCAGGCGGTTTACCATCGGTGTCCACCAGACGGCCAGGAGGACGGATACGGCAAAGCACACCAGCGTAAAGAGCAGGGATTCCAGGATGCGCCGGCCGAAAATGGAAGCCTGCGATGCGCCGATCAGCCGTCTTGCAGCCATCTCCCGGGCCCTTTTGGCGCTGAGGGCCATGTTCAGGTTGATGTAGTTGAATACGGCGCTGACAAGCAGGAGAAGCACGGCGGCGAGGAGCAGGTCCAGCGTCCGCTTGTCGCTATGCGCGATATTTCCTGAAACGAAGTTGCCGCTATGGACATCCCCGAAGATCAGTTCATCCACCCTGTATACCCGTATCCCTTGCAGGAAGGAAGTCCCATAAAGACCACCATAGAGGTTTTTACATACGGCTTCAGCCTTCTCTTCCAAGGCATTCCTGTCAGCCCCGGGAGCCAGCTTGACGAACGTATAGACACTTCCGAACTGATCGTTGGGGTCGGAAAAAGCTTTGATGGGGCCGTCGATGGAAAGGACGATATCGGCATACTCGAAAAGCGTGGACTTCCAGTCCTTCATGATGGCGGCGACGGTGAAAGAGTCGTCTCCGAGTTTCCAATTGTCTCCGATTTTCAGACCGGATTTATGCGCAAATTCCTCACTGACAATCATATTACCGGCATCCGACAGTACTTCCGGGCCTCCGGCCACAAACTTCAGATTGGGAAACAGTTCGAAGAAATTCCTGTCTGCCGTAACGATTTTGCTCTGTACCATCCCTCCATCCGGGAGCACAAGATAATCTATCGGAGACAGAACGCCGGCCATTTCTACCTCCGGGGCTGATGCTTTGATGGCATCCGTGAAAGTATATGTCAGTCCCAACTGATCCGGGTAGCCGTCTTCCACCATCGTAAAAGTGTAAACGTCTTTCCAATCCGGGTTCTCGTACTTGACCTCGAATTGCTGCACTACATAACTGCCGATGATGATCACGAACGCCAGGCTCACGGCCAGTCCCACCGCCTCAATGGCGGTGTATAACTTGTTGCGGAACAGGAATTTCAGATAACTCTTCATGCCTACTCGTTCTTTAGTGATTCGACAGGGTTGGCATTGGCCGCTCTCCAGCTTTGAAGCGTGACGACGGCCAGGGTAATGGCGGCGACGGCCAGCAGTGCCACGAGGAAGATCCACGCAGGTACGGGCGCCTGGTAGGCAAAACCCTTGCGCCAGGCGGTCATCAGCCAGTAAGCAACGGGCGCTGCAATCACGAAGCTGGCACCCGCCATGATCAAGTACTTCTTGTTGATCATCTTCAGGATGCTGCCCACAGTTGCGCCATTCACTCTCCGTACGGCGATCTCCTTGCGGATGAACTGCGTCTCGAAGAACACCAGGCCGATGATGCCGATGATGGCAATCAGCAGGGCCACGAGGGAAGCGATGGTGATGAGTTTCCCCAGCGACTGCTCGCTCTGGTACATATTCTCAATCCATTCGTCCAGATGACGCACACTTACCTGGGCCGGCACGCGGGTAGGGTCAAAGGAACAGACAGCTTCCTTGATATAGCTGGATATTTCCTTTTAGTCGCTCTCTGGAGCCGTCTTGACAT
>JAFUWY010000042.1 GCA_017477245.1 Bacteroidales bacterium | reverse complement strand
GAGATGAGGCGCAGCGCCCCTGACAGTCGGGGAAAGCGGTTGCCAGGGGCGGAGATGAGGCGCAGCGCCCCTGACAGTCGGGGAAAGCGATTGCCAGGGGCGGAGATGAGGCGCAGCGCCCCGGGCAGTCGGGGAAAGCGGTTGCCGAGGGCGCAGAAGGGGCGCAGCGCCCCTGACAGTAGGGAGTTTCCTTGCCAGGTGGACCTGGTCCGATTTCAGCGGGTGGACCTGGTACACCCAGTGTGGACCAGGATAGCTTCTGGGGCAGGGGTGGTGGACCTGGTACAGGCCTTCAAAGTGGACCTGGTCCGATTTCAGCGGGTGGACCTGGTACAGGCCTTCAAGGTGGACCTGGTACACTGCGGTGGATTTCGTCCAATGCTTCCACAAGAAGAACGCCCGCTGGAAGGGAAAGCGGTTCCCAGGGGCCGAGAAGGGCCTACACATGGCCTTCCGGCAGGGGGTCAGAGCAGGCGCAGCGCGATGTGGGCACAGGCTTCGGCGTCGGCCAGGGCATGGTGGTGAAGCCGGAGGTCGAAGCCGCAGGCAGCTGCGACGGTCTGGAGCTGATGGTTGGGAAGGCTGTGGCCGAAGTGCCTCCGGGAGGCGGTCAGGGTATCGAGGAACACATAATCGGGATAGTCCATCCGGTACACCCGGAAGACTTCCCGCAGGCAGCCCTCGTCGAAGCGGGCGTTGTGGGCGACGAGCGGAAGTCCTTCGACCAGCGCCCCGGCTTTCTCCCAGACGTACGGAAACACCGGAGCGCCGTCCGTGTCTTCCGGACCGAGTCCGTGGACCCGGCGGCAGAACCACTGGTAGTATTCCGGCTCCGGATGGATCAGGCTGTAGAAGGAATCCGTGAATTCACCGCCCCGTACGACCACGATCCCCACGCTGCAGACGCTGCTGGGGCACTCGTTCGCCGTCTCGAAATCGATCGCCGCGAAATCCGTCATGGCCGCGCTAGACCCAGAGTTCCGCGAGGTCCAGGACCAGGTGTTCGGTCTTCTCCCAGCCCAGGCAGGGGTCGGTGATGGAGCGGCCGTAGACGCCCTCGCCAGGCTTCTGGCATCCGTCCTCGAGATAGGATTCGATCATCATGCCTTTGACCAGGCGCCGGATGCCGGCGTTGTGGCGGGTGCTGTGGAGGATCTCCTTCGCGATGCGGATCTGCTCGATGTACTGCTTGCCGGAGTTGGCGTGGTTGGTGTCCACGATCACGCCCGGGTTGACGAGGTCGCTCTTCGCGTAGAGGTCGCACAGCCGGGACAGGTCCTCGTAATGGTAGTTCGGATGGCTGATGCCGTGCGCATCGACATAGCCGCGCAGGATGGCATGTGCCAGGGGGTTGCCCTTGCTCTCCACCTCCCAGTTGCGATAGATGAAGGTATGGGCGCCCTGGGCGGCGCGCAAGGCGTTCATCATCACGGAGAGGTCGCCGCCCGTGGGGTTCTTCATGCCCACAGGGATGTCCAGGCCGCTCGCGGTCAGGCGGTGCTGCTGGTCTTCGACCGAACGCGCCCCCACGGCCACGTAGGACAGCACGTCGTCCAGGAAGCGGTGGTTCTCCGGGTAGAGCATCTCGTCCGCGCAGGAGAACCCCGTCTCGTTGATCGCACGCATGTGCAGCTTGCGGATGGAGATCAGGCCGCGGAGCATGTCCGCATGGGCCTGGGGGTTGGGCTGGTGGAGCATGCCCTTGTAGCCCGCGCCGGTGGTGCGGGGCTTGTTGGTATAGATACGCGGCACGATCACGATCTTGTCGGCCACGCGCTCCTGCAGCGTGCGGAGCCGTCCGATATACTCGATCACCGCATCCTCGCGGTCGGCCGAGCAGGGGCCGATCACCAACAGGAGCTTGTCGCTCCCGCCCGTGAAGATCGCAGCGATCTGCTCATCGTTATTCCGTTTGGCAAGCGCCCCTTCTGACGAGATCGGGTACATCTCCTTGATCTCCTTGGGGATCAGCAGCTTGCGCTTGAAATTCATGTTCATGGTCCAGACTATTTTTTGTCGAAGAAGGCGCGCCGGTACGTCGACAGGCGCATCATTTCCTTGAGGGTCTCGGTGTCCCCTCCGGCCAGGGCATCCCGCATGCGCGCGAACTGGCGCATGAACAGGTCCATCTGGTCGAGGAGCTCGTCCTTGTTGGCCAGGAAGAGTTCCGTCCACATGTGTTCGTTGATCCGGGCGATGCGCGTCAGGTCGCGGAAGGAGTCGCCCGTATACTCCGCCAGATGCTCGGACTCCTTGCAGGTCATCAGGGTCACGGCGATGCAGTGCGTGAGCTGGGACAGGAAGCCGATCATCTCGTCATGCTCCTCCGGGGAGAGCACGGCTATGTGCCTGAATCCCAGGATACAGCCCAGCGTCCGGATGAGTTCGACCGCCTCCGGCGTATTCCGCTCCGTGGGCGTGACGATATAGTTCGCATCCGCGAACAGATGGCAGTCGGCGTACTCCACGCCGGAGCGCTCGCGGCCCGCCATCGGGTGCGCCGGCACGAACTCGAGGTCCGGCCGCAGCATCTCCTGGATGGTCGGAACGATGCTGCGCTTGACGCCCGTCACGTCCGTGATCACGGCACCGGGGCGGATGTAGTCCTGGTACTGGCGGATCCACTCCACGAAGGCATGGGGGTACAGGGCGAAGATGACGATGTCGAAGCGCGACACGTATTCCCGGGTCACTTCGGTCTGTCCGTGGGCGATATAGCCCTTATCCAGGGCGAAATCCAGGGTCTGCTGCCGACGGGCCAGCGCGCCCACCTCGAAGCCCAGCGAGCTGAGCTTCTGGGCATAGGAGCCGCCGATCATGCCGAGGCCTACGATGAGGACTTTCTGGTAATTGATGAATCCGGTCATGGCTGTGCGAGGTAATCGGTGCCGAAACGGAGGGCCAGCTGGTCGCAGAGCACCACGGCGACCAGGGCGGTCACGACCGGGCAGATCCGGCGGATGATGGCCGGATCGTGGCGGCCGGTCAGGGACAGGTCCACGTCCTGCCCCGCCACGAAATCCACGCTCTGCTGCGTCCGGGAGATGGAAGGGGTCGGCTTGACGGCCATGTTGAACAGGACGGGCATGCCGTTGGTGATGCCGCCGTTGATGCCGCCGCTGCGGTTGGTGGCCGTGACGACGCGGCCGTCCTGCATCCGGAAGGGATCGTTGGCCTGCGAGCCGCGCATCCCGGCCAGGGCGAAACCGTCGCCGAACTCGATGCCCTTGATGCCGCCGACGGCGAACACGGCACGCGCCAGCACGCCTTCGAGCGAGTCGAACCAGGGCTCCCCCAGCCCGGCGGGCAGCCCGCCGATGCCGGTCTGGATCACGCCGCCCAGCGAGTCCTGCTCCGCTTTCGCGGCCAGCACCGCGGCTTCGACCTGCTCCTCCAGGTCGAGGATCAGGGGGAAGCGCCGCGCCTCGATGCGGGAGGCGTCCGCGGTGATGTCCGTGAACGGGGCATCCTCCACGCCGCCGCAGCGCAGGATGTGCGTAGCCACACAGATACCTTTGGCGGCCAGGGCCTGCCGGCAGATGGCGCCGGCGGCCACGATCCCCGCGGTCACGCGGCCGGAGAAGTGGCCGCCGCCCCGCGGATCCTGGAAGCCGTGGTATTTCATTTGAGCGGTGAAGTCAGCGTGCGAAGGGCGCGCCACGCGCTCCAGCTGGCTGTAGTCCGCGCTGCGGACATTCTCGTTGGGGATCACGATGGTCAGCGGCGTCCCCGTGGTCCGGCCGCGGTACACGCCGCTCAGGATCCGGAACCGGTCCGGCTCCACGCGGGCGGTATCCGCCGGGCCGGCGGGCCGCCGCCGCGCCAGGCACTCGGCGATGTAGCCTTCGTCGACCGGCAGGCCGGGGGCAAGGCCGTCCAGGACCACGCCTACGGCCGGCCCGTGGCTCTCGCCGAACAACGTCATCGTGACGGAGGTGCCGATGGTATTCTTCATAATGTCCTAATGCGTGTAGAAGGAACCGACGAGCTTGAGACGGTCGCAGAGCGGCCCGAGCTCGCGCATCAGGCTGTCGCCCTCGTCCGTGGCCACGTCACCGTCCAGTTCGAGGAAGAAATAATAGTTCCACAGCAGTTCCTTCATCGGACGGCTGTGGAGGTTGCACATGTTGAAGTTGTGCGCACCGATGATGTTGAGCGTCTGGGCCAGGGCGCCGGCTTCGTTCTTGACGGTGTACATCAGGATGAAGTGCTTGCCCATCTTGCGCTTGTTCTCCGTGTCGAGGCGGAGCATGCGCGAGAAGGCGGCGAAACGCGTCGTGTTGGTGCGGCTGGTATTGATGCGGGGCTCCAGGACCTCCAGTCCGTAGAGCGCCGCGGCCTCGGCTGTGCCGATGGCGGCGCGGGTCGGGTCCTGCTTCTCAGCCACCTTCTTGGCGGCCATCGCGGTATTGGAGAACTCCTTGGCTTCCAAATTGTTGCGCCGCAGGTATTCCGCGCACTGCGCGAGGGCCTGCGGATGGCTGTAGACCTTGCGGATCTGCGATTTGTCGGTGCCGGGCAGGCCCAGGAGGTTCTGCTCCGCCTCGACCTCGATCACCTGGTTGACGTAGAGCGAACCCGAGAACATCAGGTCCGTAACCGTGGACACCTCGCCGGCGTAGCTGTTCTCGAAGGGCAGCACCACGACGTCGGCCTCCCCCGTCTCGCAAGCCCGGTAGGCCCCGGCGAAATCGGGATACGCCAGCAGCTCCGCGCCGGGGAACATCCGGATGGCGGCGATATAGGCGAAGGCGCCGGGCACGCCGCTGTACGCGACGCGCAGGCCGCTCATCAGGCGCTTCTGGTAGTCGCGCGACAGGCTGATGACCTGCTTTTCGAAATTGACATAATACTCCCGGATGTCACGGTCGGCGATGCGCGAGGCCCCGCGCCGGATCACGGCGTCTTCGCGCGCGGGATCCGAGATCCCGAGCCCGTGGGCCTGCTTGTAGGCCGTCACGCGGCGGACCTGCTCCATCCGGCGGGCAAACAGGTCCGCCATCTGCGCATCGACCGCGTCGATCTCTTTCCTGATTTCTTCGAGATTGTCCATGATGGTAATACCAACTACTACATTTTTGCAAAAATAAAAATTATCTTTGCGAAAGACAAATCCATACCCATGAACTTTTCCTTCCGAACCTTCACCCTCCCGGCCGCGCTGCTGCTCTGTACGGTTCTCTCCGCCCAGACCGGTTTCGAGGAGCTGATCCGCGAGAATCCGGACCGCGCCGCAGGCGTGCACCACTCCTACGAATACCGCCCGTCGGCCCAGACACCGGCCCCGGCCGGATACAAACCCTTCTATGTCAGCCATTACGGCCGCCACGGCTCCCGCCGCAATATCGGCAGCGCCGCCGAGCGCGCCTATGAATACATGTGCGCCGCCCGGGAAGCGGGCATCCTCTCCCCGCTCGGAGAGCAGCTCTACCGCGATGTCGATGCCATCCACGAAGACCACATCGGCATGGCCGGCGAACTGACCGCGCGGGGCGGGCGCGAGCACCGCGCCATCGCGCAGCGGCTCTACGAGCGCGTGCCCCGCGTCTGGAAGGACCGCAGGCGCACGCAGGTCCACGTCCAGTCCAGCAACATCCCCCGCTGCCTGATCAGCATGGCCCATTTCACCGCCAGCCTCGACGACTGTGCCCCGCAGCTCATGTTCGACTTCATCACCGGCGAGAAATACATCGAGCTGCTCGCGCATGACTATTATGACAAGGCGGAGATCTCCGCGGCCAGCAGCGCCCTGATCGACTCGCTGGAGCGGGTCTGGGTGGACCCTTCCCGGATGATGGGAGCCCTGTTCGCGGGCGACCCCCAGCGCATCGCCGAGGTCATCCCCAACCCCTACGCATTCCTCTACCAGATCTTCCTCTACGGCGGCATCCGCCAATGCGTCGAGACGCCCGATGCCGACATTTTCGGCAAATACTTCACCCTGGACGAGCTCATCGCCTGGTACCGCTGCTACAATGCCCGCATCTACAATTCGATGGCCAATTCCGTCGAGTACGGCGACCATGTCGTCTGGGCGGCGCGGGGCCTGCTGCAGGACATCATCGACCGCGCCGATGCAGCACTCTCCGATGCCTCCACCACGGCGGCAGACCTCCGCTTCGGCCACGACACGGGCATCCTCCCGCTGGCCGGACTGATGGACCTCGTCGGCCCCGGCGACCGCGTCCACAACGCCGACGCCTCCGACAGCTGGCAGAGTTTCTTCCGCGTGCCGATGGGCTCCAACCTCCAGATGATATTCTACCGCAAGCGCGGCGCCGAACCGCTGGTCAAGATCTACTACAACGAACAGGAGACCCTCGTGCGCGGCCTGGAACCCGCCAGCGGTCCCTACTACCGCTGGTCCGAGCTCAAGGCGCACCTGGAGCGCCGCATCGCCCGATTCAGTTTCTAAGCCATGCAATACAGAAAGGACAAATACGGCCACGACCTCTCGATCCTCGGCTACGGCTGCATGCGCTTCAGCCGCAAGGGTGCCGGCATCGACATCGACAAGACCGAGCAGGAGATCCTCGAGGCCTTCCGCGCCGGGGTCAACTACTACGACACCGCTTATATCTATCCCGGCAGCGAAGCCGCTCTCGGCGAGATCCTTGCGCGCAACGGCATCCGGGACCAGGTCAACATCGCCACCAAGCTCCCGCAATACATGGTGAAAAGCCGGGCTTCGCTGGACAAGTTCTTCGACGAGGAGCTCTCCCGCCTGCGCACGGACCGCGTGGACTACTACCTGATGCACCACCTGACCGACATCGCCCAGTGGGAACGCCTCAAGGGCGTCGGGGTACTGGACTGGATCCGCGAGAAGAAGTCCGCGGGCGCCATCCGCAACATCGGATTCTCCTACCACGGCAACACGGCGAACTTCCTCAAGATCCTGCAGGACTACGACTGGGACTTCTGCCAGATCCAGTACAACTACCTGGACGACACCTCCCAGGCCGGCGTCGAGGGCCTCCGGGCCGCCGCTGCCCGGGGCATCCCCGTCGTGATCATGGAGCCGCTGCGCGGCGGCAAGCTGGTGGACCTCCTGCCCGAAGAGGCCAAGAAGGCCATCGCCCGCAACGGACGGGGCTGGACCCCGGCCCAATGGGGCCTGCGCTGGCTCTACGACCAGCCCGAGGTCACGGTCGTGCTGTCCGGCATGAACTCCCTGGACATGGTCCGGGAGAACGTCCGGACGGCCTCGGACGCCCCGGTCGGGAGCTTCACCCCGGAAGACTTCGCCCTGATCGACGAGGTCAAGGGCATGATCCGCGCCCGGGAGAAGGTCGGCTGCACCGGCTGCGGCTACTGCATGCCCTGCCCCAAGGGCGTGGACATCCCCGGCAATTTCCGTTGCTACAATACGATGTACTCGGAGTCCCGGACCACGGGATGGATGCAGTTCGTCCAGACCGTAGGGCTCACCCGGGAGCCGGCATTCGCCTCGCAGTGCATCCGCTGCGGCAAGTGCGAGAAGCACTGTCCGCAGGGCCTGCCCATCCGTGAGAAGCTCCAGGAAGCGGACAAGGCCCTGCGGCCCCTGCCCGTGCGCCTGGTGCTGTGGATCGCCCGCAAATTCATGTTCCGCCGATGAACCTGGACATGTACATGACGGCCGGCGCGGGCATCCTGGCCCTGCTGCTGGGGGTCGCCTTCACCCGGAGCCTCCCGCTGCTCAAGCGCCTGTGCATCCCGGCCCCCGTGTCGGGCGGGCTCGCCATCTCCCTGCTCACCCTGGCCGTCCATGTGCTGTTCCATGCAGATTTCACTTTCGACGGGACGATCAAGGACCTCTGCATGATCCTCTTCTTCACCTCCGTCGGTTTCCAGTCCGACCTGCGCGTACTCCGCAAGGGCGGACGGCCGCTCGCCGTCATGATCGTGCTGGTGGCCCTGCTGATCGTGGTCCAGAACCTGCTCTCGCTCGGGATCGCCCGCGGGATGCGGCTGGATCCGCTCGTGGGCATGGCCACGGGCTCCATCCCCATGTGCGGCGGACACGGCACCGCGGGCGGATTCTCCCCAGTCCTGCAGGACCTCGGGCTGGCGAACGCCGCCTCGGTCACGATGGCCGCCGCGACCTTCGGCCTCGTGGCGGGATCGCTGATCGGCGGTCCGCTGGGCGAATGGCTGATCCACCGGCACGCCCTCGCACTGCCTGCCGGCGGGCAGGACGACCCCATCGTCAGCCTGGAGGCGGACGGGGCCGCCGCGGAGAAGCGCGTCGTCTCGCCCGTCTCGAAGGAGCAGACCTTCCGCCGTTACGCCCAGGCCATCTGCCAGCTGCTGCTGTGCGTCGCGCTGGGCATGGGCGTCAGCAAGCTGCTGGCCCGCACCGGGATCACCTTCCCGACCTATTTCGGCGCGCTGCTCGTCGGCGCGCTGGTCCGCAACCTGCTCGGCAGCCCGCGGCCGGGACAGACCCCGCCCCTGTGCACCGACGAGATCGTCGCCATCGGCAACATCTGCCTCTCGCTCTTCCTGGGCATGGCGATGGCCACGCTCAAACTCTGGGAGCTGGCCGGGCTGATGCTCCCCCTCGTGGTCATCCTGCTGGCGCAGGCGCTCTTCATGGCGCTCTTCGCCGCGCTCGTCGCCTTCCCCGCCCTGGGCCGCGACTACGACGCGGCCGTGCTCGCCAGCGGCCTGTGCGGCTTCGGGCTCGGCGCCACGCCCAACGCCATGGCCAACATGTCGGCCGTCTGCTTCAAGTACCATTACGCCGTGCGTCCCTTCGTCATCGTCCCCATCCTCGGGGCCATGTTCGTGGACATCATCAACACCGGCGTCATCACGTTGTTCCTCAATCTCATAGCCCCATGATCCCCCGTTCCCGCCTCCTGTCCCTCGCCCTCGTGCTGCTCGCGGCCTGCGCATGCGGCCGCGTCTCCGCACCCCTTGTCGGCATCAGCTGCTCCCAATCCGGGACCCGTTCGGACGCCCTGTCCAGGAACTACTCGGAAGCCATCCTCCGCGCGGGCGGCACGCCCGTGATCATCCCGACCCTGACCACGGAGGCGGAAGCGGAGCGCGTGCTCGCCCGCCTGGACGGAATCGTCTTCTCCGGCGGGGAGGACGTCAATCCCGGCTGGTATGGCGAGGAGCCTCTCAACGAGACCGTGGAGGTCAACGCCTCCCGCGACCGCAGCGACAGCCTGCTGGCCCGGGCGGCGCTCCGCTCCGGCAAGCCCGTCCTCGCGATCTGCCGCGGCGAGCAGCTGATGAACGTGATCCTGGGCGGAAGCCTCTGGCAGGACATTCCGACGCAGCTGCCGGACGCCCACGTGCACCGGGGCGTCTCGCATAGGATCGGCATGACCGGCGAGGGTTTCCTCACCCGGATCTACGGGCCGGACTCCCTGGAAGTCAATTCCAGGCACCACCAGGCCGTCAAGGACCCGGCACCCGGCATCCGCGTGACCGCACGGTCGGACGACGGGCTCGTCGAGGCCTGGGAGACGCCGCAGGTCTGGGCCGTGCAGTTCCACCCCGAAGCCATGCTGCAGGATGACGCAAGATGGCTGGCACTCTTTGAAGCTTACCTGGACCGCTTGCGCTAACTGACGGCCTTCCCGTCAGGATATGAATTTTTTATGAAAGATGCGTGTCTGCCCGCCGGGCGGACATATACATCCGGGGGAAATGAACTACATTTGCAACGATATGGATCCTGTTGCAATCATCACTTCCCTGCTGACGCTTCTCGCCGGCATCGGCGTCTTCCTCATCGCCTGCCAGATGATGAGTTCCAACCTGGAAGCGGCCAGCTCCGAGAGGCTGAAAAAGCTGTTCTCCAAAGCCTCCGACAGCAAACTGCTGGGCGTGGGAATCGGCGCCCTCGGCACGGCCGCCATCCAGAGTTCGGGTGCGACGACGGTCATGACCATCGGCTTCGTCAATGCCGGCATCATCTCGCTGGCCCAGGCCGCCACCATCATCTACGGTGCGAACATCGGTACCACCGTCACGGCCCAGATCGTAGCGCTGGGTATGTTCGGCGGCAACTCCGTGTCCACGAGCGTCATCTTCTCCGCCTTCGCCGGCCTGGGCGCCTTCCTGAGCCTCTTCGCGAAGAAGAGCAGCGCGAAGACCGTGGGCGGCATCCTGGCAGGCTTCGGTCTCCTGTTCGTCGGTCTCGAACTGATGAGCGGCTCCATGGAGTCCTTCGCCGCCCTGGACGGCGTCAAGACCTTCCTGGCCGGCATCCGCAACCCGCTGCTGCTGGTGCTGCTGGGCGCCATCTTCACGGCCATCATCCAGAGTTCGTCCGTGATGACGTCCATCGCGCTCGCGATGGTGGTGACGGGGCTGATCGGCATCGACCAGGGCATCTATCTCACCATGGGTTCCAACATCGGTTCCTGCGTGGTCGCGGTGATCGCCGGTATCACGAGCGGCACCAACGCCAAGCGCACCGCCCTCATCCACCTGCTGTTCAACTGCGCCGGCGTCTTCCTCTTCCTGGTCGCCGCCTGGGTGCTGGGCTGGTTCGACACCTCCTACGGCAGCATGTTCAACAAGCTCTTCCCGTCTGCGCCGCAGGTGCAGCTGGCCATGTTCCATACCTTCTTCAACACGGTCACCGTGGCGATCATGCTGCCCCTGACGGGTGCGCTCGTCGCGCTGGTGACGCGGATGATTCCGGACAAGCCGGTCGTGCAGGACGAGGAATTCTCCCTCCGCTATGTCGATGAAAACATGCTCCGCACGCCGCCTGTGGCCGTCTCCCAGGTCAAGCGCGAGATCCTGCGGATGGCCGGCATCGCCCTGCAGAACGTCGACCGCAGCCTGGAGATGGCCACGCGGCTGGACTTCACCACACAAGACCTCTTCGCCCGCGACGAGCGGCAGCTGAACTTCATCAACCGCGAGCTGATCGCGTTCGTGGTGCGCCTGAGCGGCCGGAGCGGACTTGGCGAGAAAGACCGGACGTACCTCTCCGGCACCTACCGGAGCATCCGGGACCTGGAGCGCATCGGCGACTACGCCGAGAACATCGTCGAATACGCCACCGCCCTCGCAGGCTCCGGCCAGCAGTTCTCCGACGACGCCAAATACGAGATCAGCCAGCTGAAGACGCTGCTGCATCAGCTGTATGACAATGCCATGGAAGCCTACCAGGACGAGAGCCTTGCCGCCCTGGACCAGGCCAACGTCATCGAGGAGGAGATCGACGACTACACACAGCGGATGGAAGAAGGGCACATCGCCCGCATGGAGAAAGGCATCTGCACCCCTTCCGTCGGCGCCCAATACCTCGAACTTTCCTCCAACGCCGAGCGTATCGCCGACCATATGATCAACATCGCCAAGTCCATCCGGACCCTCAAGGCCATCGAGAACTGACCCGCCGGAATACATCCGCTGCTGGGGTATGATGCGGCTGGGCCGCGAATATCTGCTGACTACGCAGGCGCTCGACATCTACGGGACGGCCGCCGCCTATCAGGGGCCTGTACGTATCCTGCACGGCACCCGCGACGGCATCGTGCCGATGTGGTGCAGCGAGAAGTACAACGACACCTACACGGGTCCGGTCGAGCTGATTCCCGTCGAAGGCGGCAACCACATGATCACCCGGAAAAAATCCACGTTCATCACGCTCTCTGCCGCGTTTTTCCAGGAACGCCTTCTCCCGAACGGGAGGTGATTTTTCCAGAATTCTGTGTATCTTTACAGGAGAATTAACCTTTCTCCGATCATGTCTGTCATCCTCAGGCAAGGCCTCCGTCTCGCTCCCGCCGTGCGGGACTGGGAAAGCATGGTCCGGCTCATCCGGGAATTCGGGCTGGTGCCCTTCTTCTCCAACCCGATTCCCGGCTACTCCGTGGAGGAGCACACCCCGGCGGAGTGCTGGTTCACGGAAGACAACCTCGGTCCCTGGGACTGGAAGATCGACTGCGTCCAGAGCGGAGACATCGCCTACGGCAAGTTCCTCTGCGGGGGCAAGGCCGCCTTCGCCACGGTGGACGTCTACCGGGAGCTCATGAACTGGCGGCGCGCCAATCCCAGATATCGCCCCACGGCGGACCAGCAGAAAGTGCTGGACTATACCCTGGAGCACGGCAGCATCTCCGCCGCGGAGGTCCGCAAGCTCATGGGCATCAAGAAATCCGCCGCCGACGCGCTGCTCGCCCGGCTCCAGATGCAGACCCGCCTCGTCACGGGCGACATCTCGCGCGTGTACCGCGGCGCGGAACTCACCTATAACGGCTGGCAGCGGAGCAGCTTCTGCACGCCGGAGGCGCTCTTCGAGGAGCTGGATTTCCCGTTCCCGGGCTTCAAGCCCCGGTCGCTCGCATCCACGCTCCGGCCGGAGGAATCCCTCGCGTTCCTCAAGGAGACGGTCCGCAAGGCCTGCGGCGATGTCCCCGACCGGCTCCTGATGAAGCTGCTCGGCTGAATCCGGTCCTCGTTTTCATATCCCTTCCAAAAACTCATTCCATGTCCAAACGCTTCCTATCACGAATCCTCCTGCTCCCGGCACTGCTGCTGTGTCTCGGAAGCATTTCTTCCGCCCAGGGCATCCCGTCGGTGAACCTGGAGAACGAAGTCGTGCAGAGATTCATGGCCCACGGGCCCTACAGCGGCTTTGGGACGCAGGCCAGCTACTTCGACGACCGGGAGGAATTCCCGTCCCGCTTCGCCTGGGACAAGCCCGTCTCCGTGGACCTGGCATGGTCCGGGGATGAAGACGGGACCTACACCCTGATCCTTTCTGAGAGCCGGACGGCGAAGCGGAGAGGCAAGGTCGTCCTCTCCGAAAAAGTCACGGGCACACGATACCGGCTGACCAACCTCATCCCGCAACGATACTACACCTACAAGGTCCGGAGAGGACTCAAAGTAGCCCTGAAAGGAAAGGTCCGGACCGAGGGCCAGGTGCGCATGCTGGATATCCGGGACTGCGTCAATGCGCGTGACCTGGGCGGCTGGACGACCCTGGACGGCCGGACGGTCCGCTATGGCCTGCTTTTCCGCACCGGGAGCATCGACGGCGCATATGACGGGGTCTTCGGACTGAACTGCGGCAACAGCCGCTGCCGCGACCCGCACCACGAGGAGGCACAAGACCAGGTCGGAGACCCGGTCCGGTACACACTCTCCGAAGAATCCGTGAAGGCACTGCGGTTCGTCGGGATCGACGCCGACCTGGACCTGCGCGGCATGACCGGCGAAGGCCTCTGGGGCAACCAGTGCATGACCCACACCCGTTCCTTGGGCCTGACCAAGATCCCCGAGGCCGACTTCCGCCAGATCATGACCGACGTCGCCCTGCACCAGCCCTTCGACGATCCGGCCGTCGTCCGGGACGTGGCCTGGATCATCCGGGAACTCAGGCAAGGGCGCCGCGTCGCCTTCCACTGCCGGTCCGGCGCCGACCGCACCGGTGCGGTAGCGATGATCCTGGAGGCCCTGCTGGGCGTACGGGCCGGCGACATCGCCCGGGATTATGAGCTGACTTCCCTCTCCTCCGAAGGCACCGGCCAGACGCGCAGCGCCATGAACGCCCTCCGCTCCGGCTACGGTTTTTTCGGAAGAGGCTTCACGACCTTGGAAGTGGACGAGCCGGACCCGGACAGGCGGCTCCAGAAGCAGGCCTACACCTATCTGGCCACCGCTTTCCCGGAATACGCCATCAGCCCGGCAGACCTGGACTGGTTCATCGATTTCATGCTGGAGTGAGAATCGTCACAAGGTTTCAAGACCTAACAGTATCCATCATTTGGCATTGTACCCCGGTAATGGAGACGAAGTGTACGACCGTCTGTCAAGGAGATCACGATATCTATCTTTCCGTCGCCATTCCCTCTGCCGTTGTCGTTCACGGTCCCGAAGTCATAATTCCTTATCCTGACGGAAGCTACCTGTTCGTTTCCTCCCTTATACTCTCCCTGCTGGAGGGTAATTAGCAGGGGACGGTCGGTATTCAGGACTGCGTTATCGATGATGATATGATTGAGATACTGGCCAGGCCCTGAATATGAGGCTCCGGCCACGCGGAATCCGAACATAGTCACGATGGAAGGCACCTCGTCCCACCTGGGGCCCGTAGAGAAATACTCCTCATACATATGGCAGCGATGAGAGGCTCCCTTCGCGGGATCAGCAATACCGCCTCCGATAAAAACCGATCCGATAGGCGCGAGTCTTTTTCCGTCCATATAAATGCCGCTCGATCCAGGATCGTTACTCATATACTTTTCACAGGCCATGACCAGCATAGCAGACGCAATAAGGAGTACTATTCTTTTCATTGCTTTTATTTTATGGTTTTCTTTTTAAATAACGAGTTATGAACGGATAACTGCCCGGAATCAATCATTTTTTGGGGCACAAATGGGGCACAAAATAGCCTAAAATTTAACATACACCACCACAAAAGAAAAGCCAATCAACTGAATAACAGTCGATTGGTAGAATGTTTTCGTACCCCCGAGGCGAATCGAACGCCTATCGTCGGAACCGGAATCCGAAATTCTATCCATTAAACTACAGGGGCATGCCCGCGGGCGTGCCGTTGGGGAATGCAAATATACTGAATTTTTGTAAATTTGCTGTCTGAAACCCATTTATTTTTAAACGGTATTATGAAAACTGCCTACGTATTCCCCGGCCAGGGGTCCCAGTTCTCCGGAATGGGCAAGGACCTCTATGAGGGCAACGCCCAGGCTCGCGCCCTGATGGAGCGGGCCAACGAGATCCTCGGTTTCCGCCTGACCGACATCATGTTCGAAGGCTCCGACGAGGACCTGCGCGCCACGCGCGTGACCCAGCCGGCCATCTTCCTCCACTCCGTCGCAACCGCCCTCTGCACCGAAGGGCTCCCTGCCCCCGACATGGTCGGCGGCCACTCCCTGGGCGAGTTCTCCGCCCTCGTGGCGGCCGGCGCCGTGGACTTCGAGGACGCGCTGCGCCTCGTGGCCGTGCGCGCCAGCGAGATGCAGAAATGCTGCGAGCAGGTGCCCGGCGGGATGGCAGCCGTCATCGCCCTGCCGAACGAGAAGGTCGAGGAGGTCTGTGCCGGCATCGACGGCATCGTGATCCCGGCCAACTACAACTGCGACGGGCAGGTGGTCATCTCGGGCGAGAAAGAAGCCGTGGCGCGCGCCTGCGAGGCGCTGAAAGCCGCAGGAGCGAAGCGCGCCCTGCCGCTGAGCGTCAGCGGCGCCTTCCACAGCCCGCTGATGGAGCCTGCGCGCGTGGAGCTCGCCAAGGCGATCGACCGCACGGAAGTCCACACGCCCCGCTGCCCCATCTACCAGAACGTCACGGCACTGCCGGAGACGGATCCGGTGCGGATCAAGGACAACCTCCTGCAGCAGCTGACCTCGCCGGTCCGCTGGACCCAGTCGGTGAAGAACATGCTCGCCGACGGCGCGACGACCTTCCGGGAGATCGGTCCGGGCGCCGTGCTGCAGGGCCTGGTGAAGCGGATCGCTTCGGCCGCCGGGGCGGAGGTAACGATCCTGTAAATCAGAAAAGGCAGCCAGTCGGCTGCCTTTTCTGATTCAGATACCGTGGGGGCCTAGCGGGCCTCGACGTACTTGTGCAGGGTGGCACGGACGGCGCCGGGACCGGCGAAGAGTTCCTTCACCATGCCCTCGATCTTCTCGCCGAGACCGGCTTCGTACAGGTCGAGGCCGAAGACATCCTTGCGGCTGTACAGCGCCTTGAGGCAGCTGTAGTCCTGGTCTGCCTTGCCGATCTGGAGCGGGGCCACGATGGCCTGGAGCTCCTCGAGCATCGGATCCGGGGACGGGTCGAACGGCGTGCCGTCGTCCTTGATTCCCTTCAGGTAGCGGGCATAGCCGGCCAGCACGAGCGGGATCAGCTGGAGGTTCTCCATGTCAAGGCCGCGGGCGATGTACTTCTTGATGGTCTCGCCGAAGCGGATGGCCAGTTTCTGGGAAGTATCCATGGCGATGCGCTGGGGCGCGTCGGGCATGAAGGGGTTCGGCAGGCGGCGGCCGATCACGGCGCCGATGAACTCGTAAGGGTTCAGCACGCCGGGATCCGTCACGACGGGCATGGCCTCGATGTAGCCGATCTTCTGGATGAAGGAGCGGATGTCGGGATCCGCCATCTCCGCGGAGATCAGGGTGTATCCGAGCATGCAGCCGTAGATGGACATGGCCGTGTGTAGCGGGTTGAGGCAGGTCGTCACCTTCATGGTCTCGACCTTGTCGACGGTCTCACGCGTGGTGTAGAGGGCGCCGCCGAGATCCAGCGGCGGACGGCCGTTGGTGTAGTTGTCCTCGATGACGAGGTACTGCGTCTCTTCGGCGTTGACGAAAGGAGCCGTGAAGGTGTGCTTCTCGGTCTCGATGTAGTCGTTGTCCTCGAAACCGTCCTCGGCGAGCATGGCCTTGACCTTGCCGTGGGGACGCGGGGTGATCTTGTCGATCATCGACCAGGGGAAGGTGATCAGGGTCTCGTCCTTGAGGTAATCCAGGAAGGCCTGCGGCACGAGGCCGTCCTTGACCCAGCGCTCGGCATAAGCCATGACGCCGGCCTTGACGCGGTCGCCGTTGTGCGAGCAGTTGTCCATGGACTGGATGGTCAGGGGCAGGCAGCCCGCTTCCCAGCGCTCGCGAAGCAGCGCCGTCACCTTGCCGAGGGCGAAGACGGGCTTGAGCCCGCGGGCGAGGTCGGCTTCGTTGTAGCCGTAGCCCTTCTCGGTGATGGTGAAGGAGATCATCTGGAGCGAGGGGGTGCGGAAGATCTCGACGAGACGGTTCCAGTCCTCGAACTGATAGTCGGCCTTCAAGGCTTCGGTGACGCTGGCGATGACCTTCTTCTCGACGGTACCCGTGGACTGGAGGCTCACGGACAGGGAGAGGTTGTCATAGGGAGCGTAAGCCTTGTCCACGACCTCGAAGTCGAAGGTCTCGGCCACGATGACACCGCGGTCGTAACGGCCGGTGTTCAGCGCATCGTTGAGCATGGAGGCCGGGAAGGCACGGAAGATGTTGCCGCCGCCGAAGTGGACCCAGGTAGGCTCCTTGCGGGTCTTTTCGCGGACCGCGGCGATATCGAACTTGGGGAGCTGATAGCCTTTCTGCTCCCACTCCGCAGGATTGAAATCCTTGGAGAGAATGTCGGTCAGTTTCATCTGTTACTCAGCAAAAAGCCTCTTGATGTGTCTCTCGCAGATGTTCTCGGTGATCTGGTCGCCGATGACATCGGTATACTTCTCGAGTGCGGGAAGGAATTCGTCCTTCAGCTCGGCAGCGATCTTGTAGCTGACGTGGATGAGCTGGCGGAAGGACTGGTTGTAGAGCGGCTCGGCCTGGTTGTGGCGCATCACCTTGGCGTAGGTCTCGGCATCCCACTTCTCCACTTCCTCGGGAGACGGGAGGGCCTTGACGTCGACGTCGATGACGGTGGCATAAGGGACGGTGAGTTCCTCCATGCGGCCCAGGGAGTTGATGTAGATCTTCTTGGCGAGGGCGAGGCCTTCGGGTGCCGCGAGGGCGAGGCCGATGTTCTCCTCGAGCCAGGTGGTGCCGGCGGTCTTGATGTGGATACCCTTGTCGTACTTGCGGATCAGGCGGCCCATGATCGGGTAGATGCTGAACTTGTCGGATCCGGAGTGGATGGAGAGCTTGAGGTTCTCGGGCAGGCCGTATTCCTTGATGGCCTCGTCGATGACGAGCAGGTCCTGCTCGAACTCCTTCTCGAAGCGCTCGAGGTCACCGCGATAGTCCACACCCTTGTTGAAACGGCCCGTGAACTTCGGGGCGATGGTCTGCACAGGGATCTTCTCCTTGGCGATCTCCTTGAGGATGTAGCGGAGCTCTTCCGGGGTCTGGGCCTCGTCGACCTCGTCCATGGAGACCTCGGTCACGAAGTTGCCCTCGCCCTTCTTCCCGGCGATGTGGCGGTAGATCTTGCCGGCTTCCTTGATGGCCGGGAGGAAGCGCTCCTCCATCGTGCCGGTGTGGCCGATATAGTCCGCGACGTCGATGGTGAAGAAGTCGCAGCAGTCGATGAAGCGGTCCACGTTCTTGAGGTTGATGTGGTCCGCGTCCACGAAATACTGGTCCTTGTAGCCCAGCGCCTTGACGGCGGCGTCGGCTTCCTCGCGGGTGCTGATCGGCTCGGTGCCGATGATGTCATGCTCGCGGTTGGACTTGTTCCAGACGGGCACGAAGTGCACGCCGAACAGCTTCTCGGCCTCGATGAGGGCCTTGAGCTGGTTCACTCCTTCGTGGGCGAAACGGTCGCCGGTACCGAAGGAATATTTTCCGATTTTCATCATAATATCAATAATTTAAACTTTCATTATACCTTGCAAGCCCTCTCGGAGCGAAGCGACAGGGCCCCCGGAGAGGGGGCGGTGGGGGTGAATCCCCTTGAGGGGTGCAGGGGTGTCAAGGACATCTTGATGCCGTTGCGGGCGCTTACGCAATGTAAGTGCCTGCAACGGTATCGCCGCCGTGACCGGTCCAGTTGGTGTGGAAGAACTCTCCGCGCGGCTTGTCGGTGCGCTCGTAGGTGTGGGCGCCGAAGTAGTCGCGCTGGGCCTGCAGGAGGTTCGCCGGCAGACGCTCGCAGCGGTAGCCGTCGTAGTACTCGAGGGCGGAGGAGAGGCAAGGGGCCGGGACGCCGTTCATCACCGCGCAGGCAACGACGTTGCGCCAGCTCTGCTGGGCCTCGGCGAGTTTGCCCTGGAAGTAGGAGTCGAGCAGGAGGTTCGGGAGCTCGGGATTCTTGTCGAAGGCTTCCTTGATCTTGCCGAGGAACACGCTGCGGATGATGCAGCCGCCGCGCC
>JAFUWY010000041.1 GCA_017477245.1 Bacteroidales bacterium | reverse complement strand
GGGCAAGTTGCTCACGCGTTACGCACCCTTTCGCCGGTCGCCGGCAGAGTATTGCTACTCCCCGCTGCCCCTCGACTTGCATGTGTTAAGCCTGCCGCTAGCGTTCATCCTGAGCCAGGATCAAACTCTTCTTTGTATATTCTTATACTTCTAGTCCGCTCCTGACACTCTATCAATTTCCAAAGAAATCAACGCTCTCGATTCTTAGTTTCTCGGTACTTGCTTGTACTTATCTTCCAGTATTTTCAATGATCTGTCCCAGACCTCTCGGAAAGGGACTGCAAAGGTAAACCACTTTTTTGAAAGCGCCAAATTTTTTTGAATTTTTTTCGTGAAATTTTTTCTACCTTTGTTTGGATATGGAAAATTACAAGCTCACCGAGCCTCGCTATGAGGCGATGAATTACCGCCGTTGCGGCCGCAGCGGCCTGTTGCTGCCCGAGATTTCCCTCGGGTTCTGGCACAACTTCGGCGCGGAAGCCGATCCGGAGAAGTGCCGCTTCATCGTCGAGACGGCCTTCGACAACGGCATCACCTGCTTCGATCTGGCCAACAACTACGGCCCGCCCTACGGCTCCGCCGAGGAGACCTTTGGCCGCATCTACCACGCTTCGCTCCGGCCCCACCGCGACGAGATCATCGTCACGACCAAGGCCGGGCACGACATGTGGCCCGGTCCCTACGGCGAGTGGGGCTCCCGCAAGAACCTCATGGCCTCGCTCGACCAGAGCCTCAGGCGCATGCGCCTCGACTATGTGGACATCTTCTATTCCCACCGTCCCGATCCGCAGACCCCGCTCGAGGAGACGATGCAGACCCTCGTCGACATCGTCCGCCAGGGCAAGGCCCTCTACGTAGGCATCTCCAAGTATCCGCCCGAGATGGCTTCGCGCGCGTACGCGTACCTGAAGGAAGCGCGCGTCCCGTGCCTGGTCTACCAGGGGCGCTACAACATGCTGGAGCGCGGACACGAGGAGGAGATCCTCCCGCAGGCCGCGGAGGCGGGCGTCGGCTACGTGGCCTTCTCGCCGCTGGCGCAAGGCCTGCTGACCGACCGCTATCTCAATGGCATCCCGGAGGATTCCCGGATGCGCCACAGCAAGTTCCTCAGTGAGAGCGTGCTGACGCCGGAGCTCCTCACGCAGCTCCGTGCGTGGAACGAAGAAGCGAAGGTCGAGGGCTACACGCTGGCGCAATACGCCCTGCGCTGGATCCTCCGCCGCCCGGAGGTCGCTTCCGTGATCGTCGGCGCGAGCAGCGTGGAGCAGCTGAAGAACAACCTCAAGGCCGTCAGCGCACGCTGACGGCCCCTTCCGACACCGTGAATTCCCAGGTGCCGGCGGTCAGCTCGTAGCGGACCGCGGCACGGCCGAGGTGGACGCAGGCTCCTGCACAGGAGGCTCCGTCCGCCTCGCCGTATGTATGAACCCGGGCCGCGTCTACCGGCAGGTAGAGCGTGGCCGTGGTGTTGGCGGGGACGGTGCAGCGGTAGGTGCGGATGGCGCCCCGCTCGGCCGTCCAGGCGCTCCGGATCCGCCCGTAGTGGGAGTCGTAGCTGCCCTCCAGGGCGGTGTAGGCGCCGCCTGCGGTGGGCTGCAGGACGAAGTGCTTGTAGCCGGCTTCGCCCTCCGCATAATTGGCTGTGATGCCCAGCTGGTATTCGAACATCCATTGGCCTACCGCGCCTAAAGCGAAGTGGTTGAAGGAGTTCATGCTGTTCTGGTTGGGTTCGCTGAACGCCGCTTCATAGGAGTTCCAGCGCTCCCAGATGGAGGTGGCACCGCTCATGACGGGATAGAGCCAGGAGGCGTAGTCCGTGCAGGAGATCATCCGGTAGGCGCTCTCGGCGTCGCCGGCGCGGCTCAGGGCCGGCAGGATGTTGGGCGTGCCGGAGAAGCCGGTGGTGATGGTGTAGGGCTTGAAGTTGAAGTCGGTGTTGCCGGAGCCCAGCACGCCGAAGGCGCTGGTGACCCGCTCCTGGATGTCCTTCTGGGCCTCGGCTTCCTCGGGCGTCGGGCCGCTGCTTGCCGGGTCCGCCGCCAGGACGGACAGCCAATGCTGCGCCCGCGCGCGGTTGTCGTCGCTGAACACGTTGAAATTGAGCGGCGTGGCGTAGGAAGCCTGGGTGTGGATGGTCCGGCCGCGCAGGCCCCGGGTCTTGCCGGTGGACGGGTCGACGTAGGCGTCGTTCCAGTCGGCCTTGGCGCGGGCGTGGCGCTCCCGCAGGAGCGCGGCGTAGTCGGAGCGCCCGACCGCCTCGGCCATGATGGCCGTCACTTCCATCATGTGGATGTAGATCGCGTTGTTGAGCAGGTCCGGCGGCGTGCGGTTGTCCAGCGCCAGGTGGTCGGCCAGGCCGCTGGCCTTGGACGACAGGTACGGGTGCACGTCGTCCAGCTTGTAGAAGGCCATGCCGTTGAGCCAGTCCATCATCGTCTCGAGGTTCTCCTCGATGACCTGCGTGTCCCCGAACTGGTTGTAGAGCTGCCAGGGCACCTGGCAGACGGCTGCGCCCCAGGTGGTGCCGTCGGCGAAGGAGGTGTCGTCGGCGCGGTTGTAGGTGGGCACGGTCGAGCCGATGCCGCCCGGGACGTTGCGGTCGTCGCCGATGCCCTGGTCGGCCCGCAGGGCCACCATCCACTGGCGGAAGAAGTTGCGGGTGTCCGCCTGGTAGAGGCCGGTGCGCACGTAGGCCTGGGCGTCGCCCGTCCAGCCCATGCGCTCGTTGCGCTGCGGGCAGTCGGTCGGCAGGGTCAGGAAGTTGCCCAGCTGGCTGCGCTGGATGTTGCGGAACAGCTGGTCCACGCGCTGCCCGGTCACGCCGTCGGCGGTCGTGGCGTGGTAGGTCCCGGTCGGGACTTCGGACGAGGAGAGCACGAGGCCGCGGACGTTCTCCACGGGCAGGGGCCCCTCGTGGGACGGGATGTGGACCTGGATGTACTGGTAGCCGCGGAACGTGTCGCGCGGCCGGATCGTGACGGCGCCGGAGCCGTCCGCGATGTAGAAGTCCGCGTCGAGCGCGGCGCGGTTGGACTCGTAGAGTATGTGGCCCGCGACGCCCCGGCCGCGGCGACCGAAACGCTTCACATATTCGGGCTTGTCGCCCTTCAGGCCGGGGTAGACCTGCTCCCCGTAGGTCAGGGTGACGACATCGCCCGCGGACAGCCAGCCCGCGGGGATGTCGATCTCGGGCACGCCGACCATGTTGACGCCCATGTCGTAGATATAGGTGCAGGCGTCGTGGACCGGCATCATCCGGCGTGCGGTCAGGGTCTCCCGCACGCGCACGGGCTCGTCGTAGCGCGCCACGATGTAGAAGTCCATCCAGTCGCGCGGCGCCACGCGGACGGCCGGCGTCCAGGCGCTGTCGTCGAAGCCGGGCTCGCTCCAGCCCGGCAGGGCCTTGCGCGCGTCGTAGCGCTCGCCCTGGAAGAAGCTGCCCAGGCGCACGGGACCGTCCTGCCAGGCCTTCCAGTCTTCCGGGGCGGAGACGAAGGACTCGCGCCGCCCGTCCTCGTAGGTGACGACGAGCCGGGCAAGCAGGGCCTCCCGGTCGCCGAAGAAGTTGAAGTTGCCGGGCGAGAAGGTCACGTAGCCCGTGTACCAGCCGCCGGCGAGCTCTGCGCCGAGCGCGTTGCGCCCCTCCCGGAGCAGGTCCGTGACGTCGTATTTGAGGTAGCACATGGTCTCGCGGTACTGGCTGTCGCCCGGGGCGAACCAGTCGGCGCCGATCTGCCGGCCGTTGAGATACAGGCGGAAGGTGCCCATCGCCGCGGCGTAGAGCCGGGCGGAGCGGACCTTGCCGGAGGGGGAGAACTCGCTGCGGAGCATGGTCTCGGCCCCGTGGGACGGGTCGGCCCAGGCGAGCGCCGGCCCGCTGACGCGGATGCGCTCCCCGTCCACCTGCACGCCGGGAAGGCCCCGGAACAGGCCGTAATCCGCGGTGTCGAAGACCACGTTGTCCTCGCTCTGGCCCGCGTTCAGGATCCGGTAGTCCGTGTACTCCACCTCCGAGCCGTCTCCGCCGGCAAATCCCACGGAGCACAGGTTGGGGAAGGACGGATAATTCCCGCCGCTGCCGATCTCGCTGACCGGGATGCGCGAGGCGCGCGTGGCGCGGCCGGTCATCCCCACGATGAGCGGGTCGGCGTCGCCGCGGCGGGTGGGTGCTGCCGTCACGACGGGGGTGCCGTCGATGGTGAAGCTCAGCTGGCTGGCCTCCGCCTGGATCTCGATGCTGTGCCGGTCTCCGGCCACGAACACGCTGCCCAGGTTGCCCTGCGGGCAGGTTTCGGGGTTGAGGACGCGCAGCGGCTTGTCGGCCCGGTCGCCCGGGAAATACCCGACCCGGAAGATGCGGATCTCGCACCGGGCCGGTTCGACCTCGACCTTGAAGTAACTCTCTTTCGAAGCGATGCCGTAGCCGTTGAAGAAGGCGTTGCGCAGGCGGAAGTCGTCGGCGCCGAAGACCAGCGCGGCGCTGCCGCCCTTCGTGATGCGGAAGTCCGTGCGGATGCCGTAGACGACCTGCGAGGCGGCGTCCAGCTTGAGGGCGGGGCCGCCGATCCAGCCGGCGCCCTTCCACGCCGACAGGCGCGGGTTCATCAGGCCGGTCTCGAAGCGCGAACGCTCCGTGTGCACTGCTCCGGCGCCGTCCTTGACCGCCACTTCCCAGGTGTAGGCCATGTCCGGCTGGAGCGCCACGCCGGCGTAGCGGATGTTGTCCGAGCGTCCGTCCGTGACTTCGCCGCTGTCCCACAGGGTGCTGCCGTCGCTGTCTCGCATCACGCGGATGCGGTAGGACTGCTGGTGCGCGCCGCGCTCGTCTGATTCCATCTTCCAGCTGAAGACAGGGTGGCGGTCCTCGACGGCGAGGGGTTCGCGCGCGTGCTGCACGCGCAGGTCGGTGATACGGGTCTGGGCCGCGGCGGAGAATGCCAGCAGGCCGAGCAAGGCGGAGAGCAGGGTGGTTCGCATGGACATCGGTTTTCGTTCGTGTCCACGAAGATACGCAATTCTTTCGGGATTTCCCGGTCACTCCTCCGGTGGCGCGGATGGTGAATGCGACCGCATAGGCAGTGACGTGGGGTCTGAAAACCGGAGCCGGGGCCTACAAGCGCCGCATCCTGTCGTCCAGGAGATTGACATAGTCGCGCTTCATTCCGTCCGGCAGGAAAGACAGGGCGATGAGTTCCTTCCAGGCCGGCAGACACCCTTTCATCCGGTCGATCATCTTCACCGCAACAGCGGCGGGGATACCGCTTTGGGTGAATGCAGCCATGAAGGTGTCCCGGTTGAACCCGGCTTTGCCGCCGCCCACGAAGAAACTCATGGCCATTTCCTCCGTATCCTCCGGATCGGCCAGCAGGACCGCCAAAAGGTCGTAGGCAGGAGCCAAGGCATATTCTCCCTGGCCGGTGTCGATCAGGGAGAAGTTCTTGCAATGCATGTCGGAGTTCCCCGTGATCCAGGAGAAAAGAACCACCTCCCAGAAGCGCTGGACATCCAGCAGGGGAGCCGAGGAGTACTTCTTGACCGTGTCCGCCAGCTGCTGGTAGGTGCCGTGGTATTTGTGTTCAGTGAGGCGGTTGGAGAGCTGGCACATATCCAGCATGGATATCTTTTCTCCTCTCCGTCCTCGGTCCATCCTCAAAGTCAGATAGCCTAATTCGCCATCAGCGAGACGGATAAGTGTGTGCCGGGCCGTTCGGATATGGGCAACTTCTGCCATCTTCATCGTGAGATCTTCCAACTCCGGCAGGCAGGGATACCGCGCGCTTTGCGGTTTGAAAATGTACTTTCCCCACAGGCCCACAATGGTGAACCGGGCCGGTTCGTTCCTGCCGCCCCGGTCCACATCGAGAGACATCTTGGCCTGGACACCTGTGACGGAAGCGCTGGTCCGGATTACCTGCCTGGCCAGTGCGGACATGTTGTCGCGTGTGTACGGCAGCAGAGGGACTGTCTCCGTGCCGAAGAACCTGCGGGCACATCCGGGATGGAAATCCGCCTGGCCTTCTTCCAACGCTTTATAGCAAAACAAACATTTATTCATGACCGAGAGGAATGACACTGATATTACCGATACAATCTTTGCAGCAAGCCATCAATAGCGACATCCTGTCCCTGGGATCGATCTTCCAGGAAGAGGATGCGATGTCCAGCAACCAGCCTTCGGGAATGAGTCCGTCGAAGACCGGGAACATCACCTCCTTCTCATACGGAAGATCCGTCAGCGGCATGGTCGGGCTGACCGGAGCGGCATCCGGACGGAGCAGGTAGTCCTTGTCATAGACAAAGTGAAAGCCTTCTTCATCTTCTGTAAGTATGCCGCAGAAAATGTGATTGACATAGATCCCGGCCTGCTTCATGCGCGTTCGATTTTAATGGGTCCAAGTGTCTCTCCGAACAGGACGAGAACATCGTTTACCTTGTCCATTCTCAGGGTTTTCTTCCCTTGTTCCAGGTCTCTTACAAAACGCAGCCCGACACCGGCCCGTTCTGCCAATTCTACTTGCGTCAAGCCGTGTTGCTTCCTTTTCTGTTTGATGTGCGTAGATAGCGTCATATTAATTATACCTATTCGGGTACAAATATAATAAATAGAATAGATTTTATAACAGAACAGGTATAAAATCGTGTCTGATAATGAATCTTGTACCCGATATGATATAATTATCCAACATCTTAGAAATTGGACAGGCCTCGCACGGCTCGGCCTCCTGCGCCGATCTAACATGCAATCAGTCCGTGAGCCGGTCAGCGGACGGCGCGCGCAATGGCGCGGGTGATAAACTCGTTGAGGCTGATTCCGGCTTCGGCAGCTTTCTGGGCAGCCTCTCCGTGCAGGGAGGAGGGGATGCGCAGCAGGACTTTCCCGCTATAGGGTTTCTCCGGTTCCACGCCGTTGGCCCGGCAGTTCTCCAGGTAGTCGTCGACGGCTTCTTCGAAGTCTTTCTTCAGACTATCTGCAGAATCTCCTTCATATAGGATTCCGTCCCGCCGAAGCCCGAGGACATGTCCAAAGAAGTAGTTGTCTTTTTCGTCATAGTCTATGTTGCCTGTGTAGCCTTTGTAATTCAATTGTCCCATCTTATAATAATCCTTTCATTGTTAAGTAAATATAAATATCTAGAAGAGACTTTTCCTTCATTATGTTGCTTGGATGCGGTTTGTGTAAGGTAAGGCTCTCTTCTCCTCTGCGGAAGCGGACGCGGGACCCGGAGGTGGCGCCTTTGTTGTCAAGTTTGAATCCCAGATAGCCGAATAATCGTGTTAGTTCATCGAAAGTAAAATCCTTGGGAAGTCTTTTGAACCGTTCAATCAGTTTTTCTTTCGTACTCATCGCAAAGATACTATTTTTAGTATCATAATCCAAATTATTTGATTAATCCGCCAATTTCTCGGCGGTCCAGGAAGCGGTAGGAGGCGGCTTCGAGCAGGTGGGCGGGGCGGATGTCGTCCGCCCCTTCGAGGTCGGCGATGGTACGCGCCACCTTGATGATGCGGAAATAGGCCCGCATCGAGAAGCCCATCTTGGCCATGAGGTTCTCGAGCGTCGTGCGGCAGGCCTCGCTGAGCGGGCAGCAGCGCTCGATCTGCTTGAGGGACATCTCGGCATTGGTAGTGACGGGCTCGGCCGCGAAGCGGTGCTTCTGCGCGATGCGCGCCTTCAGCACCCGCGCGGCCACGGCCTCGCTCGGCTCGGCCTTCTGCGCCCGCACGATGCGGTCGGCCGGGACGCTCCTCATCCACACGTGCAGGTCGATCCTGTCGAGAATCGGGCCCGACAGGCGGCTGAGGTAGTTGTTGCGCTGGGTGGGTGTGCAGGTGCAGCGGTCTCCCTCGCCGTAGTAGCCGCAGGGGCAGGGGTTGGACGCGGCTACCAGCATGAACGAGGACGGGAACTCCACCTTGGCCTTGAGCCGGGAGATGCTCACGCGGCGGTCCTCGATCGGGCCCCGGAGCGCCTCGATGACGGATTTGGGCATCTGCCCGACCTCGTCGAGGAAGAGGACGCCGCCGTGGGCCAGGGACACCTCCCCGGGCTGGATGTTGTCGCCGCCTCCGCCGCCCACGATGGCGGCGAGGGAAGCGGAGTAGTGCGGGGCGCGGAAGGGCCGCCGGCGGATCAGCCCGTCCTGTGGGCTGCCCTTGCCGGCCACGGAGTAGATCTTGCTCGTCACGAGCGCCTCCTCCATGGTCATGGGCGGCAGGATGCCTGCCATGGCCTTGGCCAGCGAACTCTTCCCGGAGCCCGGGGCGCCGACCATGATGATGTTGTGGCCGCCGGCGGCCGCGATCTCGATCCCGCGCTTGGCGCCTTCCTGGCCGATGATGTCGGCGAAGTCCACGCCGGCCTCCACCTTGCGGGCGCCCATCCGCGCCCGGTGGGCCCGGCGGTAGCGCTGCGTGTTCCAGACCAGCAGGTCCTCGCAGGCTTCCTGCCCCTCCAGGATGCGCACGACGTCGCCGAGCCCCGCCACGCCGAATACCTGCATGTCCTTGAATTCGGCGGCCTCGAGGGCGGATTCCTCCGGAAGGATGATTCCGTCGTAGCCCGATTGCCGGGCCATCTCCGCGAAGGGCAGCGCCCCGGGGATGGGGCGGACGCTCCCGTCCAGGCCGAGTTCGCCCATCAGGATGAAGCGCCCCGCGCGCGGCAGCTCCCGCTGCCCGGACGCGGCGATGATGCCCACGGCGATGGGCAGGTCGTAGCCGCTGCCGTTCTTGCGCAGGTCGGCCGGGGCCAGGTTGATGACGATCCGTTTGCCCGGGATGTGGAACCCCAGGGCCTCCAGGGCCGTGGTGGTCCGCAGCAGGCTCTCCTTGACGGCCACGTCGGCCAGTCCGACCAGGTGGATGCCGATGCCCCGGTCGATGTCGATCTCCACCGTGACTTCCACGGCGTCGATCCCGATGCATTTCGCACCGTGAATGTGTGTCAGCATGGTATCATAGTTTTTAGTATCTTTGCACCGTCATGTTGCAGCAGATCGTCATACCCTCCCTGTCGGAGATCGATGCCGCCGCGGAGGAGTTCCTCCGCCGGATCGGGGGCCGGCGCCTCGTCGCCTTCTATGCGCCGATGGGCGCCGGCAAGACCACTTTCACCACGGCCCTGTGCCGCCGGCTGGGCGTGCGCGCCGACGCGGTCAGCTCCCCGACGTTCGCCATCATCAACGAGTACCGGGCCGCGGACGGCGAGCCGGTCTTCCATTTCGATTTCTACCGGATCAACAAGCCGGAGGAGGCGCTGGACATCGGCCTCTACGATTATCTGGACAGCGGTGCGCTCTGCCTGATGGAGTGGCCCGAGAACATCGAGGACCTGCTGCCGCCGGAGACGCTCCGGGTGCGGATCGACGTCGCGCGCGACGGCGTCCGGACGCTCAGTTGGGAAGACTGACCCCCACGCAGCTGATATAGCCGTTCAGCGGAATCTCCCGGACCTGCTCCCCGATGTGGACCTGCGGGTGCGCGCCCGCGTCCCTGGGCGTGAGCGCCAGCACCAGCCTGCCTCCGAGCGTGACGGCGCAGGTCGGCGCCGGGAAATGCGCGGAGACGACGTCTGCGGGCATCCCCGGGCCATAGCGGCGTACCGTCCCGTCCGCCCGGGCGGCGACGGCATAGCCGGCCCCCGGCGTGCTGTAGGTCACGGCCTCTTCCGCACACAGGACCCGCGCAGACTGCGCGCCCACGGGCAGGTAGCCCGTGTAGGAGCCGCGGGCGGCGTCGCGGAAGCGCCCCGTGACGGCGAAACCGCCTTCTTCCGGCCAGAGGCGCCCCTCTTCCAGCTGCAGTCCGGCCACCGTGGCGGGCAGGGGCAGCATCCGCCCGTCCCTGCGCTTGAGGTCCAGGGCGCCCGCCGAATGGGGCACCGCCTGTTCCTGCCCGTCGGCGACCAGGCGCCCGGCGCCGGACGCCGCGTCCCGGTAGCAGAATACGATGGATCCGCCGTCGCGGTACAGCGCCCCGCCCGGACCGTAGGACGGGTCCGCCAGGTCGCCGAACAGCACGCCCCGGTCGTCCTGCAGCAGCACTTCGCCGTTCTTGCGGAAGGAGAATCCCGGGCCCGGCCCCGGACGGGAGAGGGTATACAGGTCCCCGCCGTCCTCCAGCAGCCCGGCCAGCATCTCCCGGCCGTCGAAGCGGCAGAGTTCCACTCCGTCCCGGCCGATCCGCGTCTGCCCGTCCTGGAAGCGTTCGGTATACAGGTGTCCCTCCAGCAGGTGATGCCGGGCGGGGTCCGGCGTGAAACAGGCCTCCGGGCCGGACGGAAGGGTCAGGACCGGAGCGAAATCCTTGTACAGGACCAGTTCGAAGGGGATGCTCCCGTAGGCGGTGTCCCGCTGCCAGTCATACCCTTCCGGGAAACGGACGGCGCAGATCCAGAGCGTGGTGTCGGCGGCTGCGTCCAGCCCAGGCAGGGCGCTGCCGCCTCGCGGCCGCTGCGGGCGCGCCCCCTCGCGGGAGCAGTCGGTCCGGCGCCGGGCGCCGGTGAGTCCGTCTTCGAGCAGTACGCAGCCGGGCAGGAGGACGCCCAGTGCCAGGAGGGAGAGGAAAGCAAGATTTCTCATAGCAGTTTTTTCTGCAAATGAGACAAAAAAAACGATGCCCCGCGATAAGAATCGTATCTTTCGCAGGGCAAATATCACAAAAATACTTTTTTTAAGGTCTTTTGACTGATTCTTTGCTAGAAATTGAAGCGGAGGCCGGCGTCGAAGTTGACCAGCAGCGGCTTCTCCGTGCGGATGTTGCGCGGCTGGTTGCAGTTGAAGTAGTAGTTGACCCCCGGGTCGAGGTAGATGCCGAGCTTGTCGGTGAGCCGGAACTCGACGCCCAGACCGCCGGCCAGGGAGAACTGGAGCCGGTCGACCGGATACTTGCGGACGATGTCCGGATTGGCGAAAAGCCGATATTTGTTGGAGATGCAGTATTCGGCTTCGCCGCCGCCGTAGACGTAGAACTTGATGCGGTTGGCGGAGATGAGGTCGAAATAGACGTTGGCGGGGACGCCGATGTACTGGAGGGTGTGCGATACCGTGCCGGATTCGCCGTCGAAACTGCCCGTGAAGCTGCGGGTCAGCAGGGAGTAGTCCAGGCCCGTGCCGATGGACAGGCGCGGCAGGAGGTAGATCCTCACGCCCAGTCCGACGGTGAAGGGCACGCCGTAGGTCGATGCGCCGAGCTCGGAGAATCCGCTTTCACTGCCCGGGGCCATCCAGGCGCCGGGGGCGGGACGGGGCGAGGCTTCGTTGCTGCCGATGGCGCCCTGCGCGTAGAGTGCGGTGCGGGGCTTCTCCTGCAGCTTCACGACGGGCTCCGCGAAGGGATCCGGCATGGCGGTGACGGGCTGCTTCGCGCGCTGCTTGCGCGCCGGCGCGGCGGGGCGCTCCGCCGCCGGGGCGGACGGCTGCTTGCGGCGCTGGCCGATCTGCTCTTAGCGTTTCTGGCCGCCGCAGCCTGCTTTCTCGCCGCGATGCGCGCCCCCTCCGGACGCCTCGGACTGTGGGAGCTGTGTGCCTCTTTTCTCGGCTTTTTGCTCTATCAGTACGCGCTCAGCCCGCTGTTTCTCCCGGTTTTGTCCAAGGCATATGAATTTTTATACAGTGAGATCGGGTGGTACAAAAAAATTTCCGTACAAATCCACAATTCTGCAAAAAAAATCTTCCAAAAAGTGAGAAAATGATTTATAGTAAAGCGGTAAACGGAATGTAGCCGTTTAATGAGGTAAAGATGCGGATTCGAAATGTGGTACTGCGTGCGGTGATCGTCGCGCTGCTGTTCTATGCGCTGGGCGCTTTCGCCTCGGCGAGACGTGCTGTCGCCCAACAGAGGGAGGCCAACGCGGCGCTGGAGCAGACAAGGCAGGAACTGCTGCTGGAGCAGGCGGCGCTGCGGGACAGGCTCGCCATGGCGGAGGATCCGGAGGCGATGCGTCGTCTGGCC
>JAFUWY010000040.1 GCA_017477245.1 Bacteroidales bacterium | reverse complement strand
GGGCAAGTTGCTCACGCGTTACGCACCCTTTCGCCGGTCGCCGGCAGAGTATTGCTACTCCCCGCTGCCCCTCGACTTGCATGTGTTAAGCCTGCCGCTAGCGTTCATCCTGAGCCAGGATCAAACTCTTCTTTGTATATTTCTTATACTTCTAGTCCGCTCCTGACACTCTATCAATTTCCAAAGAAATCAACGCTCTCGATTCTTAGTTTCTCGGTACTTGCTTGTACTTATCTTTATCAGTCTTTTCAATGATCTCTCAAATTTGGCGCTAAAAAAACCAGCCTCTTCGGCTGATGGCCAAACCCTCTCTTTCGATTGGGATTGCAAAGGTAGTCACTTTTTTTGAATCTGCAAATTTTTTGAAAATATATTTCGAAAAATCGGCGTTCAAACGATGTGAAAGAGCTTTTTCATCCCCCCGTTTCCGAAAGGGGTTGCAAAGGTAGTCACTTTTCTTGAATCCGCAAATTTTTCAGCAAATATTTTGAAAAATTCTGCATTCAAACGATGTGAAAGAGCTTTTTTCATCCCCCCGTTTCCGAAAGGGGACGCAAATGTAGACACTTTTTTTGAACCTGCAAACTTTTTCGGAACTTTTTTCACCCCCTTTTTTCGCTATCTTTGTATTCAAACCACATAAGCCGTTGATCCATATGAAGAAAGCCGGATTCAGCCTTCTGCTGACTTTTTGCATCGCCTGTCTCTCCCATGCCCAGCAGCCTTCTTCCCTGCTCTTCCACCTGTCCGGAGAGGAGGGCGTCGTGGCGGATTTCGCCCGCGGAAGCGGCGAGCCGCACTACCTCAGCCAGATCTCCGTCATCGACGACGGCGCCACAGGCAAGGCCCTGCGCTGCGGCTACAAACAGCTCCTGACCTGGCGCGCGCCCGGCAACATCTACGCGCGCGAGGGCACGCTCGCCTTCTTCTGGCGCGCCGTCGAGCCCTTCACCCCCACGGAGTTCCCCATCTTCCGCGTCTCCTTCGCCGACCACTCCAGCTGGGACATGACCTGGCTCCGCATCGACTACAACGGCCACGGCTTCGATGCCTTCGTCACCGACAACAATCTCGCGCGCGTACGCGTAAGTACTAAAGTCGATCCCCTCCCCGATCCGGCAGAATGGGTGCACTTCGCCCTCAGCTGGGACGAGACCCGCGGCATCCGCTTCTACCTCAACGGACGCGAGCTCGCCCGCCGCGACACCACCGTCACCCTCAACACCGGCCTCGACCAGTTCGGCCCGCACTCCCGCATCATCAGCCCCTACAAGGTCCAGAGCATGTACAACATGGTGCGCGGGGGCGACATCGACGAGCTGTGCATCTACGATAAAATGCTGTCTGCCAGCGAAATAGCCAACCTCGCCGCCGGGCAGGTCCCCCAGCCCGCGCAGGCCCGGCCCGACGGCGCGGCGCAAGCCTGGCGCCGCTTCTACGGCTTCGACGGCGCCCCCCCGCCCGAGCTCACCGACGAGCACACCATCGTCCGCAAGCTCGGCATCACCGACATCTACGACCTCAAGCGCTGGTACTGGAAGGCCGGCGACGGCATCCGCGAGACCACCTGGCCCGGCGTCTACAACCGCTCCCGGATCGAAGGACGCAACGACTACTTCCAGCTCCCCGACTGGGACTGCTACTCCACTTCGGGGCAGCAGGTCCGCTTCCTGCTTCCCGACGAGCCCTGGAACTACGTCGAGGTCACCGGCGGCGCCTACGGCTCGCTGGGCCTCTCCGATAACCAGCAAGGCACTGATCCCCAGCCGCTTGCGCGCAAGGAGAAAGGCTCCCAGCGCAGCTTCCACCGCCTCGGCCGGCCCCGCACCGGCCAGACCCTCGTCTTCACCAACGACGTCCAGGAGACCCCTATCCAGGAATTCAATGCCTTCTACGTCCACGAAGGCGACGCGCCCGCGGGCGTCGCGCGCCTGGACTACACCCCCGCCCTGTTCGACGACTACCGCGACCCGGCCCTGTGCGCCATCCGCGACCACATCCTGGGCCGCCACCGCGACGGCGAGCGCCAGCTGGTGCTGGCGGTGCCCGCCGGCGGGGCCCCGGCCCGGAACCTCCCGCAGGCCGGACCGGACGACGACCCCATCGTGCACATCGTGATCCCGTCCGACACGCGCGACCTCGACCTGAACGTCCCCCTGCGCCCCGGCGTCAGCACGGCCCGGCCCCGCACGGCCTCCTGGTCGCACCTGCGCGGCGGACTGGACGGCATCCGGATCGAACTGCCGGCCCTCCCGCAGACACTCGCCCGGGACGGGCTCATCGCCCTCAACCTCACGGTCAAGGATCCGATCTGGCCGCTGCGCGACATGTTCGACTTCTCCTTCAGCGTCCGGCCCGGCCAGGCCCGCACCCTGTGGCTGGACCTGCGTGACCGGATCCTCCCGGACGACAAGCCACTCTACCTCGCCCTCGCCGGCGCGCAGCCGGGGCTCAGCCCCGCCCACCTCGCCGGCATGCGCATCTCCCTGATATTCAAGCCATACGACGAAGCGAAGGCCGAGCACGTCACCGACCGCTTCACGCAGGTACGCGACACCTACGCGATGACCTGCGAGGAGAACTCCAGCAGCCGCCGGCAGGACAAGTTCAACCAGCTCAACGGCGACATGGCCGACCTGCTCCGGGTCGACCCCGACCACCCGCAGGGCCGCTCCTACTGGAGCCTCTTCTACGGCGAGCAGGCCGGACCGGCCTACACCGAGCCGCAGGCCCCCGCCGGCGTGCCGGAATGGGCCTTCATGCAGCTGCAGCTGCTCCGGCAATACCGCCACATCCTCGCCTGGTACCTCGACAACCGGATGATCGACAACGGCGAGCTCGGCGGCGGCATCTCCGACGACACCGACTTCACCAACTACTACCCGGGGTTCCACGATATCGGCATCCTGCCCGACCGCCTGGAGGACGGCCTGGGCCGCCTGCTCCAGGCCGTCTACGACCAGGGCATGCTCACGAACGGCATGAGCACCATCCAGACCGACGGCCTGCACACCTATGAGGAGGGCGTCAACGCCCTCGTGCAGATGAACATCATCGACGCCGGCGACCCCCGGCTTGCGGAGCGCCTGATGGAGAGCGCCCGCACCTACCGCGACCGCATCTTCGCCGTCAATCCGCAGGGGCGCCTGCTCATCCGCTCCGACTACTTCAGCGCCACCAAGATGGCGCTCGAAGGCGTCTGGGTCTGGACCACCAACCGCAGCTACTTCCACACCGCCCCCGGCCTGCTGCTCGGCGACCTCTACGCCAACCCCGCGGCGCGGGAATACGTCCGCCGCTTCATGGACTCGATGCTCGACCTCTCCCGCACCACCCCGCAGGGGCTCGTGCAGATGCCCGAGGACGTCAACTTCCTCACCGGGCAGGTGCGCTCCTGGGGCTGGAACAACTCCATGCCGCCCCTCTGGGGCTGCTGGCAGTGGACCGGTGACGAGAAATACCTCCGGCCCGTCCGCGATTCCAAATGGGTCCTGTCCTTCGCGGACGATGCGGACCAGGTCCGCCAGTACCGCCGCGACCTCCGCTACCTGGTCGTCAAGGACTACATCTACACCGAGGGCAGCATCTGGACCGACCGGGTGCAGTTCCCGCACGACGCCATCCAGGTGGCGCGCCTCGGCGCCCCGGCGATGAACCGCCTGTCGCACTACACCCCCACCAACGCCGTCGCCTGGCGCTTCGAGCGCGAAACCGACGCCACCGACGTGGCCATCCACGTCACGCGCCACAGCGACCGCGCCCTGACCATCCGCTTCTTCAACACGCAGGCACGTCCCGTGCGCGTGACGATGCTCGGCCGGGAGGCCCGCATCGGCACCTGGCGACTCGTGCGCGGCGGAGGCAAGGAGGAGCAGGTCGCCTTCGGCCGCTCGCGCAGCATCGCGCTGACCATCCCGGCGCGCAAGGAATACACCGTCTCGCTGGAGCTGGCCGGTCCCGTCCGCGACGACGCCACCTTCCCCGAGCTCGGCATCGGCGCCGGGGACGTGGTCCGCGAAGGGCAGGAACTCGTCGTGACCCTGCACAACCTAGGCGGCGTCGAGACGCCTGCGACCCCCGTCGCCCTGATCGACGCCCGCGGCCGCGTCCTCGCCACGGCCATCTGTCCGCCCGTACCGCCCGCCCTGGACCTGCAGCCCAAGACCGCCCGCGTGCGGCTCGCCGTCCCGGCGGGCCGGGACCTGCGCGGCTGCCGCGTCGTCGTCGATCCGGACGACACCCTCTGCGAACTCTACGAATCCAACAATACCCTCCCGCTATGAGAAAACCCATCCTCTCCCTCCTGCTGCCGGTCCTGGCCGCCTGGAGCCTACAGGCCCAGGACAACGGCGCGTTGCTCTTCCACATGTCCGCCGACCGCGGCGCGAGCGCCGATTACGCCCAGGGAGACCCGCATCCGAATTTCCTCGCCAACGTGTCCGTCGCACCCGACGGTGCCCGGGGCAAGGCCCTGCACTGCGGCTACCGCCAGCTGCTGACCTGGAAGGCACCGGGCAACATCTACGCGACCGAAGGCACGCTCTCCTTCTTCTGGCGGAGCGCCGAACCCTTCACGCCCACGGAATTCCCCATCTTCCGCGTCTCCTTCGCCGACCACTCCAGCTGGGACATGACCTGGCTCCGCATCGACTACAACGGCCACGGCTTCGACGCCTTCGTCACCGACAATAACCTCGCGCGCGTGCGCGTATCAACAAAAGTCGACCCCCTCCCCGCACCGGAGCGCTGGACCCACTTCGCCCTCAGCTGGGACGAGACCCGCGGCATCCGCTTCTACCTCAACGGCCGCGAAGTCGCCCGCCGCGACACCACCGTCACCCTCAACACCGGCCTCGACCAGTTCGGCCCGCACTCCCGTGTAATCAGCCCCTACCAGGTCCAGAGCGCCTACAACATGCAACGCGGCGGCGACATCGACGAGCTGCGCATCTACGGCAAGATGCTCTCCGACAGCGAGATAGCCGCCCTGGCCCGGGGCGGTGTGCCGCACACGCAGGCGGCAGGCCGTTGCTTGGAGGATGCGGCGCAGGAGCAGGCCTGGCGCCGCTTCTACGGCTTCGACGGCGCCACCCCGCCCGAACTCACCGACGAACACACGGCCGTCCGCAAGCTCGGCATCAACGACATCTACGACCTCAAGCGATGGTACTGGAAGGCCGGCGACGGCATCCGCGAGACCACCTGGCCCGGCGTCTACAACCGCTCCCGCATCGAGGGGCGCAACGACTACTTCCAGCTCCCCGACTGGGACTGCTATTCCACCTCCGGGCAGCAGGTCCGCTTCCTGCTCCCCGACGAGCCCTGGAACTACGTCGAGGTCACCGGCGGCGCCTACGGCTCGCTGGGACTCTCCGACAACCGCCAGGGCACCGACCCCCGCGAACTCGGCACCAAGCCCCGGGGCTCCCAGCGCAGCTTCCACCGCTTCGACCGTGAACGCACCGGCGGCACCCTCGTCTTCACCAACGACGTCCAGGAGACCCCCATCCAGGAATTCAACGCCTTCCGCGTCAGCGAAGGCGACGCGCCGGAAGGCGTCGCCCGGCTGCGCTATACCTTGGACGACTTCCAGGCCCTGAACCATCCGCAGCTCACCCGGATCAGCGAGTATATCCGGGGCCGCTACCGGCCCGGCGAGCAGCGCATGCTGCTGGCCCGGCCGGCCCAGGCGCGCCAGTACGACAACCCGATGGACCACGAGACCCCGCGCGTGACGCGCCCCGGCTGGGAGACCGGCCGTCCCATCGTGCACATCGTCATCCCCAGCGACATCCGCGACCTCGACCTGGGCGTGCCCAAAGTCCTCGAGACGGCCCCCACCGACTTCGGCGAATTCGGCAGCTCCTGGCGTTCCAACGTCCGCTCCTACTCCTGGATCAAGCTCCAGGCCGGCCTGGACGGCATCCGGGTCAGCCTCCCGGCCCTGCCCGCCTATCTGGCCGGGGCGGACGGCCTGATCCCCCTCAACCTAGCGGTCAAGGACCCCGTCTGGCCGCTGCGCGACATGCTCGACTTCTCCTTCAGCGTCCGGCCCGGCCAGGCCCGCACCCTGTGGCTGGACCTGCGCGACCGGATCCTCCCGGACGACCAGCCGCTCTGGCTGACCCTGGCCGGGGCCGGTCCCGACTTCGACACGGAGATCCTCAAAGGAATGCGCATCGAGCTGGTATTCAAGGATTACGAAGCCGCCAAGGCCGAGCACACCGCCGACCGCTTCACGCAGGTGCGCGACACCTACGCCATGCTCTGCGAGGAGAACACCACCAGCCGGCGGCTCAGCAAGTACCGCCAGATCGAGGCTGACATGAACGACCTGCTCCGGGTCGACCCGGACCACAAGCTGGGCCGCAGGTACTGGCACATCTACAACAGCGAGCAGCCGCTCCCCTACACCGAACCCGTGGCGCCCAAGGGCATGCCCGAATGGGCCTTCCTCCAGCTGGAGCTCCTGAAGAAGTACCGCGAGACCTTCGAATGGTTCATCGACAACCGCCAGATCGAGAACGGCGAGTTCGGCGGCGGCATCTCCGACGACACCGACCTCGTCAACCACTTCCCCGGCCTGATCCACCTCGGAGTGGCGGAGGACAAATTCGCCGCCTCCCTGCACCGCTTCATGGATGCGGTCGACGCCGAGGGCACCCTGACCCGCGGCATGAGCACCATCATGACCGACGGCCTGCACACCTACGAAGAGGGCACCAACACCCTGGTCCAGATCGGCACCATCGCGCCGGGCAGCCCCCGCGCGGCCGAGCGCCTGATGGAAGCGGCCAGGAGCGTGCGGGACCACCTGCTCGGCACGACGCCCGGCGGGCACCTGCACTTCCGCTCCGACTATTTCAGCGCCACCCGCGTCGCGCAGTACGAGCCCTGGACCTGGTCCTCCTACCGGGAATACTACCACACCGGCCCCGGCCTGCTGCTGGGCGACGCCTACGGCAACCCGGCTGCGCGCGAGTACCTGGTCCGCTTCGCGGAGTCCGTCCTCGCGCACGCCCGCACCGACGCCCAGGGACGCGTCCAGCTGCCCAACGAGATCAACTTCCTCACGGACGAAGCCCGCTCCTGGGGCGAGCGCTTCGCCGTGCCCCTGATGTGGTACGCCTGGCGCTGGACCGGCGATGAGAGATTCCTCAAGGCCGTCGAGGGCACCGGCTGGGACCACAAGGACTACACGCCCGAGGACCTCGCCGCGCAGATCCGGCGCGAGCTGCGCACCATCGACGCCCGCGAATACATCATGACCGAGGGAAGCCTCTGGATCGACCGTATCGGATTTCCTTGCGAGACCATCCAGCACAGCCGCCTGGGCGGCATCGCGATGACGCGCAGCGCCAACCTCGTGCCCAGCAACCCGGTCCGCTGGCATTTCGCGCGGCCGGATGACGCCCAGAAGCTCGCGATCCTGGTCACGCACCCCGAACCCGGCCATCTGGAGATCGAGTTCTACAACACCGCCCGCCGGGCGATGAAGGTCCGCCTCGAAGGCGTCGAAGCCCCCGGCGGCACCTGGGCGCTCACCCTGCCGGGCGGCCGCACGGAGAGCGTGGCGTTCGGCCGCGCCCGCAGCGTGGAGCTGCGCATCCCGCGCAAGGGCAGCCGCATCCGCCTCGAGCTGCAATCCCCCGCGGAGGACTACGCCCTGCGTCCGGACGTCGGCATCGGCCCGGAAGACCTGGAGATGACGGACGAAGGCCTCGCCGTGACGGTCCACAACCTCGGCGGCGCGGACGTGCCCGGCGTGACCGTGGCCCTCGTCAACGCCCGCGGCAGGGTCCTCGCACAAACGGAAACCCCGGCCATCCAGGCACCGTCAGACTTGGTGCCGAAGACAGCCAGGGTTGTCCTGGAAGTTCCGCAGGGATGCAGGCTGGACGCCTGCCATGTCGTCCTCAACCCCGGGAGGGAGCAAGAGGAGATCTATCCCGCGAACAATACTACATCATGCCGCCTGCAGGCATGGCGGGCGCAGCCGGAGTAGGCTCCGGGATGTCCACGATGCCGCATTCCGTGGTCAGGAACATGCCGGCCACGGAGGCGGCGTTCTCGAGGGCCACGCGGGCGACCTTGGTCGGGTCGATGACGCCGGCCTCGTACATCTGCACGTACTCGCCGGTACGGGCGTTGTAGCCGAAGTCACCCTTGCCTTCCTTGATCTTCTGGATGATGACGGATCCGTCCACGCCGGCGTTGAGCGCGATCTGGCGGAGCGGCTCCTCGATGGCCTTGGCCACGATGTGGATACCGGTGGTCTCGTCCTCGTTCTCGCCCTTCAGGCCTTCAAGGGACTTGGCGGAGCGGATGTAGGCCACGCCGCCGCCCGGGAGGTAACCCTCCTCGACAGCTGCACGGGTCGCATTGAGGGCATCCTCGACGCGGTCCTTCTTCTCCTTCATCTCCACCTCGGTGGTCGCACCGACATAGAGGACGGCCACGCCGCCGCCGAGCTTGCCGAGGCGCTCGTGGAGCTTCTCCTTGTCATAGTCGGAGGTGCTGACCTCGATCTGCTTGCGGATGCTCTCCACGCGCTCGGCGATGGCATCCTTGGCGCCGGCACCGCCGACGATGGTCGTGTTCTCCTTGGTGATCGTGACCTTCTCGGCGTGGCCGAGCATGTCGGGGGTCGTGTTCTCCAGGGTGAAGCCGCGCTCCTCGGACACCACGATGGCACCTGTCAGGGTGGCGATGTCCTGCAGCATCTCCTTGCGGCGGTCGCCGAAGCCCGGGGCCTTGACGGCCGCGATCTTGAGGGCGCCGCGGAGCTTGTTGACCACGAGGGTGGTCAGCGCCTCGCCGTCCACGTCCTCGGCGATGATGAGCAGCTCACGACCTTCGCGGGCCATCGGCTCGAGGATCGGCAGGAGGTCCTTCATCGCGGAGATCTTCTTGTCGGTGATGAGGATGGCCGGGTTGGAGAGTTCGGCCTCCATCTTGTCGCCGTTGGTCATGAAGTACGGGCTGATGTAGCCGCGGTCGAACTGCATGCCCTCGACCACCTTGACCTCGGTCTCGGTGCCCTTGGCTTCCTCGACGGTGATCACGCCGTCACGGCCGACCTTGGACATGGCGTCGGCGATGAGCTTGCCGATGTAGGCGTCGTTGTTGGCGGACACGGTGCCGACCTGCTCCACCTTGGAGTAGTCGCTGCCGACTTCCTGGCTCTGCTTCTTGAGGTCCCCGACCACGGTGGCGACAGCCTTGTCGATGCCGCGCTTGAGGTCCATCGGGTTGGCGCCGGCGGTCACGTTCTTGATGCCGACGTTGATGATCGCCTGGGCGAGCACGGTGGCGGTGGTGGTGCCGTCGCCGGCCTGCTCGTTGGTCTTGGAGGCGACCTCCTTGACCATCTGGGCACCCATGTTCTCGAAGCGGTCCTCGAGTTCGACCTCCTTGGCGACGGTCACGCCGTCCTTGGTCACCTGGGGAGCTCCGAATTTCTTATCTATCACGACGTTGCGGCCTTTCGGACCGAGCGTCACCTTGACTGCGTTTGCCAACTGGTCCGCACCGGCCTTCATCTTGGAGCGGACATCCACGTCGAATTTGATTTCCTTTGCCATAATTACAGGATTGCTAAAATGTCAGACTGCTTCACGATAAGGTATTTCTTGTCCTCCACCGTCACTTCGGTGCCGGCATACTTGCCGTAAAGGACCTGGTCGCCGACCTTGACTTCCATCGGTTCATCCTTCTTGCCGGGACCGGCAGCGAGGACGGTGCCCTGCTGGGGTTTCTCTTTCGCCGTGTCAGGGATGTAGATACCGGATGCGGTCTTGGTCTCAGCCTCCTTGGGCTCGATCAGGACTCTGTCTGCTAATGGTTTGATCATAATGTTATTGTTTTGATTTGTAGTCATTGCCTCGCCGCGGTCACAAGCCGCGGCAGCCCTCTTCGAATCAATGTCCGTGCCAATGACATTTTGTCAGACGCGCGGTCTTTCGAGAATTATTGCTAAATTTGTCTACTTTGACAACTGACCAATAACCGTTATCCTCTATCCGATGAGACACATTCCCTGCATACTGGCAGGCCTGCTGGCCCTCCTGCAGGCGGCCTCCGCACAGCCCTACACGGGCGAGCGGCTGGACCGGGGGCTCGCCGGCATCCCCACGGAGCAAGGTTTCTACCTGAGCTGGCGGATGCTGCCCGGCGACGCGGCGGACCTCTCCTTCGACATCTACCGGGCCACCGACGGCGGACGCGCCGTCAAGCTCAACGACAAGCCTGTCACCCTCACCTCCGACTTCCTCGACAAGGATGCCGACCTCTCGCGTGAGAACCGCTGGAGCCTGCGCAGCCGCGGCCGCGAACTGGCTTCCTGGCACCGCCCGGGCGGGCAGGAAGCCGTCCCCTACCTGTCCGTTCCGCTCGACCCGCCGGGTCCCCGCACGACCTTCGGCACCGACGAGACCTATACCCTGTCCGCCAACGACGCCAGCCTGGGCGACCTGGACGGCGACGGGCAGTACGAGATCATCCTCAAGTGGGAGCCCTCCAACCGCAAGCTCCCGCCCAACCGGGGCTATGCCGGCAACACGCTGATCGACGCCTACAAGCTCGACGGCACCCGCCTGTGGCGCATCGACCTGGGGCACAACATCCGCTCCGGCCCGCCCACGACCCAGTTCCTCGTCTTCGACTTCGACGGGGACGGCCGGGCTGAGCTCTGCTGCAAGACGGCCGACGGCACCATCGACGGCACGGGCCGGCCCATCGGCGACCCGGCCCTGGACAACCGCGTCGGCGACGAAGCGGATCCGGCTTTCGGCAAGGTCCACTACGGGCTGGAATACGTGACCGTCTTCGACGGCCGCACCGGCGCCGCGCTGGCCACCGAAGAATACATCCCCACCCGCTACCCGCTCGACAGTTGGGGCGGCTGGGGCGGCAACGGCGGCACCGACAACCTCGGCGAGCGGTCCGACCGCTTCAGCGCCGGGGTCGGCTGCTTCGACGGCAAGACCCCTTCCCCCTTCTTCGTGCGGGGATGGTACGGCCGCACGGTCGTGGCCGCCTGGACCTTCACCGACGGCCAGCTCCGGCCGCTTTGGACCTTCGACAGCAGCGAACGCCGCTGGGCCGGCTACTCCGGCATGGGCAACCATAGCGTCACGGTGGGCGACTTCGACGGTGACGGCTTCGACGAAGTCTGCGTCGGCGGCATGATCGTCGACCACGACGGCGAGGGCCTGCTGACCACCAAGCTGCGGCACGGCGACGCCCTGCATGCCGGCGACCTCGTGCCGGACCGCCCGGGGCTGGAAGTCTTCGGCGTGCATGAGAACGAGGAGAATACGGTCCAGTTCGGCACGCCCGGCATGGCCGTCTACGACGCCCGCACGGGCGAGATCCTCTGGAGCGCCGAGCCCGGGGCCGACATCGGCCGCGGGGTCGCAGCGGACATCGACCCCCGTTTCCCGGGTGCCGAGTGCTGGGGATCCGGCTCCCGCGGCCTGCGCAGCTGCGCCACCGGCGAGATCCTCACGGAGTCCGTCCCTTCCTCCACTAATTTCGTCATCTACTGGGACGCCGACCCGTACGCGGAGCTCCTGGACCGCACCACCATCAGCAAATGGAACTGGGAGACCGGCCGGAGCGACGTCCTGCTCAGCGCCCAGGGCGTCCTGGCCTGCAACGGCTCCAAGGCCACGCCTTGCGTGTCCGCCGACCTGCTCGGCGACTGGCGCGAGGAGGTCGTCTGGGCCACGCCCGACAACAAGGAGCTGCGCATCTACCTGACGGACATCCCGGCCACGAACCGCATGCCCACCCTGATGAGCGACCGCATGTACCGCCTGGCCATCGCCTGGCAGAACGTCGCCTACAACCAGCCGCCCCATCCGAGCTTCGACATGGTGGCGCGCTTCGAACAGATCCGGCAGGCCCAAAAACAGCACGCGCGATGAAAAGATTCCTACTCTGTGTCCTGGCAGGATGTTCCATCCTCTTCCAGGCAGGCGCACAGCCCCTGCAGGACGTCCGCCTCTCCCGCGGCCTGGCCGTGACCGCCACGGCCGGCGGCGCACACGTTTCCTGGCGGATGCTCCCCGGCGACAAGGCCGGGATGGCATTCGACCTGTATCGCGAGACGGACGGCGGACGGGCCGTCAAGGTCAACACGCAGCCCGTCCGCACCACCTCCGACTTTCTCGACGCGGACGCCGACCTGTCCCGCGCCAACCGCTGGATCCTCCGGTCCGGAGGCCGGGAACTGGCCGCCTGCACCCTCGCCGCCCATGCGCCTGCGGACTACCTCGAGATCCCGCTGCAGCGGCCGGAACCCCGGCAGGTCTTCCGCGTGACCCAGCGCGTATACGGCGCCACGGACCGTGAGAATCCCGGCGACGCCGCCGACCGCTACACCTTCACTCCCGGAGACTGCAGCGCCGCCGACCTGGACGGTGACGGCGAACTGGAGATCCTCCTCAAATGGGAGCCTTCCAACGCGAGCACGCCCGCACGCACCGGCGTCACGGGCAACACCCTGCTGGATGCCTACAAACTGGACGGGACGCTCCTCTGGCGCATCGACCTGGGTCACAACATCCGCTCGACCTACCTCACCACGCCTTTCGTCGCCTACGACCTGGACGGCGACGGCTGCGCGGAGCTTGTTTGCAAGACGGCGGACGGCACCATTGACGGCACGGGCGCCGTGCTCGGCAACCCGCGCGCCGACTGGCGCTCGATGGACGAGGCTTCGGCCACCTTCGGCCGCATCGAAGTCGGCCCGGAGTTCCTGACCGTCTTCGACGGCCGGACCGGCCGCGCCCTCGATTCGCAGAAATACATCCCGCTCCGCTTCCCGCTCGGCAGCTGGGGCGGCATCGGCGGCAACGACACCGTGGACATCCGCCCCGAGCACTACACGGCGGGGGTCGCCTACCTGGACGGCCGCACGCCTTCCGTCTTCTTCGTACGCGGCGCGGACGGCCGCACCGTCGTAGCGGCCTGGGATTTCCGGGACGGGAAGCTCCGCTCCCGCTGGACTTTCGACAGCAGTGAGAAACCATGGGGCGGCTACTCCGGCAACGGCAACCCGCAGGTGGCCGTCGCCGACTTCGACGGTGACGGCTGCGATGAGATCTGCGTCGGCGCCATGGCCGTAGACCACGACGGCACGGGACTCTACACGACCCGGCTGCGGGGCGGGTCTGCGCTCCATGCCGTCCCCGCGCCCCGGGGCGGCCTGCTGGTCGTCGGCACCCACGACACCTCCGGTGAGATCGGGGCCTTCCTCGGCAACCCGGCCGTGACGGTCTGCGACGGGGCCACCGGCGCCGTGCGCTGGAGCCTCGGCGTCGGCGAACAGGCGCCGCGCCTGCTCGCGGCGGACATCGATCCCCGGCATCCCGGGGCCGAATGCTGGGTC
>JAFUWY010000039.1 GCA_017477245.1 Bacteroidales bacterium | reverse complement strand
GGATGTGCTCCGGCGTCGTGCCGCAGCAGCCGCCGGCGAGGTTGAGCAGGCCGCCGCGGGCCATCCGCTCCAGCGCGGCGGCCGTCTGTGCGGGCGTCTCGTCGTACTGCCCCATCTCGTTGGGCAGCCCGGCGTTGGGGTAGCAGCTCACGGCGCAGTCGGCCCAGGCGGCGACGTCCGCGACGAGCGGCGCGAGGTCCTGCGCCCCGAGCGAGCAGTTGAGCCCGAAGCAGAGCGGGCGGGCATGGCGGATGGAGCGGAAGAAGGCTTCCGGCGTCTGGCCGGTCAGTGTGCGCCCGCTGCGGTCGGCGGCCGACACGGAGACCATCAGCGGCAGCGCCGCGGCCTCCGGGATGCCGCTGATGGCATAGAGGGCCGCCTTGGCATTCAGGGCGTCGAAACAGGTCTCCAGCAGCAGGATGTCCACGCCGCCCTCCAGCAGCCCCCGGACCTGCTCGGCGTAGGCCTGCGCCATCTCGTCGAAGGAGACCGCCCGCCAGGCGGGGTCGGAAAGGTCCTGCGCCAGGGTGAGCGATTTGCCGGTGGGGCCGAGCGATCCGGCCACCCAGACGCGGCGCGGCGCGGTCTCGGCGGCTTCGCGCGCGAGCCGCGCGCCCGCCCGGGCGAAATCCTGCGCCTGCGCGGCGCAGCCGTACTCGGCCTGGGACAGGCGGTTGGCGCTGAAGGTGTTGGTCGTGATGATGTCCGCGCCCGCATCGATGTAGGCGCGGTGGATGTCCAGGATCGTGTCCGGATGGGACAGGTTGAAGGATTCGCTGTTGCCGCTGAGGCCGTGGCGCTGGAGCATCGTGCCCATCGCCCCGTCCAGGATCAGGATCCTGCGGCCCAGCGCTTCTCTCAGTCCGTCCATCAGAAGCAGGTGCGGAGGATGTGGATGATGTTCTCGCTGCGGCCCATCGTATAGAAATGGATCTCGCCGAAGCCGTGGGCGATCAGGTCGCGGCACTGCTCCATGCACCACAGCTCTCCGATGCGGTAGGCCTGGTCGGGATGGGCGGCGACTTCCCGCGTGAGGTCCACGGGGATGTCGATGGAGAAGCTCTCGGGCAGCAGGTCCACCTGCCGGGCGCTGGAGAGGGGCTTCAGGCCCGGGACGATCGGCACGGTGATGCCGGCGGCGCGGCAGCGGTCCACGAAATCGTAGAAGACGGCGTTGTCGAAGAACATCTGGGTGATGATCTGGTCGGCGCCGGCGTCGACCTTCTGCTTGAGATAGTGCAGGTCGGTCTCGGGGTTGGGGGATTCGAAGTGCTTTTCGGGATAGCCGCCGACGCCGAGCGTGAAGAGCCGCTCTCCGCCCTGCGCCCGCTCGAAGCGGCGGATGGCGGTGACCAGCTCGTCGGCGTGCGCGTAGCCCCCGGGCTCGGGCGCGAAGCGCTTCTCGCCCGGGATGCAGTCGCCCCGGAGCACCAGGATATTGCGGATCCCCATGAACTTGAAATCCTGCAGCTGCGACTCGATGTGCTCGGCGGTGGCTCCGCCGCAGATCAGGTGCGGGACCACTTCCACCTCCGGGAAGGCCGCCTGGACGGCGGCGCAGACGGCGGTCTGGCTGATGCGCTTGCGCAGCAGGTGGCGCGTATAGCCCCCGTCCGGCTCGGGCCGGAACTCGTATTCGTCGCGGTGGCAGGTCACGTTGATGTACCGCGGGCCGAACTCCATCAGCGGGCGGATGCTGTCCAGGAGCTCGGTCTTGGTGATGCCCTTGAGGGGCGGGATGATTTCAAGCGAAGGGAACGGCTTCATGGGAACTACACTACTTTCCGGTAAAGATAATGATTTTTTCTTACCTTTGGCGTATGGAAGAATTGCTCAACCGCTTGATGGTGCTGATGCGCCGGTCCGTTTTCCCCGAATACCTCGGGCAGGAGGACCGCGCCCTCGACCTGATGTCCATCCGGAGCATACTCCGCCAGATCGCCGGCGACGAGCGTGCCGACGCTTTCGTGGAGGGCATCCCGGAGATCGCCCGCCTCCTGCACACGGATGTGGAGGCCATCGCAGACAACGACCCGGCGGTCACGGACCGCACGGAGGTCGTGCTCTGCTATCCCTGCATCAAGGTCATGCTCCATTACCGGACCGCCCACGCGTTGCTGGGGCTCGGGATCCCCGTGGCGCCGCGCCTGCTCACGGAGATGGCCCATTCCGCCACCGGCATCGACATCCATCCGGCCGCGCAGATCGGGGAGTATTTCGCCATCGACCACGGTACGGGCGTGGTGATCGGGGCCACTTCCGTGATCGGGAACCATGTGATGCTGTACCAGGGTGTCACGCTCGGTGCCAAGAATTTCAAATACGATCCCGACGGCAGGCCGCTCGACGAGCCGCGCCATCCCATCCTGGAGGACAACGTGACGGTCTATGCGAATACGACCATCCTCGGCCGGGTCACGATCGGCCACGATACCGTCGTGGGAGGCAACGTCTGGCTGACCCACAGCGTCCCGCCCCGTTCCCGGATCCTGCAGACCCGTGCGGTCGAGCAGCCGCTGTTCACCGACGGTGCCGGGATCTAGCGCACCGGGACGGAGTGGGTGTTCTTGACCTCGCCCATGACGAAGGAACTGCTGAGCCCGCCGATGCAGTCGAGCTCGCCCAGGATCCGCAGCACGAACTGCTGGTACTCCTTCATGCTGGAGACATAGACCTTCAGCAGGAAGTCGTAATCGCCTGAGATATTGTAACATTCCCCGACCTCGTCCATCGTCTGCACGGCGTCCATCAGGCGCCGGGCGTTCTCGTAGGTGTGCTGCTTCATCTTGATGTAGCAGAAGGCGATGAAGGAGCAGTTGAGCTTCTCCGCGTCCAGCACGGCTACGTAGCCCTTGATGTAGCCCTGCTCGCGCAGGCGCCGGATGCGCTCGAACACGGGCGTGGGCGACAGGTGCACGCGCGCGGCTACTTCCTTGTTGGTCAGGGAGGCATCCTGCTGCAGGGTGCGCAGGATGGCGATGTCGATGGAGTCCAATCCGCTCATGACGCTTGAAGAATTATTTTCTGCTCAAACGGCTCTTTTAGGCTGTTTATGGATATTTCTCTTAAACTACTGCGCAATAATAGTGATATTATCCATATTTTCAAAATCCTTTGGAAATATATTCTATTCTTCTGAACTTTGTTTCCGGCAGGCGGCCCCTTCAGGGAGCAATCGTACTGACGCTGCGCTGCGTCCGACCCTACCCGGGCAAATGCTCCCTGAAGGGGCACGCCTGCCGGAAACGGAGAACAAATAAATAAATAAAGATAAAGGTTATGAGCACACAGAAATTACACGTAGAAACCCTGGCCCTGCACGTCGGCCAGGAGACCCCCGATCCCGCATCCGACGCCCGCGCCGTCCCCATCTACCAGACGACCTCGTATGTATTCCGCAATTCGCAGCACGCCGCAGACCGATTCGGCCTGCGCGACCCGGGCAACATCTACGGCCGCCTGACCAACTCCACCCAGGCCGTGTTCGAGGAACGCGTAGCCGCCCTGGAAGGCGGCGTGGCGGGCCTCGCCGTCGCCTCCGGTGCCGCGGCCATCACCTACGCCCTGCAGAACGTCCTGCAGGCCGGCGACCACATCATCGCGGCGGACAACCTCTACGGCGGATCCTACAACCTGATCACCCATACGCTCTCCACGCAGGGAATCAGCAACACCATCCTGAAAATCAATGACCTGAAAGCCCTAGAAGCCGCCATCCGGCCCAATACCAAGGTCATCTACGCCGAGACCTTCGGCAACCCCAACTCCGACGTCGCCGACTTCGAAGGCATCGCCGCCGTGGCCCACCGGCACCATATCGTCTTCATTGTCGACAATACCTTCGCACCCATCCTCATCCGTCCGCTGGAACACGGCGCCGACATCGTGGTCCACTCCGCCACCAAGTTCATCGGCGGGCACGGCAGCTCGCTCGGCGGCGTGATCGTGGACGGTGGAAAGTTCGACTGGAAGGCAAACGCCGACAAGTATCCCACCCTCGCGAAGCCCGACCCCAGCTACCACGGCGCCGTCTTCGCCGACGTGGCCGGTCCGGCGGCCTTCGTGACGCGCATCCGCGCAGTCATCCTGCGCGACACGGGCGCTGCCATCAGCCCCTTCAACGCCTGGATCCTGCTGCAGGGCGTGGAATCCCTGCCGCTGCGTATCGAGCGCCACACGCAGAACGCCCTCCGGGTCGTGGAATTCCTCTCGCGGCATCCCAAGGTGGCGAAAGTCAACCACCCGGCCCTGCCGGACCATCCCGACCACGCGCTGTACCGGCGCTATTTCCCGCAGGGAGCCGGCTCCATCTTCACCTTCGAGATCAAGGGCACGCAGGACGATGCCTGGCGGTTCATCGATTCACTCAAGATCTTCTCCCTGCTGGCCAACGTGGCGGATGTCAAGAGCCTGGTGATCCATCCCGCCACCACCACCCACTCGCAGATGAGCCCGGAGGAGCTGGCGCAGCAGCACATCACCCCCACGACCATCCGCCTGTCCGTCGGCGTGGAGCACATCGACGACATCCTCGCGGACCTGCAACAAGCGCTGGACGCCTGACGCGCCTGCGGGCGGATATCCGGATTTCGAAGATTATTCCTACCTTTGGGCATCATGATCTACCAGAAACTCACCGACCTGATCGGAAATACACCGCTGCTGGAAATCTTCGGCCTAGAAGGCCAGCAGGCACGCCTCCTGGTCAAACTGGAGCGCAGCAACCCCGGCGGCAGCGTCAAGGACCGCATCGCCCTCGCCATGATTGAAGATGCCGAGCAGCGCGGCACCCTGCGGCCCGGCGCCACCATTGTCGAGCCCACCAGCGGCAACACCGGCATCGGCCTCGCCTGGGTGGGCAAGGCCAAGGGATATAAGACCATCCTCACCATGCCCGACACCATGAGCGTGGAGCGGCGCAACCTGCTCAAGGCCTTCGGCGCCCGGATCGTGCTCACGCCCGGCGCGGAAGGGATGAAAGGCGCCATCGCCAAGGCGGAAGAGATCCGCGACAACACGCCCGGCGCCGTGATCCTCGGCCAGTTCACCAATCCAGCCAATCCGGCTGCCCACGAGCGGACTACGGCGCAGGAAATCTGGCGCGACACCGACGGCCGGGTGGATGTGTTCGTGGCCGGCATCGGCACGGGCGGCACGGTCAGCGGCACCGGCAAGGGCCTCAAGGCGCACAAGCCGTCCGTGGAGGTCGTCGGCGTGGAGCCGGCTTCCTCCGCCGTGATCACGACCGGCGTGCCCGGCAAGCACAAGATCCAGGGGATCGGCGCGGGCTTCGTCCCGCAGACCTACCTGTCGGAATACGTGGACCGGGTCCTCCCGGTCACGGACGACGACGCCTTCGCGGGCGCACGCCTGCTGGCGGACCACGCCGGCCTGCTCGTTGGCATTTCCTCCGGCGCAGCTTTCAGTGCAGCCTATAAGCTGGCGAAACTGCCTGGATATCAAGGAAAACTGATCGTCGCCCTGCTCCCCGACACGGGCGAACGATACCTCTCCACCCCGCTCTTCGAGCGGTAGGAGGACAAGACGAAAAAAGCCGGCCCCGCGGGGTCGGCTTTCTTCTATGAGAGGGTAAGGATTACAATTCATTCAACTCCTGGGTCATCTCGTCCTTGCGGCCGACGATGATATCCTGGTAGTTCTTCAGACCGGTACCGGCAGGGATCAGGTGACCGCAGATGACGTTCTCCTTGAGGCCCTCGAGGTGGTCGACGCGGCCGCGGATGGCGGCTTCGCTGAGCACCTTGGTGGTCTCCTGGAAGGAGGCCGCGGAGATGAAGCTGTCGGTCTTGAGGGCGGCGCGGGTGATACCCTGGAGGATCAGGCGGGCCGTAGCCGGCTGCGTGGGACGGGTCGTCATCATCTGCAGGCCCTGACGCTCGAGCGAGGCGTTCTCGCTGCGCATCTCGCGGGCGCCGATGATGTCGCCGTTCTCATACTTCTGGGAACCACCGGCATCGATCACGTAGAACTTGCCGTAGATCCGGTCGTTGACGTCCATGAAGCGCCACTTGTCGACCATCTCCTCGTTGAGGAACTCGGTATCGCCCGGGAAGGTGATCTCGACCTTGCGCATCATCTGGCGCACGATGATCTCGAAATGCTTGTCGTTGATCTTCACACCCTGGAGGCGGTAGACGGCCTGCACTTCGTTGACGATGTACTCCTGGGCCTTGACCGGACCGAGGATGGCGAGGATGTCGCTCGGGGACACGCCGCCGTCGGATAGCGGGGTGCCGGCCTTGACATAGTCGTTCTCCTGGACCAGGATCTGCTTGGTCAGCGGCACGAGGTAGTGCTTCTCGACACCGGACTTGTTCTTGACGGTGATTTCGCGGTTACCGCGCTTGACCTTGCCCATCAGGACCTCACCGTTGATCTCGGAGAGGATGGCCGGGTTGTTCGGGTTGCGGGCCTCGAAGAGTTCCGTGACACGCGGCAGACCGCCCGTGATGTCGCTGGCCTTGCCGATGGCGCGCGGGATCTTCATGATCACGTCACCCACCTTGACCAGGCTGCCGTTCTCGACGACGACGTGGGCGCCGACCGGCAGGTTGAACACCTTGAGGCTCTGTCCGTTCTCGTCGACGATATGGAGCGCGGGGCTCTTGGTCTTGTCCTTGGACTCAATGATGACCTTGTCGGTGCTGGCGGAGAACTCGTCGTCGGCGTCCTTCTGGAAGGTGGAGCCTTCGATCATGTTCTCGAAGCGGACCGTACCGGCGGTCTCCACGATGGTGGTGGCGTTGTAGGCATCCCACTCGCAGATCATCTCGCCCTTGGTCACCTTGTCACCGTCCTTCTTGTAGAGCACGGCGCCGTAAGGCACGTCGTACTGGGAGAAGGTGATGCCGGTGTTCTCGTCCAGGATGCGGAGTTCGGTCATGCGGCTCACGACCACGGTCTCGACCTCGCCGGTCTTCGACACACGGTCGATGGTGCGGAGCTCCTCGAACTTGAGGATACCGTTGTACTTGGACTCGATGGAGGAATCGGCGGCGGAGGAGGAAGCCGTACCACCGACGTGGAAGGTACGCAGGGTCAGCTGGGTACCAGGCTCGCCGATGGACTGGGCGGCGATGACGCCGACCACTTCGCCCTTCTCGACCATCCGGCTGGTGGCGAGGTTGCGGCCGTAGCACTTGGCGCAGACGCCCTTGCGGCTCTCGCACGTGAGCACCGAACGGATCTCCACCTGCTCAATCGGCAGGGAGTCGATCAGGTCGGCTTCCTTCTCGCGGATCTCCTCGCCGGCCTTGATGATGAGCTCGCCGGTCAGCGGGTTGAAGATGTCGTGGACGGAAGTGCGGCCGAGGATGCGCTCGCCGAGGGACTCGACGACCTCGTCCTTGTTCTTGATGGCGGTGGCGATGAGGCCGCGGAGCGTGCCGCAGTCCTCCTCGGTGATGATCACGTCGTGGGAGACATCGACCAGACGGCGGGTCAGGTAACCTGCGTCAGCCGTCTTGAGGGCGGTATCGGCCAGACCCTTGCGGGCGCCGTGCGTGGAGATGAAGTACTCGAGCACGGTCATGCCCTCCTTCAGGTTGGACACGATCGGGTTCTCGATGATGTCCGCACCCGAACCGCCGGCCTTCTGCGGCTTGGCCATCAGGCCACGCATGCCGCACAGCTGCTTGATCTGGGTGGTGGAACCACGGGCGCCGGAGTCCAGCATCATGTAGACGGGGTTGAAGCCCTGCTGGTCTGCGGAGATCTGCTTCGTAACGACCTTGGTGAGGTTGTTGTCGACGGAGGACCACAGGTCGAGCACACGGTTGTAACGCTCGTTGTTGGTGATGAAACCGTTGTCGTAGTCGTCGCGGATGCTGGCGACCTGACGGTAGGCTTCTTCCACGAGGGAGGTCTTCTCCTCCGGGACGAGCACGTCGCCGAGGTTGAAGGAGATGCCGGCGCGGAAGGCCTGGTCGTATCCGAGGTTCTTGATGTCGTCGAGGAACTGCGCCGTGCGGGTCACGCCGGTGTGCTTGATCACATCGGTGATGATCTTGCGGAGCGCCTTCTTGCCGAGGACTTCGTTGACGTAGGGGACCTCATCCGGGACATACTGGTTCACGATGATGCGGCCGGCGGTCGTCTCGACCAGGTGCTCGCCCTTGGAGGCGTCCTGCTTGTCGACGGCGAGGCGGACGTTGATCTTCGCGTGCATGTCGATGGCCTTCTCGTCGTAGGCCACGATGACTTCCTCGGGGGAGTAGAAGCTCTTGCCCTCACCCTTGGCGCCCGGACGGATCTTGGTGATGTAGTACAGACCGAGGACCATATCCTGGGAAGGAACGGTGATCGGCGCGCCGTTGGCAGGGTTGAGGATGTTCTGGGAGCCGAGCATCAGCAGCTGCGCCTCCATGATGGCGGCGTTGCCGAGCGGGAGGTGGACAGCCATCTGGTCACCGTCGAAGTCGGCGTTGAACGCCGTACAGGCGAGCGGGTGCAGCTGGATGGCCTTGCCCTCGATCATGCGCGGCTGGAAGGCCTGGATACCGAGGCGGTGCAGGGTCGGTGCACGGTTGAGGAGCACCGGGTGGCCCTTCATCACGTTCTCGAGGATGTCCCAGATCACGGGATCCTTGCGGTCCACGATCTTCTTGGCGGACTTGACGGTCTTGACGATGCCGCGCTCGATGAGCTTGCGGATGATGAACGGCTTGTAGAGTTCGGCCGCCATGAATTTCGGCAGACCGCACTCGTGCATGTTGAGCTCCGGACCGACGACGATGACGCTTCGGGCGGAGTAGTCGACACGCTTGCCGAGGAGGTTCTGGCGGAAGCGGCCCTGCTTGCCCTTGAGGGAGTCGGACAGGGACTTGAGGGCCCGGTTGGACTCGCTCTTGACGGCAGAGGACTTCTTGGAGTTGTCGAAGAGGGAGTCGACGGCTTCCTGGAGCATGCGCTTCTCGTTGCGGAGGATCACCTCCGGAGCCTTGATCTCGATGAGCCTCTTCAGGCGGTTGTTGCGGATGATCACACGACGGTAGAGGTCGTTGAGGTCGGAGGTGGCGAAGCGGCCGCCGTCGAGGGGGACGAGCGGACGGAGGTCCGGCGGGATCACGGGGACCACCTTCATCACCATCCACTCGGGACGGTTGATGCCCTTGGACTCCTGGAACCACTTGACGACCTGCAGGCGCTTGAGGATCTCGGCCTTGCGCTGCTGGGAACTCTCGACGCGCATGCGCTCGCGCAGGTCCTTGCCGAGTGCTTCGACGTCGATCTCCTTGAGGAGGTCGTAGATGCCTTCGGCACCCATCTTGGCCACGAACTTCTCAGGATCGCTGTCCGGAAGGTTCTCGTTGCCGGGGATGCGGGCGAGGGCGTCCAGATACTCGTCCTCGGAGAGGAGCTCCATCTTGGGGAGGTCGCTGGCGCCCGGACGCACCACGATGTACTTCTCGTAGTAGATCACGGACTCGAGCTTCTTGGCCGGAAGGCCGAGCAGCGCGGAGATCTTGTTGGGCGCGGACTTGAAGTACCAGATGTGGGCGACGGGCACGGTCAGCGTAATGTGACCCATGCGCTCGCGGCGCACCTTCTTCTCGGTAACCTCGACGTTGCAGCGGTCGCAGACGATGCCGCGGTAGCGGATGCGCTTGTACTTGCCGCAATAGCACTCATAATCCTTGGTCGGACCGAAAATCTTCTCGCAGAAGAGTCCGTCGCGTTCGGGCTTGTAGGTCCGGTAGTTGACGGTCTCCGGCTTGAGGACCTCGCCGCACGAACGCTCGGTGATGTCCTCCGGCGACGCCAGCGAGATGCTGATCGTCTGGAAGTTGCTCTTTACCTTATTGTCTTTGTTATTGAAAGTAGGCATATTACGTTTCGTTCTAACCAATTAATCCAAAGTTACCTTGAGGCCAAGTCCACGGAGTTCGTGGAGAAGCACGTTGAGGGACTCAGGGATGCCTGCAGGCGGCATCGGGTCGCCCTTGACGATCGCTTCGTAGGTCTTGGACCGTCCGACGACGTCGTCGGACTTGACGGTCAGGATCTCCTGCAGGGCGTTGGCTGCGCCGAAGGCCTCGAGCGCCCAGACTTCCATCTCACCGAAACGCTGGCCGCCGAACTGGGCCTTGCCGCCGAGCGGCTGCTGGGTGATGAGGGAGTAGGGACCGATGGAACGGGCGTGCATCTTGTCGTCGACCATGTGGCCGAGCTTGATCATGTAGATGACACCCACGGTCGCGGGCTGGTCGAAGTAGTCTCCGGTACCGCCGTCGCGCAGGTGCGTCTTGCCGAAGCGCGGCACACCGGCCTTGTCCGTGTAGTCGCAGATCTCGTCGATGCTGGCACCGTCGAAGATCGGGGTGCTGAACTTCAGGCCCAGGCGGGCGCCGGCCCATCCGAGCACGGTCTCGTAGATCTGACCGAGGTTCATACGGGAAGGCACGCCGAGCGGGTTGAGCACGATATCGACGGGCGTACCGTCCTCGAGGAACGGCATGTCCTCCTGGCGGACGATCTTCGCGACGATACCCTTGTTGCCGTGACGGCCGGCCATCTTGTCACCGACGGTGATCTTGCGCTTCTTGGCGATGTAGACCTTGGCGAGCTGCATGACGCCGTTGGGGAGCTCGTCGCCCACCTTGATCTTGTCCATCTCACGCTTGCAAATGGCCTGCTCGGTCTTGAGGGCGATGCAATAGTTGTTGATGAGGTCGCGGATCTGGGCGTTGGCGTCCTTGTCGGTCGTCCACTTGCCGGAGGTGACGTTGGTGTAGTCGATGCCCTTGAGCATCTCGGTGGTGATCTTCTTGTCCTTCGGGATGATCTCGACGCCGTAAAGGTCGTAGATGCCGGCGCTCTTGCGGTTCTTGGTCAGCACCACGAGTTTCTGGAGGAAGTCGGCGTAGAGTTTCTCGGCCTTGCGGTCGAACTCGGCCTGGCGCATCTCCAGACGGGTCTTCTGGTCATTCTTGGCCTGGCTCTTCTTGCCGGTCTCCTTGGAGAGCTTGGTGTAGAGGGCGGTCTTGATGACGGTGCCGCTCAGGGACGGGTTGGCCTTGAGGGAGGCGTCCTTGACATCGCCGGCCTTGTCGCCGAAGATGGCCTTGAGGAGTTTCTCCTCCGGGGACGGATCGCTCTCACCCTTCGGGGTGATCTTGCCGATCATGATGTCGCCCGGCTCGATGTGCGCACCGATGCGGACGATACCGTTCTCGCTGAGGTTCTTGGTGGCGTCCTCGCTGACATTCGGGATGTCGGAGGTGAGCTCCTCCATGCCGCGCTTGGTGTCGCGGACCTCGGTGAGGTACTCGTCCACGTGGATGGAAGTGAGGACGTCCCACTTGACCATCTCTTCGGAGAGCACGATGGCATCCTCGTAGTTGTAGCCCTTCCACGGCATGAAGGCGACCATCAGGTTGCGGCCGAGGGCGAGCTCGCCGTTCTGCGAGGCGTAGCCCTGGGTGAGGACCTGGCCCTTCTCCACCTTGTCGCCCTTGGCGACGATCGGGGTGAGGGTCACGGTCGTGCTCTGGTTGGTCCTGCGGTAGATCGGGAGCTTGTAGACCGTCTCCTCGGGCAGGAAGCTGACGAACTTCTCCTCCGGGGTCTGGTCGTAGCGGATGCGGATCTCGTTGGCGTCGACGTAGGTGACTTCGCCCTTGCGCTCAGCGATGAACTGGGTGCGGGAGTCGATGCAGACGCGCTCCTCCAGGCCGGTGCCCACGATCGGGGACTCGGGCTTGAGAAGCGGCACGGCCTGGCGCATCATGTTCGCACCCATGAGGGCGCGGTGCGCATCGTCGTGCTCGAGGAACGGGATGAGGGAGGCGGCGACCGAAGCCATCTGGTTCGGAGCCACGTCCATATAGTCCACCTGGTCCTTGGTGACGACCGGGAAATCGGCCTCGAGACGGCACTGGATGCGGTCCTCGAGGATGTTGCCCTCGTCGTCCATGCGGACGTTGGCCAGGGATACGAGTTTGTTCTCCTCTTCCTCGGCGCTCATGTAGTGGCAGCCGGCGGCGGAGAGGTCGACCTTGCCGTCCTTGACGTCACGGTACGGGGTCTCGATGAATCCGAGGGCGTCGATGCGGGCATAGACGCACAGGGACGAGATCAGACCGATGTTCGGACCTTCCGGAGACTCGATCGGGCAGAGGCGGCCGTAGTGCGTGTAGTGCACGTCGCGGACCTCGAAACCGGCACGCTCGCGGCTCAGACCGCCGGGGCCGAGTGCGGACAGACGGCGCTTGTGGGTGATCTCGGCCAGCGGGTTGGTCTGGTCCATGAACTGGGACAGCTGGCTGGTGCCGAAGAACGAGTTGATCACGGAAGAGAGCGTCTTCGCGTTGATCAGGTCGATCGGGTTGAACTGCTCGCTGTCGCGGACGTTCATGCGCTCGCGGATGGTACGCGCCATGCGGCTCAGACCGACGCTGAACTGGTTGGCCAGCTGCTCGCCGACCGTGCGGACACGGCGGTTGGACAGGTGGTCGATATCGTCCACGGAGGCCTTGGAGTTGATCAGCTGGATGAGATACTTGATGATCTCGATGATGTCGGTCTTCTCGAGGATGCGGATATCCGGGTCGATGTCGAGGCCGAGCTTCTTGTTGAGGCGGTAGCGGCCGACATTGCCCAGGTCATAGCGCTTCTCGGAGAAGAAGAGCTTGTTGATGACGTCGCGGGCCGTGCTCTCATCCGGCGGTTCCGAGTTGCGGAGCTGCTTGTAGATGTAGTTGACGGCTTCGATCTCCGTATTGGTAGGATCTTTCTGGAGGGTGTTGAAGATGATGGCGTACTCGGCGGAGTTGGCCTCGTCCTTCTGCAGGAGGATGCTCTTCTCCTCCGCCTCGAGGATGGCTTCGATCGTGGCGTCGTCGAGGATCTCGCCACGCTTGACGATGATCTCGATACGCTCCACGGGCGTCACCTCTCCGGTGTCCTCGTCGATGAAGTCCTCGAACTTGGTCTTGAGCACGTTGTTGGCGAGCTTGCGGCCCTTGCCGGCCTCCAGGTTCGCGGGCGTGACTTCGATTTCGTCGGCCAGGTCGAAGATGTCGATGATATCCTTGTCAGAATTGTAACCGATCGCACGGAGCAGCGTGGTCACAGGCAGTTTCTTCTTGCGGTCGATGTAGGCGTACATGACATTGTTGATGTCCGTAGCGAACTCGATCCAGGATCCCTTGAAGGGGATGATTCGTGCGGAATAGAGCTTCGTCCCGTTGGAGTGCATGTTCTGGTCGAAGAACACGCCGGGAGACCTGTGCAGCTGGGAGACGATGATGCGCTCGGATCCGTTGATCACGAACGTACCGGCCGGCGTCATGTAGGGGATGTTGCCCAGATAGACGTCCTGGACGCGGGTATCGAAATCCTCGTGCTCCGGGTCTGTGCAGGAAAGGCGGAGCTTTGCCTTGAGCGGGACGTTGTAGGTCAGGCCGCGCTCCAGGCACTCCTCGATGGAATACTGAGGGGGATCGATGAAGTAGTCGATGAACTCGAGCTTGTAGTTGTTCCTCGTATCCTCAATCGGGAAGATCTCCTGGAATACCTGGTAAAGGCCTTCGTCCTTACGGTTCTCCGGCGTGGTCTCGAGCTGGAAGAAGTCCCGGAAGGACTTGAGTTGCACTTCCAGCAGGTCCGGATATTCCAGGATCTTGGATGTTGCGAAGTTTATGCGCTTGTTGGTTGCCTTTTTTGACATATTCTGCCGTTGGAAACGTTGGGAAATAGAAGAAAAATTAAATACGGAAAAAAGGTTTAGAGCCTATTATCCCTGGCTCTAAACCTGTTTTCCCTGAAGCAGGGAGAGAGTTGGAGTTACTTAACCTCAACCTCGGCGCCGGCTTCCTCAAGGGCGGCCTTGAGAGCCTCGGCCTCTGCCTTGGAAATCTTCTCCTTGACCGTTGCGGGAGCGCCGTCAACGAGATCCTTCGCTTCCTTCAGACCCAGACCGAGCTCGGTCTTGACAACCTTGATCACGTTGAGCTTGGCCTGACCGGCGGACTTCAGGACGACATCGAACTCAGTCTGCTCAGCCTCGGCGGCGGCGCCGGCACCGGCGTCGGCGGCGACGACCACAGCAGCGGCTGCGGGCTCGATACCATACTCTTCCTTAAGGACCTTAGCAAGTTCCTGAACGTCTTTTACAGAAAGGTTTACCAACTCTTCTGCAAGGGCTTTAACATCTGCCATAATTACTTTATTTTTTAATTGTTAATATTATTCTTATTCTGCTGCAGGAGCCTCAGCTGCGGGGGCAGCCTCTTCTGCGGGAGCTTCGGCGGGTGCGCTCTTCGCGGCACCGACCTTCTCGTCGTCGGCCTTGCCTTCGGATGCATTCTCGAGACCGCCGATGACGCGCTGGATCGGGCTCTGGAGGAGGGCGATGATGTCGCCAATGAGCTCTTCCTTGGTCTTGATGGCAGCGAGCTGGTCGAGTTTGTCCTCACCGATGAAGACACAGTCCTGTACATAAGCGCCCTTGACGACCGGCTTGGTGAAGCCTTCGCGCTGGAGCTTCTTGATGAGCTTGCCAGGCGCGGACGGGACGGTGGTGTACATGATGGCGGTGTTGCCCACCAGCGTCTCCTCGAGGGACTTCATCTCCTCGTTCTCCACTCCCTTGAGGACGTGGGCGAAGAGGGTGTTCTTGACGACGCTCAGGACAATACCTTCGTTGAAGCACTCACGACGGAGTTTGCTTGTCTGTCCAGCATTCAGGCCAGCAATATCGGTGATGTAGAAATTCGGATACTGCTGAAGCTGTGCTGAGATGGTTTCAATAATCTGACCTTTAACTTCCTTTTTCATAATATTGAATTTTTACTCAGCACCTTTGTTGAGGAATGCCTTGAGATCAACCTTGATACCGGGGCTCATGGTGGAGCACAGCGCTGCGCTCTTCATGTAAGTACCCTTGAGGGCCTGCGGCTTGAGTTTCGCGATGGCGTTCAGCACCTCGGCAGCGTTCTCGTAGAGCTGCTGGGCGGTGAAGGAAACCTTGCCGATACCCGTGTGGATGATACCGGTCTTGTCGACCTTGAAGTCGATCTTACCGGCCTTGGAAGCCTTGACGGCAGCACCGATCTCCATGGTGACCGTACCGGTCTTGGGGTTCGGCATGAGGCCGCGGGGACCGAGGATCTTGCCCAGGGCACCGACCTTGGCCATCACGGAAGGAGTACAGACGATGACGTCCACGTCCGTCCAGCCGCCTTTGATCTTCTCGATGTAGTCGTCGAGTCCGACGTAGTCGGCACCGGCCTCGCGGGCCTCGTTCTCCTTGTCAGGGGTGCAGAGGGCGAGCACGCGGACCACCTTACCCGTTCCGTTGGGGAGGGTGACCACGCCACGGATCATCTGGTTGGCCTTGCGCGGGTCAACACCCAGGTTCGCGGAGATCTCGACGGTAGCGTCGAATTTGGTGTAAGTGATATCCTTTACAACCTGGCACGCCTCAGCGAGCGGATACAGCTTGTGAGAATCGTACTTCTCAGCAACTGCCTTCTGGTTCTTTGTCATTCTAGCCATAGTGCGTGTCGATTTTAAAGGTTCTCGGGGAACTCACCGGTCACGGTGATACCCATGCTTCTTGCGGTACCTGCCACCATGCGCATCGCGGATGCGAGGGTGAAGCAGTTGAGGTCCGGCATCTTGCCTTCGGCAATCGCCTTGACCTGGTCCCAGGTGACGGACGCGACCTTCTTGCGGTTCGGCTCGCCGGAAGCGGTGGTAATCTTGGCCGCTTCTTTCAGGGAGACAGCCACGGGCGGCTGCTTGACTTCGAAGGTGAAGGACTTGTCGGAATAGACTGTGATGACGACGGGAAGGATCTTGCCCGCGCTGCCCTGCGTGGCTGCATTGAAAGCCTTGCAGAACTCCATGATGTTCAAGCCTTTGGAACCGAGTGCAGGTCCTACCGGAGGTGCAGGATTCGCAGCTCCGCCTTTGATTTGGAGCTTGATAAATCCGGTAACTTCTTTTGCCATGATGAATTGTTATTCTTTAGTTACTTGTGTAAAGCTGAGTTCGAGTTGGGTCTTCCTTCCGAAGATGACCACAATTACCTTGACCTTGCTCCGGTCTTCCAGAATCTCGTCAACGGTACCGTTGAAGCCCGTGAAGGGGCCGTCGGTGATGCGGACGGACTCGCCGATCTCGTAATTGACGAGCGTCTCCGCAGCGTTGTCTGCATTTTCGTCCTGGACTCCGAGGATCCGCTGCGCCTCCTCCTCACGGATAGGCACGGGGATGCGCTCGAACTGGGCGCCGGTGGTCGTCTTCTTTTCGGTGAGGAACCCGGACATGCCGGGAACGAGATTCCGGATGATGTTCTCAAGCTTGGCACTCAATTCGGCCTGGATCAGTACATAACCAGGGAAAAGCAGCTTGTCGACTGCCTTCCGCTTGCCGTTTTTCGTGACAATTTCCTTTTTGACGGGAACAAGTACCTGAGCCACCTGGTCCTGAAGTCCGCTTCTCTCGATCTCTTTCTCGAGATACTCTTTGGCCTTTTTCTCCTTCCCTCCTGCCGCTCGCAGAACGTACCATTTCATTTCGCCCATAACGAGTCAAGATTACAATGTGTAGATTCCGGTCATCAGAGATTGGAAAGCGAAGTCGATCACCCAGAGAACGGCCGCCAGGATGACGGTCGTGACGATGACGAGGATTGCGGAACTCTGGAGCTTCGCCCACGTCGGCCACGTCGTCTTCTTGGTAAGTTCGGTGAAAGACTCCTTGCAGTAATTGATAAACTTTCTCATCTTTACATTTAATGGATGCCGCGAAATGGAAGCGGGAGGGCGGCATCTGTTAAACAATTACCAAATCGTAACCTTTGATATTTTGCAGGGGAAGCAGGAATCGAACCCACATTGACGGTTTTGGAGACCGCTGAATTACCATTATTCTATTCCCCTGTATAAGGGCGGGACTCAGCATCCCGCCCTCTGGGATTTCCTATCGGGATTAGTCAAGGATCTTGATCACCTGGCCAGCGCCGACGGTACGGCCACCTTCGCGGATAGCGAAACGGAGGTTCTCGTTCAGAGCGACCGGAGTGATGAGCTGGACGTCGATCTCGACGTTGTCACCAGGCATAACCATCTCGACACCGGCCGGGAGGGTGATCTCACCGGTAACATCCAGGGTGCGGATGAAGAACTGGGGACGATACTTGTTGTGGAACGGCGTGTGACGGCCACCCTCTTCCTTCTTCAGGACGTAGATCTGTCCGAGGAAGTGCTTGTGCGGGGTGATGGAGCCCGGCTTGGCGATAACCTCACCACGCTTGACTTCCTTCTTGTCGATACCACGGAGGAGGAGACCCACATTGTCACCAGCCTCGCCCTGGTCGAGGAGCTTGCGGAACATCTCGACGCCGGTGACGACGGTGTTCTTCGGCTTGTCGTTGAAACCGACGATCTCGGCAGGATCATTGACGTGGATGGTACCCGTCTCGATACGGCCGGTAACGACGGTACCACGACCGGTGATGGAGAAGATGTCCTCGATAGGCATCAGGAACGGCTTCTCGTTCTCGCGGACCGGAAGGGGAATGTAGCTGTCGACAGCATCCATCAGTTCGAGGACCTTCTCCTCCCACTGCGGCTCACCGTTGAGGGCGCCGAGGGCGGAACCACGGATGACGGGAGCGTTGTCGCCGTCGAAGTCGTACTTGCTGAGGAGGTCGCGGACCTCCATCTCGACGAGGTCAAGCATTTCCTCATCGTCCACGAGGTCGACCTTGTTCAGGAAGACGACCATCTTCGGGACGTTCACCTGCTTGGCGAGGAGGACGTGCTCGTTGGTCTGGGGCATCGGACCGTCGGTGGCGGCGACGACAAGGATAGCACCGTCCATCTGGGCAGCACCGGTAACCATGTTCTTCACGTAGTCGGCGTGGCCCGGGCAATCGACATGCGCATAGTGACGATTGGCGGTCTGATACTCGACGTGAGCGGTGTTGATGGTGATACCACGCTCCTTCTCCTCGGGGGCGTTGTCAATCTGATCGAAGGACTTGACCTCGCTCAGACCCTTGGCAGCGAGCACCTTGGTGATAGCTGCGGTCAGAGTGGTCTTGCCATGGTCAACGTGGCCGATCGTGCCAATGTTGACATGCGGTTTATCCCGCTTGAAAACTTCTTTTGCCATAATATTACGTTTAAAAGTTTGTTACAAAATTAAACCGGCTTTTGGCCGGCTCCGTGGAGCCGATGATGGGATTTGAACTCATGACCTCATCCTTACCAAGGATGCGCTCTACCCCTGAGCTACATCGGCGTTCATTTGAGCGGGGTAGGAGAATCGAACTCCCATTTCCAGCTTGGAAGGCTGGCATAATAGCCATTATACGAACCCCGCTTTGTGGAAAAGTCGTTCGTCTCTTTCCGCTTTTTGTGGGCAAGGATGGATTCGAACCACCGTAGGCTTAGCCAGCAGATTTACAGTCTGCCCCATTTGACCGCTCTGGTACTTGCCCCTATACTTTACATTGCTGATCGTGAGCCGATGGAGGGAATCGAACCCACGACCTTGAGATTACAAATCACACGCTCTAGCCAACTGAGCTACATCGGCAATGTATTATTTCAAAGTCCCCTTACTTTTTGGGACTGCAAAGATAGGAATTATTTCCTATTCTCAAAAACTTTTTGCAAACTTTTTTGGATTCCTTCCACATCCATCCCGCAGGAGGCGTATTGTTCCGCCTGCCGGGCCTGTGCGATGAAGCGGTCGGGGATCCCGATGCCCTCCACGGGCACGTTGCAGCCGTGTGCGGCGAGGTACTCGCTCACGGCGCTGAAAAGCCCGCCGGCGAGCGCGCCGTCCTCGACGGTGATGATGTGCGCGTAGCGCGCGGCGATGTCCTGCAGCAGCGCCTCGTCCAGCGGCTTGAGGAAGCGGAAGTCGTAGACGCCGACGCGGCCCGGCCAGGCGGCCGCGGCCTCCGCTGCGCGGTTGACGCAGGGACCGATGGCGAGGATGGCGACGTCCGTGCCTTCCAGCAGGGTCTCGGCCCGGCCGATCTCCAGCGGCTCGGTGCCGGTCTCGCGCCAGGGCGTGCCTTCGCCCATCCCGCGCGGGTACCTTATTATGAAGGGCCCGGTCTCGTGCGCGCAGGCGGTGTACATCAGGCGCTTGAGCTGCACCTCGTCGCGCGGGGCGCTGACGATGGTGTCCGGGATGCTCCGGTAGGCGGCGAGGTCGAAGGCGCCGTGGTGCGTGGCGCCGTCCTCGCCCACGAGCCCGGCGCGGTCGAAGCAGAGCACCACCGGAAGGTGCTGCAGGGCCACGTCGTGGATGATCTGGTCGTAGGCGCGCTGGGAGAAGGCGGAGTAGATGTTGCAGAACGGCTTCATCCCGCCGGCGGCCAGGCCGGCCGAGAAGGTGACGGCGTGCTCCTCCTCGATGCCCACGTCGAAGAAGCGGTCGGGATGGCTTGCGGCCAGGCGGTTCATGCCGCAGCCCTGCGCCATCGCGGGCGTGACGCCGACGACGCGCGGGTCGGCGGCGGCCAGCTCGCAGAGGACTTCGCCGAAGACGTCCTGGTAGCGGTCGTGCGGATGCGGCGGGTGGATGCGCTCGCCGGTCTCGGGGTTGAAGTGGCCCGGCGCGTGCCAGGTCACGGGGTCGGCCTCGGCCGCGGGGTAGCCCTTGCCCTTGACGGTGTAGCAGTGCAGCAGGCGCGGCCCCTTCATCTCGTGGAGCTTGTGCAGGGTCGTGACCACCTCCTCGATGTCGTTGCCGTCGATCGGGCCGAAGTAGCGGAACCCGAGCGCCTCGAACAGGTGCCCGCCGGGCTTGCCCACGAACCAGGACTTGAGGGCGCGGACCCAGCGCTGCAGGAAGCGGCGCAGGCGGTTGTCTCCCAGCAGGTCCCAGACGCGGTTCTTGAACTGGTTGTAGGACCGGCTGGTCGTGATGTTGAGCAGGTATTTGTGCATCGCGCCCGTGTTGCCCTCGATGGACTGGTTGTTGTCGTTGAGGATCACGAGCAGGTCGGCGTGGCTGGCGCCGGCGTTGTTGAGCCCCTCGAAGGCGAGGCCGCCGGTCATGGCGCCGTCGCCGATCAGGGCGACGACCTTGTCGCCCCGGCGGCGCAGCCGGGCCGCTTCGGCCAGGCCCAGCGCGGCGGAGATGGAGGTCGAGGAGTGCCCGACCCCGAAGGCGTCGAACGGGCTCTCGTCCCGGTTGGGGAAGCCGCTGATGCCGCCGCCGGTGCGCATGGTGCGGAACGCCTCCCTGCGCCCCGTCAGGATCTTGTGGGCGTAGGCCTGGTGGCCGACGTCGAAGACGAGCTGGTCCCGGGGCGTGTCGTAGACATAGTGCATGCCCACGATGAGTTCCACCGCACCGAGACTGGAGGCCAGGTGGCCGGGATTCCGGGCGCAGGTCTCGATGATGTAGCGGCGCAGTTCGGCGCAGAGCGCGCGCAGCTGCTCCATGGTGAAGCCTTTGATGTCGGCGGGAGTCTCGATCCGGTCCAGCAGTTCGAACATGTCGGGTCAGGCTTTGTTGGGGGCGTCCAGCCCGAGTTCGGGATGGCGCCGGGATGTGCGGGAGAAGAGCAGGGCGACGGCCACGGCGGCGACGCACAGCAGCGTGAACATCAGCTCCACGGAGAAGGAGCCGCGCAGCGCGGCGTCCGGGCCCGTGCCCGCGCCGGCGAGGATCCGCCCGGCCAGCATCTTGAACGCCAGCAGGCCGAGGTTCTGGACCCAGTAGACGAGGGCGAACGTGGTCCCGAGCACCTTGTCGGGCACGATCTTGGGTACGGACGGCCAGAGGGCGGCGGGCACCAGCGAGTAGCCGAAGCCGAGCAGCACCATGGCCAGGTAGCCGAAGAAGGGGACCCCCTGCGGCGCGAAGGCCAGCAGCAGGTGCGCGGCGAGCGCCAGCACCGATCCGAGCACCATCCAGCGGGTGCCCCGCCCCTGCTTGTCGACCAGCAGGCCGAACAGCGGGGCGAAGACCACGGTGGCGAACGGCAGCATCGAGACCATCCAGCCGGCGGTCTCGGCCGGGATGCCGAAACGCGGGATCAGGATGGCCCCGGCGAACTTCTTGAAGGAGATGATGCTGCTGTAGAACAGCACGCAGAGCAGCCCCACGAGCCAGAAGTTGGGATTCCTGAGCACGCCGACCACGTCCGAGAAGCGGAACGCGTCCGCGTCGTCCGGCTGGCCGTCATGCCGGGCCTGGCCCGGCATCTCCTCCCGGTCGAAGCGGGCGTCCAGCGCCACGAACAAGGCCCAGAGGATCAGTCCGGCGGCCATCAGGCCCATGCCGACCACGGCCGGACGGGCCGTCTCGGCGAGCGTGTAGACGTGGCCGCTGTTCTCCACGACCAGGCGCGGCGCAAGCACGAGCGCGAACGCCGTGCCCAGCCGCGCGATGGCCAGCTGCAGGCCCATCGCCAGGGCCATGGGCCCGTGGCGGAACCATTTGGCGATCGAGCGCGTGACCGCCGTGCCGGCGATCTCGCTGCCCAGTCCGAAGAACATGCAGCCCGCGTAGGCGATGCGCAGCGAGCGCTGCGGCGCGAATCCGGCCGTGATGGCATACAGGACGGCGGCGGCGCCCGCCACCATCATCCCCACGAAGATGGACCCGGTCACGCGCACGCCCCACTTGTCGAGCAGGATGCCGCAGACGACCAGGCCGCCGAACACGCACAGCACCGAATAGCCGCTGGTGTACAGGCCGTAGCCGGCTGCGTCCCAGCCCAGCTGCGTGCGGGACGGGTCCTCGAAGAGGTAGGAGATCGTCGAGAACATGTCGTCGAAGTAGTACGATGCGAACATCGGTACCACGAGGCATGCCAGGGCGATCCAGCAGCCGTATTTTTGCAGGACGCTCTGCTTCATCTACCGGATGTTGGGCTCTTCGAGGCCGAGGTGCTTCTTCTTGTCGACGACCTTGAGGTAGAGGCCGATCAGCATGGCGGCGATGCCCAGGCAGGCCAGCATGACGAGCGCCCAGGTGTAGTTGAGCTGGTCGGGCGGCGTGCCGGGGGCGTTGGTGCTCGTCAACACGTTACCGATCAGGATCGGGAAGAGCCACAGGCCGATGTTCTGGATCCAGAAGATGAGGGCGTAGGCGGAGCCGATGATCTTCTCGTCCACGAGCTTGGGTACGGACGGCCACAGGGCGGCGGGCACCAGCGAGAAGCTGGCTCCCAGCACGAGGATCGTGACGTAGGCCACGATGGCGCCGCCGACGGCGTTGCCCTTGAAGACGGGCAGGATGAAGGCGAAGGTGAGGTGGCAGATCACCAGCAGGATGGAGCCGATGAGCAGCATCGAGGCGGCCTTGCCCTTATGGTCGACGTAGTTGCCGAGGATCGGGGTGATGGCCACGGCCAGCAGCGGGAACACCGCGAAGATGGTCTCGGCCGTGCCGCGCTTGAAGCCCATGAAGCAGTAGACTATGAGGGCCACGATGGCGACGGCCATCAGGCCGTACTTCAGGCCCTTGCGGTCCTTGATGAAGTTGCTGGAGAAGGAGCATGCGGCAACCACCAGCATGATGATGTACTGCACGATGGTGACGGCCTCGCCGGCCCAGAAGGAACCGGCGGCCGGCTCGGTCAGGGTCAGGTTGCACTGCAGCATGTTGACCGCGTACTTCTGGAACGGGAAGATCGCAGAGTAGTAGAGCACGCACAGCAGGGCGACGAGCCAGAAGCCCAGGCTGGAGAGGATCTTGCCGATATCCTTGACCTTGAACGGATCGTCCTTCTCCTCGGCCTCGCCGGTCTGGCTGTCGAGCTTGCGGTCCATGAAGAAATAGGTCACGAACATGATCAGGGCGATGCAGAGCAGTACCACGCCGAAGGCGACGGAACGGCTGACATTGACCTGGCCGCCCAGCTTGGCAAAGTAGGGCGAGAAGATCATGCAGGTGGCGACGCCCAGCCGGGCGAGGGCCATCTCGGAGCCCATGGCGAGCGCCGTCTCGCGGCCCTTGAACCACTTGACGATGCCGCGGCTGACCGTGATGCCGGCCATCTCGCAGCCGCAGCCGAAGAGCATGAAACCGAGGGCCGCCAGTTTGGCGGAGGCGGGCATGCCCTGGTAGAAGGGCAGCACGTCGTCGATGAAGCCGACCCCGGTGTGCCAGTTGAGGTGGTTGGTGAACCAGTTCTCGAGGCCGGAGCCCATGAAGGACTCGCTGATGGCGTAGTACTTGATCAGGCCGCCCACCAGCATGACCGCGCCGGAAAGCACGGCCGTGAAGCGGACGCCCATCTTGTCGAGGATGATGCCCGCGAAGATCAGGAAGAACACGAACACGTTGAGGAAGGTCTCGGAGCCTTCCATCGTGCCGAATGCCTTGGAATCCCATCCTCTCGTCGACTCCATCAGGTCCTTGATCGGGGAGAGGATGTCCATGAAGATATAGGCGCAGAACATCGCCAGGGCGAGGAGCAGCAGGGCTGTCCAGCGCATCGCGGCGGAGTCGCGCAGGGTCTTTTGGATCTTGTCAGCCATAATCTGTCAGTGCGTGGGGATACTAGAACGGGAGGTCGTCGGTGCCTGCGTCGTCGCCGGCGGGGATGTCCTGCACGGCGGGGGCGGACTGGACGGGCTGGGCCGGCGCGGCCGGGCGCTGGTAGCCGCCCTGCTGCTGGAAGCCGCCGCCTTGCTGCTGATAGCCACCCTGGTGGTAGCCCTGGGAAGGCTGCTGGTAGCCGCCCTGGCGCTGGTACCCGCCTTGCTGCTGGTATCCGCCGCCCGGCTGGTCGCCCTGGTAGCCGCCGTCGTCGCGGCGACCCAGGAGCTGGAGGGTGTCGACATTGATTTCGGTGGTGTATTTCTCGACGCCCTGGCTGTCGGTATACTTTCGGGTGCGCAGGCGGCCTTCGATATACAGCTGGGTGCCCTTGTGGACGAAGCGCTCGCAGACGTCGGCGGGCTGTCCCCAGGCCACGATGTTGTGCCATTCGGTGTTCTCACGGGTCTCGCCGTTGCGGTCGCGGAAGCGCTCGGAGGTGGCGAGGGTGAAAGTGGCTACTTTCCGGCCCTGGGAGCCGGCATTGTTTCCTTCGAGGTAACGTACATTGGGGTCTCTGCCAACGTTACCGATCAACATGACTTTGTTCAGTGACATAATACATAAAATTTAGTCTCACAAGATAGGGATTTTTTGCCGAATTGCAGTTATCTTTGTCCGACAAGTTGCACGAAAATGATCATCTCCCTGACAGGATTCATGGGCTGCGGCAAGAGCAGCACGGGCCGGGAACTCGCCTCCCGGCTGGGAGCCCGTCTGGTCGACCTGGACGCCGAAATCGTTGAACGTGAAGGCCGTCCGATACCGGAGATCTTCGCGGACGGCGGGGAGGAGGCCTTCCGGGCCGTCGAGCTGGCGGCGCTCCGTGCCGTGCTCGACGAGGCGGACGCCCGCGGCGGCGACACCGTCCTCGCCCTCGGCGGCGGGGCCCTGACCCGGCCGGAGGCCCGTGCGCTGGTCTTCGCCCGCACCCGTTGCGTGTGGCTGCGCACCCGCCTGGAGACCATCCGGGAACGGCTCGGCGCCGCCGATGCCTCCCGGCCCCTCTTCCGGGACGCCGATGCGCTCTTCGCGGCGCGTACGCCGGTTTACGCCCAGGCCCCTTTCGCCGTCGATACCGACGGCAGGACCCCGGGCGGGGTGGCTGAAGAAATCCTTGAAATCCTTAGATAGAGCCCGTTATGGCCTCGCGCATCGCGGCTGCGTCGGGCTGCTCGCCGGTCATCAGGACGTAGCCGGTGACAGCCTGCTGCAGGAGCCACTCGGTCCCCGGGATGTAGCCGGGGTGGCCGGCGAGGCAGGCGTCGCGGTAGTTGGCTTCGAGCAGGTGGGCGCAGTCGAGCCGGCCGGCGCCCTCGACGAAGCGCGGCAGCGTGTAGATGATCACGTCGGCAGCCACGCCGCCGGCGATCTCCGCGTGGCGGTAGAGCGTGCAGCTGAATCCGAGGTCTTCGGCGGCGGCGAGCGCGGCCTTGCCCGCCCCGCCGTAGCCGATCACGGCGGCGGTCCCGCGGCCGAGCGGCTCGAGGATGGCGCGCACGCCCAGGTAATCTGAATTATAGGCCTTGAGCCCTTCCGGGGTCCGGACGACCAGGTTGGTGGCGCCGGTGCGCACGCACTCGGGGCTCTTCCAGTCCGCCCGTGCGAAGGCGTCGCCCTTGAAGGGGGCCGTGACGTTGATGGCCTTGTAGCCGGCCAGGAACCGCTCCCAGGCTTCGCCGAAATCCGGGGTTTCGATGAGGTCGTAGGGGTGCCGGCCGGCGTAGCCGGCGGTGAACAGCCGGGGGCTGAGGGAGTGGCCGATGGGGTGGCCGATGAGTCCGAATCTATCCATTCCGGCGTTGTCTGACGGCTTCGAAAAGGAGGATGGCGGCCGATACGGACACGTTGAGGGAGTCCAGGGCGCCGAGCATGGGGATGCGGATGTGCGCGTCGGCCGCCTGCCGCCACCGGGGCGTCAGGCCGGTAGCTTCCGTACCCATCACCAGGGCCGTGCCGACGGTCATGTCGCAGTCGTAGTAGAGGGAGGAGTCCTGCAGCTGGGCCGTCAGGATGCGGATTCCGCGGGCCTTGAGCCAGTCGATGGCTTCCTGCGAGGAGCACGTGACGCACGGCACCGTGAACACGGCGCCGACCGAGGCGCGGATGAGGTTCGGGTTCCACAGGTCCGTGAGCGGGTCGCAGACCAGCACGGCGTCGGCCCCAGCGGCGTCGGCGCTGCGCAGCACCGCCCCGAGGTTGCCCGGTTTCTCGACGGACTCGAGGACCATCACCAGCGGGTTTTCAGGCAGTTCCAGCCCCTCCAGCTTCCGCTCCGGCACTTTGACTTCCGCCATCACGCCCTCCGTCCCCTCACGATACGAAATCTTCCGGTACACCTCTTCGCTGACCTCAAACACCTTCGTCTGCCCTTCGCTTCGCGGCAGCCTGCCTCTCCAGCCGTCCGGCTGCGCCGGACCCCTCCCACTGCCTTCGGCAGCGGGCCCCTCCCTCTTACGGAGCCGAGGGTGGCTACGGGCTGGAGAGGCAGCTGCCGTCTCCGCTTCGGCAGCAGGCGCAGCGGAACGGGGGCTCTCCCCTGCAGGACCGTGGCCGCCCGTGGCCTCGTGAACGGGGGGACCGCCAGCGAAGCGCAGCGGTGGGATGAGCGAAGCGAAGTCCGGCAGGGGAGAGCCCCCGTGCAGCGGAGCTGTCTCAGACAGTGTTGGGCAGACGAAGATCGTATCGATGATAAAACCGGCGTCGATGCAATGCTGGAGCTCGCGCCGGCCTTCGACCACGAAAAGACCGCGCTCGCGCCGCGCAGAAGACTTCTGCTGCAGCGCGAGGAGCTGTTTGACCTTCGGATTCGAAGGCGAAGTGATGATTTCAGCCATTACTCGGCCTGCTGTTCCTTGTTTTCTTTCTTGAGGACCTTCTCCGGCCGCATCTGCGGGAAGAAAAGGACATCCTGGATGGTGGTCTGCCCGGTCATGAACATGGTCAGGCGGTCGATGCCCATGCCCAGGCCCGAGGTCGGCGGCATGCCGTATTCGAGTGCACGGACGAAATCCATGTCGATGTACATGGCCTCGTCGTCGCCCTTGCTCTTGAGGCGGGCCTGCTCCTCGAACCGCTCCAGCTGGTCGACCGGGTCGTTGAGCTCGGAGTAGGCGTTGGCCAGCTCCTTGCCGCAGACGAACAGCTCGAAACGCTCGGTGAGCGCCGGGTTGTTGCGGTGGCGCTTGGTCAGCGGGGACATCTCCACCGGGTAGTCGATGATGAAGGTCGGCTGGATGAGCTTGTCCTCGCAGAAGGTGCCGAAGATGGCATCGATCAGCTTGCCCTTACCCATGGAAGGCTCGATCTCGACGTGCAGGCGGTTGCAGGTGGCGCGCAGCTCATCCTCGTCCATCCCGCTCACGTCCACGCCGGCGTATTCCTTGATGGCGTCGAGGATCGGCAGGCGGCGGTAGGTGCCGCCGAAGTCCACCTCGTTCTCCCCGATCTTCACCTTCGTGGTGCCGTTGACGGCGTTGGAGACCTTGGCAAGCATCGTCTCCACGAACTTCATCATCCAGTTGTAGTCCTTGTAGGCCACGTAGATCTCCATGCAGGTGAACTCGGGGTTGTGGGTCTTGTCCATGCCCTCGTTGCGGAAATCCTTGGCGAACTCGTAGACGCCGCTGTAGCCGCCCACGATCAGGCGCTTGAGGTACAGCTCGTTGGCGATGCGCAGGTACAGGGGGATGTCCAGCGCGTTGTGGTGCGTGATGAACGGACGCGCCGTGGCGCCGCCCGGGATGCCCTGCAGGATCGGGGTCTCGACCTCGAGACAGCCGGCTTCGTTGAAGTACTCGCGCATCGTGGAGATGATCTTCGCGCGCTTGATGAAGGTATCCTTGACCTGCGGGTTCACGATCAGGTCCACGTAGCGCTGGCGGTAGCGCAGCTCCGGGTCCGTGAAGGCGTCGAACACCTGGCCGTCCTGCTCCTTGACGATCGGCAGGACGCGCAGCGACTTGCTCAGCAGGGTCAGCTCCTTGGCGTGCACGCTGAGCTGGCCGGTCTGGGTGATGAAGGCGAAGCCCTTGATGCCCACGATATCGCCGATGTCCATGAGTTTCTTCCAGACGGTGTTGTACATCGTCTTGTCCTCGCCCGGACAGATCTCGTCCCGCTTGACGTAGACCTGGATGCGTCCGGTCTCGTCCTGGAGTTCGCCGAAGGAGGCGGCGCCCATGATGCGCCGGCTCATCAGGCGGCCGGCGATGCAGATGTCCTGCAGGTTGCCCTTTTCGGGATCATATTCCTTCAGGATCTGCTCCGCAGTGGCATTGACCGGATATTCGGCTGCCGGATACGGTTCGATTCCCAATTCTCTCAGTTTCGCCAGCGACTCGCGGCGGATCAGTTCTTGTTCGCTATATTCTGCCATAATGCCGCAAAATTACGAAAATATTTCGTATCTTTGTGTGATATGGGCAAAGAATGCAAGTGGATCCTGAAGGAGCCGGCCGATCCCGCCAAGGTCGAGCGGCTTTCCACGGAGGTCGGCATCGACAAGGTGCTGGCCGAACTGCTTGTCAAGCGCGGCGTCGAGACCTTCGAGCAGGCGCGCGCCTTCTTCCGCCCGAGCCTGGATGCGCTGCACGATCCGTTCCTGATGAAGGACATGGACGTGGCCGTGGAGCGGCTGCACCGCGCCATCACTTCCGGCGAGAAGATCCTCGTCTACGGCGACTACGACGTGGACGGCACGACGGCCGTCGCGCTCGTCTACTCGTTCATCCAGCGCTTCACCGACAAGGTCGACTTCTACATCCCCGACCGCTACGACGAGGGCTACGGCGTGTCCTACAAGAGCATCGACTGGGCCGCCGACGGCGGTTTCGGGCTCATCATCACCCTGGACTGCGGCATCAAGGCTGTCGACAAGGTGGAGTACGCCCGCAGCAAGGGGCTGGAGGTCATCATCTGCGACCACCATCTCCCGGGCGAGGCGCTCCCCGCCGCCGTGGCGGTGCTGGACCCCAAGCGCGAGGACTGCCACTATCCCTTCGACGACCTGTCCGGGTGCGGCGTGGGCTTCAAGCTCGTGCAGGCCTATTCCAAGCAGTTCGGCGTCCCCTTCGAGACCCTGATCCCGCTGCTGGACCTGCTGGTGGTCAGCATCTCCTCCGACCTCGTGACCATGGTGGGGGAGAACCGCGTGCTGGCGCACTTCGGCCTCAAGCAGCTCAACGAGAACCCCTGCAAGGGCCTCGCCGCCATGATCACCCTGTCCAACCTCGAGCCCGGCCACATCTCCATCGACGACATCGTCTTCAAGATCGGCCCGCGCATCAATGCCGCCGGGCGCATGGAGTCCGGCCGGCTGGCCGTGGAGCTCCTCAAGGCCACGGACACCCGCACGGCGATGCTGATCGGCGAGAAGATCAACGAGAACAACAACGAGCGCAAGAACATCGACCGCGAGATTACCCAGGAAGCCCTGGAGATGGTCCAGGCGGGCTCCTGCCTCGCCCACGAGAACGCCACCATCGTCTACAATCCCAAGTGGAGCAAGGGCGTGGTGGGGATCGTAGCCTCCCGGCTTGTGGAGGCCTACTACAAGCCCACGGTCGTGCTGACCAAGTCCAACGGATTCGTCACGGGCTCTGCCCGCAGCATCGCCGGTTTCGACCTCTACGAGGCCATCGAGAGCTGCGCCGACCTGCTGGAGAATTTCGGCGGCCACGTCTACGCCGCCGGCCTGACCCTCAAGGAGGAGAATGTACAGGAGTTCGCCCGCCGGATGGATGCCTTCATCGCCGGCAAGGTCACCTCCGAGATGCTGATTCCGATCGTGGAGGTGGACGCCAAGCTCGACTTCGCGCAGATCACCCCCAAGTTCTCCCGCATCCTCAAGCAGTTCCAGCCCTTCGGCCCCGGCAACAACAATCCGATCTTCGTCACGGAGAACGTCTACGACGCCGGCTCGGGCCGCAAGGTGGGCGCCGGCGGCGTGCATCTCAAACTCGACCTCATCCAGGAGTCGCAGCCCTACCACCAGATCCCGGCCATCGCCTTCAACATGGCGGATTACTACGACTACATCCGCGAGGGCAACCCCGTGGACGTCTGCTACGCCATCGTGGAGAACTACTATCGCGGCTCCTCCTCCATCCAGCTCCGCATCCGGGACATGCGCGAGCGGGAGGATTTACTTTAGCAATCTTTGAGGAGGAATCAATCTCCTTTTGCCCTTGTCCATGTATTGGTTTTAAGGTGGTTCCATCCACAAAAACCGCCCCCGGTGTGGATGGGAGGCGGTTTTTTGTGGTTCTGTCCTTAAAAAGGGCGTGATTTGTGGACGGAGCGGATCAGAACAGCGTCGGCTCGTCGAAGAGGCCGCCCGGGAAGTCCGGGACGGCGTCGAGGTCGGCGGACTGGGGTTCCGGCTCTGCAGCCGGAATGACGGGAGGAGCTGCCGGTGTGGCGGGAGCGGCGGCCGGTCCGGCGGGAGATTCCGGGTCAAGCCCGGAATGACTGCTGTCGGGCGATGGATTGCCGTCAGGCCCGGAGTTGCCGTTGTCATCCGATCCGTCATTCGCGTCATCCCCGACCTCATCAGGGATCTCCTGCTCGTCAGGAATCGGATCGGTGAAGCGGACGGTCTTGACCTCGCCGCGCTCGGCGCATTTCTTGCCCTTGGCGGCGATGCCCTTCTTGGCGATCCATTCTTCGGCCACGATGACCTCCGGCTCCTTGTCCTCGAGCTTCCAGACGATCTCGTAGCGCGGGTGGGTGTCGCCGCTGATCTCCTCCAGGTAGGATTTCGGGGCGTCGGAGATGAAACTGACCGGGGTGTTGTCGCTCAGCACGAAGGAGAAGCGCTTGACGTAGAAGCTCTTGACACCGCCGTCCCAGTAGAGGGCGGTGAAGGTCTTGTCGGGGTCGAACTTCTCGATGAAGAGCACGTCGCCCTGGTATTTGTTGACCAGGTCGAAGGACGTGGTGTAGAAGGTGCCGTTGCGGAAGACGGCGAGCACCTTGTCGCCCTCTTCGAACTGGCCGAGGTACTGGCCGTGGCCGTCTTCGTTGAGCTTCTGGATGTCGGCGTCGTACCAGATGTCCTTGCCGGCGATGGTGCTGACGCCCTTGCTCTTGAGGGTGATGGTGCGGATGGCGTTCTTGGTCACCAGGTTGCCGCGCGCCGTCTTGCTCTTGATGCCCAGCTCGGAGAAGTCGTACTCGAGGCTGGTCTTCTTGAGCTTCGGCTTGGGCCGGAGGGACACGCGCACGGTCTCGGCTTCGCCGTTGTGGTTGGCCGTGAACCAGACGATCTGCGAGCCGGGCTCGCCGGTGGTGATGTCGTATTCCTTGTCGCGCGTGACGGAGGTGATGGCGAAGCGCTTGGCGAAGTAGACCGAACTCTTGCCCACGCGGTAGATGACGTTGTAGATGGTGCGGGTGTCGCCGCGGTTGAACAGGCCCACGTACAACAGGTCCTTGCCGAAGAAGGCCTTGTCCTCCACCTTGGTGATGCGGTACTTGCCGTCCTTGCCGATGACGATGATCTCGGAGAGGTCGGAGCAGTCGCAGATGTACTCGCCGCCGTCGTCGCGCTTGAGGCCGATGCCCACGAAGCCTTCGGCGAGGTTGGCCTGGAGCTTGGCGTTGTTGTTGACGACCTTGGTGGCGGCGATGGTCTCGAAGCCCGTGAGCTCGGTGCGGCGCGGGTAATCCTTGCCGTATTTCTTCTTGAGGGTCTTGAACCAGTTGATGGTGTAGCGGTCGATGTGCTCGATGTCGTCGCGCACGGCCTTCATCTGGTCTTCCAGGGCCAGGATCTTCTCGTCGATGGCCTTGGTGTCGAACTTGGAGATCTTGCGGACCGGCTTCTCCACGAGCTTGAGGATGTCGTCGAGGACGATCTCGCGGCGGAAGAGGTCCTGGTACATCTTCATCTGGGTGAAGATGTCCTGGATCTGGGTATCCCAGTCCTTCTGGTCCTGCTCGAGGACCTTGTAGATGCGGTTCTCGAAGAAGATGCGCTCCAGGGAGCTGTAGTGCCAGTCGGCCTCGAGCTCGTCGAGCTTGATCTGCAGCTCCTGCAGGAGGATGTCGCGGGTGTGGAAGGTGCCGTACTCGAGGATGTCGTTGACTGTGAGGAACTGCGGCTTGTTGTCCTTGATCACGCAGGCGTTGGGGGCGATGTTGATCTCGCAGTCCGTGAACGCGTAGAGCGCGTCGATGGTCTTGTCGGGCGAGACGTCGTTGGGCAGGTGGATGAGGATGTCCACCTTGTCCGTGGTCATGTCCTCGATCTTCTTGATCTTGATCTTGCCCTTGTCCTTGGCCTTGAGGATGGAGTCGATGAGGTCCTTGGTGTACTTGCCGTAGGGGATCTCCGTGATGGCGATGGTGTTCTTGTCGATCTTCTCGATGCGGGCGCGGACCTTGACGGAGCCGCCGCGGCGGCCGGCGAGGTACTTGCTGCAGTCGGCGAAGCCGCCGGTGGGGAAGTCGGGATAGATCTCGTAGGGCTTGCCCTCGAGGATCGCCACGGAGGCGTCGAGCAGTTCGTTGAAGTTGTGCGGGAGGATCTTGGAGGCGAGACCCACGCCGATGCCTTCCGTACCCTGCGCGAGCAGGAGCGGGAAGCGGACCGGGAGCTCGGTGGGCTCCTGGTTGCGCCCGTCGTAGGAGTTCATCCAGTGGGTGACCTTCGGGTCGAACACCACCTCCTTGGCGAACTTGCTCAGGCGCGCCTCGATGTATCGCGGCGCGGCGTTGGAGTCGCCGGTGAGGATGTTGCCCCAGTTGCCCTGGCAGTCGACGGTGAAGCCTTTTTGCCCGAGCTGGACGAGGGCGCCGAGGATGGATGCGTCGCCGTGGGGGTGGTACTGCATGGCCTGGCCCACGATGTTGGCGACCTTGGTGTAGGCGCCGTCGTCCATCCGGTACATCGCGTGGAGGACGCGGCGCTGCACGGGCTTGAGACCGTCCACGATGTGGGGGACGGCCCGGTGCAGGATCACGTAGGAGGCATAGTCCAGGTACCAGTCCTTGAACATGCCGGAGAGCTTGAACTTGTGTGCGTCGCTCTCCAGCAGCTTGTCGTAACGGCCTGATTCTTCAGCTTCTTCCGATACTTCCTTGTCCTCGTCGATGATTTCTTCCTCGGTGATGATGTTCTCTTCTTCCATAAACGCTTAGTCCTCGTATCCGAATTTGCGCAGTTCGCGCTTGCTTTCCCGCCAGTCGGGGTCTACCTTGACGTAGATCTGCAGGAAGACCTTCTTCTGGAAGAAGTCTTCCATGTCGATGCGCGCCTGGGTGCCGACCTTCTTGAGCGCGGCGCCCTGGCGTCCGATGATGATGCCCTTCTGGGACTCGCGCATCACGTAGATGACGGCGCCGATGTCGTAGCGCTCCGCGCCTTCCTTGAAACTCTCGATGCCCACCTCGCAGCAGTAGGGGATCTCCTCCTTGTAGTTCAGCAGGATCTTCTCCCGGATGATCTCGGAGGCGAAGAAGCGGAGGTTCTTGTCCGTGAACGCGTCCTTGTCGAACCACGGCGGACACTCCGGCAGGCGTGCCACGACGGCGTCGAGCACGCTCTCGAGGTTGAACCGCTCCTGGGCCGAGACGGGGATGACCGTCGCCTTGGGGAGCTGCTCCTGCCAGTAGCGGAGCAGCTCCACCACGCGCGGCTGGTCGCTGATGTCGATCTTGTTGACGACCACGATGACGGGGCAGTCGATCCGGGAGAGCTTCTCCACGTACTCGCTGTTCTTGTCGGGCGTCTCGACGGTGTCCGTCACGTAGAGGATGATGTCGGCATCCCCGATCGCGCCGTCCACGAAATTCATCATGTTCTGCTGCAGCCGGTAGTTGGGCTTGAGAATGCCCGGCGTGTCGGAGTAGACGATCTGCCAGTCCTCGCCGTTGACGATGCCCATGATGCGGTGGCGCGTGGTCTGGGCCTTGGCCGTCACGATGGAGAGCTTCTCACCCACCAGCGCGTTCATCAGGGTGGACTTCCCGACGTTCGGGTTGCCGATGATGTTGACGAATCCGGAACGGTGTGCCATTATACGTAAGCCCCCATCTTCAGAATGTTGGCCTCACCCTCGGTGAGGAATCTCCATTCGCCCTTCTTGAGGCCCTTCTTGGTCAGACCCGCGAAGTAGACGCGGTCCAGGGCCTTGACGTTGTAGCCGAGGGTCTCGAAGATGCGGCGCACGATGCGGTTCTTGCCCGAGTGGATCTCGATGCCGAGCTTGCGGTGGTCCTTGGGGTCGATATATTCCAGCTCGTCGGCGCTGACCGGACCGTCGGTCAGCTCGATGCCGGCCAGGATGCGGTCGTAGTCCTCCTGGGAGAGGGCGCGGTCCAGTGCGACCTGGTAGATCTTCTTCTTGTCGTAGGCGGGGTGCGTGAGGCGCTCGGCGATCTCGCCGTCGTTGGTCAGCATCAGCACGCCGGTTGTGTTCTTGTCCAGACGGCCCACCGGATAGACGCGGGTCGGGCAGTTCTTGACCAGGTCGAGCACGGTCTTCTCCGCGTGCGGGTCGCTGGCCGTGGTGACGTAGCCCTTGGGCTTGTTCATCACGATGTAGACCTTCTCCTCGCCCTTGAGGCGCTCGCCGTTGAAACGGATGTCGTCGGTGAAGATGTTGACCTTGGTGCCGAGCTCGGTGACGACCTCGCCGTTGACGGTCACGACACCGGCCTGGATGAGGGTGTCGGCTTCACGGCGGGAGCAGACGCCCGAGTTGGCGATGAACTTGTTGAGGCGGACGGTGTCCTGGATCGGGGACGGATACGGCGTCTCGTTGCTTTCGTTGCCGTTGACGACGGGTCTGCGGCTGATCATCCGGTTGATGCCCTCGGTGGACTCGCGGGTGAAGTTGGGCTTGCGGCCCGGCTTCTTGGGGCCGTGCGGCTTGCCGGGGCCCTTCGGCCCGCGCGGGCCTGCGCTGCGGCCCTCGCCGTACGGGCGCGGGCGATGCTCGCCGTAGCCGCCGCGGTTCTCGCCGTAGCTGCGGCGTTCGCCGTAACCGCGCTGCTCGCCGTAGCCCCGGCCCTCGCCGGCATCGGAACGGCGTGCGCTGAATCCGTAATTGTCGTTGCCTTCGCGGTCGCCGTAGCCGTGACGCTCTGCGCCATAGCCGCCGCGGCGGTCGCCGTAATGATTGTTGCTGCGGCCTTCGCCATAGGGGCGCGGCCTGCGGTCGCCGTAGCCGCCGCGGTTCTCCCCGTAGCCTCCACGGTTCTCGCCGTAGCTGCGTCCTTCGCCGAAACTGCGGCGTTCGCCGTAGTCGGAGCGGTGGGCGTAGCTGCTGTGATGTTCGCCGGAGTCGCTTCTGTGCGCACCGGGCGTGTACTCTACTTTTTCGGAACGGGAGTGGTCTCCCGCAGTCTTCCGCGGTCTAAGTTTCCGGCCTTCTTTGGTAAACTGGTCCATTACTACTTGAGATTAAAATAATAGGTAATCGTGCCCTGCTGCATGGCGGGAGCGTCGGCGCTCATGTTGAAGTGCGTCTCCATGGCTGCCTTGCGCGCCGCTGCGATGAGGGACTTGTCCAAAACGGTGGTACCCGCGCCTCCCGGCACGGCCTTGACTACGTTGCCGTAGTTGTCCACCCAGATATCCACTACTACTATACCGCTTTCCTGCACGTTGTAGACCGGCCGGGGGATGTTGCCCACGGTGTTGCGGCCCTGGACGTGCGCGTTGGGCTTGCCGTCGGTGCGGCCCTTGTCGGTGTTGCCGTTCGCCTGGCCGGCCTTGAAGGTGTTGGAGGCCTCCGACGCGCTGTGGGGCGCGGTCAGGGTCGTGTCCTTCCTGGCCATGCCGGGGAAAGCCGCCCGCGGATCCAGTGCGGGCTCTTCCTTGGGCTCCGGCGCGGGCGTCTCGACGTCGCCGAAATCGTCCGGTTTCGTCTCCGGGGTCAGGTTCGGGCGGTCCGCCTCGACAGGCGACTCGCTCTTCTGGGCCAGTTCGACGGGACGCTCGAGGTCCACCTCTTCGGCTTGCGGTTCCCGCCCGTGCAGCTGCTGGACCACGGCTTCAGGCTCCTCGCTGAAGTCGATCAGCATGCTCTGCTCCTGGGGCGGGGGATAGATGTACTTGAGACCGGAGAAAGAGACGAGCACGAGGGCGCACAGGTGCAGCGCCACCGTCATGACGATGCCGGTGATCCGGGCGTTCTTCTCGCGCTTCTGTCTGATAATCTGGTCGTTCTGCATATGCAATTACTCTGGCTGCGTGGCCAGGATGACTTTGTAATGGTTGCGCTTGGCGATGTTCATCACCTGCACGATCTCGCCGATCGGCACGCTCTCGTCGGAGTAGATCGAGAAGGTCGGGTCCTCTTCGGACTGGAGCAGGTCCACGAGCTCGTCCTCCACCTCGGAGAACGCCACGGGCTGCTCATCGCCGTTGATATGGTAGGTGTAGCGGTCCTCGCCCCAGTCCTTGATGGAGACGCTGACCGTGGCCTTGGCGCCCACCTGGCCCGTGCTCTTGGGGAGCAGGAGCTTGAGGGCGTTGGGATTGACCAGCGTGGAGGTCACCAGGAAGAAGATCAGCAGGAGGAACACGATGTCCGTCATCGAGGACATCGCGATGTTCGGGTCCGCCTTGGTGATACGCTTGAGTGCCATCTCGCTACTCGTTTTTGGGTTCGGCGGCGTTCTCGCCGACCATGTCCATGAACTTGATGGTCGCGCTCTCCATGTTGTAGACGAGCTCGGAGATGCGGGCCGTGAGGAAGTTGTATCCGAAGTAGGCGAGGATACCGACGATCAGGCCGCCCACGGTGGTGATCATGGCGGTGTAGATGCCGCTGGAGAGCAGCGTGATGTCGATGTTGTTGCCTGCGTTGGACATGTTGAAGAAGGCCTGGACCATACCGATCACCGTGCCGAGGAAACCGATCATCGGGGCGCCGCCGGCGATGGTGGCGAGGTACGGCAGGCCCTTCTCCAGACGGGCCACCTCGACGTTCCCTACATTCTCGATGGCGGCCTGCACGTCGGTGGCGGGCCTGCCGATCCGGGCGATACCGGCCTCGACCATGCGGGCCACGGGGGCGTCGTACTTGGAGCACAGCGTCCGGGCGGACTTGATCTTGCCTTCGTGGATGTAGTCGCGGATGTCCATCATGAAGTCCTTGTCGATCTTGCCGGCCTGGCGGATGATCCACCACTTCTTGCCGAAGATGTAGATGGCGATGATGGAGAGGGCGAGGAGGACCCACATCAGCCAGCCGCCCTTGGCGGCCATTTCGATGAGGGAATAGGACATCTCCTGCTGCACGGGGACAGCTTCGGCGATGTCGGTCTGGAGGAGCGTGAACAACATATTCAGGTGTTTTTGTGAACCAACAAAATGCAATGATTCGGCCTTTTAAGCCACAATCGCACAAATATAATGAAAAAAAGCCGGATTCCGCGAGGAACCGGCCTTAAAAAACTGTTTGCGGGGTCAGATCACCTCGAGATCCTCCGTCTTCATCCAACCCTGGCGGCCGTCGGCGAGCTCGATGTTGCGCCAGGAGCCTACCTCGTCGAGGAGCTTGACCTTCGTGCCCTCGTGGAGCACGAAGAGATCCTTGGCTGCGTCGCTGCCGGGGGAGCTCCGGACCGTGGTCACGGGCCGCGTCACCACGGCGCCGTCGGCCTTACGGTAGTCCGTGCGCTGCCAGAAGGCGAAGTCGAGGCAGAGCAGCGAGAGCACCAGCGCCACGATCCCGCAGATGAAGCCGGTCTTGCGCAGGGCGCTCCGGCCGCCCAGCAGGAAGAGCAGCGTGCAGCCGAGCGCGGCGGCCAGCAGCACCAGGAACAGCGCCGCCCAGGCGTCCGAAGGCAGCAGCCAGCAGGCCTTGCGGCCCCACTGCTCCAGGAAGAATTCGGGCACGGCTTCGATCTTGTCCTGCACGAAGCCCTGGGCGAATTCGAGGTTGTAGCGGGCGTCGGAGTAGGACGGGTCCAGCTTGAGCGCGCGCTCGTAGTTCAGGATGGCGTGGGCGATGTCGTCCTGCTTGAAGCAGGCGTTGCCCAGGTTGTAGTACAGCTCCGGCGACTCCAGGCCGAGGGCGCGGATGGCCGACCAGGCCGAAGCGGCCCCGGCCCAGTCGCCGTCGGAATAGGCGGCGGCGCCGGCCTGCCACAGGGAATCGGGATAGGCCGCCTGTTGGGCCGCCGCGTGATGCGCGGGCAGCAGCAGGAGCAGCGCGAGCAGGGCTGCGGCTCCGCCGGCGCCCTTGCGGGGGGATCTTCTCATACGTTCGTCGATGGCGGAAATCACGGAGACCGCCTTCTCGTAGTGGGTGTTCATGGCGTCGTGGCCGGCGTCCGGGGCGTACCGGGCGAATTCGCAGGCGTCGATCAGCGCCACGAACTCGGCCGCCAGGCCTTCGCCGGCGCCGTTCTCCGCCAGCCGGGCGGAGATGTTCTCCTTGGTCATGTCGGCGGCGTCCATGCCGAGCTTGTCGGACACGAAGCCGAGCAGCGCCCGGTGCAGCTCCTCGTAGAAGGCCGTGTAGAGGTCGCCCTTGAGGAAGGTGCCCGCCTGCGCGAGGCGCTTGCGGGCCATCTTGGTGGCGCCGCGGTTGCGGGTGCCGGCCACGTCGGCGCGGCGCGCGGCGAGTCCGCGCAGCGCGAAGTAGAGCGCTGCGGCGAGCGCCAGCAGGAGCACCGCCACGACCCAGAAGGCCGGGGATCCAACGAAGAAATGACCGATGGACGAGAAGGAGGCGGGCTTGGTGGAGATGAAGCGGATGTCGCTGCCGACGTCCCGGACGTCCTTGCGGTTCGTACCCGGGACGACCTGTCCGGCGCCCGGGGCTTCGCCGCCTTCGCCCCGGGCCACCCGGACCGGGAGGACGGGGCTCTTCAGCGTCACGTATTTGCGGGAGGAGATGTCGTAGTAGCTGTATTCGACGGGGCCGATCCCGAACTCACCGTGGCTGCGCGGAATGAACGGGTACTCGAAGTCCTTGCCGCCGGCCACGTCCGTGGCCTTGACGTCATAGACTTCGAAATCGGGCGGGAAGGAGATCTTGGGCGCCTCGAGCAGGGAAAGGTTGCCGGAGCCCGTGACCTTGACGTGCAGCGAGGCGGCGTCGTGGGCCTTGAGCGAGTCGCGGGTCAGCGATGCTTCCATCCGGAACGAGCCGACGCCGCCGCCGAACGAGGCCGGTGCGCCGGCCGGCAGGCTGCGGACGTGGATCGTCACGGGAGCGGTCGAGACGCGCTTGCGGATGGTCTGGAAATCATCCTGGAAGAAGGAGTCGAAGATGCTTCCCGAGGAGGGACGCTGGGTGCGGATGTTGACCAGGCACACCAGTTCGGCGCCGTCGATCGTGATGTCGCCGGCCTTCTGCGGGACCAGGTTCCAACTGCGGAGCACGGCGGCGTTGTAGATCTTGTCGCCGATGTTCTCCCGGCGGAACTCGATATTGGTCGGAGCCTGGACTTCCTGGCTCCAGAACCCGTTGAATGTCGGGAACTTGGCATCCTGGAAGCCGGCGATGTTGACGCGCTGGTAGAGCTTGAGGGTGGCGGTCAGCGTCTCGCCGACCATCACGTCGCGCTTGCTGAAGGACAGGCGCAGGAACATGTCGTCGGCCGACACGGTGCCGGTCTGGGCGGCGCTGCCCTGGGAGGACTGCTCCTGGGCCGGCTGGCCCTGTCCCTGGGCGGCCGCCGCGGCGCCGTCGCTCACGACCTCGACCGTGGGGCGGGTGGAGGTGTAGGTCTCGCCGCCCACCGTGGCTTCGGCGGCGTTGAGCTGGAACTTGCCGGTGTTCTTGGGCAGCAGGACGTAGGTGTAGGTCGTCTGCGAGGTGCGCGAACGCGACCCGTTGACGATGCTGACCGAGGTGGACGTGCCCTTGGTGGGCCCCCAGACCAGCTGGAAATCGGACCCCGGCTCCCAGCGGAAGTCGCTGGGGGACTTGTCGCCGTTGATGATGAACGTGATGTTGAACTGTTCGTTCAAGCCGACGAGGTTGGGTACCTGGACCTTGACGGAGGTCTGGGCGAATGCGGCCAGCGCGAAGAGCAGGGCCGCGGCGAATGCTGTCAATTTCTTCATCACCAATTCTTTTCTTTCTGACGGGATTTCAGCAGGGCTGCTTTCTCCTTGTTCACCTTGTCCTGGGTCTCCTTCTCCTTGGCCTGGATGGCGCGCAGCATCTGCTGGGCCTGCTGGGGAGAGATCTGGGGCTGCTGGTCCTGGCCGCCCTGGCCCTGGTTCTGGTCCTTATCCTGATTCTGGTCCTGATTCTGGTCCTGATTCTGATTCTGGTTGTTGTCCTGATTCTGCTGGTCCTGGTTCTGATCCTGATTCTGCTGATTCTGCTGATTCTGCTGATTCTGATCCTGGTTCTGGTCCTGGTTGTTGTCCCCGCCGCCACCGCCGCCGTTCTGCTGGTTCTCCAGCATCTTCTTGGCGTAGATGTAGTTCTCCTTGGCGTCGAGGTCGCCCGGATCCAGCAGCAACGCCTGCCGGAAGGCATCCACGGCCGCCTGCCAGTCTTTCTGCGCGCAGGCGACGTCACCCGCGTTGTAGTGGTACTGCGCCGGCAGGGCTTCCTGCTCCCGGACGCTCTCCAGCGCCTTCGCCGCGCCGGCGAAGTCCTGCTGGCGGTACAGCGCGGAAGCCAGGTCGTACTGGGCCTTGAGGGAGGTGGAGTCCCGGACCACCGCCTTGCGGTAGTCGATCTCCGCCTCCTTGAACTGTCCTTTCTTGAATTTCCGGTTGCCGGCCCGCACGTCATGGCGGTCCGCCTGGGCGGACGCGGACAGCGCGCAGCTCAACAGCAGCAGGATGGCAAGGTATCTTCTCATTCGAACAACCTCCTCTTGGGCCGGCGCTCGCCGATCAGCATCTCCAGGACGAAGAACAGCAGCGCAGCGGCAAAGAAATACATATACTGCTCGTCATACTCCTCGAAGACCACGGAGTTGAACCGTTCGTCCTCGAGCTTGCGGATCTCGTCGAGGATGGGGTTGAGCCCGAACTCCTCGCCGCCCGCGTGGACATAGGCGCCGCCGCCCACCGAGGCGATGCGTTTGAGCGTCTCCTCGTCGAGGCGGGTCACGACGATGTTGCCGTCCTTGTCCTTCATCAGGTCGCCGTCCTTGGGGATCGGCTGTCCCTGCAGGGAGCCGACGCCGATGGTGTAGATGCGGATGCCGGTCCCGGCCACCTGCCGGGCCATGTCGACGGCGTCGTCCTCGTGGTTCTCGCCGTCCGTGATCACGATGATCGCGCGGCTCTTCTCGCTCTGCAGGCTGAAGCTCTTGGCGGCCGTCTGGAGGGCTTCACCGATGGCGGTGCCCTGGACCGGAATGGACTGGGTGTCGATCGAATTCAGGAACATCTTGGCGGAGACGTAGTCCGTCGTGATCGGCAGCTGCACGAAGGAGGTGCCGGCGAAGATGATCAGGCCGATGCGGTCGCCCTGCAGGCGGTCGACGATGCGGGAGATCGCGAGCTTGGCCCGCGACAGGCGGTCCGGCGAGTAGTCCTGGGCCAGCATCGAGTTGGAGACGTCCAGGCAGATCATGATCTCGGCGCCCTTGGTCTCGCGCTCCACCAGCTTGGCGCCGATCAGCGGACGGGCCATGCCGATCACGAAAGCCATGAAGCCCAGGCAGAACAGGACGGTCCGCCACCAGCCCTTGGCGGAGGACCAGGACGGCATCAGGGCGCGCACCAGCTCCTCGTCGCCGAAGCGGCGTACGCGGGCGCGGCGCAGCCGGCGCAGCAGCGCGTAGCCGACCAGGATCGCCGGCACGAGCAGCAGCAGCCACAGATAGAAAGCACGGGCAAAGTACAGCATTACGGCAGCCTCCTGATCAAAAGTCCCACCAAAAGTTCGAGCAGCAGGCAGATGAGGGCCGCCAGGCCGAAGCGCCCGAACAGTTCCTTATAGACGGGGAAGCTGTCCACCGAAGTGCGGGCTTTCTCCATCTTGTTGATTTCCGAGTAGATCTCGGCGAGCTTGGTGTTGTCCGTGGCGCGGAAATAGCGCCCGCCCGTGGCTTCGGAGATGCCCTTGAGCAGCTCCTCGTCGATCTCCACCTGCATGTTCTGCATCTCGACGCCCCACGGGGTCATCACCGGGTAGGGGGCCATGCCGTTGGCGCCCACGCCGATCGTGTAGACGCGCACGCCGTAGGTCTTGGCGATCTCGGCGGCCGTCTGCGGGGCCACCTCGCCGCTGTTGTTTACGCCGTCCGTGAGCAGGATCACCACGCGGCTCGGCGCCTCGGAGTCCATCATCCGGGCCACGGCCGTGGCGAGGCCGTTGCCGATGGCGGTGCCGTCCTCGATCAGGTCCGTCTGCACTTCCTTCATCAGGTTGATCAAGGTGGCGCGGTCGGTCGTGAGCGGGCACTGCGTGTAGCTCTCGCCCGCGAAGACCACGATGCCCATGCGGTCCGAAGGGCGCTGGGAGATGAATTCGATGGCGATGTCCTTGGCCGCGCTGATGCGGTCCGGCGTGAAGTCGCGGGCCAGCATGCTCGTGGATACGTCCATCACGAAGACGATGTCGATGCCCTCGGAGTCGATCTTCTCGATCTCGGTCGAGGAGCGCGGACGCGCCAGGGCCACGATGATCAGGCAGAGCGCGGCCGTGCGCAGCACCGCGGGCAGGTGGCGCAGGACGGCGAGGGGCGTCCCGCCGCCCTGCAGCCAGGGCGCGGCGGTCGGGACGCGCAGGTGCGGACGCCGGCCGGTGAGCTCGCGCCACACGTACAGGGCGGCGAGCAGCAGCGGCAGGGCCAGCAGCCAGAGGAGGGCGGGATACTCGAAGGTCATGCCTGCGGTTGCTGCTCCTCCTCAAGCACGGTCTGGTAGGTGGATGTGACGAAGCGCACCGCCGCCGGGAGCGCGCGGGCGTTCTCCTCGTCCGAGGCGACGTGTTTGGCGAACTTGACGAAGTCGGCGCACTCGAACACCTCGCGGGTCTGTTCGCGCAGGTCTTCCGGCAGGTCTTCCGCCTTCCGGAGCGCGTCGAAGAGTTCGGCCGTGGTCATCTCCGGGGCGTCGATGCCGTAGCGGTCCTCGATATAGGTCTTCAGGGTGTCGGTGATCCCCGAATAATAGGCTTTCTGCTTGTCCGGCGCCCAGAACTTCTCGCCGCGCCACTTGTCCAGCTCGCGCAGGGCCACGATGTAGGCCGGGTCCTTGGGCTTGAGCGCTTCGGCGCCGGCGCGCCGGCGCCGGACCAGCCATACGGCGAGCGCGATGAGTCCGGCCAGCAGCAGGACGCCGCCGATCCAGGGGAGCAATTCCTTGAAGGTCAGCGGGTAGGTCATCTGCCCCTTGAGGTCGTGGACCTCGAAGGTGGCCGTGTCGACGGGCATCGTCTTCACGTCCATCTCCAGGGCTTCGAAGAGCAGGGTGTCCGGGTCGGCCCCTTCCCGCGCCCGCAGGACGGGGATTTCCGGAAGCCGGTAGTGCCCCTCCTCGAAGGGGGCCAGGATGATGCTGCCCCGGATGCTGTGCAGCGCCGCACCGCCCTTGCGGGCGCGCTGGGTGGAGAGCGTGTCGAGCTGCCAGCCGCGCACGAGGGTCAGCGTGTCGTTCGACACCTTCGTGAAATCGGGCAGCGCGAGGGCGGTCCCGGCCGGCACGCCGTCCAGCTGGAACCCGTATTCGACCTGGTCGGCGATCAGGATGGAATCGCGGGGCTGGAGCTGTCTCAGGACAGCCTTTCCGGCCGGCACGACGTCCAGGAGCGCCGCCAATATGAGCATCAATACTTTCATCTGCGGCCAAAGAGGGCCATCAGGCCCTTGACATAGTCGGCGTCCGTGGAGATGTCCACGTGGTCGACCTGGTATTTGTTGAACAGGCCCGTCTCCCGGGCCGAGAGGTCGGCGGACCAGCGCTCGTACGCCTGGCGTACCTTGCGGCTGCCGGTGTCGACCCAGGCGCCGCGGCCGGTCTCGCTGTCCTTGATGTGCACCAGTCCCACGGACGGGAGCATGCGCTCGCGCGGGTCGTGCACCTTGATGACGCTGAGGTCGTGGCGGTTCACCGCCACCTTGAGCGCTTCTTCGTAGCGCGGGTTGCCGGCCTCGTCGGCGTCGAGCAGGTCGCTCAGCAGGAAGGCCGTGCACTTCTTCTTGATCGCGTTGGTGAGGAACTTGAGCGCCGCGCCGATGTCCGTGCCGTCCGAGACGGGCTGGAGCTCCAGCATCTCGCGGATGATGTGCAGCAGGTGCGAGCGGCCCTTGCCCGGCGGGATGAATTTCTCGACGCGGTCGGAGAAGAACAGGGCGCCCACCTTGTCGTTGTTGAGGATGGCGCTGAACGACAGGACGGCCGCGATCTCGGCGATGCGCTCGCGCTTGGTCTGCACGGCGGTGCCGAAGAGGCCGGAGCGGCTCACGTCGACCAGCAGGACGACGGTCAGCTCGCGCTCCTCCTCGAAGACCTTGACGTAGGGGGCGCGCAGGCGGGCCGTGACGTTCCAGTCCATCGAGCGCACGTCGTCCCCCCACTGGTACTCGCGCACCTCGCTGAACGCCATGCCGCGGCCCTTGAAGGCCGAGTGGTACTCGCCGGCGAAGATCTGGTGGGAGAGCGCCTTGGTCTTGATCTCGATCTTCCTGACTTTCTTCAGGAGCTCGGTCGCGCTGGTATTACGGGACGATGACGGCATTGATGATCTGCTCGATGATCTCCTCCGGGGTGACGTTCTCCGCCTCGGCCTCGTAGGTCAGGCCGATGCGGTGGCGCAGCACCTCCGGGCACACGGCACGCACGTCCTCGGGGATGACGTAGCCGCGACGCTTGATGAACGCGTAGGCCTTGGCCGCCATCGACAGGCTGATGCTCGCACGGGGCGAGCCGCCGAAGGAAATGAGGTCCCTGAGGTTCTTCAGCCCGTACTCCTCCGGGGTGCGGGTGGCGTAGACGATGTCCACGATATAGCGCTCGATCTTCTCGTCCATGTAGACTTCCCGGACCACCTCGCGGGCGCGGACGATGTCGGCGGGGGTCACGACGGGTTGGGCCTTGGGGAACTCGCCGCTGTTGTTCATGCGGATGATGAGTTTCTCCTCGTCCTTCTTGGGGTAGCCCACGACGACCTTGAGCATGAAACGGTCCACCTGGGCCTCCGGGAGGGGGTAGGTGCCTTCCTGCTCGATCGGGTTCTGCGTGGCCATCACCAGGAAGGGCTCCGGCAGCTTGTAGGTGTCGTCGCCGAGGGTCACCTGGCGCTCCTGCATCGCTTCGAGCAGGGCGGACTGGACCTTGGCGGGGGCGCGGTTGATTTCGTCCGCCAGCACGAAGTTGGCGAAGATGGGGCCCTTGTGCACCTCGAACTGCTCCTTCTTCTGGGAGTAGATCAGGGTGCCGGTCACGTCGGCCGGCAGCAGGTCGGGGGTGAACTGGATGCGGCTGAACCTGGCGTCGACGGCGCGGGACAGGGTGCTGATCGCGAGGGTCTTGGCGAGGCCCGGGACACCCTCCAGGAGGATGTGTCCGTCGGCCAGCATCGCGATCATCAGGTTCTCCACCAGGTGCTTCTGGCCCACGATGACCTTACCCATCTCCAGGGAAAGGAGATCCACGAACGCGCTTTCCTTCTGGATGCGCTCGTTGAGCTCCTTGATGTTTACACTTTCCATATAATTGACTAATTTTGCAATCGGTTATGCGTTACCGTATCAAGCTCTCCTATAGCGGCGCCGGATTCTGCGGGTGGCAGGTCCAGCCGGATGCGCCGAGCGTCCAGCAGACGCTCCAGGCGGCCCTGTCCACCTTGCTTCGCGTCCCGGAGGTCAGCGTGACCGGCGCGGGCCGGACCGACACGGGCGTAAACGCAATCGGCTACATCGCACATTTCGACGCAGCCGAGGGGCTTGACACGCGTCAATTATGCTACAAATTAAATGCCATCCTGCCCCGCTCCGTGGTGATTCATGACATCGCTCCGGCGGCGCCGGATTTCCATGCCCGGTTCGATGCGACGGAGCGCGAATACATCTATTTCCTGCACAGGTGTAAGGATCCTTTCGCCGACGGTTATTCCTATCTGTATACTTTCCCGGACGTGGACTTCGAGGCGATGAACCGGGCGGCGCAGGCCCTGCCGGGCCGGCATGACTTCCGCTGCTTCGAGAAGACGGGCGCCGACTCCAAGACCTCCCTCTGCACGGTCCGGGAGGCGGGCTGGCACCGCTATACGCCCACGCACCTGTCGCTGACGGGCCGCGACGGCGGCGATGACTACTGGTATTTCCGGATCAGCGCCGACCGCTTCCTGCGCAACATGGTGCGCGCCGTCGTGGGGACCCTGCTCGAAGTGGGCCGCGGCAAGCGGAGCGTCGAAGACTTCCGCTCCCTGATCCTCCCCGCGGACGCCGTTGCCTCCCCTTCGTCAGCCGGTTCCCCCTCGTCAGCCGGTTCCCCCTCGTCAGCCGGTTCCCCCTCGTCATTCGCCGGCTTGACCGGCGAATCTCCCGCCCGTTCCTTATCCGGCGAATCCGCTCCCGGCCACGCCCTTTTCCTCAGCGGCGTCCGGTACTGACGGAGAGGCTGTTTTTGTGAATTTATTGAATGATAATAGGTTATACAAACATACCGTGCTCGCTGGGGCACGGTATGTTTATGTAACTGACTGTTTATTAGAAATTTGCTGAAAACGCTCGCTGCTAGAAATTGACGGCGAACGAGCAGAACAGCATGCTGGGTTTCTCCAGCGTGGTAACATCCGTGACCCAGGAGTAGTCGCGATACACGGACTGCCGATACCTGTTCGCGGCGTACTCATAGCCCAGCCGGATGCTGAAGGCACCTGCATCGATGCCGCCGGACAGGATGATGAAGTTGCCGATGCATGAACTGGGGGATCCGTTGAAGCGGATGCCGGTCCGGATGCCTGCGAAAGGACTGACCTTCCGGTCCAGGAAGTTGTATTTGGCATCGAAATAAGCCGGGATCACGTAGTCGTCGGTGGCGAGGTTATAGCCGCCCAAAACGTTCATAATGTCCGGAAAAGATGGACGTTATGAACGGGTCAGGCCGGTTCAGAGGTATTCGTCGATGGCGGCGGCGATGGAGAGGATGGTCTGGTGGAAGAGGATGTTGGAGCCCTTGAGCGGGGCCCAGTGCTCCTCGGAGAGGGGACCGCGCAGGTAGCGTTCGGTGTAGAGGGTGCCGGCGGTGCCGATGTAGACGAGCAGCTCGCCCCGGGCGTCGAGTTTCATCGCCCGGATGGGGAAGGATTCGGAGTATTTCTTCCGGCTGTCATAGACCTGGACGAACATGTCCTGGCGGCTGCGGTCGTTGTTGATGCAGGGCAGGAATCCGCCGGCGCGGCGGATGCTGTCCCGGATGGTGTCGTAGATGGCGTCCCCCGCCTGGCGGTAGGCGTCGGCGAGGGACAGCAGTTCTTCCTTGATCATATCGGTCGGTTATTGCTGCGGGCGGACGATGAAGGGGATCTTCCCGTCGTCGTTCGCGCGGTAGTGGGGTGCGTAGAGCGATTCGATCACCGGGACGGGACACTGGAAGGTGCCTTCCTGGGTTACGAAGAACTCCTCGGAGAAGCTGGTCTTCTCCTCGGGATAGGTGTCGAACCAGAACTCGGTGCGGTCGGCGAGCACGCTGCGGTAGCCCTGCGGACTGAAGCTTACCCATCCCGTGATGGAGATCGGGCGGGCGAACCAGCCGTAGCGGCCGGAGAGCTGGTCCACGGGGCGGAAGGCCGCGGGGCGCGGGGCCGTGAGGCGCACGAAACTGCGGTTCTCCTCGTTCCAGATGCTGTAGGTGGCGGTGACCTTGTCGCCGACGTGGAGGATGTCCCCGTCGCGCAGCGGCTTGCCCTCGCGGGTGAAGCTGCGGCTGACGGTGAAGCCGTTGCCCGCGGCCTTGATGTCCGCAAACGGCAGGGTCTTGGTGGCGCTGAGCGCCAGGACCCGGGTCTGCAGGGTCGTTTCCGTGCCGCGGAGCACGGACCCGATGGCCTGGATGTAGGCCGGGTCGTCCTCCCACTGCTGGGTCTCCTTCTGGACCATGATCCAGAGACGGATGCCTTCGGCCACCTCGTCGTGGCCGCAGTCCGACAGCAGGTCGCAGATCAGGGCGTGGGCGTAGAGCTCGCTCTCGAGCAGGCCCCGCCAGGGCATCACGGCATTGGGGCAATAGGTCCCGCCGCTGCGGTGCGGCTCGGCATATTGCAGCAGGGACGCGATGTCCTTGTCCAGCGAGCGGCGCAGGCGTCCGGCGGTGAACAGGGAGATGCCCCAGGACTTGGCGAGCGAGCTGCCGGCGTCGGAGGTGACCAGCGCGCGCAGGGTCTTCATCCGGCGCGCCTTGGCGAAGACCTGGCCGTTGAGGCCGCGCCTGGCGCCGGGCACGAGGTAGGCCTTGGCGGCTTTCCTGAACTCACGCAACTGCTTGGCATCGGCGTCCTTCGGCTCGAAGGGCACCTCCGGATACAGGGCCCGGACATGCAGGTACTGGTCCAGGCTGAGCCCGCCGCACCAGTAGGGGCGCTTGCGAGCGCCGAAATACTCCTGGTCCAGATAGCGCACGGCGGCCGGGGCGTTGGCGGCGAGCGCCTGCGGGCAGGCGCCGCCCATCGCGGCGAGCCGCTCCAGCAGCACGGCCGTGAGGATCGGGGAGGAGGTCATGCCCGTGAACCAGGCATAACCGCCGTCGCTGCCCCGGCAGGCGAGGATCTTGTCCACCATGGCCTCCCGCTCTTCGGGGGAGGCGCCGGCCACCGGCGTCCCGGGCAGGATGTCGAGCAGGTGGTTGGCAAAGAGGGCCTCGGACTGGTCGAGAAGGTTGTCGCTGGCAGGGACGACCTTCTGCGGGATGGCCTCGCGGATCATGTCGAGGATGGAGATCTCGCGCAGGGCGGCGTCGATGCCGGGCACGTTGACGAACTGGCTGCGCAGGCCGGCGAGGACCGCCTCGCGGTCCATGCCGGCGAGCAGCAGGGCGGAGTGGGCCTCGGTGAGGGTCTGCACGGCCGGGCGGACCGGCATCGTGACGAAGACCCCGTCGGAGCCGAAGTCCGCGCTGTCGGCGGTGAAGTTCACGAGCAGGCCCAGGTCGCGCAGCGCCGGGGCGGCGATCTCGAAGCTGACATCGGTCGATCCGCCTGCGGGCACGGTCACGCGCCTGGTCTTCTCCTGCACGACCGGGGCGGTCTTGTAGTCGGTGCCACCCAGGAACCGGACGGCAAGCCGGCCGGACACCGGGACGTCCTTGCTGTTCGCCAGGGTCACCCGGGCCAGGTAGCGGTCGCCCTCATAAAGGAACTGCGGCTGCACGACGGCCACCTTGACCGGCAGGGTGACGACCATCTCGCGGCGGAGCGTGGCGTTGTGGAAGGCCTTGTCGTGCGCGAACAGCTGGACGTAGTAGGTGGAGAGCTTGTCAGCCGTGGTGAAATGGAAGGTGACGACGCCATCCTGGTCTGCGCGCAGGAACGGCTCCCAGGCGATCGTGTTCGCGAAGTTCTCGCGGATGGCCGGGTTCTCCGGTTCGGCGCCGGCGCCTGTGACGGCGGCTTCCTCCTCGACGCCCTCATCGAGGGCGAGGTTGTCTGAGAGCGCTTCCTCGACCATCTCGGGCGCGGCGGCGTTGAAGGCCACGGCGGCCGACTTCATCAGGATGCGGTCGCCGCGCCGGGCAGCTGTCCCGAAGGTATAGCCGTAGGCGGAGTCCGTGCCGGGCGTGGCGGAGTATTCGACATCCGGCAGCCGGCGGCGGGACGGCGAGGCCGTGTACCATGCATTGCGCTGGATCGTCTCCGTGCTCTTGTCGAAGACGGTGGCGGCCACTTCCGTGCCCGCGGCGGTCTGCAGGGTGAAGGTGTAGTCGGCGTGCGGCGCGGTGGTGTCCAGGAACCGGCTGAATGCCAGCGGGAGCCGGAAGGCCTCGGCGGCCCGGTAGGAGGACACGGTGTACTCGAAGGAGCGTCCGTCGCGGAACCAGAACACCTTCAGGGTCAGGGTCTCAGGGTAGCCGTCCTGGCGGGCGAAACGGATCGTCTCCAGCGAGCCGGCGCGGCCGCGCACGCCGGCGAGCCGCACGAGGCGCTTGTCCAGCAGGCGGTTGCCGTCGCCGTAGAGTTCGGCCACGATCCAGGCCGGTCCCGTGGTGGTGCCGACCTGCAGGGCGATGCTGCGGCCGTCGTCCGCCATCTCCTTGAAGAAGCAGAACGCATCCAGGTCCAGCATCGTGTCGGTGTCGGCGGCCTTGACGACCTCGCGCCGCTCGGTCTGGGTGTAGGACTTGCCGGCGTCGCTCACGGCCGTGGCCGTGGCCTCGACGGTGTAGAGTCCGGAAGGCAGGCCGGCGAGGGACAGATTGAGGGGCTCCCCGTTGGGGGCTTCGCCCGACAGGAGCGTGGTCTGGCCGCGCAGGACCTTGTAGGCGATCTTCAGGGTCGGGTGGGTGAGCCGCTCGCCGTAGCCGGTCTGGAAGCGGGCGCGCAGGAAGTCGTCGCCGATGATGGCGCCGTCCTCCCGGGAGGCGGTCTCGAAGCGGCCTTCGGATTCGTTGAGGACCTCGATGCCCAGGGGGAGCCGGCCGGTGACGGTCACCGCCCGGTGGAACTCGAGGGTCTCGCCCGTGCCGTCCGTGACGACGACGGTGACGGCCGCATGGTTATAATAATAGTTGTTGTCCGGCGCCGTGAATCGGATGGAGAAGTCCCCGGACGCGCCGAGCTCCAGCGGCCCTTCGGAGAGGGTCTTGCCGTCGGATTCGACCGTGTAGCGGGCCGAGGCCGTGCCGAGGTTGTGGCCGGAATAGCTCTTGACGGCGCCCCGGACCAGGACCTGGTCTCCGGGGAGGTAGAAGCGGTCGTCGGGCTGCCAGGACAGGTCGAAGGTGGGCAGCACGAATTCGTCCGCCCGCACGGAGGCGGAGGCGATCTGTTTGCCGTCCTCGCTGACGTTGATGGTGTACATGCCGCCTCGCTCGCCCTTGCGGAGCACGAAGGAGCCGGCGGCGGTGCCGAACTCGCCCGTCGTGAGGTCGGCCTGTGCGATCTCCTTGTCCGTGGGGTCGGTGAGCGTGGCGTGCAGCCGGACGCCGGCGGGGCGGGTGGCGAAGGCGTAGGTGCCCTCGTAGAGCAGGACCTTGAACTGCACGGTCTCGTCCGGATTGTAGGCGCCGCGGTCCGTCAGGATCATCGCGTGGTGCCGGGCGGGGTTGTCCGTGCCGACGGTCTCCCGCGCTTCGAAGCGGAAGCCGTGGCGCTGGGACTTCAGCACCCGGCCGTCCCGGCTTGCGACCGCCTGGAGGGCATAGCCCCAGCGGTCCTTCTCCAGCGGGGCGGCGAAGCGCTCCGGCAGGTAGGTGAATCCGTCGATGGCGAGGTCCCTGACCGCGTCGACCTGCCGGCCCTCGCGGTCCAGCAGCAGGATGTCGCAGCGCTGCACGGGCTCGCCGGTGATGTAGTCGGCCACGTACACGCCGTAGCCGCCGAGATCGCGCTTGTGGGCGATGGACAGGGAGTATTTGTTGTATTCGCTCTCGGCTTCGGCCTTGCCCTCGGTGCACTTCAGGGTATAGGTGCCGTCGTCGAGCGCGGGCATCTCGAAGGTCAGGGTGTCCGGGACGTAGAAGCTCCGGCGCGTATTGGCGACCATGCGGTCATAGACCTGCTCCTTGCCCTTGAGGAGGCGGACGCGTACCTGCGGGAGGTTGCGCACGGTGAGCGTGGCGACGCCCCGCTCGACGCGCGCCGTGATCTCCTGCCCGTTCAGCTCCCCGAGGATGTCGTCGACGGAGGTGCAGCATTGGGCGATGGCCTTCTCGTCGCCGGAGAAGCGCTTACGGTCGGCGACGAAGCGCTCGCAGTCGTCAGCGAGCGCGCGATACTGCGCGGAAGTGCCCTCCGGGTGGCGCAGGTCGTTGTGGCGCTGCAGCAGCAGCGATTCGCGCGCCAGCAGGGCGACCGCCTTGCCGGCGTATTTCTGCGCATAGGCTTCGTAGAGCGGGCGCGATTCCTCTCCGGAACGGCCCCGGGCGATGTCGCTGAATTCGACGAAGGCGTCGAGCGGATAGCGGCCGTTGAACCGGTCGGCGAGTTCGCGGGAAGCGTCGGCGTCGCGGCGACCGAGCAGGCTCCAGAGCGCGTATTCGTAGTCGTTGGCGATCCGGGGCAGCAGGGCGGGGGCGTATTTGTGGCGGGACAGGTCGCCGTCCCGCTCATAGAACTCCGGGTTGTGCGCCGCTTCCATCCGGGACTTGTGGGTCCGGATATAGGACAGGAGCGCGCCGGTGTCCGTCCGGCTGCGCCGGTGGTAGAAGACGGCCACGGGCTCGCCGAAGCGCTCCAGGTCGCCTTCGGCTTCCTTGTTGAGCTCCTCGCGGAGCTTCCAGTTGGTGCTGGTGCGGGCCTGGACATACTTCCACGTGGCGTCGTAGAAGTCCCAGGCGAGGTGCTTCTGCGAAGCTTCCTGCTTGATCCTGAGCAGGATGTCGGCCTGGTCCTTGGGCTTGTCGGCGTCCACGGCCTTGTAGTATTCGGACCAGAGCCTGACGAGGGTGTGCCCCTGGTCATCCTTCGCGGCGGCGGGTAGAATCATATAGGTCAAGGTGAGGAAAAGGGTAATCAGTCTGCAGGTTTTCATAAGGCGTCGTTATTGGTCAAACATGCCGATGGCCTCTGCTACCACAAAATTGCTGCCACCGATGTACACGATGCAGTCCGGGGTTTCCTTCGCTGCGTCAAGTGCCTGTCTGACACCGTCTTGTACGCTGCTGCACACGGTGCAGTCCAGCCCCTGCATGCGGGCGGCGAGCTGCGCCGCGGGGAGCGCCCGGTCGCCGTGCGGCGCCACGAGGAACCAGCGTGCGCCGCCGGGCATCATCGGGCGGATGGCGTCGAGGTCCTTGTCGGCCATGATGCCGTAGACGAACACGAGCGGGCGGCCATCCTGCTGCAGCCGCCGGAAGTTGATCTCCAGCGCGGGCGGGTTGTGGCCGATGTCGCAGATGACCTCCGGGTCCTCCTGCAGGCGCTCCCAGCGGCCGCGCAGGCCGGTGCGGGCGGCCGTGTGCGCGACGGCTTCGCGCACGGAGGCGTCCGCGTCGATGCCGAGCAGCTCCAGCGCGGCGAGCGCCGTGCGCAGGTTCTCCGCCTGGCAGGGTCCGCCCAGGTCGAGCGCAAAGGATTCCGTGTCGAAGTCTTCCGCGAAGAACAGGGGACAGGGCGTCCCGGCGGCCTTCGCCTCGAAGACCGGCGCGGTCTCCGCGTCCCGCTGTCCGCAGAGCGCGGGCACGCCGGGCTTGAAGATGCCGGCCTTCTCGCCGGCGATGGCCGCGCGCGTGCCGCCCAGCAGGGCGCAGTGGTCCAGGCCGATGCTGGTGACGACTGCGAGCTCGGGCGTGAGGATGTTGGTGCTGTCCAGCCGGCCGCCCAGGCCGACCTCGATCACGGCGATGTCCACCTGCTCGTCGGCGAACCAGCGGAAAGCCAGTCCGGTGGTGACCTCGAAGAAGGAGAGTCCGTCGAGGTCCCGCTCCGTCAGGAAGCGGAACACGTATTCCTTCGGGACCAGGGACCAGCCGTCCGGACCGATGAGCTTGACCCGCTCGCGGAAATCCACCAGGTGCGGGGAGGTGTAGAGGCCGACGCGCAGGCCGGTGGCGGCCAGGGCGGCGGCCAGCATCGAACTGACGGAACCCTTGCCGTTGGTCCCGGCCACGTGGATGGTGCGGATCTGCTCCGCGGGATGCCCGAGGGAGGCGTCGAAGCGCCGCATCGCGTCCAGCCCGGGCTTGTAGGCCCCGGCCGTGAACCCGGCGGTCTGGACGGAGGGATGGCGGGCGAAAAGCTCCTCCAGGAGCCGGTTGTAGGTATTTTCTGTATATTCCATTGTTGCAACTGAATCCAAATTTAACTAAATTTACGCGTTTGATACTCCGAATGGCAGAAAAAACCTCAGCATTGCACGCGACCTATGTCATCGACGGAGTGCAGGAGGAATACACTCCCGCACAGCTGCTCGATGCCGTGACGGAGGCCGAAGGCCGGCATCCCTATGCCGGGCTGTCCGATGCGCGCGCGGTGGACGAGACCCTCGATCCGCCCTTCCCCGGTCCGGATTTCGATCCGGAGCGCGTGCAGGACTATCTCGGCCGCGTCCTCGCCACCCGCAAGCGGCTGCCGGCCGCCGAGGCGGAATCCTACACGCGGATCCGCGTGGCGTCCGCCCTGGTCGACGCGGTCTGGCGTACGGGCCGTTTCCGCCTGGGCGACCTGCGCCTGGACGCCGCCTGGCGCTGGGACGAGGCGCCCGTCGGCGCCCGCGCCGCCTTCTATGCCTCCGTGCGCGCCGCCGCCGACTATGTCGACGCCCTGGGGCTCAAGTTCTGCGGCTACCGCTACTCGCGGACGTCCGGACCGTCCGAGCTGACGCTGCGCACGCGCATCGCGCGGGACGCCGACGAGGAGGACTACGGTTTCATCAGCGAGCCCTTCCGGTCCGAGCATCCGGTGCTCGGCGCCCGCCGGGCCTGTCCGGCCACGCTGGCGCCGGACCCGCAGAGCTGGGTGGTCTACATCCCCTTCGACACGGCGGATTACCGCCTGGGCGGCTCCCTGCTTGTGCAGGAGACCGGCCAGGGCGGCGGCCCCGCGCCCCAGATCACGGATGCCGACTACTTCATGGATTGCTACGAGGTGGTCCGCGAACTGGTCGAGGACGGCATCCTGCTGTCCGGGGCGACGGTGGGCGAGGGCGGCCTGCTGCGGACCGTCCGGCAGATGGCCGCGGACTGCGGCATCGGGCTGGACCTGTCCGACGTGATGCGGGCGGGCCAGGAGCAGGATCCGGTCCGGATCCTCTTCTCCGAGGTTCCCGGGGTCGTGGTCCAGATCAACGACGCGGATTTCGACTACCTGGACGCGGAACTGCTGCTGCAGGACGTCGCCTTCTACCCGCTGGGACATCCCGATCCGGACCGGACGGACGTCCGGGTCAAGGCATCCGCCAAATCCGGCATACAAACCATCCTGGAATCCCTGATCCGCAATGCGGAAGGGGAAGATTAACACTGAAACTCGATATATGGGCAAACCGAAGATTTTCGTACTCGACACCAACGTGATCCTGCATGACCACAAGGCCATCCGCAAGTTCCGCGACAACAACCTCGTGATACCGGTCGCGGTGATCGAGGAGGTCGACAAATTCAAGAAAGGCACCGACACCCTGTCCTACAACGCCCGCGGTTTCATGCGCGACCTGGACCGCATCACCAACGGGCGCGATTTCGGCGCCGGCGGACTGCCGATCGGCAAGGACCTCGGCTGGATCAAGATCGAACCGAACCACCCCTTCACCGGCGAATACGCCGATTTCTTCACGGACGACATCCCGGACCACCGCATCCTCTCCACGGCGATGTGGGTGCGCGACAACAATCCCGGCACCTTCGTGGCCCTGGTCTCCAAGGACATCAACCTCCGCATGAAGGCCAAGGCCGTCGGCATGGCGGTCCAGGACTACTTGACGGACAAGGTGGAGGACGACCGCATCGAGGAGGCCCAGCGGGAGGTGCAGACCCTGTCGGCCGGCGGCGACGTGATGCAGGAGCTCTGCTACGGCCCCGAGACGGCCGTGGAGTGGAACCGCCTGCTTAAGGTCAAGCCCCGGCCCAACCAGATGTTCAAGCTGCGCTGGGAGGGCGACCGCGACGAGATGGTCTGCGCGCGCTACGACGCGCCGCGCGACCGCGTCGTGCTCGTCAAGGCGCGCGAGGCCTACGGCATCCGCCCGCGCAACGACGAGCAGAAGCTCGCGCTCGACGCCCTGCTCAACCCCAAGGTGGAGCTGGTCTCCCTGACGGGCGGCGCCGGCACGGGCAAGACCCTGCTGGCCCTCGCCGCCGCGCTGGAGCAGGAGCAGGACTACGAGCAGATCTTCCTGTCCCGCCCGACCGTGATCCTGGGCAACCAGGACCTCGGGTTCCTGCCCGGCGACCAGAAGCAGAAGATGACCCCCTTCCTGCAGCCCCTGATGGACAACCTCAACGTGATCAAGCACCAGTTCCGCCCGACCTCGCGCGAGGCCCAGCGGATCGACAGCATGCTCACGCAGGAGAAACTGATCATCGAACCGCTCGCCTACATCCGCGGGCGCAGCCTCGGCAAGTGCTACTTCATCATCGACGAGGCGCAGAACCTGACCCCGCACGAGATGAAGACGATCATCACGCGGGCGGGCGAGGGCACCAAGATGGTCTTCACCGGCGATATCTTCCAGATCGACCAGCCCTACCTGGACCAGTGGTCCAACGGCCTGACGCACCTGGGCGAGAAGATGTACGGACAGGAGATTTTCCAGCACGTATTCCTGCGCAAGGGCGAGCGGAGCGAGCTGTCCGAACTCGCTGCAAAATTGCTATAATGAGTTTTTTATCGTAAATTCGCGGCTCGAAACTAATTTATCTATCCTAATATCTATGTTCGAAATGAAAAAACGTGTCTATCGCTTTGGCGGCAAGACGGCCGAAGGCGATGGATCCATGCGTGAACTCCTCGGCGGCAAGGGAGCGAACCTCGCCGAGATGAGCAAGCTCGGCATGCCGGTCCCTGCCGGCTTCACCATCACGACCGAGTGCTGTGCTGAGTACTATCAGCTGGGTGGCGGCTATACCGAAGACCTCAAGATGGAGGTCCGGGGCGCCCTGAATGCCACCGAAGCCCTGATGGGCAAGAAATTCGGCGATCCCAAGGATCCCCTCCTCGTAAGTTGCCGTTCCGGTGCCCGTTCTTCCATGCCGGGCATGATGGATACGATCCTCAACATCGGCCTGTGCTCCGCCACGATCCCGGGCATGATCAAGAAGACCGGCAACCCTCGTTTCGTCTACGATGCCTACCGGCGTCTGATCATGATGTACTCCGACGTCGTCATGGAGAAGGCCGAGGGCATCGAGCCCGCCGACGGCCAGGGCATCCGCCAGCAGCTGGACCGCATGATGGCCGAGCTGAAGGCCCAGAAGGGCTACGCCTCCGATACCGACATCACCGCCGAGGAACTCAAGGACCTCTGCGAGAAATTTAAGAAGAAAGTCAAGGAAGTGCTCGGCGTCGAGTTCCCCGACACGGCCCAGGAGCAGCTCTGGGGCTCCATCGGCGGCGTCTTCAAGTCCTGGAACGGCAAGCGCGCCATCGCGTACCGCCGCATCGAGAAGATTCCCGATGACTGGGGCACGGCCGTCAACGTCCAGTCCATGGTGTTCGGCAACATGGGCAACACTTCCGCCACCGGCGTGGCCTTCTCCCGCAACCCGGCCAACGGTGACAACCGTTTCTACGGCGAGTGGCTGATCAACGCCCAGGGCGAGGACGTGGTCGCGGGCATCCGCACCCCGAACCCGCTCAACGAAGCCACCAAGAACGACCACAACCGCAACCTGGAGTCCCTCGAGGTCGCGATGCCCGAGGTCTACGCAGAGCTCGACGGCATCCGCAAGCGCCTGGAGAACCACTTCCACGATATGCAGGACATCGAGTTCACCATCCAGGAAGGCACCCTGTGGATGCTGCAGTGCCGCATCGGCAAGCGCACCGGCATGGCCGCCCTCCAGATGGCGATGGACATGCTCGACGAGGGCATGATCGACGAGAAGACCGCCGTGATGCGCGTCACCCCGTCCCAGCTTGACGAGGTCCTGCACCCGATCCTCAACCCGGCCTCCGAGAAGGAAGCGAAGGTCGTGGCCAAGGGCCTGCCCGCCTCCCCGGGCGGCGCCGTCGGCACGATCGTGTTCACCTCAGAGGCGGCCATGGAAGCCGCTGCCGCCGGCAAGAAGACCATCCTCATCCGCGAGGAGACCTCTCCGGAGGACATCCAGGGCATGCGCGCCTCCGCCGGTATCCTCACGACCCGCGGCGGCATGACCTCCCACGCGGCCCTCGTGGCGCGCGGCTGGGGCAAGTGCTGCATCGTGGGCTGCGAGGCGATGAAGATCAACCTCGAGGCCAAGACCCTCACCTTCGAGGGCGACAAGAAGGTCTATAAGGAAGGCGACTGGTTCTCCCTCAACGGATCCAAGGGCAATGTCTACGCCAAGAAGATCGAGATGATGGACGCCAGCGAGAACCCGACGTTCCTGCGCTTCATGAGCATCGTGGACAAGTACCGCCGCCTGGGTGTCCGCACCAACGCCGATACCCCCGAGGATGCCCAGAAGGCCCTCGATTTCGGCGCCGAAGGCATCGGCCTCTTCCGTATCGAGCACATGTTCTACGGCAAGAATTCCGAGACCCCGCTCGCCAAGCTGCGCAAGATGATCCTCTGCACCACCGACCGTGAGCGCAAGGACGCGCTGACCGAGCTGGAGCCGTTCATCAAGGCTTCCGTCAAGAGCACCCTCAAGGTGATGGACGGCAAGCCGGTGGTGTTCCGCCTCCTCGACCCGCCGCTCCATGAGTTCGTCCCGACCACCAAGGAGAAGACCGCCGAGGTGGCCAAGGAGCTGGGCATCAGCGCCGACGAGGTGACCCGCCGCGGCGAGAGCCTGCACGAGGTCAACCCGATGATGGGTCTGCGCGGCGTGCGTCTGCACGTGGCCTACCCGCTCATCGCCGAGACCCAGTACCGCGCCATCTTCACGGCCGTTGCCGAGCTGCAGCGCGAGGGCTTCCACCCGCAGCCCGAGATCATGATCCCGGTCACGGTCTCCGCCCGCGAGCTGGGCTTCCAGCGCGCCATCTGCGAGCGCATCAAGGCCGAGGTCGAGGTACACTACGAGATGATCATCACCTACAAGTTCGGTACGATGATCGAGATCCCGCGCGCCGCCCTGACCGGCGACCGCATGGCCCGTACGGCGGAGTTCTTCTCCTTCGGCACCAACGACCTGACCCAGATGACCTTCGGCTTCTCCCGTGACGACGTGGGTACCTTCATGGGCAACTACCTGGGCCACAAGATCATCGACGCCGACCCGTTCCAGACCATCGACACCAAGGCTGTCGGCAAGCTGGTCGAGATCGGTATCCAGGGCGGCCGCGCCCGCAGGCCGGACCTCAAGTGCGGCGTGTGCGGCGAGCACGGCGGCGACCCCGACTCCATCGCGTTCTTCAACAAGATCGGCGTCGACTACGTCAGCTGCTCCCCGTTCCGCGTGCCGATCGCACGTCTGGCTGCGGCGCAGTCCGCCATCCGCCAGGCCGAATAAGGCTGATCCCGTCCCTCGCCGGCCTGGTCCGACGAGGCTGACAATCAATCACTTACGAAATAACCTTCGGAGAAAACTCCGAAGGTTATTTCGTAAATAGCTGATAATCAATGAAGGTCTTAGGGCGGAGTCCGGCAGGGCCTAGGCCCCGGCCTCGGCGATGCGGTTGCGCTCCTCGCAGACCTCCGACCACTTGGGGTACTTGTCGTAGAGGGCGGCGAGGTCGGCGAGCGCGCCCGGGATGTCGATGCCCTGCGGGCAGATCTGCGCGCAGGCGCCGCAGCCCAGGCAGCTGTGCGGCTTCTTCTCGTCCGGGAGCTGCTCCAGGCGCATCATCGGCGTGTGGGAGAACTGTACGCGCAGGTCGTTGTACTCCGCGAGCAGGCCGGGGATGTCGAGCTCCATCGGGCAGCCGGCGCAGCAGTAGCGGCAGGCGGTGCAGGGGACGGAGTTCTTCATGCCTTCGGCGATCTCCTCCAGGGCCGTGCGCTCGCTGTCGGAGAGCGGGTCGGGATGGTCGAAGGTGGCGACGTTGTCCGCCATCTGCGCCATGTCGGACATGCCGCTGAGCACGACCTTGACACCCGGGATGTCCTGCAGCCAGCGGAAGGCGAAGGAAGCGGCGCTGGCGCCGGGCCGCAGGGCTTGCAGGCGCTGCTCCGCGGCCTCGCCCGGGTGCGCGAGTTTGCCGCCGCGCACAGGTTCCATCACGATGACGGGAAGGTTGCGGCTGCGCAGGATCTCCACCTTGCTGCGGGCGTCCTGCAGGGTCCAGTCGAGGTAATTGAGCTGGATCTGCACGAACTCGATGACCTCGCCGTAGGGGCCGTCCAGGATTTTCTCCAGGTTCTCCGCCGTGGCGTGGCAGGAGAAACCCAGGTGCTTGATCCGGCCCTCCTCGCGCTGCCGCGCGGAATACTCCAGGATGCCCCAGCGGGGATCCATGTAGTCGTCCAGGCTGTTCTCGCAGATATTGTGGTAGAGGTAGAAATCGAAGTAGTCCACGCGGCACTTCTCGAGCTGGCGCTCGAAGGTGCCGGCCGGGTCGAAGGTGCGGCTGTGCTGGTGGCCGGGGTATTTGTCGGCGAGCATCCACCGATCCCGCGGATAGCGGGAGAGGATCTCTCCGATGACGGTTTCGGACAGGCCTCCGTGGTAGGGAAGGGCCGTGTCGAAGTAGTTGACGCCGTGCGCGATGGCATAATCGACCATTAGTGCGACGGTCTGCTTGTCAATGCTGTTGTCAGGAAGCAACGGGTAGCGCATGGTCCCGAAGCCCAGTGCGGATACTTGTTGGTCTAGGAGTGAGTGATAAATCATTTTTTGCTTGTGTTCACGATGAGCTCGACATCTTCCGTGCCGAGACGGACCTTGAGCCAGGACTGGATGCGGGTGCGCTCCGCATCCTTGATAGGTTTGGTACACTGTAGGATGGCCACGATGACCTCTTTGCCGGTCTCGCTGCCGGTCTCGACGCGCTCGCCGCGGGTGAGCGTCACATGCTGGATGCCGTCATACTGGGCGGCCAGTTCCTTGGTCAGGAGGGCGGTCGGGAGCTGTCGGTTCTGGTATTGCTGGAGTTGGCCGGACAAATCCAGCAGTTGCTTCTCCAGGTCCTCGACCTGGCGGTTGTGTCCGTCGATGATGTTGCGGATCAGTTCGGATTCGGTCATCATCTCGTTCTGGAAGGCGGCGTCTTCGTGGATGATGATCTGGCTGCGGGCGATGCCGGCTTCCGCTGCCTGCTGGTAAAGCCGCTCGCGCGCGACCGCCTCCATCTTCTCGCCGGCCATGTAGAGATCGATGGTCTGCGGCTTGCTCTCCACGTTGGTCCTGTAGTCGTAGATGTAGCTCTTGCCGAGGTTCTTGTTCTGATCCACGAGCCGCTGGGCGTTGCGCTCGAAATTGGTGTCGCGGATCATCCGGATGCCGGAGAGTACGCTCGGCACGAGCATGGCGATGATGATGACGGCGCTCCAGCGCGCAGCGCGCTTGCGCCGGACATCATCCGCATCGAAGGCGTTGGGGAAGTGGAGGTATTTCACGATGGCGAAGGTCGCCAGGGTGATGAAGACGGTGTTGATCAGGAAGAGGTAGAAGGCTCCCAGGATGAAGCGCGGCTCCAGGTGGGCGATGCCGTAGCCCACGGTGCAGAGCGGGGGCATCAGGGCCGTGGCGATGGCCACGCCCGGGATCACGGTGCCGCCCCGCTCTTTGCGGGAATTCTCCAGGATGCCGGCGATACCGCCGAACAGGGCGATCAGCACGTCATACAGGGTCGGGTTGGTGCGGGCCAGCAGCTCGGTCTGCTCGCCGAGATGCAGCGGGGAGACCAGGTAGAAGACCGTGGAGGCCAGGATGCTGATCGCGACCATCACGGCGAAATTCTTGAAGGATTCCTTGACCAGCGCCGTGTCGTTGGTCCCGAGGCCCAGGCCGAAGCCGAGGATCGGTCCCATGACCGGCGAGATGAGCATCGCGCCGATGATCACGGGGATGGAGTTGAGGTTGAGGCCGACCGAGGCGATGATGATGGCGCAGGCCAGAATGAATACGTTCGGTCCCCGGAAAGCAATGCCGCCGCGGATGCGGGACACTGCCGCATCCGCATCCACATGGTCCTTCATGTTGACCAGCGACCGGAAAAAGACGGAGAATTTGGTCATTCCTTCCAACCTTACAACTTACAAAGATACAAAAAAAATCTGCCCGCAAGGTTTTTGCCGTGATGCGGTTGGCCGCTGCGATAATATTTTTACAACAACTGATTGAATCAGTGAACTTCCATGCCGTTGATCCGGACATGGTGCACCCGGGTCTCCGGGACGGTCGTCGTGCTGAAGGGGATTTCCGCAGCTTCGTCCTCCACGTCGATGTCTTCGAAGGTGAAATCGTGGAAAGTGTATTTGTCCGAAGGCTGGACCTGAAAGAAATTGCGGCAGTGCATCCGGATGGCGCGCAGGGTGATGTGGGCGCAGACGGACATGGGCATATCCTGCCTGTCCCCGAGGTCGTAGAACTGCGTCCATGGATAGCAGGAGATCCCGTTGCTGCTGCGGCCCGTGATGCCCTCCACGGTCACGTACTCATAACGTTGGGGCGTGTCAGGACGCATCTTGAGCCAGAGCAGGTTGTAGGAGTCCTCTACATGGCAGCGCCGCAGGATGACGTTGCGATCGTCCACGGACTCGCTGCCCAGGGTCAGGCAGCCGTGGGTCTTCCGGAACGTGCAGTCCTCGATAATGATGTCGCGGCAGGGGCCGTTGGTCGGGTCCTGGTCGGCCCAGGTTCCCTTGCCGCCTTTGAGTACCACGGCGTCGTCGTTGACGCTCATATAGCAGCCCCGCACCAGCACGTCGTGGCAGGCGTCGATGTCGATGGCATCGGTGCTGGGGGCCTTGACCCCCTCGGTCGCGGAGGTGATGTGCAGGTCCAGGTAGCGTACGTGGTCGCAGCGGTAGATGTGGTTGGTCCAGTAGGGACTGTTGCGCATCCGCACGTCCTGGATGGTGACGTTGGAACTGTTGGAGATATAGACCAGACGCGGCCGCTGGGCGTCCTTGTTGGTACACTGGCGGTTCCACGCGCGGCGGATCCAGAACTCTTCCCAATAGTGGAAGCCGTTGCCGTCGAGGGTGCCTTCGCCGGCGATTGTGAACCCGTCCACGCCGTCGGCGTTGACCAGTGCGGGGAAGTACTGGCAGGTCTGCCCTTCAATGCGGGTCTCCATCACCTGGAAGTCGGCGATGCGGTCGCTGCCCTTGAGTACGCCGCCCTTGCGGATCAGCAGGTGCGTGCCCGGCTTGAAAAAGAGATTGCCGCTGAGGAAAGTCCCTTTCGGAATCACGATGACGCCCCCGCCGTCGGCTGCGGCCAAGTCGATGACCTTCTGGATGGCTTCGGTCTGCACGCGGGTGCTGTCGCGCCTCACGCCATAGCGTGTCACGACATACTGCTTCCCGAGGGTGGAGATGTCTACTTTGCCGCTTTCGGAGAACCAGGCAGAAATGTGCTTTCCGTCGGGAAAGACTTCTTCTTGTTGGGCATGGGCGGCTACGGGCAGCAGCAGGGTCAGCAGGAGAGGAAAGAGGGTAGGTCTCATTGGAAACGTATTATAGATAATAAACCAAGGTAGCAATTATTGTTGAAAAAAAATTAATTTTGTAAGAAAAGAATACAATTTATGACCAGATTCTACCCGTTCTTCGCCCTTCTGGCGGCGCTCTGCCTGGCCTTTGCCCTGCCCGCAGCGGCCGACGGCTCCGTCCGGCAGACGGAGACCCTGCTGTCCGGCTGGACCCTGTATCCCAGGCACGATGTGAACAAGCAGCCTGCGCGCACCGAGGTGCAGGTCCCGCATACCTGGAACGCGGAAGACGTGTTCAACGGGATGGGCGGCTACCTGCGCTCGGCCTTCGTCTACGAGCGCACGATCCCGGCTGGAAAGCCGGACGGACAGCGCCGTTTCCTGCATTTCCAGGCGGTCAATTCCGTCGCCGACATCTTCATCAACGGCCGCCGCGTGGGCTCGCACTACGGCGGTTATACGGCCTTTTGTTTTGAAATCACGGATTTTCTGCAGGAGGGCGACAACCGCCTGGAGGTCAACGTGAGCAATGCCTACCGGCAGGATGTCGCCCCGCTGGCCGGCGATTTCAACATCTACGGCGGCATCACGCGCCCGGTCACGCTGATCACGACCGGGGCGGACTGCATCTCGCCCCTGGACCGCGCCTCTTCCGGCGTGTATGTCCACCAGGACGCCGTCAGCCGCGAGCGGGCGGAGCTGACCGTGGAGACGGTGCTCTCGCTGCGGCACCGCGGCCTGCAGGCCGAAGTCGTCCTGCTGGACGCTGACGGCCGGGAAGCCGCCCGTGGGACGGCGAAGGCGGAACGGGAGCGCGTGCGCCTGCCCCTCACCCTGGACCGGCCGCACCTGTGGGACGGCCGCCGCGATCCGTATCTCTATACCGTCCGGGTGGACCTGAAGGACGGCGACCGGGTCGTGGACTCCGTGAGCGAGACCACGGGCCTGCGCTTCTTCCGGGTGGATCCGGAGCAGGGATTCTTCCTGAACGGGGAGCATCTCGACCTGCACGGCGTGTGCCGGCATGAAGAGGCGGAGGGGACGGCCAGCCTGCTCAACGAGGAGGCGCTGCGGCGTGACGCCCGCCTGATCCATGAGATGGGCGCGACGGGCGTGCGCTTCGTCCATTATCCCCATTCGCGCTACGACGTGGCACAATACGATTCGCTGGGCATCGTGGTCTGGTATGAGCTGAACCTGGCGGGTCCGGGCGGCTACGGCTCGCCGGGCTACGTGGCCGATCCGGCCCTGGAGCGCAACGTGATGGACAACCTGGAGGAAATGATCCTGCAGAACTATAATTCCCCTTCGATCTGCTTCTGGAGCCTGTGCAACGAGCTGTCGTTCAAGTTCGACGCGCCCGACCGCTTCCTGCGCGAGCTGCACCTGCGCGCCAAGGCGCTCGACCCGCAGCGACTGACCACGCTGGCCATCTGCTACGACCAGGACCGCTTCCAGCACATCACCGACATCATCGGCTGGAACAAGTATTTCGGTTGGTATGGCAGCGACGGCAAGGGAATCGGAGCATTCATGGACAACGCCCATGCCCTGGCTGGTTTCCAGCCCATCGGCCTGTGCGAGTACGGCGCCTCCGCGAGCATCCTGCACCACAGTTTCCAGGAGAGCCGCAACAATTTCGTCCACTTCGAGGAGTACCAGTGCAAGGTGCATGAATACAACTGGGAGGAGATGGCCTCGCGGCCCTTCGTCTGGTGCAAGTTCATCTGGCAGTGGGCGGACACGCCGTCCTCGATCCGCGACGAGGGTGACCGCCGCGGGATGAACGACAAGGGCGTGGTGACCTACGACCGGCAGACCTGCAAGGATGCCTACTATTTCTACCAGGCCAACTGGAGCGAGACCCCGATGCTCTACATCGCCCACCGGCGCTATGTGCTGCGCTCGCAGGCGGAGACGTCCGTAAAGGTCTATACCAATCAGCCGAAAGCCACCCTCTACCTGGACGGGCGGAAGGCCGCGAACGGCCGCAACGACGGCCTGGGGCGGATTGTCTTCGAGGGTGTGCGCCTGCACGAAGGGGACAATGCCGTCCGCGTGGTCTCCGGCGCCCTTTCTGACGAATGTGTTTGGAACCTGGACAGCAGCCGCCCGGAGGAGCAGGTGATCGCCTCCGAGAGCCTGGCGGGCGCTGTCGATTAATCGGAGCAGGGAATGAAAAAGATATTGCTGACGCTGCTGCTCGCGCAGCTGACCCAGACCCTCGCGGCCGTAGAGCCCGTGGACCGCTCGAAAGTGGGTCCCGCGGCGATGCCGGCGCAGATCGCGCCCATCACGGCGCCCTTCGATGTGAGCGGCATCGCCGCTCCGCAGTTCGCCGCCCGCCGCGCGGTCGTGAAGATGGCCCGCAAGGGCCTCTCGACCCGGCCCATCCAGACGGCTATCGACCGGATGTCCGCCCGCGGGGGCGGGGTGGTCGTGATCCCGGCCGGGGTCTGGACCACCGGGCGCATCATCCTCAAGTCGGGCGTCTGCCTGCACCTGGAGGAGGGCGCGGAACTGCATTTCAGCGGTGACATCAAGGACTACCAGCCCGCCGTTCGCACCCGTATCGAGGGCATCGAACTGATGGCTCCGGGCGGGATGATCTACGCCGACGGGGCTGAGAACATCGGCATCACCGGCCGGGGCCGCCTGGTCGGCCCGGACCTGGACTGTGAACTCTATACCGAAGCGCAGAATTCGCTGAGCACGGAGGACTGCGTAAGCCTGGACGATCCCATCGAGAAACGCATCTGCGACGGCCTGGACGGGCGTCCGGTGCTGATGCCGATGTTCATTGCGCTGTCGCGCAGCAGCGGCATCCTGATCGAGGGCCTGACCCTGGAGCGCAGCATCTTCTGGAACATCGTCCCGCAGTTCTGCCGCAACGTGACCATCCGCGGTGTCACCGTGCGCTCGCACGGCCACGGCCGCACGGACGGGATCGACATCGAGTCCACGACGGACGCCCTGATCGAATACTGTTCGCTGGACTGCGGCGACGACTGCTACACCTTCAAGTCCGGCCGCGGCTGGGACGGCCTGCGTGCCGCCGCGCCCACGGAGCGGGTGGTGGTCCGGTATTGTGAGTCCCTGCGCGGAGTCGGCGGCGTGGTGTTCGGCACCGAGACGGCCGCCGGGATCTCCGATGTCTATGTCCACGACTGCGTCTTCGACGGCACGGACCAGGGTTTCCTGTTCAAGACGCGCCGTCCGCGCGGGGGCGGGGGATGCCGCCTGACGGCGGAACGCATCCTGATCCGCGGGACCCGCTATGCGGCTTTCTCCAGCAATATGCTCGGATCCCGGAAATGGGTGGGCGAGCTGGCGGACCGCTATCCCGCGCGGGAGATCACCCCGCTGACGCCGGAATTCCGGGATTTCACCTTCCGGGAAATCCGGGTGGAAGACTGCGGGCAGCTGGTCTCTTTCGGCGGCCTGCCGGAGCGCCCGTTCGCGAACGTGCGGATCGAGGGCCTGGAAGCCGATTGCGGTGCGCTGATCCGCCTGCAGGACGTGTCGGGTTTCTCGATGCGCGATGCCGTGGTCCGGGTGAAGGATAACGGGATGGTCCTGGACGGATGCAGCGGCGTGCAGTTTGATAACGTGAAAATCCTGACGACAGAATAATGGGAAACAGGCGATGGATTTGGGCTTGTGCCCTGATGCTGGCGGCTTGTACGCCGCGTGTTGAGACAGAATTGCAGCAGGCTTTTGCCAATCCGCCTCAAGAGGCAAAGCCCGTAATCATCTGGCAGTGGATGGACGGTTGGGTCACCAAGGAAGGGATCACCCATGACCTGGAGGCCTTCGCGGCTGCCGGGCTCGGCGGGGTGCAGAACTTCCAGGTGGGCGGCCCCGCCCAGACGGATTTTGTGCGGGAGGGCTGCACGATCGGTTCCCCCGAATGGCAGGAGCTGATGCGCTTCGCCATGCAGGAATGCGCCCGGCTGGGCCTGACCTTCGGCACGCACAACTGCCCCGGCTGGTCCTCCAGTGCCTATCCGGACGTGACGCCGGAATACTCGATGCTGGAGCTGGTCTGGACGGTGACGCCCTGGCGGGCCGGACAGCGCAGCGCACAACTGGCCCGGCCCACGGAGCGTCTGGGCTTCTACCGCGACATCTGCGTGCTGGCGCTGCCCGCCGGGCAGGATCCCGTGGCGCCGGAAACCGTGCAGGATATCAGCGCCGCGATGGCCCCGGACGGGACGCTTACCTGGGATCCGCACGGGGAGCAGTGGGACATCTACCGCTTCGGCTATACCTCTTTGAACAAACGCGACGACAGCACCTCTCCACGGTCCGGAGCCGGGCTGGAGTGCGACAAGATGAGCCGTGAGGCGGTGAAACGCTTCTGGGACGGCTATCCGTCGATGATCCTCGACCTGGCGGGGAACTTGGCCGGCAAGACCCTGGTCAATTTCGAAATTGACAGCTACGAGCAGAAGAGCCAGAGCTGGACGCCGCTGATGGAGCAGGAGTTCGCCTCCCGCCGCGGCTATGCCCTGCGATCCTGGCTGCCCGTTCTGGTCGGCCGGACGATGAAGAGCGAGGAGCGCAGCGCACAGTTCCTCTCCGACTGGAAGGCGACGATCGAGGACCTGTTTGCGGAGAACTACTACGGCTACATGTCCGAGCTCGTGAAGCAGACGCCCGGCATGCGCCTGCTCGTCCAGCCCTACGGCGAACCGCTCGATCCGGAGAAAGTAGCCGTGCAGGACGAAGATTTCATCCTTTGCGGCGAGTTCTGGACCCACCCGGCCGACTGGGGCGGCAGAAGCATCTACCAGATGTCCGATCTGGCGCACAAACTGGGCCGCCGGGAGGTCTATGCCGAAGGCTTCACCTGCTGGCCGCTCAATGCCTGGGAAGACGATCCCAACAGCCTGAAAGTCATCGCCGACCGCGTGTTCTGCGTCGGCATCAACCGCCTGATGCTCCACGCCGGGGCGGCCAACCCCTGGCCCTGGGCCGAGCCCGGGATGACCTTCGGGAAATGGGGTACGCAGTTCACCCCCGGCAACACCTGGTGGAAGGCGGGCGGAGCGCGGGAACTGTATCATTATTTCGCGCAGTGCCAGGCCCTGCTGCAGCGGGGCGAGTTCGTGGACAATTGCATCGAGGGCGACCTGTGGTGGATCCACCGCCGCGAGGGGGACGTGGATATCTGGTTCCTGTCCAACCAGACGGATGCACCGATGACGGTCTCGCAGCCTTTTGCAGAAGGCCTGCAGCTGGATGCCCACGGCTCGGAGATGCTCGTGCTGCAGGATGGGAAACGCCTGCCCGTCACGCTGCATCCCGGCGGCGTGCGAGTTGCGCTCAAAACTACGGCCGGAACACCGCTGGAGGGTGCCTGGACGGTGAATTTCCCGGAGGGCTCCGGCGCTCCGGCGCAGATCGTGCTGGACGGCCTGACCGACTGGAAGGAACACGCCGATCCCGGCGTGCGGTATTTCTCCGGGACGGCGGTTTATCATAAGCACTTTACCTGGGAGCAGCCCCGGGACGGAAGCCGCGTGTGGCTGGACCTCGGCGCGGTGCAGAATATGGCGGAGGTAGTGCTCAACGGCCACCCGTGCGGTATCCTCTGGCATGCGCCCTTCTCCGTGGACGTGACAGACGCACTCCGTGACGGGGAGAACGAACTGGAGATCCGGGTGACGAACCTCTGGGTCAACCGGATGGTCGGCGACGAGTTAGAGCCGGATGACATTGTCTGGGGCGAACCGGTCCGCTATGGCTATGCTCCGGGTAACCCGATTATCGGGAGCACAATGAAGGAGATTCCGGAGTGGCTGGAGAAGAACCAGCTCCGCCCTTCGCAGGGCCGCCATGCCGTCGTGAGCTACAAATTCTTCAGCAAGGATGCCCCGCTCCACCCCTCGGGCCTGCTGGGTCCTGTTTCCCTGACTACCGGCTATTGATTATCAGTAGTTTACAAATTAACCTTCGGATGTTTTTCCGAAGGTTAATTTGTAACTGCCTAAGAATCAGCGTCAGGGCTGAAAGTCCGGACGGACATAGTTCTGCAGGCTCGCGCAGACATCGGCCGAGAAGCGCATGGCCGTGGGCACGAGCCGCTCCCAGTCGGCTTCGGTGATCGCCTGCAGGCGTTCGCGCGTGAAGCCGTGGCGCAAGAGTCCGAAGAGGAAACCGGCGTTGAAACTGTCCCCGGCTCCGATCGTTGAGGCGATCCGTTCTACCTCCGGAGCGGGGAAGGAGCGGTGCAGTCCAGGGGAGAATACCTCCGTGGGCTGCGCGCCCCGGGTGCAGATGAAACGGGGGCAGCACGCTGCGATGTTTTCGCGGTACACCCGGGCGGGGTCGGCGCAGCCGTACAGGGCCTCGATGTCCTCGTCTGAACCTCGGACGACGTCGCACAGGGCGATGTTGGCTTCGATGACGCTGGGCGGCACTTCGTGCTTGCGGCGGAAATTGATGTCGTAATACACGATGGCCCCGGCTTCCCGAGCGGCCTGCACGAGCTCCCGGGTCTGCCGTCCCGTGGCTTCGCTCACGGCGAAGAAAGAACCGAAAAGCATCAGGTCTTCCGGCTGGAAGCGGATCTGCGGCGTGCGGAAGGCGGGCAGCCCCTTGTCGCGGTAGAATTCATAGCGGGCATTGCCTCCGTCGTTGAGCATGGCGACCGAAATGGTCGTCTGGCCGGGGTCCTGCTGAATCAAGGAGGTGTCCAGATGGTTCTCTCGCATGAAATCCGTGATGATGCCGGCCACGGCGTCGTCGCCGGCCTGGGAAGCCATCATCAGCCGGGTGCCCGGGATGAGCCGCCCGGCCGTGCGGCCCAGCGAAACCATGGCGTTGAAGACAGAGCCGCCGGGCACGGCCGCCTGCGGCTGGTTGTTCCTGAAAACGATGTCCAGCACCGTCTCCCCGATGCCGACGATGGTCCTGTTCTGCATAGCGCGATTGTTATTCTCCCGGCAAGTTAGCAAATAATCGGGAAAAATGATGATGATCTGCTGCGTCAGCGAATCACGACCGAGGACGGCACACCGGTCTGCCGGATTACGGGCGCTTCGCCATTGACCGAGACATCCAGTAGGAAGATCCCCTCGCTGCCATCGACCCTCAGCTCAGGGTCCGGGGTATTGAGGTCCACGCTCTCCAGAACGAGGCTGCGGGCGTCGCGCAGGGAGCCGAAATGGTTGGCCTTAGCTTTTACATTGCGGAACAGGACGTCGCGGAAGGGCAGTTCCGGGGTGCAGACGAAGTTCAGGAAGCGGTCGCAGTGCTCGATGAGTACATCGCTGATAGAGACCGTGTGGAAGTCCGGGGTGTAGGGCCCCTTCAGTGTGGCGATCTCCACCGCCGTGGCGGATTCCTTGCCCGGTACGGCGTAGCGGTAGGCCAGGTCGCCCGCCCATTTCACGCTGTTCAGCTGGTCGCAGAGCAGGGCGTTGCCTGTAATGTTGGCGCGGATGCGCTCCACCGTAACGTTCTCCACGCCGCCCCCGCGCGGGCGCAGGGTCTTGAAACGGAAGCCCTGGCCGGTGCCGTCGAAGACACAGTCGTGCATATAGACGTTGCGGATACCGCCGGCGACTTCCGTGCCGAATACGATCCCGCCCCCACCGCGCAGTGCCAGGCTCTTGCGGATCACGACGTTTTCCGTAGGGATGCCGACACGCACGCCATCCACCCCGCGGCCGGATTTCAAGGTATAGTTGTCGTCCTGGCAGTCCAGGGAACAGTATTCCACAAGTACGTTGCGGGAGGACTCGACGTCCACGCCGTCGGTGCGGCCATGGCCGTGGGAGCGCACGGTGACGCCGCGGATGACCACGTTCTCGCAATACTGCGGGACCACGTTCCAGTAGAGGCCGGCATCCAGGGTCACGCCCTCGATGAGGACATTCTTGCAACGAATGGGCGCAATGGTCTTGGGCAGGAACACCTCGCCGCTGTTGTGCACCCCGTCGAAGATGCGCTCCGACAGCGGCATCTCGCCGTTGTGGGTGATGACCTCGATGTTCTGGGCCTTTTCGGCGTTGTTGCGATAGATTTCACACTCCGTGGACGGACCGACGATGCGGCCCTTGCCCGTCACGGCAATATCCTCTGCGTCGCAGGCATAGATAAAAGCGCCGAGGGAATAAATCTCGATGCCCTCGTCGCGCGTGAAGACGACAGGCAGATAATCCTTGATCTCGCCGCTGAAGTGCAGTTCGGCGCCCTCGGCGAGCTGCAGGTTGATCCGGCTGCGCAGTTCAATCCGGCCGGACTGCCAGATGCCTGCGGGAATGACGACCGTGCCTCCACCCTGGGCAGCGAGTTTGTCTATTGCTGTCTGGATAACTCCGGTGGACAAGCCTTTCTTCTTCATCTTGACCGTGACTTCCCGGGACGGGATTTCCGGCCGGCCGAGCTGCGGCATCGGGAAGGGCGCCTCGATGGGCTCAATCTCAGCAGGCATTACGGCGGGGCCTACTTCCAGGCGGGTCGGGATCTGATAGTCCTCCAGACGCCACTCGTCCTGCCAGACGAGCGTGGGCTTGCCGTCGGCGTCGAACGTGACGGGCAGGAAGACATAGGTGGAGCCGACGGTGGTATCAGATCCACCGCGGCGACTGCCGGACTTGTCCCGGACCTGCGGTTCCGAGAAATCCCTTTCATTGGGCTGGTGGTTCACATAGCGGGTCTCATAGCTCTTCCAGGTGCGCATCGCGACATCCGTGCCGGCAATATGCGGAAGCCACCGGTCCGCCAGGGCGATATAAAGGTCCCGTCCGGGGATCTTGACTACACCGGAGATCTGTGAGCAGAAGGAATCCTGCCATGCATCGTCGATATGCGGGCAGCCCAGATCCGTGTATTCCCCATGGTAATCCGTAAATACGGCCACCTTCGAAGGGTTGGGTGTATAGCCGGAAGTACCGCTGGTGAACATGTAGTGCTTGCCGTCGCGCACGAAATGCGCGGGAGCCTCACGCGTATAGGGAGGGCGCAGCCCGACGAAATGCTCGGAGAAGGTGCCGTTCGTGCCGAGGAAATCGTCGGTCAGTTCCGCGCAGATCATCTCCCAGTGTGGACGTTCGAACCACACGTATCCATGACCGGTGTCCGGATCCACATACATGTCGAAATCCCCCACGCCGAAACCCTCGGGCTTGAAGGATCGGATCAGGGTATAGGGGCCCTCGAAGCGGTCTGCCTGCAGGACCACGAAATAGCCGTCGGTGGCCATGCTTTTGATCCAGCAGACCCACTTGCCGGTATTGCTGCAGTAGAGGATATGGGGCCGGTCGAGCGACTGGGAATAGTGCAGCGGGGAGAGGGGATTCTCCTCGTCGGGCGGGATGATCAGGCCCAGGTCTTCCCAGTTGTAGAAGTCTGTGGACTTGTAGGCGCGGATGCCCCAGGTCCAGACATTGGATCCCCGAAGCGTGTGCTCCTTGTTCTCGCCGTACCAGTAATAGGTACCGTCCTGCTCGAAAATCTGGAATCCGTGGGCCTGGATGGGCTTGCCGGAGGTGTCCAGCCAGACCTGGCCGGGCTTGATGCTGTCATAGTGCTGCCGGGTCTGCGCCTGGGCGGCAATGCCTGCACAGAAAACGGAAAGGCAGAAGAGAATGGTGGAATATTTTCTCATATCGTTTGTTATCGGATCTCTATAAACTCAGGCTCGTAGGGTGAAAGCGTGAAACTGGCGTCAAGCCGGACATCGTGGAGCAGACTGCGTGAGGGCCTTCCGACGAGGATGGTCTGCGGGTTAGGAGTGGAATTGAAATAGAGGAAGTGCTGCTCATCGATCCGGCGCACCTGCACGCCGGTGGGGACTTCGGGGGCACGCCGGATGCCCAGCTGCCCAATCATTTCATCCAGAAGGACGGAGAGGTAGGCAGGGGTTTCAGCCAATCCGACAAAAATAGCGCGTCCCAGCCCATAACGGTTCTCAGTAATGATAGGCCGCTCACTGTCAATGCCGGACAGGGTCCCGGTGACGGTGGCTCCACGCGGCTCGATAATGTCGAAATACGCGGCCTGCACATGAATGGGTGATCCCTTATAGTTGACGGTCATATTGCGGTCGTTTGCGGAAAGGCCGGCCAGTTCCTTGACCGAAGCGGTATCCATAAATTTCCCCACCCGGATGCCGAACACGTCTGCCAAACGTCCTGGCAGCGTGGTCCGGAAGACCTGTCCCGTGGCATCAAGCTGTCCGGAATCTCCGGTCATCAAGACAGTTCCGCCCCGTTCCACGAAACGTCTGATATTCTCAGCGGACGCCTTATCGATTACGGATACGTCTGGGATGATCAGCAATTTGTAATCCAGGGAACTGCGCGCCAGATCCACAACACGCACATCCAGATTGCGATCATAGAACAGGTTGAACGCCTCCTGGATACTCCGCTCATGCCGACTTCCCAGGAATCCCGGGTGGATACGGCTGTCAAAAGAAAGGGCGATGGCCGCTTCAGCCTTGAGCTTGTAAGGGAACCAAGCCTGAATCTTTTTGAACTCCGAGGCGATCTGACGGTATTCGTCGTATTTTTCATTGGGGGTGCCGTCCCAGTCCATCATGCCGGTATAAAACTGCTCCTCTCCGCCGTGCATGGTCTGCCAGGTCCACCCGCAGACCATTTCAGACCCATACATCAGGGTCTGGTAGGCGAAACGACGGACGGCACCCGGCGTGGAATTGCGGGTTTGGAATTCGCAGCACCAGAAAGGGGTCGGGCTCTCGTACTGGATTCGTGCGATGCCGAACAGCGTACTGTGGACATCGGAAGATAACAAACTACCCGGATAGATGCCGGCCCCGCCGCGTGTCATCCGCCCTGTATAGACGAAGGGAGCATAGTCGTAGGGCTTGCCGTCCGCATAATACCAACAATTGGAATAGGTCTGGGCACCCGGGGCGTTGCGCTCGATGATATCAAGCATCTTGATATAAAACCCGTTGACTTCATCGGAGATGAACCGCTGGAAGTCCAGCCTCTTCTCCGGCTGCCCGTTGCCGTTGGGCAGGACGACTTCATCGAAGTCTGACAGGCGCCGGGACCAGCGTTGACCGGCCCAGGCCGTGTTGAGCGCATCGGTGGTGCCGTATTTGCGTTCCAGCCAGGATACAAAGCGCTTGCGCACGTATTCAGAATAAGAGGTAGCTCCGCTGGCGGCTTCATTATCCAAGCCAAAACCGATTACAGCGGGATGAGATCCATAACGGGCGGTCATCGCTTCAGTAAGGGCCAGGGCGCAGCGTTGGTAGTCCGGATCGCCGACGTCCTGCATGTATCGGTGGTTGGGATAGGTGATCCCTCCCCTGCCGTCCACGATATTGACACCGGGGTACTTCTTGTGCAGCCACATCGGCGCAGGACGTACCGGAATGTCCAGGATGACCTTGATACCGGCCGCTTCACATTGGTCAAGCACAGGATCGAACCACGCGAAACTGTATTCGCCTTCCCGGGGTTCGTAGCTGTCCCAAGCCAGGTGTCCGAGCCGGACCACGTTGAACCCGGCTTCCTGCATCAGGCGGATGTCCCGCGAGATTTCGTCGGACGTGAGATCGTGCGGATGCCAGTTGGCACCGACATAAAGTTGCTGCGCCGGGAGGGGAAGCGCCAGGGCGACCAGGATTAGAATAGAGAGGATTTGTTTCATGTCTAACGGTCAAAGATTTGATATTCAAAGAAATAATATCCGTCCGGGAGTTTGGGGAGCGACAGGCGCGCGAACTCCTGCGCCGTGCGCCCTTCTCCCAGAGGGAGGTCCTTGTAGCGGCGCTGCAGCACCTGCTTGCCTTTGTCGTTCCGGACGGTCAGCACGACCTCCACCCTGCGGGCATCGCCGAGGTTGAGGGCGACCAGCGCCGGACTGTCGCCCGGGCCATAGACCATATCCACGTTGCCTGATCCGGCCAGCAGGTCCTGGAAGCCCATCCGGTGGGCATAGAAGGCAAGTTTCTTGTTGCCCAGGGCATCGATGAGCGGCTTCTGGTAAGTGCCCATGTTGGGCCCGCCCCACATGCAGCACCACGACAGCCCGTCGTAGTCCAGCCAGCGCATCTTGCGGATGCATTCATAGGCGCTGAAGGCCTGCCAGGCCTGGCTCTCGCGCCATTCGTCCGCCTCCAGCAGGCGGCCGATACTGCCTGTGTCGTAGTCCCATTCGTAGGAGTGGTACTTGTAGACCGGGCTGCCTTTGTACAGCTCCCAGTTCATCTGCCCGATGGACTCTTCCTGCTCGAAGTTGAAATAGGCCCGTACGGGACTCTGCAGGTAGTCGTTGATGGGCACGTTGCCTTTCCACTGGTGCGGGAAGGGCCAGCGGCGCAGGTACTCCCAGTCCTGGCCGAAGCCGGTCGGATAGTCCATGCTGCCACGGGCGATGCGGTGTGCCGTCCAGACCGGGTCGCAGGCCGGGTCGGGCCGTCCGTCCTTGTCCAGGGATCCGTCGTCGTTGTGCGGCCCGATGTGGCGCAGATCGGCCGTCGGGGTGATCAGGCGCGTGGTGTCGAGCGGGTAGATGATGTCATAGACCCGGTTGAAATAGACCATCGCATCATCCCAGCGGGACAGGTCGGGGTGGTTGGCCGTCTGCCAGATCACGATGCTGGGAGCGTTGCGTGTCTGCCGGACGTCCTTTTCCATCCCGGCGAAATCCGTGGTGAACGGCGAGTAGACCCGGGTCCAGGAAGCTGTGGTCCAGGCGTACATCAGGCCGAGCTGGTCTGCCATCTCCAGCCAGCGGGGGTCGTTGGTGCCGTCCCGGCCGAAGTTGTTGGACCAGTGCACGCTCATCCGGGCGCCGTTGCCGCCCATCTTCTTGATGGCGAGCAGTTCGCGCATCATATCCGGGGAGGAGGCGCAGAGCAGGTCGGTCGCGAGCCGCTCCAGCGGGAAACGCTGCCCGAAGACGAGCGGAGCGCGCAGCAACTCCGGCTTCCGGTTGATCCGGAAGGTCCCGCCGTCCTGGTCGACCGTGCGCAGGCCGGTGGTCAGGACGTAGTCGTCCGTGAAATGAGCCGTGCTGACCTCGCGGCGCACGCCTTCATCGCCGTCCAGGGCGCGGAAGACCTCCGTCCTCGTGCCGCTCTCGGCATTGACAAGCAAGGCCCGGACCTGGTAGAGCTGCGGATCTGCGGCGCTCCAGAGCCGGGCGTCGCGGACGGTGAACGTAGTGCGGAAGGTCCGGGTCTGCTGCGGTTCCAACTCGACCTCCAGGGCGGCCGCAGCCGTTTCCGTGGCGGCCTCGACAGGGAACCACTCCTTGAGCAGGAGCTGAAGTTTCCCATGGTAGCGGGTGTAATGCATATTCTCCACCGTGACTTCAGCGCTGACGAGTGCATCCGCACCCTGCAGGTCTTTCGTATAGACATAGATATCCGTAATGTGGACCGGCGCGGTGAGGTGCAGCCGGGCCCGTCCGGCGAACCAGCCGATGTTGGGATCGGTCGGGCAGTGGTGCATCATCTGCTCTTCGGGCGCGGAGAAACTGTTGATTTTCAAGGCGATGATATTATCTTCCCCAGCTTTGAGATACGGTGAGACGTCGACCATCTGCGGATGCGGCTCGCGGATTACCTCGACCACTCGGCCGTTGATCCAGAGTTCGCCGCCCGGGAAGAGCGATTCCAGTTCGAACCAGGCTTTCTCGAACGCATCGACGTGCAGGGTCTTGCGCAGGAAGAGGTCTTCGCCCGCATGGCGCTCGCTGCCGTGGGCGCGGGGCAGGTCCGTGCGCTCCCAGGCGCTGTCGTCGAACCCGGCGCGTGTCCATCCCTCCACATCCGGCTTGATGTCAAAACTGTCATCCAGGAAGGTGGACACATAATAAGGCATGTTGAGCCGGTCGGTGCGGGTGGTCGGCGTGTAGCCTACGCCCCAGAGCGCATCGAAAGCGGCTCCGGCGCCGCCGGAGAGCACCAGCCGGTCCGCCCGGACGGCCTCCGCATCGGTCAGGGGTACGAAATCGGCCACCAGAACCCCATCGACGCTGAAATTATAGCGTCGCCCTTCCGCCGCCAGGTCGATCTCCAACAGGCAGCGGTGCACGCCTGCGCCTACAGTAGTGCTGCTGCGCTCTTTTCCGTCGGAAACGAAGAATGCCTTCCCGCCGCGCAGGCCCGCCCTGGCGACCGTCCGGCCGTTGCGGCTGTCGCTGAAGGCTACGCCGCCATCCCCTTCCAGGGAAAACTCAAAGCGGAAGCGCCAGGCCTGCTCCGGGATGTCCAGGACCAGATCTTTCGCGGCCCCGAAGACCAGGCGTCCGTCCCGCACGGCCGCACCACCGGGAGCCAGGGCGTTCCAGAAGGTGATGCGCTGCCGCGAAGCGGCTTCCTGTCCCTCCCGGTAGCCGTAGGCGGCCCAGTCCTCCAGCCGGAGGGTCCGGCGTACCTGCGGGAGCGGCTGGGGTTTGAGCGCTGCCATCGCCCGCTCTACCTCTTCGTCCGGGACGACCTGTTCCGCAAGCGTCCGGTCATCGAACCAGCGGGAGGCGTAGGCGGCGTATTTCTGCAGGTATTCGACCCGCCGGGGCGTGTCGAACCACTGGGTGGCTCCCTTGAAATCCGTCTCGCCGTCGGCGGCGGGATCGGAAGTGACATAGCGCAGCTCGAAAGACTGCGACACGGGCTGCCGCTTCTGGGCCTGCAGGGCGGCGCAGGTCAGCAGGAGCATGGCGGAAAGGAGAATTCTTTTCATTTTGTGGTGAGTGCGGATTCAATCATGTTAAGGACCATCTGGACGGCAGTCCCGTCGTATCGGGGTGCGAAAGGCTCTGCAGGAGAACCGGCGGCATCAAGCCGTCCGGCCGTCAGAAGCTGGGAGAGGACCAGGTTGCCGCGGCCGGGGCCGAAGACCACCTCGAAGACCGGCACGCGCGTGAGGTTTTTGCCGGCGTTGGCCATCCGGACCAGCCGCTCGGCCATCCCGGTGTCGGCATCGCGGAAGCCGGCCGCCAGGTCGGTCATCTGAATGGGAATATCGGGATTGATGAAAACGGCGAGCGAAGGGGCATCCTCGATTTTCTGGAGGACGGAAGCCTTGAGCGCGGCCTTGGCCTCCGGATCGCCGGGCTTTTCCGAAAAGCCGTAATAGCCATGCAGTTCATAGGCATAATAGGGCTGCCCGCTGCGGATAGCTGCTACATTGGCTCCCCGTCCGGCCCATTGTGCGAGGAACAGGTCGGCGTTGACACCGAGGACCTCCATCTCCCAGGCCGGCACGGTCAGTTCGCCGCGCAGGCCGTTCCACATTCCCCTGTAGCCGTCCGGCAACCGGGTCCACAGCGAGGCGTCTTCCGAATCCGGGAAGAAGTTGGTTTCCGATTCGGCGGCTTCCTTGAACCGCAGGGACAGGCTCCCGAACAGGGGAACGTCTACCAGCACCGGATCCGAAACGGAGGGAGGATTGAGCAATTCCTTGAGGCTTTCTCCGGGGACAGGATAACCTTTTCCGAGGCTGCGCGGACCCACGTCAAGCAGTACGGCGGAAGTTCCGTGGGCGAGGGCCTGCTCCAGAGCAGCAAGCGCAGCCGGGTCGCCGGCTGCAATGCGCTGCCAGGTCTGTCCGGATCCCAGCAGTACGTCGGCCGTTTCCGGACTGTCCGCCCGCTGCAGACCGCATTGCCCGAGCAGGGCGGCCAGTTCCCGCTCGTCGTCCGGGACGAATACCCGGGCCTGCGCCGTCCGCTCCGGGACTGCCGGGAGGAAGGTCCGTATCCGCCAGTCGGAGACAACGGGGCGGCGGATGCCGGTGGGCGGATTCAGGAGCTCGGCGCGCAGGGTGTATTCCCCGACGGCTTCCGGCAGTGTCACCCGGATGGTCCGGATCTCCCGGGAGAACGCCACTGTCTGCTGTTCAAGGTCCTGCGTGTGGAGCACGCGACCCCGGCTGTCCAGGATGCTGATGCGGGCGCGCAGCCGTGCGTCAGCGTCGAGGTCGTTGAAGAAATGCAGCGGGATGCCGAGCTGCCCGCCCGGCCGGAAATTGACATCCCAGAGGTCCAGGCTCACCGCCTGGGGCGACCAGGCGGCCGTCATGCTGTCCCAGACGGGCATCGGCTCCGGATCGGACAGGTCTCCGAGGAACCAGGTGTTGCCGTCCTCATAGCTGCTGATCAAGGTATAGGGAGACCAGCCGGCCACATCCGTACGGCGCCAGTATTCAGCCACCTTGCCGGTGGACAGCGAGAGCTGGCGGAGCCGCTGCTCCCGGGTGTTGTCCCGGCCGCAGAAGCGCAGAAAGGACTCCGGCACGGCGGGATAGCCGCCGTAGTTGCCGTCCCGGTCCAGGTAGTTTCCGCCGAATTCATCGGCCATCACGGCCTGGTCGAACTGGCGGTAGTCGTCGTAGTAGAGTCCGAGGTTCTCAAAGATGCTCCACCAGTATTTGTGCAGGTGAAGGATGTCGCGGTGGGCAAGCACCAGCGGGGGATAGTCCGAAAGGACGTCGTTCAGGGCCGCCCAGGCTGTCTGCAGCTGCTCCCCGGACGTCTCGTTGTAGGGATAATAGAAAGCCGCGCAGGGGTGCTCCATGGACGTGGCGAACCAGGCTTTGTACTGCTCCCGGCAGCTTGCTTCCGTGGCGGGCATCCCGTGGAAGAAACTCCATTCGTAGCGGACAAGGATGCCGTATTCGTCGCACAGGTCCAGCAGACAGGAAGGGGCGAGCCCGAGGTGGAAATTGATCTCGTTGGCGCCCCGCTCCTTCATCCGGGAGAGTACTTCCCGGGCGAACCATCCGGTGTCATAGCCATACACAGGCCCCTCCGGCGTGCGCATCCAGCGATGCCAGGTGATGGAGCCGCCGCGGATCTTGCAGGGTTTTCCGTTCAGGTAGAACTGCCGGTCCCGCACCTCGAAGCGCTTGACGCCCAGCTTGCGGGAGAATCGCTCCACGACCCGCCCGCCCCGGGTCAGGGTGAGGCGTGCCTCATACAGGGCCGGATGCTCCGGGGACCATTCATCCAGCACGCCGCCATACCTGACAGACAAATCATTGCGGCCTTCCTGCCAGGCTCCTTTCCGGCTCAGCAGGATGTGTCCGTCCCCGTCCAGGATCTCCAGGCGGTAACGGCCCGGTGTGGCATCCGCTCCCGGGACTGTCTCCACAAAGAAGGCCAGCCCCAGCTCTTTCCGCTCCGGATCGGCGTCAGGGATCAGGTTCGTGATGCGCTGGGATCCGTGCAGGTGCAGCAGGACGCTGTCCCACAGGCTGGACGAAATATTGGAGCGCCAGTGGTCGCTTTCCGCGATGTAGGATGCGTCCGTGACCGGAAGGTCCCGCAGGGAGGTCAAAGCGATTTCGAGGGTGAGGGTGCGGCCGGGCCGCACGGCCGGGCTGTCCAGCAGATGGAAGGTCGGGGCCATCCCGCCGTCCGCCCGGCAGACCGGTACGCCGTCCACGAATACGGCCGGAGCGAACCGGGCTCCCTTGAGCTCCAGCGTGGCATACTCCCATTTTCCGTCCGGAAGGGCGACTTCGCGCCTGTACCACAGGGTGTCGGCGTTCATTTGCGTGGGGTCGCAGTGGATCCCGGGCACCCGGACTTCCCGGGTGTAATGGCGGTTTTCTCCCATCTGCCAGATCCCGTCCAGCCGGAGGGTCTGCTGGCCGGAGGCCAGAAAGGAGGAAAACAGGAAAACGGATAGGGCAAGGATATTTCTCACGGCATTTGGGTTGGGGATTCGTCTGCAAAGATACCCTGACCCTTGCGCATTCACAATGGAAGATAAAGAAATATAGATGGACAAAATCCTATTTCTGTCCCTGCCGGCGCCAGGCGGAGGGGGAGTAGCCGGTGTGTTTGCGGAAGAGGCGGGAGAAGTAGTAGGGGTCCTCGATGCCGACCTTCTGGCAGATCTGGTTGACGTGCAGGCCGGTGACCTCGAAGAGCTGCATGGCGGTCTGGATGCGCAGTTCCTGCAGGTAGGCGACCGGGGTCATGCCGGTGTGCTGCTTGAAGACGGCGTTGCAGCGGGCGGGGGAGAAGCCGGTGAAGCGGCACAGGTCGTCCAGGGACAGGTGCTCCTCGATGTGCTCCTGCATGTAGTTGCGGCAGCGCTCGATGATGCCCAGCGAGCTGCCGTCCTGCCGGGGCGTGTAGCCGGCCTGGAGGTAGCGGAAGGTGCCGAGGAAATGGTAGAGCGTGGCGCAGGCATAGCGCAGCTGCGCGTCGCCGAAGCCCGTCTCCACGGCCAGGTAGAGCTCTTCGAAGAGGGTAGTGCGGCCCGTCACACGGTCGTGGTCCGGGTCGGCCATCGAGCAGACGCGGTCGCAGCCTTCGGCGAAATAAGGTGCCAGTGTGCCGCTGAAATGGACCCAGTAGATCGTCCAGGGCCGTTTCCCGTCGGCGCCGTAGGTGTGCGGCGCCCCGGCCGGGATGATGAAAGATTGTCCAGCCCCGAGCTCATGCCGGGCGCCCCGGTACTCAATCCAGCCCTTCCCGTCGGTGCAGTAGAGCAGGATCCAGGCGTCCGTGCCTTCCGGCCGCTGGCGGTAGTGGTGGGCGGCATGGGGGAAGTGCCCGATGTCGGTCAGGTAGAGTTGTGAGGTAAAAGGATCGCGGGCGAGCGCGTCCACGACCGGCGGCGGCAGGACGATCATCCGGCTGCCCTTGAATCCGTCTTTGAGTTTGAGCATATCAGACGTTTTTCTTTGACAGACTTTCCAGCACCAGTGTCCCTTTCTCTGTCAGCAGGTATCTCTGTTGCGGATGGCGGGGCTTGTCGGGATAACGTAGCCGGACATATCCTCCGGCGATGGAAGGGTGCAGGGAATACTCCATGAAATTCTCTCTGTCCCGAAGCCCGACAACTTGCATGATTTCCTTGACTGACAGTTGATTCCGTCCTATTGCCAGAATGACGTTGAGAATGTTTGTATTGTCAGGAAGGGACAAACTTGTCGGGGTGCTTGTCGGGGTGCTTGTCGGGGTGTCGAGACGAGGTTGCACGCTCCACTCTGGAGAGGGGTGGATGTGCAGATAACGGTTGCGCAGGTCCCATTGCTCACCCAGCAACAGATTGCGTAGAAACCGTTCCAGATAGACGGGTGTGTAGTCAATGCCCTTCACGGCACTCTTGTAGTTGGCTCGGACCAGGGCATTGCGGAAATACCAGGAGTGGCGGGCGAACATATCGTTGTTGACGGGAAACCCGAGCGATCTAAGATACAGGATGGCGAAAACCGCGGTGGTACGCGTGTTTCCCTCTGCAAACGGGTGGATCTGCCAGAGGCCGGAGATGAAGGCGGCAAGGTGGGAGATGAGGATGTCTGGTGTGATTCCTTTATAGCTGAATGCTTTTTCTTGCGCAATATCGTAATCCAGCGCACGGCAGAGGTCTTCCCAGTTCAGGTAGGCAACGGTATCCCCGTCCAGGACCCATTCTCTCTTGGAGATGTCGTAGTCACGCATCTTTCCGGCGTGTTTAAACACTCCCTCAAAGATACGGCGGTGCAGGGCGGCCAACCCGTTTGTGCTGAAATCCATTGTACTGGATGACAGGATTTTGGCTATGTTCGCTGATACTTTGTCTGCTTCTTCTTGGTCCTCCTCCAGTGTTTCTCGCGTGGTTTTGGACAGATAATAGGACCGGATGAGCTCCCGGGCTTCGTCGATGGAGATATCTCCTTCGATATTCCTGCGGGCCGTCTGTTGCAGGTAGGCCGATGTGGTCAGTCCATCTACAGCCTGGAGACCGATGGCTATGCTCCATGCCTCCGCTCGTTTTCGCCGGGACGGCTCTCCCTGACGGATATACTGGTCAAAGTCCAGATAGAGCTGTCGGGCTTCCGTTTCCATAAGTTGATTCTTTTCCGTAAAGATAGCAATAACTAATGATTTTGTCCATCTTTTTATTTACATTTTCTATTCTTTCCCGGGTGTAAAGACAGTAACTTTGCACAAAATCAAGCACTATGTCTGGTTCTTACAACAAAGGTTTCATCTATTTCATCTGCCTCGTGTCCGCGATGGGCGGGCTGCTGTTCGGTTACGACTGGGTCGTGATCGGCGGGGCTGTCAAGTTTTATGAACAGTTCTTCGGCCTGGGCGGCAGCCCGGTCCTGCAGGGCATCGCCACGAGTGCGGCCCTGGTGGGCTGCATGGCGGGCGCGCTGACCGCCGGGGCGCTGGCGGACCGCTACGGGCGCAAGCCGCTGCTGATCCTGGCGGCGGTCCTGTTTACCGTGAGCGCCATCGCCACGGGCCTCTTCAATGACTTCTGGCTCTTCTGCATCGCCCGGCTGGTGGGCGGTGTGGGCATCGGCCTGGCATCGGCCATCTCGCCGATGTACATTGCCGAGGTGTCTCCTTCGGATGTGCGCGGACGGCTGGTGAGCCTCAATCAGATGACCATCGTGCTGGGCATCCTGGCGGCGCAGATCGCCAACTGGGCGATCGCCCGGCCGGACATCGGCGGCCAGATCGACCCCTGGAACATCGAGATGGGTTGGCGCTGGATGTTCTGGGCCGAGACCGTGCCGGCGGCGGCCTTCCTCATCCTGTCGTTCTTCATCCCGGAGAGCCCGCGCTGGACGGCCCTGAACGGCCGCCGGGAGCAGGCCCTGTCGGTGCTTTCGCGTGTGGGCGGGAGCGCCTATGCGGAGTCGGAGCTCGCGGCCATCGCCGCCTCCGTGGCGGATGCGCCGGCCGAGCGGGCCGGCCTGAAGGAGCTCTTCCGCAAGCGCTATGCGCGCATCTTGTTCCTCGGCATCTTCATCGCCGTGTTCCAGCAGTGGTGCGGCACCAACGTGATCTTCATCTACGCGCAGGATGTCTTCGCCGGAGCGGGCTATACCGTGAGCGAGGCTTTCATGAACATTATCGTCACGGGCGTGGCGAACGTGGTCTTCACCATCCTGGCCCTGCAGGTCGTGGACCGCTGGGGCCGGCGCAGCCTGATGCTGCTGGGCTCGGGCGGGCTGGCGCTGATCTACCTGGTGCTGGGCTTGTGCTTCCGTGCGGGCGTGACGGGCATCGTGATGGTGGCCCTGACCGTGGCGGCCATCGCCTGCTATGCGCTGACGCTCGCGCCCGTGACCTGGGTGCTCCTGTCGGAGATCTTCCCCAACCGCGTGCGTGGCATCGCGATGGCGGTCTGCACCTTCGCCCTGTGGGTGGGCAGCTGCACGCTGACCTTCGCCTTCCCGTCCATGAACGCCGCGCTGGGCTGCAGCGGGAGCTTCCTGATCTATGCCGCCATCTGCCTGTGCGGCTTCCTGTATTTCCTCAAGGCCTGCCCGGAGACCAAGGGCAAGAGCCTCGAACAACTTGAAAACGAACTGTAATAACGATATGGTCAAGGCTTGGAGAGAGACGGTCGTCATCCCGACCTATGAGGCGGGTGCGCCGGAGAAGAATCCGATTTTCCTGGAGAAACGTGTCTACCAGGGCAGCAGCGGCGTGGTGTATCCGTATCCCGTGATCGAGTCCATCTCGGACGAGAAGCACGACAAGGAGTACCGTGCCGTCTGGCTGGAGAATGAGTATATCAAGGTGATGATCCTGCCGGAGTTGGGCGGGCGCGTGCAGATGGCGTACGACAAGATCGCACAGCGGCATTTCATCTATTATAACCAGGTGATCAAGCCTGCGCTCGTGGGCCTGGCGGGCCCATGGATCAGCGGCGGCATCGAGTTCAACTGGCCGCAGCACCACCGCCCGAGCACCTTCATGCCCGTGGACTGCACCATTGAGGAGCATCCCGACGGGAGCGTCACCGTGTGGTGCAACGAGATGGAACGGATGTTCCACCAGCGCGCCCAGGCGGGCTTCACGCTGCGGCCCGGCTGTGCGTATCTGGAGATCCGGGGCGTCCTGTCCAACCGGTCCGAGCTGCCCCAGACCTTCCTGTGGTGGGCCAACCCTGCCGTCAAGGTGAATGACGCTTACCAGAGCGTCTTCCCTCCGGATGTCAATGCCGTCTTCGACCACGGCAAGCGGGCGGTCAGCACGTTTCCGATCGCCACGGGAGTCTACTACAAGATGGACTACAGTGCTGGGGTGGACATCTCCAACTACAAGAACATCTACGTGCCGACCTCCTACATGGTCGCCAAGTCGAAGTATGACTTCGAGGGCGGCTATGAGAACGACACGCACGGCGGCATGCTGCACGTCGCGGACCATCGCTTCGCGCCGGGCAAGAAGCAGTGGACCTGGGGCAACGGCGATTTCGGCCGGGCCTGGGACCGCAACCTCACGGACGAGGACGGCCCGTACATCGAACTGATGGCGGGCGTCTATACGGAGAACCAGCCCGACTTCAGCTGGCTGATGCCGGGTGAGGAGAAATCTTTCGTGCAGTATTTCTTCCCGTACCGGGAGCTCGGTGTCGTGAAGAACGCTTCCAGGGATGTCGTGCTCAATCTCGATCCCGCCGGGGAGGACGCCGCGCGGATCCGCGTGTTCGTGACCTCGCGGCAGGACCTGCGCATTGCCCTGACGGGTCCGGACGGGGCCGTGCTTTTCGAGCGCCGGATGGCTATGGGGCCGGAGCAGGTCTTTGATGAGACGGTGCCGACGGGCGGCGTGCCTTATGCGCAGCTGACGCTGCAGGCCGGGCCGCTGAGCTGGCATCCGGAACCGGCCGACAACGAGATCCCGCCGGCAGCCGAGGCGGCGCTGCGCCCGGAAGAGATCGCGACCTGCGAGCAGTTGTACCTGACGGGCCTGCACCTGGAGCAGTACCGCCACGCGACCTGGAGTGCAAAGGACTACTATGAGGAGGCGCTGCGCCGCGACCCGCAGGATGTGCGCAATAACAACGCCCTGGGCCTGTGGTACCTGCGCCGCGGCCGCTTCGATTTGGCGGAGCCGTATCTCCGTACGGCCGTGAAAGTGTTGCAGAAGCGCAACCTCAACCCTTATGACGGCGAGCCGCTCTACAATCTGGCGCTCTGCCTGCGCTACCAGGGGCGGCTGTCCGAGGCGTATGACTGGTTCTGCAAGGCGGCCTGGAACGCGGCCTGGCAGGAGCCGGCCTATCTGGCCTGCGCGCGGATCAGCTGCCTCGAGGGGCGCTGGGCGGATGCGCTCGGCGAGCTGGACCATGCCTTGTGGCGGGGCTGGCACAACCACCAGGTGCGAGCCCTCAAGGCCGCCGTGCTGCGGCGCCTGGGCCGTACGGACGAGGCGCTCGCGCTGGTCGCCGAGTCGACGGCGATCGACAAGTTCAATTTCGGCTGCCTGTGGGTGAAGTGCCTGGTCACGGGGGAGGGGAAGGACGCTTTTGCGGAGCTGATGCGCGGCGCGAGCGAGAATTACGACGAGATCGCGCTCGACTTCTGCGCCGCCGGGCTGTATGACGAGGCGGATGCGCTCTGGGCGTTCGGTGCGGAGCTGGGTGCGCTCAGTGAAATGTCTGTATATTATTGGAATTATTATTGTTCCGCCGCTCCGCTCCGCGGCGGCTCGGGTCCGCAGAATGGAATCTGCTTTCCGAATCGCTTGGAGGCGATCGAGGTGCTGGGGGCGGCGGACCCGGGCGATGCGCGGGCGGCGTGGCTGCTCGGCAACCTCTGGTACGACAAGCGGCAGTACGACCTGGCGGAACGGTGTTGGGAGCAGGCTGTGGCGGCGGATCCGGACTTCCCGGGCGCCTGGCGCTGCCTCGCGCTCGTACGCTACAACAAGCGCCACGACGCCCCCGGCGCCCTGGCGGCCATGGAACGCGCCTACGCCCTCGACGAGACCGACGCCCGCATCCTGATGGAGCTGGACCAGCTCCACAAGAAACTCGGCAGCCCTGCGCAGGAGCGCCTCGACCGCCTGCAGGCGCATCGCGCCCAGGTGGAGTCCCGTGACGACCTCGTGCTCGAGGAAATCACGCTGCTTAACGATCTCGGCCGTTATACCGAGGCGAAAGAGAAACTCGACGCCCACCGCTTCCACCCCTGGGAAGGCGGCGAAGGCAAGGTCCCGGCCCAGTACCAGCGTTGCCGGGTCGAGCTGGCGAAGCAGGCGATGGCGGCGGGCCGCTGGGCGGAAGCCGTCGCGCTGCTGGAAGAATGCCTCATCTACCCGGAGCACCTCGGCGAAGGCAAGCTCTACGGCGCCCAGGAGCAGGACTTCTACTACTACCTCGGCTGTGCGTGGCAGGGAGCCGGGCAGCCGGACAAGGCCCGCGCCTGCTGGGAGCAGGCCGCGAAAGGCGACCTCAAGCCCGTCCCGGCGCTCTACTACAACGACGCCAAGCCCGAGAAGATCTACTACCAGGGCCTCGCGCTGGCGGCCCTTGGCCGCACCGCCGAGGCGGAAGCCAAGTTCCGGATGCTGCTCGACTACGGCGAGGCGCACCGCGACGACGAGGTGGTGATGGACTACTTCGCCGTGTCCCTGCCCGACCTCGCCATCTGGGACGAAGACCTGAAGCAGCGCAACGTCGCCCACTGTGACCTGATGGCCCGCCTGGGGCGCGAAGGCCTGGCGGCCTGCGTTTCTGCAAAGAATTGACATACAATTTATTGCAATTTTGCCCTGGGGAATTATCCCTGGGGCAAAAATAATAATAAACTGATAATCAGATAATTGTGAAAACAACCTATTTCCTGCTGGCAGCGTTTCTGCTTGCATTTCCCTGGACGGTTCCCGGGACCTATGCCCAATCGCCCGAAGTAACCTGGGACAGACACAGCCTGATGTTCGACGGTCGTCGTGTCGTCCCCGTGATGGGCGAAGTCCACTATTCGCGCATTCCGGAAGCGGAATGGGCAAACGAGATCCACAAGATGAAGGAAGGCGGCGTGACCGTCATCGCGACATACGTCTTCTGGAATCATGTCGAAGAGCAGCAGGGCATTTTCGACTGGAGCGGACAGCGCAACCTGCGCCGGTTCATTGAATTGTGCAAGGCGGAGGGACTGCCCGTCTGCCTGCGTATCGGTCCCTTCTGCCACGGTGAAGTCCGGGGCGGCGGCATCCCCGACTGGGCGGTCGAGAGCGGCTGCAGACTGCGCAGCCTGGACCCGCAGTTCCTGGGCTATGTGGAAGTGCTTTACCGCCAGATTTTCACCCAGATACAAGGCTTGCAATGGAAAGACGGCGGCCCCGTGATGGCCACGCAGTTCGATAACGAATTCGGCGGTGACGGGGCCTACCTGATGGCGCTGAAGCAGATAGCCGAACGCATCGGATTCGACCTGCCGTTCTACACCCGTACGGGCTGGCCGGGCTTGACCAAGCCCGTACCCTATGGTGAACTGCTGCCGCTTTTCGGCGACTATGCCGACGGGTTCTGGGACCGGGAGATTACAGAAGGCACGGGTACATACTGGCGGGCTTTCCACTTCACTTCTTCGCCCACCTCGGGGGCCATCGGTTCGGAGCAGCTCTCTTACGCTGACGGCCGGGAACAAGGTGAAGGCGTCAAAGGCTACCCCTATTTCACTTGTGAGCTGGGCGGCGGGATGATGACCTCCTACAGCCGCCGGGTTTATCTCTACCCGGAAGATGCCTACTCCATGGCCCTGGTGAAACTGGGCAGCGGCTCGAACCTGCTGGGCTACTACATGTACCACGGAGGCACCAATCCCGACGGCCATCTGACAAATCTGAACGAGGAGCAGCGCACGGCTTACACCAATTATAACGACCTGCCCGTCAAGACCTACGACTTCCAGGCTCCGCTCGGCGAATTCGGCCAGCGGGGTCCCCATTACTACGGGCTGCGGCCGCTGCACCTTTTCATGCAGGATTTTGGGGAGCAGCTGGCGCCGATGGAGGCGTATTTCCCCTGTGCGGACCGGGCTACCAGGCAGTATGATGACACGTATCTGCGCTGGAGCTACCGCACGGCCGACGGCAGGAGCGCCTTTGTCTTTGTCAACAACTATGAGCGCTTTGCCGGCCTGACGGCCAAGAAAAAGGTGCGTTTCGAGGCGTGCGGCGTGAAGTTCCCCCGCAAGCCCATGACGGTCCCTGCCGGGATGATGACCCTCTTCCCCGTCAATCTGTCCGTGGGTGATGCTACGCTCACGTATGCGACCGCCCAGCCCGTCGCGTGGCGGGACGGGAAGATGTGGTTCGAGCAGAAGGCGGGCATTCCAGCCGAGTTCTGCTGGGACGGCAAGGTCCGGACCGTGAAGCAGACCAGCCTGGATCAGCCGTTCGCCACCCTGGGCGGAGTCAGCCTCTATCTCATCACCACCGCGCAGGCGGAACGCCTGTTCCTGGACCGGGTGGAGACGGACGCGGACCGCGTCCTGCAGACCATTTCCTGCAGCAAACTCCGGGAGGCGGGCGCTCCCCGCACCATCACCATCGGCATCGCCGGAGCGGCTGAAGAACCGGTGGACGCAGACTTCGATGCAGCCGCCGTGTATCGTATTCCCTTGCCGGACGATGCCGTGGCGCGCCAGTCGCTCATGCAGATTCGCTATCGCGGCGATGTGGCCCGGCTCTACGCCGGAGGCAAACTCATCGGCGACAACTTCTATAACGGCCGGCCTTTCCTCATGGGCCTGTGGCGGCTGCCCGCCGATGTGACCGAACTGGAACTCCGCATCCTGCCGCTGCAGAAGGGCATGCCCGTCTACTTCCCCCGCGAAGCCGATACGGCTCCGGGCGAGGAAGTCCTGAGCATCACCGTGACCCCGAAACCATTATAAGCCCGGATATGAAAGGATTGCGTTTTCTTCTGGCAGCGGGTACGCTGGTGCTGTTGTCCGCCTGCTCCTCTCCCGAGTCCCTCCCGCTGGGCGGGACCTGGCGGTTTGCCATTGACCGGGAAGATGCCGGCGAGACACAGCATTGGTATGCTTCCCGCATTGATGGGGACAACGTTACGCTGCCCGGGTCCATGCTCACGAACGGCAAGGGTGACCCTGTGACGCTGGATACGAAATGGACCGCCGGAATCTGGGATTCCGTCTATTTCAAGGCGCCGCTCTATGCCCCTTACCGCGAGCCGGGCAACATCAAGGTTCCCTTCTTCCTGCAGCCCGAGACGTATTATGTCGGCCCGGCCTGGTACCAGCGCGAAGTGGAGATCCCTTCCGGCTGGGCGGGCAAGTCCGTTGAGATGTCCTTCGAGCGGGCTCACTGGGAGTGCAAGGTTTGGGTGGACGGACAGTATGCCGGAATGCAAAATACACTCAGCGCCCCTGACGTCTTTGACCTGTCGGCCTTCCTGACCCCGGGGCGGCATACCTTGACCCTGCGTGTGGACAACCGTGTGCAACCGGACCTGGATCCGGGTGACAGCGCCCACAGCGTCTCCGACCATACCCAGGGCAACTGGAACGGCGTCGCCGGCGCGATGACGCTGACGGCGCGGGAGTGCACGCACCTGGAGCGCATCCGGGTCAGGCCCGACCTGGAAGCCGGCATCCTGCGGGTGAGCGCTGCAGTGACAGGTTCCGTCCCGGAGGGGGCGAAACTGACGGCGACCCTGCTGGGACGGCGTGAGGAAGTGACCGTGTCCGGGCCGGAAGCCTCCCTGGAGATTCCGCTTCCCCTGGAGGTCGAGGCCTGGGACGAGTTCCATCCCAACCTATATACCGTCAGCGTGGCGCTGGAACTGTCCGGACGCGGGGCAGACCGGCGGGAGATCCGCTTTGGCTGCCGCAGCTGGGAAGCCCGCGGGCGCGAGCTGTACCTGAACGGCCACCCGGCCTTTCTGCGCGGTACGGTAGATTGCGCCGCTTATCCGCTGACGGGCTTCGCGCCCTTCGACAAGGAGACCTGGTTGCACAATCTGCAAGTCTGCAAGTCCTTCGGGATCAATCATATCCGTTTTCATTCCTGGTGTCCGCCCGAGGCTGCCTTCGAAGCGGCGGATGAGCTGGGCATGTATTTCCAGATCGAGGCTTCGGTCTGGGCCTATATCGGAGACGGCAAACCCATCGATCAGTGGATCTACGACGAGACGGGACGGATCCTGGACCACTACGCCAACCATCCGTCCTTTTGCCTGATGGCCCATGGCAATGAGCCGCACGGCGACCGTCACAAGGAGTACCTGACAAAATGGGTCCCGTACTGGCAGGAGCGAGAGCCGGGCATCCTCTTCACGGCCGGGGCCAACTGGCCCAACCTGCCGGTCAACGGATACCTCAACGACGGCGGGCCCCGCATCCAAGCCTGGGAGGCGAATCTGACCAGCGTGCTCAATGCCTGCGAACCTGCCACCGACTATGACTGGACCGACTATGTGTCGAAGCAATACGGGAAACCGATCATCGCCCACGAGATCGGGCAGTGGTGCGCGTATCCCAATTTTGCCGAGATGGCGAAATATACAGGACCCCTGAAGCCGCGCAACTTCGAAATTTTCCAGGAGACCCTGCAGCAACACGGGATGGGGGAACTGGCTGAGCAGTTTACGCTCGCCTCCGGCAAGCTCCAGAACCTCTGCTACAAGGCAGACATCGAGGCGGAACTGCGCACCCCTGGGGTGCAGGGCTTCCAACTGCTGAGCCTGATCGATTTCCCGGGCCAGGGCTCGGCCCTGACTGGGGCGCTGGATGTCTTCTACGGCGAGAAGGGCTATGCTTCACCGGAGGACTACCTGCCGTTCAACAGCCCTCTGGTGCCGCTGGCGCGGATGCAGAAACTGGTCTATACCAGCAGCGAGACCTTCCGCGCGGAGCTTCAGGCGGCCAATTTCTGGCAGCCCATGGACGCGGCGGAGGTGCATTGGCGCCTGCTGCGTGGCGGGGAAACCGTGCGCGAAGGGGTGCTCCCCGCCGTCGCCCTGCCGCTGGGACATCCCCTCCCGCTAGGCGAAGTGAACTTCCCGCTGGCGGACATCGCCGGACCGGAGCAGTTGCGCTTCGAAGTGGCGGTGGGCGACTTTGCCAACAGCTGGGATATCTGGGTATTTCCGACTGAGAAACAGGTAAATACGCGCGATGTTCTACTAACGGACAAACTGGACACAAAGGCGCTCCGTACACTCGCTGCAGGTGGCAAGGTGCTGCTCTCGATCCGTCAGGGCACCCTCGCACCGGCCGCGGGCGGCGACATCGCCCTGGGTTTCTCCTCCATCTTCTGGAACGCTTCGTTCACCAACGGTCAGGCGCCGCACACGCTGGGCATCCTCTGTGACCCGGAGCATCCGGCGCTGTCAGGCTTCCCGACCGAATACCACAGCAATTACCAGTGGCATGATCCGGTGATGCACGCGAGTGCCATCCGGCTGGACGTGCTGGCAGCGGAGGACGAAGCGGCCGCTGCGGCTTTCCGGGCAGCTTATGGGAAAGGCCCCGTCGTGCCCTCCAGCCATACGCCTGTCACTGCAGCCTGGGCGCGGAGCGCCTACGGTCCCGTGCCGCCTGTCGCCCGGGCCGACGTGCAGCCCCTTGTGCGGGTAATTGACGACTGGTACAACAACCGCCCGCTCGCCCTGCTCGTGGAGGCGAAGGTCGGAGGCGGCTCGCTGTTGGTCAGCGGCATTGATTTCCATCGGGAGATGGCCTCCAGGCCCGCCTCGCTGCAATTGCTCCGCAGCCTGCTGGACTATATGCGCAGCGACGCATTTGCCCCGTCGGCCGAACTCCCGGTCGAATCGGTCCTGGGCCTGTTGCCGGAATCCCGTTGATCCCCGCACGGAAGGGAAACGATAACCGTGATGTGAAAAGCATTGTGTATGAATAAAATAATTATTGCCAATTGCCTGATTGTCTTGGGATTGCTTATCGCGGCAAACTCCGCTTCCGCGCAGCGCCAGCGGATCTCCATCCTGGGCGATTCCTATTCGACCTTCGTCGGGTACATCCCTGCGGGCAACGCCATCTGGTACACCGGCACGACGGAGCGCACGGACGTCACCAGCGTCCGCGAGACCTGGTGGTGGAAAGTCATCTCCGAGGGCGGCTACCTGCTGGAGAAGAACGATTCCTTCAGCGGGGCCACGGTGTCCTTCCGGGGCTACAACGGCGCCGACTACAGCGACCGCTCCTTCATCACGCGCCTGCCGCGCCTGGGCAGTCCGGACATCCTGCTGATCTTCGGCTGCATCAACGACAGCTGGGCTGGGGTCCCGGTGGGGGAGTATAAGTATGAGGGCATTACCCGGGCGGACCTCTATACCTACCGTCCGGCGCTTGCCAAGCTGTTGGAAGAGGCGCAGTCGCGCTACCCCAACGTGGAGATCTGCTACATCATCGGGGAGGGCCTCCGGGAGGATATCACCGAATCCACGAAGGAAATCTGCGACCACTACGGCATCCCGTATGTCCACCTCCAGGGCATCGCCACGCAGGAGGGCCATCCTACCGTCGCGGGCATGGACGCCATCGCGCTGCAGGTGCTGGCGCTTCTCAAACCGGCCGCTCCCGGCCCCGGCTTGTGACGCCTTCTTCGGGACGGTGTAGTTCCGTGTTAAATATGTAATTTCGTGTAATACTTAAAACATATTTTGAAATAACTGCGGATAGTGGTTAAGTTTTTTGATTATCTTTGTACAATCAAACAACATCTTTAATCTAACCATCTATCCAATGAAGAAAATCATGACTCTTTTGTTGGCGCTGACCTTGGGTGCCGTTTCTGCCCTGGGCCAGACCATCACCGGACAGGTGTTGGACAGCCAACGTGAACCGATCATCGGGGCTGGCATCGTGATTCCCGGCAAGGCCGGCGGTGCCATCACCGATATCGACGGTCACTACTCCATTGCCGCCAAATCCGGCGATGTCCTTGAATTCTCCGCCATCGGTTACAAGACCACCCAGATCACTGTCGGTGCGAGTTCCGTCGTGGATGTAATCCTCCCCGAAGACGTCGACCTGCTCAATGAAGCGATTGTCACCGGTTACGGCGCCGTCTCGAAAAAGAACCTGACCACTGCCATCGCCAAGGTGGCCGTGGATGAGGTCCAGAAGACAGGTACGACCAACATGTCCCAGCTCCTGATGGGACGTGCCGCCGGTCTGCAGGCCACGATGACTTCCGCCCAGCCGGGCGGCGGCGTGAGCATCACCATCCGTGGCGGCGGCACCCCGCTCTACGTTGTGGACGGCATGGTCATGCCTGCCGGATCCCTCGAAGGTGCCTCCGGCGGCACTACGACCGTGCTTCCGAGTTCCATCGACCGTTCCGGCCTTACGGGCCTGAACCCGGACGACATCGAGTCTATCGAAGTGCTGAAGGACGCTTCCGCTTCCATCTACGGTATCGCGGCGGCCAACGGCGTCGTGCTCATCACCACCAAGAAGGGCAAGCAGGGCAAGGCCCGCGTCTCCTATGACGGCTCCTACACCTGGGTCGTGAATTATCCGTATTTCACCCAGCTCTCCGGTCCCGAGTATATGAAGCAGGTGAACGTCTGGTCCAAGGAGCTCTACCTGGTGAACAACAAGATGGGAGTCTACGGGCCGAACGCCTACGACGGCGGCTGGGTCCAGCGTTTTTCCGATGCCGAGATCGCCTCCGCCAGCACGTATGACTGGGTGGGCCAGGTCCTGCGCAACGGCCACATCAACGCCCACAACATCCGCATCCAGGGTGGCAACGAGAACGTGCAGTACTACCTGTCCGGCAACTTCCACGACCAGATGGGCAACGTCGTCAACAACGACTACCAGCGCTATACGCTGCGTGCCAACATCGTCGCCAACCTGACCAAATGGCTCAAGGTCGGCACCACGATCAACTTCAACAAGAACAAGATCAACAACGGTATGGTCGGCGGGGCCTCCAACGGCCGCGGCACCCAGGCCGACGGTATGCTCTCTGCCGCCATGCATTACCCTTCCTACCAGGGTCCCTACAACGAGGATGGCAGCGTGTTCACCTTCAGCAACATTCCGAACGCCGTGACGATGCTCAAGATGACGGACGTGTCCACCAACGAGGCCGTCAGCGCCAACTTCGTCGCGGATGCCGACATCATCAAGGGCTGGCTCTCCGCCAAGGCGCAGTTCGGCTACAACTCCGAATATGCCAACCGCTCCTCCTACATCCCGTCCGACGTCTGGTTCGACCAGCTCTTCCAGTCCCGCGGTAACCTGCAGGACAACCGCCAGGCATACAGCACCCTCGAAGGCATGCTGAACTTCAGCCACCGGTTCGGTCCGGCGCAAGTTGACGCCGTGGTCGGCATGGGCCGCTACCTGAGCTGGGGCGATGCCCTCGGCGTCGCTTACTACGACACCAACGACATCATCCAAAACTACAACATCGCCGCCGTCACCGGCACCGTCACGCAGACTTCTTCCAAGTGGGAGAACGAGAAGCGTTCGCAGTTCGCCCGCGCCAGCGTGGACCTGTGGGATCGCTACGTGATTGCTGCGACCCTGCGCCGCGACGGTACCGACAAGTTCTTCCCGTCCCGCAAGTACTCCCTCTTCCCTTCGGTCTCCGTGGCCTGGAAGATCTTCAACGAGGAGTTCATGAAGAATGTCAGCTGGATCAACCTCCTCAAGCTGCGCGCTTCTTACGGTGTGACCGGCAACGACAACCTCGGTACCTCCCTGTACGGCGCCTATGCCCCGTACAACTACCTGGTAGCCTTCTCCGAAGGCAGCAGCTCCTATATTCCCTACAAGCAGACTTCCGCCGACTATCCGGATGTCTCCTGGGAGAAGACCATCATGAAGAACGTCGGTCTGGACTTCAGCGTGCTGGGTGACCGGATCAGCGGTTCCTTCGACTACTTCGTCAATGACGTGACCGACCGGCTCGGTACGGCCAACACCGCGGCCCTGTCCTACCTGGCCACCCGTCCGATCAACGGCTCGCACATCCAGCGCTACGGCTGGGATGCCACCATCAATACGGTCAACATCCAGAAGCCGAACCTCCGCTGGACCAGCATCCTCACGATGTCGCACTACAACGCCATCTGGAAGGAACGCATGCCGGGCTATGACTTCAACAACTACCAGATCCGCGAGAACGAGCCGGTCAACGCCCGTTACTTCTACCGCACTACCGGCGAACTCATCAAGAGCGACCTGAGCAACTGCCCGTCCTCCCAGCCTGAGGGCTATCGCGTCCCAGGTACCGCCATCATCAAGGACCTCAACGGCGACGGCACGATCACCAAGGAGGATATCGACATGGTCAACGTCGTCCCGAAACTGTATCTGGGCTTCGGCAACACCCTGACCTGGAAGAACTGGGATCTCGACATCTTCCTGTATTCCCAGCTGGGCCTGAACAAGTACAACTACGGTTGGAGCTGGGCCAGCGGCACCGGTCTGGCGAACCAGACGACCAATGCCTCCACGATGATCTATCAGATCTACAACTCCGAGACCAATCCCAACGGCACCCGCCAGGGTATCGGTACCTCGATGATCAAAGCGACCCTCCCCGAGAATGTCGGCACCGACTACGGCTATGAGGATGCTTCCTTCGTGCGTGTGCGCAACATCACCCTCGGCTACAATTTCTCTTCCCAGACCCTCAAGAAGCTCGGCAACGTGGTCTCCGGCCTGAAGATCTACTTCGACACCCAGAACCCGTTCACCTTCAGCAAGTACGGTCCGCTTGATCCGGAAGTCAACACCTCTTCCGGCGGCAAGGGTACCAGCGGCGCCAACTATCCGATGACCCGTCAATTCTCCTTCGGCGTCAAGCTCTCGTTCTAACCCAAACAGCTTACTTGAAATGAAAAAGATATTTGTTTCCCTGATGGCGGTTGCCGTCCTGTTCACGCTCGCTTCCTGCGAGAAGAACTTCGACCCGAAGATCTACGGCACCCTCTCCACGACCAACTTCCCGGCTTCCGAGTCTGACTTCGAGGCCGAACTGATGCTCTGCTATACGCCCTACACCATCAAGTGGTCCCACTCGATCTCCAGCCAGGAGCACAACTTCTACGGAGGTGAAGGCCCGATCTGGCGTGTCTTCGACAGCACCACCGATACCAGCCTTCCCGGCTTGCATCTGAACTGGGGCAACAACTGGCTCAAGATGGACCAGTGCGCCTTCTCCTACTATGAGACCCAGAGCCGTGGCTACAATGGCGGCTCCACCTCCTACTTCGAGGGCCTGCGCGACGTCACCTATTTCACCAAGATCATCGGTGACTTCCGCAATGCCGACGAGAAAGCCCTGTCCACTGCCAAGAAGAAGCAGTTCGAGGCTGAGGCCCGCATCTGCCGCGGCCTGATGATGTACTACCTGCTGCACATCTATGGACCGCTCCCGTTCATCCTGGATCCCGATGAGGTCGGTGACAGCGAGATTGAGAGCAAACTTGAGCGCCCGACCCTCGACGAAATCTCCCAGTGGATCTACGACGACTTCGACTATGCCGCCCAGAACGCTCCGGAGAAGCAGAGCGAGAAGGGCCGCTATACGGCCGATTATGCCCGTTATCTGCTGATGCGCCACTGCCTCAACGAGGGCTCCCACATGTCCGGCTGGTACCAGAAGGCCTATGACCTCAAGAGCCAGTTCACCGGCGGCTACAAGCTCTTCACCGATCCCGGTGACAGCGGCAACCCGTACGTCGAGCTGTTCCGCACGAAGAACGACTTCTCCTGCGAGGATATCATGGAAGTCTCCGTGGCTTCCGGTCCTACCGGCTCCGGCAGCCAGGGCAACTTCAACGCCTGGTATTTCTACATTGCCAGCTCCAACCTGGCCCGCGACCACTTCGATCCGGCCGGCAACCCCAACTGGAATTCCAAGGCGACCGCCACCAATCCGTGGGGCCAGTGCTGGAACGTAGATCCTGCCTTCTGGGATACCTACGAGGAGGGTGACCTCCGCCGCGACGTGATCGTGGACCGCGCCTACTACCACGGTGTCGGTTGGATCGGCCGCAAGGAGGTCGGTGACCTCTGGGACGGTTTCATCATCAACAAGTACCCGCATGAGGAATCCGCCAACCAGTACCAGTCCAACGACATCGAGCTTGCCCGCTGGGCCGACGTCCTGCTGCTCTATGCCGAGGCTGCCGTCCGCAAGGGCAACAGCGTCCCGCAGGAGGCCATCGACGCCGTCAACGAGGTGCGTGCCCGCGCCGGCCTTGCCGGCCTGAGCGCCGACAAGACCGCCTCTGTGGATGCCTTCCTGGATGCCCTGCTGCTCGAGCGTGGCCACGAACTCCTCTTCGAAGGCTGCCGCAAGATCGACCTCATCCGTTTCGGCAAGTACTACCAGACGATGAGCGCCCGCGGCCGCACCCCGGAGAGCCAGTACTTCCCGATCCCGAACTTCTCGGTCGAGCAGGCCAAGGAAGCCGGTTACAATTTCACGCAGTACTACACCCGTCCCGACTACGACGGGCCGCAGAAATAGTCTTTCCCTAAGAGGAGAGTGTCCCCGGAGGACCCGGACCGCCCAGCGGTCCGGGTCCTTTTTTGTCGTGGTAAATTAATGAGTGGAATTATAATGTGAGCTTATTTATTATAAATGCGTATATATCTATTTTATCTGCGTATTCTGAAGAATTTAATGTGATAAATAACTAATAATCAATCTTTCTCGCGGTTGTTAAAAAATTGGGAATCATTGGAATGTGTTCAATAAAAATATTTTATATTTGCTCATACTAACCCGAATGAATTGCACAAACCATTTACCATTCCTTTTTGTTTAACCAAATTCCGAACAGATTGATGAAATCTATTTTCAACAGAGGCGGCAGGACGCTGATAGCGTCTGCTGCTTGCCTTGTCTTGTCCTTATTGGGGGGACGGGCCCAGGCCCAGACCGTCACCGGACAGGTCATGGACAGCCAGCGTGAGCCGATCATCGGAGCAGGCATCGTGATCCCCGGCAAGTCCGGCGGTGCCATTACCGATGTCAACGGCCACTACTCCATCGCCGCCAAGGCGGGCGATGTCCTTGAGTTCTCCGCCATCGGTTATAAGACCACCCAGGTCACCGTCGGTGCGGGTTCCGTTGTCGACGTGATCCTCCCGGACGATGTCGACCTGCTCAACGAGGCGATCGTGACCGGCTACGGCGCCGTCTCGAAGAAGAACCTGACCACCGCCATCGCCAAGGTCGCCGTCGATGACGTCCAGAAGACGGGTACGACCAACATGTCCCAGCTCCTGATGGGACGTGCCGCCGGTCTGCAGGCCACGATGACCTCCGCCCAGCCGGGCGGCGGCGTGAGCATCACCATCCGTGGCGGCGGCACCCCGCTCTACGTTGTGGACGGCATGGTCATGCCAGCCGGCTCGCTCGAAGGCGCCAACGGCGGCACCACTACCGTGCTCCCCAACGCCGTCGACCGTTCCGGTCTCGCCGGCCTCAACCCCGACGACATCGAGTCCATCGAGGTCCTGAAGGACGCTTCCGCTTCCATCTATGGTATCGCGGCGGCCAATGGCGTCGTGCTCATCACCACCAAGAAGGGTAAGTCCGGCAAGGTCCGCGTCTCCTACGACGGATCCTACTCCTGGGTCGTGAATTATCCGTATTTCACCCAGCTCTCCGGTCCCGAGTATATGAGACAGGTGAACGTCTGGTCCAAGGAGCTCTACCTCGTCAACAACAAGATGGGCATTTACGGCCCCAACGCCTACGACGGCGGCTGGGTCCAGCGTTTTTCCGATGCCGAGATCGCTTCCGCCAGCACGTATGACTGGGTGGGCCAGATCCTGCGCAACGGCCACATCAACGCCCACAACATCCGCATCCAGGGCGGCAACGAGAACGTCCAGTACTACCTGTCCGGCAACTTCCACGACCAGATGGGCAACGTTGCCAACAATGACTACCAGCGCTTCACCCTCCGCGCCAACATCAATGCCAACCTCACCAGTTGGCTCCGTCTCGGCACCACCATCAACTTCAATAAGAACAAGGCCAACAACGGTATGGTCGGCGGCTCCTCCAACGGCCGCGGCACCCAGGCCGACGGCGCCCTCGCCGCTGCCATGACCTACCCGTCCTACCAGGGCCCCTACAACGATGACGGTTCCGTATACACCTTCACCAACGTCCCGAACGCGGTCTCGATGCTCAAGATGACCGACCTCTCCACCAACGAGGCCGTCAGCACCAACTTTGTTGCGGATGCCGACATCATCAAGGGCTGGCTCTCCGCCAAGGCGCAGTTCGGCTACAACACCGAGTACGCCAACCGCTCCTCCTACATCCCGTCCGACGTCTGGTTCGACCAGCTCTTCCAGTCCCGCGGCTCCCTGTCCACCAACAAGCAGGCATACAGCACCCTCGAGGGTATGCTGAACTTCAGCCACCAGTTCGGCCCGGCCATCGTCGACGCCGTGCTCGGTATGGGCCGTTACCTGAGCTGGGGCGACTCGATGAGCATCGCCTACAAGGACACCAACGACATCATCCAGAACTACAACATCGCCGCAGCCACCGGCGAGAAGACGCTCAACTCCAACAAATGGGAGAATGAGAAGCGCTCCCAGTTCGCCCGCGCGAGCGTGGACCTCTGGGACCGCTACGTGATCGCCGGCACCCTGCGCCGCGACGGTACCGACAAGTTCTTCCCGTCCAAGAAGTACTCCTTGTTCCCGTCCGTCTCCGTGGCCTGGAAGATCTTCAACGAGCCCTTCATGCAGGACGTCAGCTGGATCAACCTCCTCAAGCTGCGCGCTTCCTACGGTGTGACGGGCAACGACAACCTCGGTACCTCCCTGTACGGCGCCTACAGCGCCTACAACTACCCGGTCGCCTTCTCTGAAGGAGCTGTGACCTACATCCCCTACAAGCAGACCTCCGCGGATTTCCCCGATGTCAGCTGGGAGAAAACCATCATGAAGAACGTCGGTCTGGACTTCAGCATCCTCAAGGACCGGATCAGCGGCTCCTTCGACTACTTCGTCAATGACGTGACCGACCGGCTCGGTACGGCCAACACCGCCGCCCTGTCCGCCCTCAGCACCCGTCCGATCAACGGCTCGCACATCCAGCGCTACGGCTGGGATGCCACCATCAATACGGTCAACATCCAGAAGCCGAACCTCCGCTGGACCAGCATCCTGACCCTGTCCCACTACAAGGCCGTCTGGAAGGAGCGCATGCCGGGTTACGACTTCAACAACTACCAGATCCGCGAAAACGAGCCCACTTCCATCAGCTACTACTATCGCACCGGTGAGCTCCTCAAGGCCGACCTGAGCAACTGCCCGAGCTGGCAGCCTGAGGATTACCGTGTCCCCGGCACCCCGATCATTCTCGACCTCGACGGAGACGGCACCATCACCAAGGCGGACATCGACCACCGCGACGGCTTCCCGAAACTCTATCTCGGTTTCGGCAACACCATCACTTGGAAGAACTGGGACCTCGACATCTTCATGTATTCCCAGCTCGGTGTCTGGAAGTACAACAACTCCTGGAGCTGGGCCAGCGGCACCGGTCTGGCGAACCAGACCAGCAACGCCTCCACGATGATCTACCAGATCTTCAACTCCGAGACCAACCCCAACGGTATCCGCGAGGGCGTCGGTACTTCGCTGATCTCCGCTTCCCTGCCTGAGAACGTCGGCACCGACTACGGCACCGAGAACGCCTCGTTCGTCCGCGTCCGCAACATCACCCTCGGTTACAACTTCTCCTCGCAGACCCTCCGCAAGCTGGGCAATATCTTCACCGGCCTGAAGATCTACTTCGACACCCAGAACCCGCTCACCTTCAGCAAGTACGGTCCGCTTGACCCCGAGGTCAACACCTCCTCCGGCGGCAAGGGCCGCAGCGGCTCCAACTACCCGATGACCCGTCAGTTCTCTCTCGGCGTCAAGGCTTCCTTCTAATCAGTTAGCTTGCAAGAAATATGAAAAAGATAATTGTTTGCCTGATCGCGGCCTCCGCCCTGTTCACGCTCGCTTCCTGCGAGAAGAACTTCGACCCCAAGATCTACGGTACCCTCTCCACGACCAACTTCCCGGCCACCACGGCCGACTTCGAGAGCGAGCTGATGCTCTGCTACACTCCCTACACCACCAAGTGGAGCCACTCCATCTCCGTCCAGCAGCACCAGTTCTACGGCGGCGAGGGCCCTATCTGGCGTATGTTCGACTGCACCACCGATGAGTGCGCTCCGGTCCTTCACCTCAACTGGGGCAATGCCTGGCTCCGTCTGACCCAGTGCGCCTTCTCTTACTATGAGACCCAGAGCCGCAACTACAACAGCGGTTCCGTCTCCTACTATGGCGGCACGCGCGACATCACCCGCTTCACCCAGATCATCGGCGAGTTCCGTGATGCCGACGAGAGCATCCTGCCCGCCGCCAAGAAGAAGCAGTTCGAGGCTGAAGCCCGCATCTGCCGCGGCCTGATGATGTACTACCTGCTGCACATCTACGGTCCGCTCCCCCTCATCCTCGATCCCGCGCTCGTCGGAGATGACGAAGCCGAGTCCAAACTCGTGCGCCCGACCCTCGACGAGATGTCCCAGTGGATCTACGACGACTTCGACTATGCTGTCCAGAATGCCCCGGAGACCCAGAGCGAGAAGGGCCGCTACACAGCCGATTACGCCCGCTTCCTGCTGATGCGCCACTGCCTCAACGAGGGCTCCCACATGTCCGGCTGGTACCAGAAGGCCTATGACCTCAAGAGCCAGTTCACCGGCGGCTACAAGCTCTTCACCGACCCCGGCGACAGCGGCAACCCCTATGTCGAGCTCTTCCGCACCAAGAACGACTTCTCCTGCGAGGACATCATGGAGGTCTCCTGCTCCTCCGGCCCCACCGGTTCCGACTCCGAGGGCAACTTCAACGCCTGGTACTTCTACATCGCCGGTAACAACCATGCGGTCCGCTCCGACCCGGACGGCAATCCGAACTGGAACTCCAAGGCCTGCTCGACCGCTCCCTGGGGCCAGTGCTGGAACGTAGATCCCGCCTTCTGGGATACCTACGAGGAGGGTGACCTCCGCCGCGACGTGATCGTGGACCAAATCTACTACCGCGGTGTCGGCTGGATCGGTCGCAAGGAGGTCGGTGACCTCTGGGACGGTTTCATCATCAACAAGTACCCGCATGAGGAGTCCGCCAACCAGTATCAGTCCAACGACATCCCCCTGGCCCGCTGGGCCGACGTGCTGCTGCTCTTCGCCGAGGCTGCCGTCCGCAAGGGTAATTCCGTGACGCAGGAGGCCATCGACGCCGTCAACGAGGTGCGCGACCGCGCCGGCCTCGCCGGCCTGAGCGCCGATAAGACCGCCAGCGTGGAGGCCTTCCTTGACGCCCTGCTCCTCGAGCGTGGACACGAGATGCTCTACGAAGGCTGCCGCAAGATCGACCTCATCCGTTTCGGTAAGTACTACCAGACGATGAGCGCCCTCGGCCGCACGCCGGAGAGCCAGTACTGGCCGGTCCCGAACGCTCTTATCGAGCAGGCCGAAGGATCCGGGTACAACTACGCCCAGTACTACACCCGTCCCGACTACGACGGGCCGCAGAAGAACGGCTAGGTCCTGCATCCCGAACAGATTCCGGGTCAAGCCCGGAATGACGAATAAAGCGAAAGGCCCGGGAAAACCCGGGTCTTTCGTCGTTCTCCGGCCTGACCGCCGGGCCTATTCTGCACGGAACGGGCGGAGGTACACCGCATTGGTGTAGCCGTCCTCCAAACGGATGGGAGGCTTCATGTAGTTGCCGATCCCCAGGGTGGGGTAGTTCCATTGGTTGTTGATGATCAGCGTCACGGGGCCGTCGGCGCGCGCCGCCTCCAGGCGGACGGCGTCCCGTTCCTCGGAGAGGGCCTGGATACCCAGCGGACTGCCGGCGAGCAGGACTTCCGCCGTTCGGATATATTCCTTGGAGGAACGGAAGTCGTTGGTGGCCGTCTCGCGCCGGGGGCCGTTGGCGATGGACCAGTGCGCGTCGTTCCAGTAGTGGTCGCGGTCGAGGTCCTTCCACAGGGTGGCATCTTCAGCGGCGTGACGCGGGGCGCTGCCCTGTTCGCGGCCGATGTGGTCGTCGGGATAGACGGTCCAGAGGCCGCGGCGATTCCATTGCAGGCGGTCCACCGTGGCGGGCAGGGTGAACTTGACGCCGACCTCGCTGTAGCCGCCCGTATCCGTCCCGTCCCAGGGGAGCATCCGGGAGGCGGGAGCCATGTCCGGGATGTGCTTGACGGTGTAGCGGACCCGCATCATGCCCGTCCCGTCGATCCGGATCTGGAAAGCCGCCGCAATCGGGGAATAGATGGCATCGATGTCTATGACCGCCTCGTCGCCGTCGGCATAAATGCGGCTCGACTGCGGCCAGTATTCAGCCACGTCGATGCCGGAGCGCAGCAGCTGCAGGTGCGGCCCGCCGGTCAGGACGGTCTCTCCCTGATAGACATACGAGGTGATCTGTCCTGCGTACTTGTTGTAGACGATCTCGAAGTCCCGCCCCCGGATCACGGCCCGGGCCGCGTCCTGCTCGATGGCCGGCGCCGGGCCGCTGACGGCCGGGAGCCGGAAGGACTCCGCACCCACGGCGAGACGGTATTCATCGACCTGCATGCCATCGGGCCCGAAAACGGCGAGCTCGACGGAATCGCCCGCCTGCAGGGACTTGGCCGGGATGGCGAGGGCGGCCTTGCCGCGCGGTGCGGCGTGAGGACCCTTTACGGTGCCGCTCTCGCGCGGGGTCTTCCAGGCGATACTCACTTCGGAGAGGTCGGTGTGGCAGAAACGGTTTTCTACTTCTATGACGAGGGGTTGTCCGGCAGCGGGCAGGTCATGGTCGCGCTGCGCAATCCGTACAGGTGAATAGGCTTTGCGTAGGTTCCAGATCTCGGGGGTGTTGTCAGCGAGGTAGCGGAACAGGCCGAACTGGTCCAGGCCCAGCGCACCGTCCGTGGACCATGCGCTGTCCCAGGCCTGCAGGATGCTCTCGCCCCAGAAATTGCGAACATTGGGATCGCGGGTGATCTCGTCCATCGAGATGCACACGTGGTTGGCCTCATCGACCAGGACGGGCATCTCCGGGCGGTCCTCCCGCCGGTCCAGCAGGGAGGGTGAGTGCCAGATGGACACGCCGTAGCCGGCCAGGTCCGCACCGGCCGGGGCGTAGTGGAAACTGTAGATATCGTAGGGGATCTCCTCGTCGGGCCGGATGCGGTTGGCCCAGCTGAACATCGTGGGCCGCTGCGGATCCTCGGCCTTGACATAGTGGTGCGCGGCGAGCACGTTGGGGCCCTGGAAGCTTTCGTTGCCCAGGCCCCACATCACCACCGAAGGGTGGTTCCAGTCGCGCTCGAGCTTGTCTTCCATCAGCGCGAGCCACTGGTGGCGGTACTGCGGGTCCACCTCGGCGCCGAATTTGGCGAAGTCGACGCTGTTCTCGTCGAGGACATACATCCCGACGGCGTCCGCTTCCGAGAGGAAGGTTTCCGTGGCCCATTTCTGGCGCGTGTGGTTGATGTTGAGGCTGCGAAGCTGGCGGGGCGAATCGCCGCCCCAGAAGCCGCGGAACTTGACCTCCTGGCCGTTGACGAACATCCGCTTCCCGCGTACTTCGACCTCGCGGAAGCCAAAGCTGCGCGTCAGTGTCTGGGAGACCCTGCCCTGCGCGTCCAGTAGGCTCAGCGTCAGGTCATAGAGGTTCGGATGCTCGGCGTCCCACTTGCGCGGGGCCTTGACCTGAACCTTGTATTTGAATTCGTCCATGCCGGCGGGGAGACGGACGTTCGCAGGCGAAAGGGAGAGTTTCTTCCCGTCCGCGCCGGTGGCCGACAGGCGAAGGCTTCCGCCGCCCGGCTGCGAGACCTTGACCCAGACCTCCAGTTCAGCGTCGCGGTACTGCGCGTCGAAATCCGTGGTCAGCCGCAGGCGCTGGATGTGTTGCTCAGGCACGGCGTACAGGCTGGCTTCGCGGATGGCCGGCTGGAAGCGCACGAAGGCGCCCAGACCGGCGCTGCGCTCCAGCCGGACGGAGATCCGGGCGTCTTCGCCCGGGGTCACGAAATCCGTGATGTCCGCCGTCCAGGCGCCGGACGAACCCCAATAGTCCCGCACGAAGCGGCCGTTGATCTCCAGGCGGGCGGCCTGGGTGGTGTTGTCGAAGCGCAGGATGATGCGCCTGCCGGCGAATGCGGCCGGGACTGGCACGGTCCGCATGAGCAGGTTGATGCCGGAGCTGCCGGGCACTTGCGTGCGCTGCCAGCCGTCTGAGAGGCTGATCACCGGGTCGGAGACCCCGGCGACCGTCGTGGGCACGGGCACGATGACCGGCCGTTCCCCATAGGGGTTTGGCTGCACGGGAATATACTGCGCCGCGGCAGTCAGGCTGAGAACGCAGGCGATCGCGACAATACAGGGTTTAAACATAGGCGGGAATGGATAAATAATGTATATTTGTCTATTATTCAACCAGAAGATTATGAACAAATACTTGTTTTTGGCGGCACTGGTGGCTGCCACCTTGCTGCCGGGATGCTCCGGTGGCGTCCCGCAGGAAGTCATCGCAGCTGACGAAATCCCGCTCTACGAAGGTTCCGCTCCCGGGAGCGAATCCTGGGACTGGGAGGAGTTCCGGCTGGACAACCCGGCCGACGGCCAGACCTACGTGGCCAATGTGACGACGCCGACCCTGCTGCCTTTCCTGCCGGAGTCCGGCAGGGCTACCGGTGCGGCGATGATCATCTGCCCCGGCGGCGGGCATCAGATCCTTTCCTACTCGGCAGAGGGTACGAACGTGGCGCAGTGGCTCGCGGAGCGGGGCGTAGCCGCTTTCGTGTTGAAATACAGGCTGATCCATTTCGCAAAGACTCCCGAAGAGGCGTTCTGGTATGTGTTGGGCCTGCCCGAACCGGCCGCAGACGCCTCGGATCCCGAGGCTGCCCGGCTCCATCGGACGGAAGCCATCAACATGTCCAATGACGACGGCCGGGCCGCCGTGGCCTGGGTGCGCCGGCATGCGGCGGAGTACGGGATCGATCCGGACCGGATCGGCATCATCGGGTTCTCGGCCGGGGCGGGCGTGACGGCATCGGTATGCTTCGACCACGAAGCGGAGAGCCGGCCCAACCTCGTCGCGCCCATTTATGGCGGCACTTACCCGGGTTTCATCCCGGAAGATGCAGCTCCGCTGTTTGTCGTGGCTCCGGAACTGGACCAGCGGCCGGGGCTGACCGGCATCGGACTGTACACGGCCTGGCAGGAAGCCAGACTGCCGGCGGAGCTGCACTATTTTGCCTCCTGTGAGCATGGTTTCGGCTACAAGGATGACGGGGCGCCGGTCAATGACTGGATCAGCCTGCTCCTGCATTTCATGCAGAAGACCGGTTTCGTCCCCGGGGAATAGCTATTCCAGCCAGGCGCTCTGCAGCGTCAGCGACCAAGGAGTGCCGCTTCGCAGGCCCGTCAGGCCGATTTCCAGCGTCTCAATATCCTGGACCTTGAAGCCGGGAGCGAGGGCCGGGTCGGGGATGAAGTAGTCCGGCAGGAAGCCCGGATAGGTCTCGGGACGGAGTACGGTCGGGACGAGTTTGAGCGAGGAGAGCGGAATCCTGACGAGGCCGTCCCGGCAGGGGACGTCCGCCTTGTAGCTGAATCCGTCACGGGTGATGAAGCCGGCGCGCAGCGTCTCCGCGCCTTCGTGTCCTTCCAGCTGGATACACAGGGTGTTGCGGCCTTCGAGGTCCTGCTTCCGGCCGGAGAGCAGGTCCCGGACGAACAGGCGCAGGAAGGCTTCGCCCTCCGCACTCTGGCGGAAGGCCTCGGGCGCATTCGCTACGGGCGGGGTGCGGGGGACGACCGATGCGAGCCGGGTGGCCTGCGTGCCCGGGACAGTCCCGGCAACCTGCTCCACCCGGACGTTGCGCACGTCCACGCCGAAGGCTTCGGCCTCTTTGAAGCAGTCGTTGGCGTAGAGCAGGACCGGCGATGCGGCCTGTACCAGGGCGGTGCTCCACTGCTGCTCCCCGTTGTAGAAATCCCACTCCGCGGGCTGGCCCTCGGCACCGCCCGGGAAGGTGGTGGCGCGGCCGTCCTTCCAGACGATGATGTTGTACTCGAAACTGCTTCCGCTCAGGCTGGCGGCGGGGATGTCCGTCCGGTAGGTGTAGCCTGCGCTGCGGACCATCTTGCGGGTGGGCGTCCGGACGGCGCCGCGGCCCTGGCCTGGCTGCTGGCGGCCGCGCGGGGCCGTCAGGGACGGGGAATAGAGGACCACCGAGTCGGGATCGGCAGGGCCGATCACCGTGGCGCATACGCTCAGGTCGCGTCCGGCCGCGGCGGTGGCCACGGGCTTGTGCAGGACCTGAAGTGTCTGCTGGCGCGGGCCCGGGGCGACGAATTCATCGAGGCGGATGTTGCCCAGCCTGGCCTCCGGATCGATGCTATCCGTGGACACGCCCCGGCGGGCGAGCAGCCAGGTGCCGGGGATCACCTCCAGGGTCTTGCCGGAAGCCGTGCCCTGCCGGGCCGTCCGGACGTCGATTTCGCAGTAGGAGAAACCCTCGCCCAGGTCGGGCAGGTCGATGGTCATCGGCCATTGGTGCCACAGGATGGTGTTGACTTCCTTGCGCTGGGAGGCCTTGGCGAAGGGATCGGACAGGAGCATCTGGTCCGGCATCACTTCGAGCCTCCAGATACCGTCCGCGACCTTGTCGAGGAAATAGGCCCCGGTGCCTTCGTACTGCACGACGGGTGAACTGCCCACGCCGGCCACGGCCTCCAGGGCGGCGGCGTCCTTCGGCGCGATGTCGTGGGTGTTGGAGTAGAAATACTTCTGTGCGGTGTTCATTACGCTGAGGTCGCGCGCATACTCGACGTAGAAGTCCCCGAAGCGGTTACTCTCGGGATAGTTGCCATAGGAGGTGCCCCGCGGCAGGGTGCGCATGGCCTCGGCCGCAATCTTGAAGCTGAGGGCCTTGGAGGGCGTGTAGGCGAGGTTGAGGTAGTGGGTCTGGTACTCGGTGTTGACCTGGGCGATGTCGATGGGGTCGTAGGCGAAGAAGGTCACCCACTGGAAGCCGGCCGTGCGGAACGAGCGGACGATGGCGGGATAGAGGTAGGCGGCCCACTGGTCCGCGGCGTCGAACTCATAGACGATCCGGGCCTTCTTGTCGAAGCCCTTGATGCCGTCGAAGGGGATCTTGTATTCCGCCACGCTGGGCAGGTAGTTGCCCCGGCGCGTGTGGTTCGCCACCAGGCCGGTCGGATACCACTGGAAGGTGCCGCCTTCCATCTTGGAATCGTAGAAGGCCTGCGTGTTCTGGAAATTGTGGCTGACGTTGTAGAAGACCGGCTTCTTGCAGCCCGTGCTGCGCACGGCCGCGATCATGCGGTTCACGAATGCGGTCGTCTCCTTGGGCGGCGTGCTGTTGGTGGGTTCGTTGTTGATCTCGAAACCGACGATCATCGGATCGTCCTTGGTCTGGTGTCCGGTGTACGGGTTGTGGTGGTTGAGGAAGTTGCGGATGTAGTTCTCCTCGATGACCGCGGCGTCCGGGTCGCTGGTGGCGATGGACTTGTTCATGCGGCCGGAGAATCCGGGCAGGTCCTCGCCGGGCTCGGGATAGCCGTTGTTGCCGCCCATGATCATCGTGAGCACGACGTTGACGCCGCGCTCCTCGAGCCGGGCGATGAGGTAGTCGAACAGGTCGAGGTGCTCGTTGGCGAGGAGGTTGCCCTCGCCGTCGGTGATCTCGTAGTCCCAGACGTGGATGCGGTAGGCGTTGACTCCCATGCGTGCGAGGTGGTAGGTGTCCTTGTCGATGGTCTGCTTGATGTCGGCGCCGAAGCGGTGGAGCTGGCGGTAGGCATGGGCGAACGGCGCCGTGTAGTTGACGCCGAACCAGGCGCCTTCCTGGCGGGTCTGCGCGTCGCGGATGACGCCCTTGCCGTCGACCTTGAAGGACTGGGCCGCGGCGGGGAGGAATGCCGGCATGAACACCAGCAGGAGAAGGATTCTGGATTTTTTCATGGCGGGGTTGATTGGTTTGCGGAAAGTTACGAAAAAAATCGGATATTTGTACAAACAAACCCAACCACAACCCTGAATCCATGAACGCAAAACGTATCCTGACGATCCTGGCCGGATGCCTGGCTGCGGTCGTCCTTTCCGCCCAGCAGAGCAGCACCGCGGGGTTCTACGAGCTGCCCGGCAGCGGCCGTGAAGTCTACAATTTCAACACCGGCTGGCGCTTCCTGCAGGGAGATGCCGATGGCGCAGCGGGGACCGCTTTCGACGATGCGTCCTGGGAGGTTGTGAACCTCCCGCACACCGTCTCCCTGATCGCTGCCGAGGGCAGCGGCTGCCGCAACTACCAGGGCCCCGCCTGGTACCGCAAGCATGTGACCTTCGGTCCGGAGTTTGCCGGCAAGCGGCTCTTCCTGCATTTCGAGGCCATCATGGGCCGGAGCGAGGTCTATGTGGACGGCCGCCTGGCGTGCCGGCATACCGGCGGCTACCTGCCGGTGATTCTGGACCTGGATGCGGCGGGCGTGAAGCCCGGGCAGACGGTCGTGATCGCCGTGCGGGCGGACAACAGCGACGACGGCTCCTATCCGCCGGGCAAGCCCGAGGATGTGCTGGACTTTACCTACCACGGCGGCATCTACCGGGACTGCTGGCTGGTCTCTACGGGCGAAGTGTATATCTCGGATCCCAATTTCGTGGACAAGCAGGCCGGCGGCGGCATCTTCGTCCATGCCGAGGACGTGTCGGCCCGGCAGGCGACCGTGGTCGTGGAGACGGACCTGCAGAACGACGGCGCCAGGGCGCGGACCGTCTCCCTGTCCACCCGGCTGGTGCTGGAGGGCGGGGAAGTGCAGAAGGCCGTGACCCGGGTGAGCATCCCCGCAGGCGGCTCCCGCAAGGTGACGCAGCGCATGGTCGTCAAGGCCCCGGCCCTCTGGACCCCGCAGACCCCGACGCTCTACAGCGTAGTCTCCGCCGTGACGGAAGGGGGACGGGTCGTGGACGGCCTGGAGACGCGCACGGGCATCCGCAGCATCGAGTTCCGCGGCAAGGAAGGCTTCTATCTCAACGGGGAGCCGTACCAGGGCAAACTGATGGGTGTCAACAGGCATCAGGACTATGCCTACATCGGCAACGCCATGCCCAACAACCTCACCTGGCGCGACGCGGTGCTGCTGCGCAACGCCGGGTGTACCATCATCCGGTCCGCCCATTATCCCCAGGATCCTTCGTTCATGGACGCCTGTGACGCGCTCGGGATGTTCGTCATCGTGGCCACGCCCGGCTGGCAGTTCTGGAACGACGATCCGGCCTTTGCGGAGCACGTGTACGACGATATCCGGCAGATGGTGCGGCGTGACCGCAACCACCCGAGCGTGCTGATGTGGGAACCCATCCTCAACGAGACGCACTATCCCGCCGATTTCGCGGAGAATACCTACCGTACGACGCATGCCGAATATCCTTATCCGGGCTGTTTCTGCGCGGCGGATGCCGGAAGCCAGGGCGTGGCCGGCCTGTATGATGTCCTCTACGGGATGCCTGCCGGCATGCAGCGTCCCGGCCAGCAGGCGCGTCCCGGCCGTCCGCAGCAGGAGATCCTCCAGAGCACTTTCACCCGTGAATGGGGGGACTACGTGGACAACTGGGAGCACCACAACTCCCTGAGCCGCGCTTCCCGCAGCTGGGGCGAGGGCCCGATGCTCATCCAGGCGATGCACTACGCCAATGCCCATGACTCCAACGACTATGATATCCTCTCGGGTGCGCCCGCCCAGCATGTCGGCGGCTGCCTCTGGCACTCGTTCGACCATCAGCGCGGCTACCATCCCGACCCGTTCTGGGGCGGCATCATGGACGCATTCCGCCAGCCCAAGTATTCCTACTATATGTTCATGGCCCAGCAACCGGCCTCCTTCCGGCCGTCCTCCCCGCTGCTCACGGCCGGCCCGATGGTCTATATCGCCCACGAATTCGGCCCGTTCTCGGGGCCGGACGTGACGGTGTTCACCAACTGCGATGCCGTCCGGCTGACCCTCTACGACGGCACCGTGCTGTATCAGGAAGTGGACCGGGAGCATAATGCGATGCCTTCCGCCCCGGTTGTCTTCAAGGATGCCTACTCGTTCCATAACCTGCGCCGGGTCAACCGGGACGGCACCGTCACGGTCAAGGCGGAGGGCCTTATCGGGTCAGAGGTGGTTGCGACCTATACGACCAAGCCTTCGGCCCGTTCCTACCACATCTCCCTGCGGATGGATGATGCCGGGATCCCGTTCGTGGCCAACGGCTCCGACATCGTGACCGTGATCGCCTCCATTACCGATGCGCAGGGCGAGGTCCGCGACCTCGCGAAGGAAGTCATCGTGTTCGAGGTCGAGGGGGAAGGAGAGATCGTCGGTGACGAACGCATCCAGGCCAACCCCCGTCAGGTGGAGTTCGGCACGGCCCCCGTGCTGATCCGGGCGACGGACAAGGCCGGCCCCATCACCGTACGGGCCCGGGTGCAGTTCGGTGGCGAACTGGCCCCGACTCCTGCCGAGATCACCTTCTCGAGCCTGCCGTCTGCCGACCGTTTCCTGCGGGACGAAGTCCGCACCGGCAGGGTGCAGTCGCCGCTCCTGCCCTATGTCTGGTACACGAGCCAGAAATCCATCGAGGACCACAAGGCGGAGCTGGAGCAGGTCAAGAAAGACCAGGAGTTGTTCGGAGAGTTTTAACCTGTGGATAAATGTTCTGCGTATGAAGAGAATCCTGACCCTTTCCGCCGTCCTGCTGCTTTCCCTGCAGATGCAGGCCCAGACCCCCGGCGTCTATGCGTTCGACAAGCCGCTGTACGGGGCGGCCTATTACAGTGAATATACCCCGACCGACCGCCTCGACGAAGACATCCGCCTGATGAAAGCGGCGGGCCTGACGGTCGTCCGGGTCGGGGAAAGCACCTGGTCGCTTTTTGAGCCGCAGGACGGCGTGTTCGAGTTTGCCTGGATGGACCGCATCCTGGATAAGATGCATGCCGCGGGTATCAAGGTCATCCTGGGCACGCCGACCTATTCCATCCCCGCCTGGATGGCTGCCGCCCATCCGGAAGTGCTTTCGCAGACCTGGGACGGCCAGCAGAGCCATTACGGCATCCGCCAGAATATGGATCTGCTCAATCCGGTCTACCGCTTCTACTGCGAGCGGATCATCCGCCGGATGATGGAGCACTTTGCGCAGCACCCGGCCGTCATCGGCTACCAGGTGGACAATGAGGTGGAGGCCCGCAAGATCGACAACCGGGACTACTTCGAGGGCTTCCGGGATTACATACGGATGGAATTCAAGGGGGATCTCAAGGAACTGAACCGCCGCTGGGGCCTGAACTACTGGGGGATGAACATCAATACCTGGGACGAGTTCTATGACCGCCCGGGCGTGACCAATCCCTCCTACAAGGTCTGGTGGGAACGCTGGGACCGCAAGGTGACGGCCGACTTCCTGAACTGGCAGGTGGACATCGTGAACGAGTACAAGCGCCCGGACCAGTTCGTCACGCACTGCTTCATGCCCAACTTCTCCGCCATCGACCAGGTGGAGGCATTCCGGCAGATGGAGTATCCGGCTATCAACGTGTACTATACCATGCAGGACCGCCAGGACGGGGCCGACATCGCCTATGCGTCCGATTTCATGCGTCCGGTCAGCAAGCGGCACAACTTTCTGGTCACGGAGACCAATGCCCAGGGCACGGGCTGGAACAGCCGCGACCAGTGGCCGCCCTATGACGGACAGCTGCGCCAGAACATGTATTCCTTCCTGGCAGGCGGCGCCAACATGGTCGAATACTGGCACTGGGCCACGCTCCATTACGGTCAGGAGACCTACTGGCGCGGCTTGCTCGGCCACGATGGACAGCCCAACCGGGTCTATGCGGAATTCGCGAAGGGCGCGAAGGAACTGGAGCGGATCGGAAGCCGTCTGGTCAATCTCCGGAAGCATCCGCGTGCGGCCCTGCTCTTCAGTCACGACTCCCGGTACGCCCTGGATTTCATGCCCTATACGCAGGGAGACCAGTACAAGGACCGGCTCCTCCACGCTGCCCTCTACCGGCAGAACATCGAGTGCGATATCCTGTCCGTGGACAAGGTGCAGGATTTCAGCGGCTATGACCTGCTCGTCGTACCGCCGCTCTATGTCGCGACGGATGCGCTGCTGGAAAAGATCGCCGCGTTCGTGGAGCAGGGCGGCGAGGTGGTGATGCTCTACAAGAGCGGCTATACCGATTCCGACAACGCCGTCCGCCCGGTCCTCGCACCCGGTCCGCTCGCCGCCGCCTGCGGTTTTACCTACCAGGAATACTCCTCGCTGCCTCCCGGACTGACCCTGGACACGGAACTGCCCGTCGAGGACCGCTCTGCAACTGCCTGGATGGAATTCCTGCAGCTGACCACGGCCCGCCCGCTCGCGACCGTGCGGCACGGATTCTTCGGCCAGTGGCCCTGTATCACGGAGAATGCGTATGGCAAGGGACACCTGATCTATGTCGGCACCCTGCCTTCCCAGGAGATGCTGGAAGCCCTCATCGCCCGTGCCGCAGACCGGAAAGGCCTGGCGACCGTGGAGCGCGGATTCCACTTCCCGCTGATCCTTCGCTCCGGCACCAATGATGCCGGGCGCACGGTCCATTATTTCTTCAATTATTCGGACGGGACGCAGACCCTGGCCTATCCCTATGCCTCCGGCCGGTCCCTGCTGGACGGCAGGCGGGTCCGCCGGGGCGATACCCTGACCATCGGGCCCTGGGACCTTGTCATCTGCGAGGAATAGCGCCCTTCCTCCCGGCCCTCCTGCCGGGCGGAGCGGGTCTCAGATCAGTTTGTTGACCGCCCGGGCCTGACGGCGCGTCAGGCGCCAGCCAGTCTCGTCGATGACGAAGTGGCGGCGGTCCTTGGAGAAGAAGAACAGGAAGGAGCCGCCCTCGTTGTCGAAGATGGTGACCAGGGTGGCGGGGGTGAACTCCTCGCCGCACGGCGCGGCCTGTCCGATGATGTCCAGTACGGCTTTGCCGTCCACCGGGAACTGCCCCTCCCCGTCGGGGACGTCCATCCCGGCGGCGTCATAGACCTCCTTGACCGGATTGTGGTCGGCGAACGTGGTGGACGGGCGGCAGGCGCACAGGCCGGCGGCCAGGACGGCCGCCAGGAGGAAGTGCAGGATGTGACGGGAGGATTTCATCTTCTGCAATGCTTTCCGCAAAGGTAGTGAAAAGGTGTGAAATTTTGTATATTTGTAGAATATGAAACTCCGAGCCTTCCTGATGAGCCTGATCGCCCTGTCTTCTTCTGTCGCCTGCACCGTGGTCGACGATGCCCGTATCACCGCATTCCGCGACGGCCGCAAGGCCGCCGTGAGCCTGACCTTCGACGACGGCATCCTGGACCACTACACGATGGTAGCCCCGCACCTGGACAGCCTGGGCCTGCGGGGGACCTTCTGGGTCAACGGCCACAGCATCGAGCAGGGCGAAGTCAACTACGCCCCGCGCCTGACCTGGCAGATGTGCCGGGAGATGTCCGACCGCGGCCACGAGATCTCCAACCACAGCTGGTCGCACCCCAACCTGACCAACCTCTCCGAGGAGCAGCTCCGGGAGGAAGTCAGGCGCAACGACGACGCCATCGAGGCGGCCACGGGCAAGCGCCCCATTACCTTCTGTTACCCATACAATGCCCAGAATGAGTTGGTTGCACGGGTATGTCACGAGAGCCGCGTCGGGACGCGCGACTTCCAGGAGGCCCAGGGCCAGGTCAACAGCGGCAGCACGCCGGAGAGCCTGCGCGCCTGGCTGGAGAAGGTCATTGCGGCCGGGGAGTGGGGCGTCACCATGACCCACGGCATCCACCACGGCTGGGACCAGTGGAATGACGAGAACGTCCTCTGGGATTTCTATAAAGAGATTGCCGCCCGGCAGGACGAAGTCTGGGTGGACACCTTCGCCGCCGTGGCTTCCTACAGGCAGGAGCGGGAGCACTGCACGATCCGGGTGCGCAAGTACCACAAATGCATCGGCATCAAGCCCGCGTGCGATCTCGACCCCGCGCTCTACCGCGAGCCGCTCACGGCCGAGGTGACGGTGAACGGCCGCACGCGCCTGCTCACTTTCAATCCCTTCGGCGGCGAGCAGCTGTTCGAGAAATAACAATCAAAACCGCATAACGTTATGTCAAAGAATCAAACCAACGGCTACCCCTGGAAGTACTGCTCCCTCGGCGGAGTGGTCCGGGTCAACATCACCTCGGGCGAGGACATCGCCCATCTGGGCGAACTCGACCAGAAACTATGGACGGTGCTCAGCTGTCCGACCAAGGACCTGGCGATCGACGAGCGCACCCTGAATCTCATCGACACCGACGGGGACGGCAAGATCCGCGTGGCGGAGGTCGTCGCGGCAGCCCAGTGGCTGACGTCCGTGCTCAAGGACAAGGATGCGATCCTCAAGGGGGAGAACGAACTCAAACTCGACGGCATCAACACCGACAATGAGGCCGGGCAGAAACTCTATAATTCCGCGAAGCAGATCCTCTCCAACCTCAAGCTGGAGAAGGATTCGATCACGGCGGACGAGGCTTCCGACAGCGTGGCCATCTTCAAGGATACCCAGTACAACGGCGACGGCGTGATCACCCAGGCCTCCGCCGACGACGAGACCCTGCGACCGCTGATCGCCACCATCGCCGAGAAGGTCGGCTCCGCGACCGACCGCAGCGGCGAGCCGGGCATCACGGCCGAGCAGGTCGAAGCCTTCTACACGGCCCTCGCCGACTATGCCGCCTGGCAGGACGCCGCCGCGGCCGACAAGGCCAATGTCTTCCCGTACGGGGACGACACAGCCGCGGCCCTCGCCGCCTGCGAGGCCGTCAAGGACAAGGTGGCCGACTACTTCATGCGCTGTAAGTTGATCCGCTTCGACGATGCGGTGTCCGCCGCCGTGGACGTGTCCGCCGAGAAGGTGGGCGCCATCAGCGAGAAGAACCTCGCCACGCAGTCCGAGGAGATCGCCACCTACCCGCTGGCCCGTCCGACCAAGGACGCCGTGCTGCCCTTCGATGCCATCAACCCGGCCTGGCAGGCTCCGTTCGCGGCCGTCAAGGCGCTGGTGCTCGACAAGGATTTCCCGAAAGCCGAAGGGATCACCGAGGAGCAGTGGGCGGGCGTGCTCGCCAAGTTCGCGCCCTACTGCGCCTGGCTGGGCGAGAAGAAGGGCGAGGCCGTCGAGGCTTTGGGCATCGACGAGGTCAAGGCCCTGATCAAAGCCGACCGCAAGGCCGAACTGCTCGCGCTCATCGACGCCGACAAGGCTCTCGAGGCGGAAGCCGCTTCCATCGACGAGGTCAAGAAGCTCCTGCTCTGCTACCGCGACTTCGCGAAGCTCCTGCGCAACTATGTCATCTTCACGGACTTCTACGGCCGTGCGGACGGCACCCGCGGCATCTTCGAGGCCGGCAAGCTCTACATCGACGAGCGCTGCTGCGACCTCTGCATCAAGGTCACGGACATGGGCGCCCACGCCGACATGCCCAAGCTCAGCGGGATGTTCCTGCTCTACTGCAAGTGCACCTCCAAGACCAAGGCCGCCACGATGGACATCGTGGCCGTGATGACCGACGGCAAGACCTCCGACCTGCGCCCCGGCAAGAACGGTATCTTCTACGACCTGGACGGCGGTGACTGGGATGCCGTGATCACCAAGGTGGTGGAGAATCCGCTCAGCGTCAAGGAGGCCTTCTGGGCGCCGTACCGCAAGGTGGCCCGCTTCGTCTCCGACAAGATCGACAAGTCCGCCGCGGACAAGGATGCCGCCGCCCTGTCGAAGCTCCAGACCACGGCCGACGCCGGCCCCGCCGGCGCCAAGCAGCCCTTCGACATCTCCAAGTTCGCCGGCATCGGTGCGGCCATCGGCCTGGCCCTGGCCGGCATCGCCGGCGCCATCGGCCTGATCGGATCCGCCGTCAAGGGGATGTCCTGGTGGCAGTGGCTCGTGCTGATCGCGGCCGTGATGCTGATCATCTCCGGCCCGTCCTGCTTCATCGCCTGGCGCAAGCTGCGCAAGCGCAACCTGGGCCCCGTGCTCAACGCCAACGGCTGGGCCATCAACTCCAAGGTCCTGGTCAACATCCTCTTCGGCAAGATGCTCACGAGCGTGGCCAAGTACCCGAAGCTCAAGCTGGACGATCCGTATGCCAAGCGTACCCCCTGGTGGCGCAAGTGCCTGTACTGGCTCATCGGCCTGCTGGTCGTCGCCTTCGGCGTCTGCTACTTTACGAACAACCTGAAATGGATGGGAATCGAGCGCAAGCCCAAGGCTGAGCCGGTGGAGCAGGTGGAAGAAGCCGCTCCGGCGGCCGAGGCCGCTGCACCCGAGGCTGCGGTGGAGGCTGCCGAATGATGGAAAGACCGACGATCTTCACCCCGCAGCAGGCCAACGTGGGCCTGTTCTGCGATGTCTTCCCGCCCGTGATGGACGGCGTGTCCGTGTGCATGGAGAACTATGCCTACTGGATCCAGAAGAAGATGGGCGGGGCGTGCGTGATCACGCCCAACGTCCCCGGCACCGACTACAGCGTGCACGACTACAGGGTGTTCGACTATTTCTCCATCCCGGTGCCGATGCGCCATCCGTACGTGACGGGCATCGCCGAGATCGACCCGACCTACCTCGCCAAGATTGCGACGACACGCTTCCGGATCCTCCATGCGCACTGCCCCTTCGCCTCCGGCAAGGCCGCGCTGCGGATCGGCCGGATGCAGAAGATCCCGGTGGTGGCTACGTTCCACTCCAAGTACCGTGACGACTTCGCCCGCGTGCTGCCCAAGCTGGCCGTGGACGCCGTCATCGACTCGATCGTGGAGTTCTACGAGCGGGCCGACCTGGTCTGGGTGCCGCAGGAGTCCGTGATCGACGTGATCCGCGAATACGGCTTCAAGGGCCACGTGGAGGTGATGGACAACGGTTCCGACCTCGTGGCGGACTATCCCGAGAAGTATTTCGTGGAGGCGCGCCAGCGCCTGGGGATCGCCCCGGAAGAGTTCGTGCTGCTCTTCGTGGGCCAGCACATCTGGGAGAAGAACCCGCGCCTGGTCATCGAGGCCCTCGCGCGCATCCCCGACGTGCCGTTCCGGATGTATTTCGTGGGCGTAGGCTACGCCGCGGAGCAGATGCGCGAGCTCGTCTCCGAACGGGGCCTGGACAACAAGGTCACCTTCGTGGGCTCCATCACGGACCGGGACAGGATCAAGGACTATTACGCCGCTTCCGACCTGTTCCTCTTCCCGTCGCTGTACGACAACGCCCCGCTCGTGGTGCGCGAGGCGGCGGCCCTGTATACCCCGGCCGTCATGGCCCGGGAGGCCACCGCATCCACCATCATCGCGGACGGGGAGAACGGATTCCTCACGGACAACGACCCGGACAAGATGGCCGCGCTGCTGCGCGAGCTGATCCACGACCCGGAGCGCGTGCACCGTGTGGGCGTGCAGGCTTCCAAGACCATCGTCCGGTCGTGGGAGGATTGCGTGGATGAGGTGCTGGACCGCTACAATGCGCTGCTGCGCAGCCGCGGCCTGCCCCTTATCGAACCGATAGCGTAGCGTGCGCGGCGACAGCCGCCCCCGCTTCCGTCAGGCCTTCGGCCACCGCTTCGAAACGTCCGCCATAGGCGGGCGTTTTGCATTCCACCTCCAGGGTCTCGCCCGGACCGAGGGTCAGCAGCGGGTGCCAGTAGAGGGTCTGCCGGAAGTCCGGATAGTCCCGCCCGACCCCGGCGCAGGTGTAGGCCAGCGGCAGCGAGCATCCCTGGTAGTCCACGATGCGGACGTTGTCCTCGAACTGCATGGAGGGCAGTGTCCCCTTGTAGGTGACGAAATTGACGATGCCGGAGAAGCCCCGGATGCCGAACAGGTAGGAGTCCGGATAGATGTCGATCCGCTTCACGAGCAGCGGGTCGTAGGCCAGGATCTTGGCGTGGTCGAGGACCGGCACGCCGTCCAGCAGGACGAGGGCCGCCCCGGCCGGGAAATAGTAGTTGTTCAGCATGTCGCTGACGCGGACCTGGATCTGCTGGACCCCGTCCACGCGCCGGGTGCGCATCTCGGGGATGAACTCCACGAAGAGCTCCTCCATCACGGGGAAGCGGGTGTAGTCATCGAGGTTGTAGCGGATGCATTTCTGCCGGTCGAGCACCAGGTGCTCGCGCAGGGGCAGGGCCTCGTAGAGCGTGTCGGCGTCGAAGATCTTCTCCAGCTGCATGCCGAAACTCCGGGTCTCCAGGGCCTTGGCGTACGACGGGCTCAGGGTGAGGGCCGGGATGTCGCCGGGCTGCAGGTCCAGGAACGGGCTGACGAGTTCGAGGTGGCAGACCCGTTCCCGGTCCACGCCCTCGATCTCGAGGAACATCTCGTGGTCGCCGTAGATGTTGGAGGTATAGAAGGCGGTCTGCCCGTCGGTGCCGATCGACTCGGTATATATGTTCTCGCCGCTGCCCGGGGCGGAGATGAAGGCGAATTTCTGGCTGACCTCCCGCAGGCCGGCCTCGTCGGTGCCGCTCACGCGGGCCCGGATGATCTCCCCTTCGTATTCGGGGTGGAACCCCTCCCGGAAGCCACGCGGGGCCGGGAGGTGCTTCAGTCCGCCGACGAAGTCGCCGATCCGCTGCCCCTGCGGGGCGGGGATCCCGTCCTCGTGGCGGACGCCGAGGTTGAAGCGGATGGTCGAAGAGCCGTTGTTGGTCACGCTGATGCGGGTGGTGCCGCGGGGGGAGGCCGCCCCTGCGGTGCGGACCTCCAGCGGTCCTGCCTGCGGCAGGCCGGCCGCCTGCGGCGGCTCCGCGGCGACCGTCACGGCGTCAGGCAGCCGTTCGGTGCTGAAGGTGTTGAACACGGAGAGGGTGCGTGCGCCGGTCTGCGGGTCGAATCCCTCCTCGGACGCGCCCAGCTGCGTGTAGGCGAGCAGCCGGTAGTTGCCGGTCGGCAAGGTGTTCGGCAGGGTCAGCCGGCCGGCGCCGCGCCCTCCGTCGAGGGCGAGCTTGGCCGTCTGGACCATGCCGGACGGGGAATGGATCTCCACATAGGCGGTCTTGCTGAAGGTGGAGAGCCGCCCGGAGACGGCATCCACGCAGTAGGCGGACATCCACACCGCATCGCCGGCCACGTAGACCTCCCGGTCCGTGGATACGTAGACCCGCTCGCGCAGGCGTTCCTCCTGCCCGCGGAGCGCGGGGGAGAAGGTGGCGAGAAGGCTGAGGATCAGCAGGAAACGATATCTGTTCATCATGGTGCTTGCTATTTGTGGTCGTTGGGCCAGCCGGCCGGTTTGTCCTTGCTCCCGCCCATGGTGCGGCAGTCGGCGCAGCCCTTCGGCACCCAGGTGTAGACGGGACCCGACGGGGAGTCCCAGAGCACGCTGAGTACGATATACCGGTTCTGGTGATAGTAGAAGAAGTCCTTGGGCTCGAGCTCGTACAGGTCGCTCTCGTTCAGGATGACGCGGTAGGTGCTGAAGAGCTCCTGGTTGTTGTCGTAGTACATCCGGGCCGTGGCTTGGTGGCAGGCATTGATGTAGCCGATGACCGGGACGGCGGGATCCGTCACGCAACGGATGTTGCCGGCCATCTGGCTGGGGGTGGGGGAGAAGATCGTGCCCTGGTTCTGCGAGTTGTCCTCGATGTTCTTCCAATACAGGTAAGCCTCCTGGCTCAGCGCCTCCAGGCGCACGTCCAGCCGGTAGAGGATCTGCAGGCGCTGGTCGTATCGCGGGATCCGGTGGAACTCGAGATCCACGAAGCGGTCCTCCTTCTGCTCGGAGGTGTCGAAGATCTTGATGTCCGGGGATTCGCGGGTGCTCCAGCAGTAGTAGATGTTCTCGCCGTTCTCGAAGGGCAGCAGGCCCTTGAGGGGGTCCTTCCCGTCCGTGGCCCGCTGGGGATCGAAGTAATAGGTGGCGCGCCGGTTGGCGGAGTACTCCCAGGTCTCGGTGTAGGACCAGCGGAAGTGGCTCTGGCCCTGGCAATGCATGCTGAGGGCGACGTCCAGCTCGCCCCGCTCCTTGTCCATGATGTAGGAGAGGTCGTCGATCACGGGGGCCGGACAGACCTCGAGCCAGTCGGATTCGTAGATGCGTCCCGCCTTCGTGTCCTCGAAGTGGACGCGGTAGCGCTGGGTCTCCGGGAGGTCGGAGGTGTCGAAGACGAGGGTCTCCGTCCCTTCGCCGCCCGCCGGGCGGATGCGGCTGCCGTCCTCGCCCTCGATATAGCCCGTGAAGGAGAGGCGGTCCTGGTAGCTCTCCGGCGTGCCGATCGGGTGGACGTTGGAGAACGAGAAGGTGCTGCTGGCGCCGGCGAGGATGCTGCCTTCGATGACGATGCGCGTGTCCGATCCCTGGACGTCCGGATGGAAGGGATAGATGCAGGAAGCCGCCGCTGCGGCTGCTGCGGCCAGGAGGGCCAGGCGGAGGAAAAGGTTCGCTTTCATCAGAACTTCAGGTTGAGGTTGAGGTACGGGATGGGGCAGGCGAAGATCGAAAGCATCTTGGCGGAGACTGCTTCTCCGGTGCCGGTGGTGTAGAACACGGAATAGGCGTTCTTCCGGCCGGTCACGTTGTAGACGCCGAAGGTCCAGGACATGTGGGTGAACTGGCGCAGGTAGTGCCCGGGCTCGATGTTGATGGCGAGGTCGAGCCGGAAATAATCCGGAATCCGGTAGCCGTTGCGTTCGGAGTAGGCGAGGCGCCATCCGCCGCCGTACTTGTAGTAGCCCGTGGGGATCGTCACCGGGCGGCCGGTGGCGTAGTCCAGGTTGACGGAGAGGGAGTAGCGGTGGGTGAACTTGTAGTTGCCCACCAGCTTGACTTCGTGCGGCTTGTCGTGCGGCGCGTTGTACCAGTCGCCGCCGTTGATGGTCTCCACGCCCCGGTCCTGCATTTCGCGCAGGAAGGTCCGTGCGTAGGCATAGGAGGCCCAGCCCGTGAGCTTGCCGGAGGTCTTGCGGGCCATGAATTCGATGCCGTAGGCCTTGCCGTAGGTCTCGACGAGGTCGTCGGCCAGGTGCTCGTTCATCAGCAGCACCGCGCCGGACTTGTAGTCGAGGTAGTGCGCCATCTGCTTGTAGTAGCCCTCGAGGGAGAGGTCGACCGTGCCGTCCGCTACGGTCCAGTACAGGCCAGAGGCGGCCTGCCAGCCGGTCTGCGGCCGGATCCGGTCCGTGGTGAGCTGCCAGGTGTCCATCGGGGAGATGGACGAGGTGTTGGAGATCAGGTGGATGTACTGGCTCATGGTGTTGAAGCCGGCCTTCAGGGACAGGTTGTCCCGGAAGGAGTACTTGCCGGAGATCCGGAATTCGGGATGGACGTAGAACTTGTTGGGCTTCAGGGCCAGGAAGCCGCCGGCGCGGACGCCCGCCTCGAGCATCAGCTTCGGCCCAACGGTCCAGCTGTCGCTCAGGAACAGCGCCGGTTCCACGGCATTCTGCGCGGCGAGGTTGCGGTCCACGATGAGGGTCTCCTCGTGGAGCCCTGTCAGGGCGCCGGGACGGAGGTCATACCAGGTGGCGTTGACGCCGAAACTGAGGTTGTGGGCGTCGCTGATGCCGTAGCGGAAGGTCATCTTGCCGAAGGCCTGGCGGATGCCGCTGCGGATCCGGTAGCCGGACTGCTCGTTGAAGTCGTTGTCGAAGTCGGCCCGGTACTGGTCGTAGCCGGCGGCGGCCACGAGGTTGAGCCGGCTGCCCAGGCGGCTGCGCCACTTCAGCGAAGCGTTGAGGTTGGCGTAGCGGAAGGTTGTGTCGCGGTCGAAGGAGAATCCGTCGCGGGACCAGTAGGCGAAGGCCTGGATGGTGTTGTTGTCGTCGACCTTGTGGGTCAGGCTGGCATTGAGGTCGCTGAAGGAGGCGCGCCCGCCGTGGTAGTTGCTGCCCTGCGGAAGCAGGTTCAGGATCCAGTTGGAATACGTCGTGCGCCCGCCCACGATGAAGGTGGTGCGGCCCTTGGCGAGCGGCCCTTCGACGTGGAAGCGGCTGGTCAGCAGGCCGATGCCGAGCGAGCCGGCGAGCTTGTTGCTGTTGCCCTCGCGCGAGCGGACATCCAGTACGGAGGAGATGCGCCCGCCGAACTCGGCGGGGATGGAGCTCTTGTAGAGCTCGACCTCGCTCACGATGTCGGGGTTGAAGGCGGAGAAGATGCCGAAGAGGTGCGTGGGGTTGTAGATCGTGCCGTCGTTGAACAGGATGAGGTTCTGGTCCGTGGCGCCGCCGCGGACGTTGAAGCCGCTGGAGGCTTCGCCCACGGACTTGACGCCCGGCAGGGTGAGCACGGCCTTGATGATGTCGCCCTCGCCGAAGGCGGTCGGGATCTTGTTGATGACTTCCATCCGCACCCGCTCCAGGCCGATCTTGGCGTCACGGTGGCGCGACACGGCATCCGCGGAGACCACGGCGCCGGTCAGGGCCGTGACTTTCTCCTTCATCACGACGTCGAGCGAACCGCTGTCCCAGACCTTGAGGGACAGGTGGAGGTCTTCGAGGGAGTAGCCGCTGAAATTCAGCTTGTTGTCTCCGACGGGCAGGGAGAGGCGGTAGAATCCCGCGGCGTCGGTGACGGTGTAGGCGCCGGTCTTGTCGTCGTAGACGGACACGCCGGTCATCGGTTCGCCGCTGGAGATGTCGCGCACGTGGCCGCTGACGAAGACCTTGCCGGTGCGGCCGGCGCCCGTCTCCCCGATCTCGTAGACCTTGTTCTGGAAGGTGGCGATGGCATTCTGCTCGGCCAGGTACTGCTGCAGGCCGCTGTCGTCGGTGAGCCGGCTCCGCCCGTCGTCGAAATACCCGGCGGGCAGGGACGTGAAGACGGACTTGTTGTTGAGGATGAACAGCATGTCGCCGTAGCGGCTGGTCGTGTAGCCGTTTTCGCGGAGTTGCGCGAGCGCCGCCTCCAGGAAGGACGCGCGCGGGGCGCTGACCGTGAAGGAGGCCTGTTCTTCCGTATTCGGAATATAGTAGATCTCGGGATTGCACTCGCGGCGGAGGAAACTCACGAGCGAGTCCAGCCCGACGCGCTTGACTTCCAGCAGGTCCTGGGCGGACAGGCTGCCGGCGCAGAGGACCAGCAGCAGGAGGGTCAGGATCCTTTTCATCGGGCGGCGGCGTTGAGGACGCCCAGGCAGTAGGCGTCAAAGTCTGTATTCCTGTCGTCGAGACCCGCTTCGCGGACGGCTGCGCGGATATCACGTTTATGCTCCGGGAACCTTCGGAGCAGGGCGGACTTGCCCTTGAGCCGGGAGAAGTGCCCGTCGCGGTCGCGGAAATAATAGATCGTCGAAATGGCAAAGTGCCGGGTCAGGGAAGTATCGTAGGCCGGGTCGTTGTACCCGATGATGGTGCCGTTGACGTTGTTGACGGAGGACTGCAGCCGCTTGTCGACCCGCTTGTAGACCTGTTCCGGCCCCTGTCCGATCACTTCGTAGAAGCCGGCGGGGAGTTCCCGGTCTGCCTGGGGCCTTCCGACGAAGCAACGGTCCCCGACGAACAGGGTGTCGACCTGCGCCGGAGAGAGGGCGACGGTCTGCTGGCCGGAGGACAGGCGCACGAGCACCAGCTGCGCGGCGGCATCGATGTTGACCGGGACGCCTTCGTAGAAATTGCCTTCGCACAGGACGCCTCCTTCCCGGAATTCGGGGGAGGACCAGTAGGGATGGCCGTTCGCGCGGAAGTTGTAGCGCGGCGCCTGCCTGCCGCGGTAGAGGATGGAGTGCTCGCCCGCGGTGGCGCGGAATTCCCGGACTTCCGGTCTGTGGGAAATCTGCGCGCGGACGGGCGCGCAGGCAAGGAGCAGCAGCACGAACAGCCCGCAATAGTTAATAATAGGTTTCATTCTAGCAAATATAACATTTTTGTCACATATACAATGGTCCACGCTGACAAATAGCTGTCCGGAATGGCATAATTATGCAAATGCTTTTGGAATCTTGTGAAAAATGCCTAAATTTGCACGCTTTTTCCCGCAAGTGGGTGAAAGAAGTAATATTAACCTTTAATTTTTTTGCTGAGATGGCTGAATATTTGATGCCTGAGAAGAAGCAAGAGATTTTCGCGAAGTACGGGAAGTCCAATAAGGACACCGGCTCTCCTGAGAGTCAGGTTGCTTTATTTTCCTACCGTATCGCTCACCTTACCGAGCACGTGAAGAAGAACAAGAAGGACGTGGTCACCCGTCGT
>JAFUWY010000038.1 GCA_017477245.1 Bacteroidales bacterium | reverse complement strand
GGGCCGGGCAGACCCGGCGGCCCGGCCGCGCCCGGCGCGGAAGCGATCCCGGCCTATGACGGTCCGCTGGCGGGGCTGTTCAGCCTGGACGGCACGAAGATCGGCGACCGCGGCCCCGCCGCCTGCCATTTCCCCATCTACTGGGATGCCGACCCGCAGGCCGAACTCGTGGACGGCACCCGGATCGCCAAGTGGGACTGGACGAGCGGACAGCTGCAGCCGCTGATGGCGGCCGGGGGCGCCGCCGGCATCGACGGCCGGCGCCAGACCCCGTGCCTGGTCGGCGACCTGCTGGGCGACTGGCGCGAAGAAGCCGTCTGGGTGGCGGCGGACGGCGCCTCCCTGCGCATCTACATGACGGACATCCCCGCCGGCTCCCGCACCACCACGCTGCTGGACGACCGGATGTACCGCCTGGGCATCGTCTCGCAGAACGTCGGCTACAACCAGCCCGCGCACCTGAGCTATGACCTGACAACGCATATAAACCAATAACCCCTATCCAAGATGAAGAGAATCCTGCTTCTTCTCGCAGCGCTGGCCGCATCGGCCGGCCTGCATGCGGCGCCGGTCGACCTGCACTGGATCGACAAGGCGCCCGCCTACAACCTCGGCATGAGCTGGGGCGTGCCCTTCGCCAAGGGCGCGATGAACGAACAAGGCACGTTCACCCTCACCGATGCGAAGGGCAACGTCGTGCCCAACCAGCACTGGGTGCTGGCCCGCTGGAACGACGGCAGCGTCAAGTGGATGGGCTTCTACGCCACCCTCGGTCCCGACCAGGCGGGCGGCCTCAAGCTCGACGCCGTCAAGGCCGACAAGAAGACGCTCCGGGCGCTGGCCCGGCAGAAACCCGTCTCGCAGCCTTCCCTCGTGATCCGCGACAACGACGACCGGATCGACATCGACAACGGCCTCTTCGAGATCTCCTTCGCCAAGAGCGGCGACGAGTTCATCAACTACATCTCCATGGGCGGCCACGAGGTCGTCAACAGCGGCCGGCTGGTCGCGCAGACCGAGGACCGCACCCGTGCCGCGGACGGCGTCATCTCCTACCATGACTTCGAGACCAACGTCACCTCGGCCGAGGTCGAGCGCAGCGGCCCCATCGCCGTGGTCGTCAAGGTCACGGGCACGCACAAGGCCGTGAAGGGCAGCCGCGAGTGGCTCCCGTTCACCCTGCGCTTCTATATCTACAAGGATGCGGCGCCGATCCGGATGGTGCACTCCTTCGTCTATGACGGCGAGCAGCGCGAAGACTACATCAAGGGCCTCGGCATCGCCTTCGACCTGCCCTTCCGTGAGGAGCTGCAGAACCGCCACGTCGCCTTCGCGGGCGACGGCGACGGACTCTGGGACGAGCCCGTGGAATTCCTCGGCCGCAACGGCAACCTGATGCTGGCGGCGCCGGCCGGGCAGCAGCCCGGACAGGGCGGCTGGCAGCGTCCGCAGGGCGGCCAGCCCGGCCAGATGCCCCGCATGACCAACTACGGACAGATCCAGTTCGAGAACGGACGCCTCCCCAACTACGACGAGGTCAACGCCGGCTCGCAGACCCGTCTGCGGGAGCTGGCCAAGTTCGACGACTACAAGCTCGTCCAGGCCAACTCCGACGGCTTCACCATCCAGAAGCGCACCGGTGCGCAGGGCAACTGGTTCGGCACGGCCGGCGGCCACCGCGCCCGCGGCTACATCATGGCCGGCGACGTGTCGGGCGGCCTGGGCGTCAGCCTCAAGAACTTCTGGCAGTCCTTCCCGGCCGAGCTCGACGCCACCGGCATGCGCGGCGACAACGGCACGATCACCGTCTGGCTGTGGAGCCCCAACGCAGAACCCATGGACATGCGCCACTATGACGTCGAAGGCCACGGCCTCGGCACCTCCTACGAGGACTGGGTCGAGGGTTATGACACCGCCTACGGCGTCGGCCGCACCAGCGAGCTGACCCTCTTCCCCTTCAGCCAGATGCCCACCCGCGAGGAACTCTCCGGCCAGGCAAACATCGGCCAGGACATCGTCCAGCTGCTCCCCACTCCGCAGGCCCTCTACGACGCCAAGGCCTTCGGCGTCTGGTCCCTGCCGGCCCAGAACCCCAACGACACCCAGGAGTACATCGAGCGGATGATCGACAAGTACCTCAAATACTATGAGATCAACGTCGAATCCCAGCGCTGGTACGGCTTCTGGAACTACGGCGACGTCATGCACTCGCTCGACACCAACCGCCACGTCTGGAACTACGACGTCGGCGGCTACGCCTGGCACAACACCGAGCTGGAATCCGACCTCTGGCTGTGGTTCGGCTTCATCCGCTCGGGCCGTCCCGACTTCTGGCGCATGGCCACGGCCATGACGCGCCACACCTCCGAGGTGGACGCCTACCACATCGGCCCCATGAAGGGACTCGGCACGCGCCACAACGTCATGCACTGGGGATGCGGTGCCAAGGAAGCCCGCGTCGGCCAGGCCTGGTGGAAGCGCTACTATTATTACCTGACCACGGACGACCGCTTGGGCGACCTGATGCACGAGTCGCTCGCCGCCAACGAGGCCTTCCTGCAGTTCGACCCGCTCCTGCGCGCCCAGCCTCGCTCCGAGTTCCCGACCCAGCAGCCCACGCGCCTGCGCTGGGGACCGGACTGGACCTCGCTGGTCGGCAACTGGTTCACGGAGTGGGAGCGCATCGGCGACCAGCACTGCATCGACATGATCCACGCCGGCATGAAGTCCCTGTCCAACCTGCCCAACGGCCTGTTCACGGGCAAGGGTCCCTACGGCTACGACCCCGCCACGGGCGTCCTGACCTACGAGGGCGATCCCGAATGGATCACCAACTCCAACCACCTCGCGAACCTGCAGAGCAGCGTCGAGATCTTCATCGAAGCGCTCGACGAGTGCGGTACGCCCGAGTTCATCAAGACCTACCTCGACTATGCCAACTGGTATGAGGTCCCGCGCGACGACAAGATCCGCGAGCTGCCGGAGAATGCGAAATACAAGAACTGGTGGGGTCACTGGAACATCCCGCGCCTGCTGGCCTTCGCGGCCAGCCGCAGCGGCGACGAGTACCGCGCCGACCTGGCCTGGAAGCGCTTCCTGTCCGGGACCATCGGTCCTGACGGCAAGGTCGTCGACCGCGTGGACCTCGACTGGATCGGCGGCACCGACGTGCTCAATCCCACGGTCGAAGACCGCCGGGTGAGCACCAACGACGTGGCTCAGTGGAACCTCGACGCCATCATGATGATGGAGTTCCTCGGGGACAGCATCCCCTCGTTAAAGGACATCGAGCCCTCCGCCAACGGAGCCCGGCCGAGATAGCACCATCTGCCACAGCACGACCCCCACGGAGACGCTCACGTTGAGCGAATGCTTCGAGCCGAACTGGGGGATCTCCACACACAAGTCGGCGGCGTCCACGACATCCTGTCGGACGCCGTCGACTTCGTTTCCGAAGACCACGGCGTAGCGCCGGCCCGGCTCGCACCGGAAATCCTGCAGCTGGACGGCATGCTCGGTCTGCTCGGCGCAGACGACGGTCCAGCCTTCGGCCTGCAGGCGCTGCACGAGCGCGAGCGTGTCGTCCGCATGCTCCCAAGGCACGCTGTTCTCGGCGCCGAGCGCCGACTTGTGGATCTCGGCCGAAGGCGGGACGGCGCAGATTCCGCACAGGAAGACCTTGTCCGCCTTGAAGGCGTCGGCCGTGCGGAACGCGCTGCCGACGTTGTGGGCGCTGCGAATGTTGTCGAGCACGACCACCAGCCCGGAGGGCGGCAGGTCGCGGTAGCGCTCCGCCTTGATGCGGCCCAATTCGATATTTAGTAATTTCCTGTCGCTCATTTTGGGCAAAGGTACGGAAAAAGTATTATATTTGTGACTCTACATATTTTACAGAAATGAAACAGGATATCCAAATCATCGATCTGATCAAGAAGGAGTATGAGCGCCAGAAGTCCGGCCTCGAACTCATCGCATCCGAAAACTACGTGACCGACGAGGTGCTGCAGGCCATGGGCTCCATCTGCACCAACAAATATGCAGAGGGCTACCCCGGCAAGCGCTACTACGGCGGCTGCGAGGTCGTGGACCAGATCGAGCAGCTGGCCATCGACCGCATCAAGGCCATCTACGGAGCCGAATGGGCCAACGTCCAGCCGCACTCCGGCGCCCAGGCCAACATGGCCGTGACCATGGCTGTCCTGCATCCCGGCGACACCTTCATGGGCCTGGACCTGAGCCAGGGCGGCCACCTCACCCACGGCTCCCCCGTCAACGCCTCCGGCCTCCTCTACCACGCCGTGGCCTACGGCCTCGACCCTGAGACCGGCCGCGTCGACTATGACAAGATGGAGGAGCTCGCCCTCAAGCACAAGCCCAAGCTGATCATCGGCGGCGCCTCCGCGTACTCCCGCGAGTGGGACTACGCCCGCATGCGCGCCATCGCCGACCGGGTGGGCGCGATCCTCTGGATCGACATGGCCCACACCGCCGGCCTGATCGCCGCCGGCCTGCTGGAGAATCCTGTCAAGTACGCCCACATCGTGACCTCCACCACGCACAAGACCCTGCGCGGTCCGCGTGGCGGCATCATCCTCATCGGCAAGGACTTCGACGACCCGCAGGGCCGCACCACGCCCAAGGGCGTCGTCAAGAAGATGAGCCAGGTCCTCGACTCCTACGTCTTCCCCGGCGTGCAGGGCGGTCCGCTCGAGCACGTCATCGCCGCCAAGGCCGTGGCCTTCTTCGAGGCCCAGCAGCCGGAGTTCGTCCGCTACCAGAAGCAGGTCATCGCCAACGCCCAGGCCATGTGCGCCGAGTTCCTGCGCCGCGGCTACAAGGTCGTCAGCGGCGGCACGGACAACCACTTGATGCTCATCGACCTGCGCGGCAAGTTCGACGAGGTGACGGGCCGCATCGCCGAGCAGCAGCTCGAGCGCGCCGCCATCACCCTCAACAAGAACATGGTCCCGTTCGACACCCGCAGCCCGTTCCAGACCTCGGGCTTCCGCATCGGCACCCCGGCCGTGACCTCCCGCGGTTTCGGCGAGAAGGACATGGTCGACATCGTCGGCCTGATCGACGAAGTGCTCGCCTCCTGCGCCGCACACATCGACGCCCTCACCCTCAAGAAAGGCGAGGAGCCCACGCCGGAGCAGCAGGCCTCCCTCGCCGCCCACAAGGCCGTCCTGGACGACGTCCGCCGCCGGGTCCACCAGATGACCGCCGGCGTCCCCCTCAACCGCTTCTAAGAGAGCGTGATAAGGAAGTCGCTCTGATTCTGTTATTTACGAAATCTCTGGGGTCTGCAAGCAGCCCCAGAGATTTCTGTTTTAATTGTCTTTCAGCGAGTTGCTCATCACGCGAAATGAGAGCCCCCAGCGGTGCGACAGGGGCGATACCAGCTACACTTTGAGTCCTGCGATGACGGCGGCGGTGAAGCCGGCGGCCTCCATGGCGTTGAGGCCGCGGATGGTGATGCCGCCCGGCGTGGTGACGCGGTCGATCTCCGCTTCGGGGTGGGTGCCGCGCGCCTCGAGCAGGACGGCGGCGCCCTTGACGGTCTGGAGCGCCGCCTCGACGGCCTCGCGCGGATAGAGTCCGAGCTCGACGCCGCCCTCGGCGGCCGCGCGGACATAGCGCAGCGCGAAGGCCGTGCCGCAGGATGCGAGCATCATGCCGGCGTGCAGCCGTCGCTCGTCCACGACGGCGCTACGCCCCACGGCGTCGAAGAGCATCTGCACGGTGCGCAGCGTCTCGGACGTGCCGGAGAGTTCGTGGATGAAGGTCATGCTCTCGCGATACTCGATCGCGAGGTTCGGGATCACGGTATAGGCGCCGGTCAGTCCGGTGCCGGACAGCCAGCCCCGCATCTCGTCCGCCGGCACGCCGGCGACCAGCGAGATGAGGATCTTGCCGCCCAGGGCGCCGTGCAGCTGCTGGAGCACGCCCTGGGCGAGCCAGGGCTTGACGCCCAGCACGACGATTTCGGCGTCGCGCGCGGCGGCAACATTGTCGAGCGTGGTCTGCAGGCCGCGCTCGGCGTATTTCTCCAGGGTCGCGGCGTGCTTGGCCGTGACGGTGATGCGGGCGCCCGGGAAGGCGGCCGCGAGGCCCAGGGCCGTGGCGCCGCCCATGTTGCCGGCGCCGATGATTGCTATCTTCATATCTTGCAATAATTTATTTTCTGCAAAGGTAGGCGTAGAGCGCCTCCGGGTCCACCCCTTCGCGGACACGCGTCCCGTCGGCTTCGAACAGGTCGAGCGCCTCGATGCAGAGGTTGTCGACGTAGTCGTTCCACGGGTCGCCGCTGTGGCTGCGGATCCACTCCAGCGTGACGCGCAGCCGGCGGGCCCGGACGGTCTCCCGGTAGAGCTGGATGAGGTCCCAGTCCTTCTTGCTGCGCACCTGGCCGGTGAGCAGCGCGATGCCGTTCTCGCTGTCGCTGCGCACCAGCACGCTGCTCCCTTCCGGGGTGTGCAGCAGCGCGTGGATGATGGCGGCCATCTCCTGGCGGTTGCTCGTCGAGTAGCGGCTCACCTCGCTCCATTTGTAGCAGATGGCCGTGCCCTCGCCGTCGAGCACGATGCAGGCGGCGGCGCCGAAGTTCTTGGGTACCAGGTAGCTGCCGTCGGTGTAGGCGAGGTAGTCGTAGCGGGGCTTGCCGCTCTCCCGGAAGTCCCAGTATTTCATAGGCAGCGGCCGGCGAGGGTGTCGCGGTGGCGCAGGGCGTCGAGGCTCAGGCGCAGCGAGAACTGCTGCTGCCAGCCCAGGAACCCTTCGCGCCCGAAGTGGGCCCGCACGGCGAGCCGCAAGGTCAGGTAATGGTTGAGGCGGGGCAGCCAGGCCAGCTGCACCCGGTCATAGAATCCGTCGTAGCACGGCGAGCGGAAATACAGGTCCGTGCCGTATACGCCGCCGGCCGGATTGGCAAGCCCGCGCAGCGGCAGCAGGTTGTCGCCCACGTAGGTCTCGTTCTGCAGCTCGACGCCCCAGCGGCGCGCGGTGAGGATCAGGTCGCCGCCCACCGGCAGCATGAGGTCTTCGAAATGCGCGCGGTCGCGCTGGTAGCCCGCCAGCGCGCTGAGGCGCAGCGAGAGCTCCTGCCAGGACGTCCGCCGGGCGGCGTCCATCTTGATCCAGGGCTCCAGCAGATGGTTGTCAATCACATTCGAGGCGAGGTCCGAGCAGGCATAATGGTAGAACGCACCCGTCCAGCCCAGCGCAAGCCAGGGGGTCGCGTCCCAGCGGCCGAAAGACATCACGTGGAAGCGCTCCCGCCGGTCGTGGCCGTACTTACCCATCCAGTCGCTGCCCAGTTCGGCGAAGAAGCGCTCGCCGCGCCACTTGAGCAGCAGCCCCTCGACGATGCGGTCGGTGTCGCGGCACATTCCGGAGATGAAGGCCTCGGTGTACTCCCCTTCGTGGAAACGCCGCGGGAACATCCCGGCCAGGCCCTCGAAGAGGCCGCGCCGGGTACGGACGTGCGCGTCGTAATACGCCACCGGCTCGGTCGCGAGGCCGGCCCAGGTCTGCGAGCCCATGTCGTGGGCGAGCTCAAGGCCGACGGCGAGGCGGTGGTGGACCCGCTGCGACTGCTGGACGCTGAACCCGACCGTCGGGATGAAGGCCAGCGTATTGAGGGTGCCCGACGGGATCAGGGCATCGTGCGACGGGGTGAATTCGCGGTTGTCGAAGATATAGCGGAAGTCCGCATCGTATTCCCAGGCGAAGCGGTTGCGGCCGGCCATTTCCTCCAGCCAGGCCTCGTTGCCGGAATACGGCGCCTGCGGCTGCACGCGGTACCGCATCTGGGCGGAGAGCGGCAGCGTCAGGGTGCAGGACAAGATGACGAAGAGCAATTTTCTCATATCCCTACAAATATAATAATAAAAACAACTTGCAAATCCGGAATGAAATCCCCATTTTTGGAGAAACGGACTGATTATGAAAAACCGAAGATTCTATCCCGGTGCCTGGCACCACATCTATGTCATCACCCGCGACGCGGGTGTCCTGTTCTACCGCATCACGGACCGTTTGTCCCTCTACACGATCCTGTCCGTCTTCGCCCGCCGCTTCCGGATCACCGTCCTGGGCGTAGCCATCATGTTCACGCACCTGCACCTGATGGTCCGGGCAGTGGACCTGACGCAACTCAGATCCTTCATGCAGCAGGTGCTCGCCGTGTTTTCACGTATCATACGCGAAGACCGGGACCTGTCAGGCGAGCTTCTCAAAAGGCCCTTCGGCAGCGCTCCCAAGACGACGGACAAGGAGAAACGTTCGAGTTTGATCTACCTGTATAACAATCCGGTAGAGAAGAAGCTCTGCCAACACGCTGTCGAAGATCGCTGGACGTTCCTGGCTTATGCCGGGGGATCTTTCCCGTTCTCCACAAAACTCGTGAAGCGCAATGTCCGCTACGCCTTGCGAACTGCCTGCGATTTCGTCGACCGCGAAGAGCAGGCGGGGCGTTACCTGCGCCCGAAGCGGCTGCGCACGCTCTTCGAGCCGCTCACCCGCGCGGAGCAGGAACAACTGACGGATTACATTATCCAGCGGTATGCCTTCATTGACTACAATGCGGCCGTCAGCCTGTTCCAAAGTTTTGAGGATCTGCTGATTGCGACGGATGCTTCCTCCGGCAAGGAATTCGAGATCGGCGAGGTCTTCGACGCCCAGTCCGATGTCGCCTACCGGGAACTGTGCTCCCTGGCGGCACGTTCCGGTCTGTTCAAGGATTGGAAACTGCTCCATCTCTCGGAAGAAGGGCGCACGGCTTGGATCCGGCGCTTCCGCCAGGCCACCAGCGCCAGCGAAAAGCAGATCGCCAGGTTTCTGCACATTCCGGAAATCCTCTGATTGGCAACTCCCCCGTCCGGTTTCTCCCCTCCCCCTCCGTCCGTCGTCTAAACACAGCGTGATGAGTAACGCATTGATAGACAATTATAACTGAAATCTCTAGTATCATCAGCGACCCCTAGAGATTTCAGTTTTAGCTGATAATCAACACTTTCCCCATCACGCTTTCCGCTTTCCGCAGCTACGCGTACTATGCAATCGGAGCGGAGCGACTGGGGGAGCCTGAGGGGAACGCCCCTCAGTCATAGCGGAAGCGAGGATGCATAGCTACGCGTACTGCGCAATCGGAGCGGAGCGACTGGAGGAGCCTGAGGGGAACGCCCCTCAGTCATAGCAGAAGCGAGGATGCATAGCTACGCGTTATGCGTAGCTATGCATACCCCCGAGAATCAGGTTGACGCCAAAGTAGGTGATCAACACGGCGATGAAGGCGAAGATCGTGTAGGCGTGGAAGAAGCGGGGGTTGCGGAAGGCCTTGATTGCGCCGCCGTGCAGCGTGAACGAATAGATGAGCATCGTCACCAGCGCCCAGGTCTCCTTGGGGTCCCAGGCCCAGTAGCTGCCCCACGAGATGTTGGCCCATACCGCCCCCAGGAAGGTCCCGAAAGTCAGCAGGAACACAGCCGGATACAGCACCACCAGGCTCAGGTCCTGCAGCCGGCCCGCCGGACTGTCCGCGGCGGAAGCGGTGGCAGAGGTGGCGGAGGTGGCAGAGGAGGAAGAGGAAGCGGTGGCAGAGGAGGAAGAGGAAGCGGTGGCAGAGGAGGCGGAGCGAAGGGAAGGAGCGGAGGAAGGCGCAGAAGCCGAAGGTCCCGCGGGCAGGAAGAGTCCCATGATGCCGTTGAAGGCCACGAGGCCGAAGAGTGTATAAGACATCATCATGCTCAGCACGTGGATGCTCAGCAGCGGCGAGCGCAGCACCGGCATCAGCGGCATGATCTGCGGGCTGACGCTCTCGCGGCTCGCCAGCAGCATCGTGAACCCGGCCAGCAGGAAGCCCAGCGGCTCGATGAGCGGGAACTTCTTGTACAGCAACACGATCGCCAGCGTCGCGAACCACGCCATCAGCATCATCACGCTATACCGCCCCACCCACGGACCGGTGCCGGACACCGCCCAGCGCAAGCCCAGGCATACCGTCAGGTAGACCCACAGCAGCAAGGCGATGACGGCGCCGGCCGTCATCAGCCAGGCCGGCATCCGGCGCCCGCGCGACAGCCGCACGGCGCTCAGCACGAACAGGACCAGCCCCAGCGCCAGGCTCAGCATGAACTGCACCCGCGGCCGGGCGATGCGGATATAGGCCCGCTCCGCGCGCACCTTCGCGGGAGAAGGGAGCACGGACGCGGCCGTCTTCTCCTGATAAGCCCGGATGCCCGCCAGGATGGGCAGCGCCTCCGCGACATTCCCCTCCTCCACGCTCTCTTTGACCAGGTCCGGAGACTTCCGCACGAAGGTCCACAATCCCTCATCCTCCAGCACGGCCTCCGGCAGCTTGTCCGCGGCGGCGTACCAGGCCACGATCCCGTCAGCCCCTGCCACAGGGAAGAGCTTCAGCTTGTCCAGCGACGCCACCGTCTCGTCCAAGCCCTTCTCCTGCAGATAGGTATCCAGCGGACAGACGCGATGGCCGTAGTAGACATAGAGCCCGCCGAGCGAGCCTTTCAGCTCGCTGCGCGGAGAAGCGAATCCAAACTGCGGCACCAGCAGCAAGGCCACGACGGCGCTCCAGGAGAGCACACGCCGCAGCGAAGCGCGGAACGGCGTGTCCCGCTCGAAGAAGAATCCGATCATCGACACGAGCAGCAGCAGGTAGCCGGCGTACGTGATGCCCACGCCCCAGGGGTCGTGGCTCACGGCCAGGATGCTGCCGGCCCCGTCCTCGTCGTAATCAGCCTGGTAGAAGCGGTAGCCGCGGTGCTTGAGGATGTTGTTCATCGAGATCGTCGCGGCCTGCGATCCGTCCTCCCCTTCGAGGATGGTGAGCTCCGAGACGTAATCCGACGGGGCCATCGACCCCGGATGGCGGACGATGGTGAACGCATCCAGCTGCAGGCGGAACGGCAGCTGCGCCATGGAGCCATCCTCCAGCTCGAAGTCGGAGGACGATTCCCCCTCGCGCAGATGGACCTGCCCCTGCACCCCGGTCAGGTGCGTCGTGAGCGCCCCGGCCAGGATCACCATGAAAGAAAGGTGCAGGAGCATCGTCATCGGACGGCGCGCGGTGCCGCGCGTCAGCAGGTACGCCAGGCCGGCGACGGCCGCGACGGCCCACAGGGCGAAAAACAAGGGATTGTGGTAAATGGCCCGGAAGGCCTCCGGCGTGCCGTGGAGCTTCTCCACCACCGTGGCGGCCATCATCATCACGATGACAGCCGCCATGGCGCCGTAGCTCAGCGTCTTGAGGATTCTCTCTCGCTTCATGCGAAGTGTCTTCTAAATAGCATTGATAAATTCGACGACGGCGTCGCGGTCCGACTTGGAGAGCTTGTAGAACTTCTCCGTGGAGTCATAGGCGTCGCTCTTCTTGCTGTAGCCGTGCCACATGATCGCCTCGACCACGTTGCGGGCACGATCGTCATGCAGGCGGTCCTCCGCACCGGTGTTGGTCTTGGACAGGCCGCGGCCCCAGAGGGGCGTGGTGCGGCACCAGCTGCCGTGGATGCCGTTCTTCATGTAGAGCCGGTGCTGGATCATGTCCGTGTACGGATAGATCTTCTGGTTCTCATAGCGCGGCAGTGGCTTGCCGTCCACGATGGCCGGCGCCCAGTAGTTGTCCGTCTTCGTGTTCCACTCCGGACGGTGGCAGGACGCGCAGCCGATCTCTGTGAAGAGCCGCTTGCCGCGCTGGACCTCTTCGCGGTTCAGGTCGCGGGCGCGCGGGATCGACAGGCCACGGTGCCAGACCAGGAAGTTGTAGTACTGGTCGTCCCCCATCTCCGGGGTGAAATTGTGCCACTCGTTGTCGAACTGGTTCGTGGACGGGTCCAGCAGGCCGCGCACGGCGGCCGCGATCCCCTCCTTCGTGCCGTCGGCATAGTACGGCGAGGACGGATCCGCCTGGATGGCGGCGATCACGCTCTCGTTCTGCGACATCGCCTGTGCCCAGGCCTTGGTCGTATAGAGATACGGCCGGTCGCCGCGGCTGACGTTGGTGATGTTCCAGATGGCGTTGGCGCCGGCGCCGTCCTGCAGGGAGGCGCGCGTCATCGCATAGGTGAAGCGCTTGAGCTTCTTGGTGCCGGCCGGGGCGGGCGTGCCGTCGGCGAAGCGGCCCTCGGCCAGCGTGTACCACGCCGTGGGCGCGAAATCATTCGCCGCCTTATCCCAGAAGGCCGGGTTCAGTTCCACGTACGGGGCCTCCGCCTGGTACTGGGCCTTGATGTCCTCCTCGGGGATGGCATCCAGCAGGCCCGTGCCGATGATACCGATCGTGGACTCCAGGCGGAAGGCCACGGCCTTGTTGCCCGTCTGGTACGGCGTCGGATCGGTATTGAACGCCTTCTCGGGGATGCTGAGCTCCGGATAGATCAACTCGTAAGACTCCCCGTCGGCGAACTTCATCGGCAAGCCGCTCTCCATCTGGTCCACCTTCAGCCAGTTGAGCACGATCTGGTCCTCGTCGATCGGCGGCAGGAACGGAGCCACCGCCTTGGTCTGCGGCATGCCCGTCACCTCGGCCACGTAGGGACCGTCGTCGCTGTTGGCCCCGTCCACGGGGTGGTAGACCACCAGCAGGTAGCCGTTGCCGTAGCCGGCCTTGTAGTACTCCTGGCGCTTGCCGTGGCCGTAGCCCGGATGGCAGTCCAGGCAGGAGGCGCGCAGGTAGGCCGGGCCGAGGCCCTTGAACGGCTCGGTGTTGATCGTGAAATTGCGCTCGAACGCCGCTTCGCCGAGGTTGAACGCACGGCTCAGGCCCATCTCGGTCACGGCCGGGGTCTCATCCTCGTAGCAGCCTTCCGTCACGTTGTCCGTCGTGCCGAGCCGGCCGCCGGGATACCACTCGTCCGCCGTGAAGTTGCCGACCGCCTGGCCGACGTACTTCGCGTCCGACTCGCGCTTGTCCGAAGACACGAACCGGGTCTGCACCGATTCGGGCGTGCAGCCCAGCGCCATCAGCGCCAGGCCGCACAAAAGAATATGCTGGAATCTCATCACGATTATCGGTTACTGGAGAAGGATCCAGGACGCCGCCTTGTTGATCTCGGCGTCGAGGTCGCTGATCGCATCCATCGCCGCCTGCACGGAAGCGTCGGCGTAGATGTCCACGAAGGCGCCCTTGGCCTGGCAGGCCCGCAGGGCCGCCAGCGAGGCTTCCAGGCCCTTCTGGATGGCGGCGGCGCCGCTGTAGTTCTGCGTCTTGAAGAAGCTCATCAGCGAATTCGCCTGGGCGCTGGTCGCGCCCGCGGCGCCGTAGAGGCTGTACTGGATGCTCAGGATGTTGTCGATGAAGTCCTGGAAGGACTGCTTGCTGTACGGGGACTCGATGTAGTTGACGTCCTCGCCGGTGTGGGCGTTGCCCATCTTGACGTCGGCCACCTCCGCGCAGATGTTGGAGCAGCCGGCCACCAGGATCGAGGACATGGCGCTCTGCCAGGTCTTGTAGGAGCTGCCGGCCTCGGCGGCGCCCAGCATGTTCTCGCCGTAGGTCAGGTCCGAACCGGTCACGGTCACGGGGACCTCCAGCTCCTCGCAACGGTCCACGTACGCCTTGGGGGCGTCCGGGTTCCAGGACACGCAGAGGCGGTAGCAGTTGTCACGCAGGTCGCCCGCGACGGCGGCCGCATAGATGAGCTCCTGCTCGCCCGTCACGGTCTTGCCGGCAAAGGCCTTGTGGTTCTCGTTCGCCTGCAGGGCGGACACGGTGCGGTTCTTGCCGTCCCGGAAGATCACGAACTCGATGCCGTGGAATCCGAGCAGCTCCTGGCCGAGCTTCGCGGCGGCGTAGGCGATGCCGTCCTCGCCGCGCAGCGCCTCGACCTTCTCGGCGTTGGATAGCTCCGTGGCCAGTCCGTCGACATCCAGCGGCCAGGTGTCGATATGCGGGTCGATGCCGAAGTCGGAGGCCGCCCCGTACAGGAAGGCCTCGGACTCCTCCCAACTCTGGCGGGCCTGGAGGAACTTGGCGCAGATGGCGTCGATCTGGCCCTGGGTCAGCTTGGACACGCCGCCCTCGGCCGCGGCGGCGAGCAGCTCGTAGAGCTCGCCCGTCTCCTTGGCGAGGTCGCCGTAGGTGTTATAGATCACGTTGGGGACATACTGTTCGGCGATGGCCTTCATGGCCTTCTCGCTCTCGGTCAAACCGCCGAGCTGGTTCTTGCCGCCGTCGCAGGAGGCGGCCAGCAGGCTCAGGGCCGCGGCGGTCGCGGCGCAGAGCACGGTGTGGATCGTTTTTCTCATGGTTATATACTGTCTGATTGCTTGTTATCGGGTGAAGAATCCCATGTAGGCGATGCCCAGGGACACGGAGGGCTCATTGTTGTACTGGGACGGCAGGAAGCGGTGCGAGTACTCGCCCTTCACCGCGATCTGCGGGACGGGCATCCAGTTGAAGCCCACCGCGATGCGGTGGCGGTCGGTGTACGGGTAGTCCGGCTGGTCGGCGGCCGGGATGTAGGAGTCGTAGTACTCGTAGCGGCCGAAGAGGTAAAACTTCTGCTCCTTGTCGCGCACGCCGGAGAAGAGGTGCAGCAGGTCGTAGCCCGCCTCCAGGCCGGCCGCCACGGCGCCCCGGCCGACGGGCGTCTTCTTGTAGGGGGCGTTGTTGGAGCTGAGGTTGCGCTTGACCGTGCTGATGGTCGAGGCGTCGCTGACGAAGCCGTAGTCGGCGTTGCCGCGCACGATCAGGTGGCGGCCCGTGTAGGCGAAGTCGAACGCGCCGATCGCGGTGTGGCCCTTGACGTCGGCGTAGCGGGTGTTCCACATGTCGTTGGGGTAGCTGTTGTGCATCCCCTGGCCGTAGAAGCCGCTCAGGCTGAAGCGCAGGTCCTTGACGGAATGGTTGTCCACGCGCGCGGCGAAGCCCAGGCGGTTGGCCACCTTGTATTCATAGGGCGAGCCGGCGCCGTATTTCACGAAGTGGTCGCGGTCGTACATGAACGCGTCCAGGCCCGCGACCACCAGGGCCTCGTAGCGCCAGGCGCCCGCGCGGCCCCACAGGCTCAGGCCCGTGTCGTGCCACGTGGACGGGAGGATGGTGTACTCCCCTTCCGGCCGGTAGACCGTGAAGAAATTCAGGGGCTCGTGGGCGTTGTTGAGTCCGCCGACCGGCACCACGAGGTGCCCCAGGCGGACATTCAGCTGCGGGGCGAAGCTCTTCTGGATCCAGAACTGCTCGAGCTCGACCTCGCCGCCCTTCTCGATCTCGGTCTCCCACTCGCCCGCCTCGGTGAACTCCTTCTCCACGGCGGCGCCCGTGCCGGTGTGCTCGAACTCGATCTCGGTCTGCATGGTCCAGCCCTTACCGAAGTCGTAGCCGAGGTAGATCACCGCGTGCGGGATGTCGAAACGCCCGTGGGACGGGTCGTCGCGGTAGTTGTCGGGATGGGAATAGCGATAGACGTTGTCACTGAAGAAATTGCGGGTCAGGGCGACCTCGCCGTATCCGCCTATGGTCAGCCGTCCGGCAGACTGCGGCCGCACCTGGGCAGCCAGGGAAAGCGTCGCCGTTATTGCCAGAATTGTTGTAATTACGCTCCTTTTCATACGCTTCTTTTAAATCGGGAACAAAATTACGCCATCGGTCCGGGGCGGACAATCCCATATTTTGGTGAAATTTCCCGGTCCCCGGCATCCTCATTTATGATGGTTGCGGGGATACCGGGAAATGATTACCTTTGCGCCCTATGAATTTCAGCGGTATCATCGTCGGCGCAGCCGTCTTCCTCATCATCGGCATCTGCCACCCCATCGTGATCAAAATGGAATACCGGTGGGGCAAGGGCAGCTGGTGGCTCCTGTGCGCCGCCGGACTCGTCTTCGCCATCGTATCCCTGTTCCTGCGCGACACCGTCTGGTCCACCATCGCCGGCGCCGCAGCCTTCTCCTGCTTCTGGGGCATCCACGAGATCCTCGCCCAGGAGATGCGCGTGCTGCGCAGGTGGTTCCCGGAGAACCCGGCCCGCCACGACTACTACGAGCGCCGCCGCGCCGAGCTCCACCTCGACCCCTACCCCTCCCACAAGAACCTGAAGGAGAAGATCAAGGGCTAAAGTCGCAGGGCTCCCCTGCCGGGCCCGGATCCGACAAACCCCGCTGCCGTCCTGGCAGCGGGGTTTGTCATTTATTGCATTTCCCGAAATGTTCCGGAAAGCAGCACAAAGCTCCCTGAAGAATCGGTGATATCCAGCTAATTATCTGATGGATAGATCGGATATCTCTACCGAAGAGATATTTTTATGCCTGTATATTTTTGATATATAAAGGTTTAGGCGAAAAACGGAGTAAGAAAAATATCCGAAAAACGGACGATGATGGCTGAAAAACGGAATACGGATTCCCGGAAGAACCCCGGCGCTACCGGGGAGCGCTGGTATGCCGCGCGCACGCGCTGCGGCGCGGAGCTGTCCGTGGCCGGGCGGCTCGACCGCCTCGGCGTCGAGCGCTTCGTCCCCACGGAGGTCCGCCGCC
>JAFUWY010000037.1 GCA_017477245.1 Bacteroidales bacterium | reverse complement strand
GGCCGGTCCGCTCGCGGATGGCGAGCAGCCCGTCGCGCTGCGCCACGGCGGCGGCATAGCCGCGCGTGAGCATGGTGTCTACCGCTTCCGCGTTGAAACTCAACATGTTGTAGCCAGTCAGCGTGGGCTTGATGAAGACGTCGCTCCGGCCTACGTTTTTGGTGAAGGAATCTTTGCCGAGCATCGTGATGAACTGCCCCATGATGTCGCCGATGTTGTTGATCTGGTCGTAGTCGGGCAGGGCGTCTGAGATCTCGATGCCGATGATGTAGTCCGCGCCGACGGCCTTGGCGATGTCGGTCGGGAAATTGTTGCGCACGCCGCCGTCCACGAGCACCATCCCGTCCGTGCGGACGGGGTCGAAGAGCCCCGGGATGGACATCGTGGACCGCATGGCCGTGGGCAGGGACCCGCTGGCCCAGTTCTTGGCCCTGGAGCTGACGATGTCGCCCGCCACGCAGACGAAGGGGATGGGCAGCCTGCTGAAGGAGATGCTGTCCTGGTAGCCGACGGACATGCTCGCCAGGGTGTTGTTGACGTTGAACCCGTAGGCGTAGCCGGCCGGCAGCGAGCTGCCCAGCGAGGTGGCCTCCGTCCGGGGCTGGAGCGCCTCCTTGAGGTTGCGGCGCTGCCTGCTGCGGGTGTAGCGGACCTCGTCCTTGGCTCCGGATGCCGGCGCCGGGTTGTAGAAGGGGATGTTCACCAGGTAGGTGGAACGGTCCATCTTGGTCCCGTAGGGAATATATTCATAAGGGATGCGGTCCGACAGCATGCGGTCCCAGTCCTGCGTGCGGAAGAGCTGCTCGAGGCCGGCGGCGTCGTAGCCGAGGGCATACAGTCCGCCGACCAGGCCGCCGATGCTCGTCCCGCAGACGAAGTCGATGGGGATGCCCAGTTCCTCGATATACTTGATGGCGCCGACCTGGGCGGCTCCCTTGGCCCCGCCGCCCGAGAGCACGAGCCCCACGGTCGGGCGGTGCCGGTCGGCGCGGATGTCGTCGAGCCGCCGGCGGATCTGCCGGAGCGCGACGGCGTCCCCCTGCGGGTCCACGCTGTCCGCCGACAGGCCGTTGGGATAGGTCTGTGCAAACAACGGAGAGCTGCCCAGCAGCACAAGGGCTAGGATCGCTCCGAAAGCTGTCCGGCGAGCATCCCGCATGCGGCCAGGATGTCTTCGCCCCGGGAAGAACGGATGGTGCATAGGATCTGGTGGTTGTTGAGGCGGTCGCGGAAGGCCTCCATGGCCTGGTCCGTGGCACAGCGGTAGGGGAAATCCGGGATCTGGTGGAAGCGGATGAGGTTGACACGGCATTCCAGGCCGCGGAGCAGCCGGATGAGGGCGTCGGCATGGCGCTTGTCGTCGTTGAATCCGGCGAACATCGTGTATTCGAAACTCACGCGGCGCTGCCCCGTGAAGTCGTACTGGCGGATGAGGTCGAGCACCTCGCGGATGTCCCAGGCCTTCTGGACCGGCATCAGCGAGAGCCGCTCTTCGGGGAAGGGGTCGTGGAGGCTGACGGCCAGGTGGCAGCGCTGCTCGTCGAGGAAGCGCCGCAGCGCCGGCAGTACGCCGATGGTGCTGACCGTGATGCGCTTGGGGCTCCAGCCAAAGCCCCAGGGGGCCGTGAGGATCTCGATCACGCGCGCGACCGTGTCGTAGTTGTCGAGGGGCTCGCCCATGCCCATGAACACGGCGTTGGTGAGGGCGGCGGACTCGTCGATGCTGACGAACTGGTTGAGGATGTCGGCGGCGTCGAGCTGCCCGTGGAAGCCCTGGCGCCCGGTCATGCAGAACTTGCAGCCCATCTTGCACCCGGCCTGCGATGACACGCAGAGCGTGAAACGGTCTTCGTCCGGAATCATGACGGATTCGACGAATTCATTGAATCCGTCGAATCTGTCGTCTGTCTTCACCCCCTGCGCCCCCTCGAGGGGGATGGCCGGATGATCGCTTCCGCGATCCGGCGTCCTCCGGGGCATCGTCGGGGAGACCTTGAACAGATACTTCTTCGTGCCGTCGGAGGAGACGGCCGTGCCGGCCGGCGCGGAAATGCCGAGGTCGTAGCGGGCGGCGAGCGCTTCGCGGGCCGCCTTGGAGATGTTGGCCATCCGGTCCCAGCCGTCCACGCGCTTGGCGTAGAGCCAGTCTGCGAGCTGCGCCCCTACGAAGGGCTTGAGTCCGCAGGCCTGTGCGGCGGCCTTCAGCTCCGCCAGGGTCATGCCGAGTAACTTCTCTTTCATCCCTGCAAATTTAATCAAAAATATGCTGCCGGGAAACAGAATTATTGCGTATATTTGCTTTCTCCGGCCGTTGTGCCGGAGCAACTGAACTATAAAAACTGTTAAACTCAAAAAAAACCGATTATGGCGAAAGAAGAAGCAAAGACCGTGGACGTGAATGCGGCGAAACTCAAGGCCCTCCAGGCGACGATCGACAAGATTGAGAAGGACTACGGCAAGGGCACGATCATGAAGTTGGGCGATCAGCCCGACTGGGATGTCCAGGTCATCCCGAGCGGCTCCGTGGCGCTGGACCACGCCCTCGGCATCGGCGGCTACCCGCGCGGCCGCATCATCGAAATCTACGGACCCGAATCCAGCGGCAAGACCACTCTCGCGATCCATGCGATCGCCGAGGCGCAGAAACTGGGCGGCATCGCGGCGATGATCGACGCGGAGCACGCCTTCGACCGCACCTACGCCCAGGCGCTGGGCGTGAACCTGGAGACCCTCCTCATCTCCCAGCCTGACAACGGCGAGCAGGCGCTCGAGATCGCCGACAACCTCATCCGCTCCGGCGCGATCGACATCGTCGTGATCGACTCCGTCGCGGCGCTGACCCCGAAGGCCGAGATCGAAGGCGAGATGGGCGACAACAAGGTCGGCCTGCAGGCCCGCCTGATGAGCCAGGCCTTGCGCAAGCTCACCGCCAATATCTCCAAGACCAACACCTGCTGCATCTTCATCAACCAGCTGCGCGAGAAGATCGGCATCATGTTCGGCAATCCCGAGACCACCACGGGCGGCAACGCCCTCAAGTTCTACGCTTCCGTCCGGCTGGACGTGCGCCGTACCACCCAGATCAAGGACGGCGATGAGGCGCTCGGCAACCGCACCCGCGTCAAAGTGGTCAAGAACAAGATGGCTCCGCCCTTCAAGAAGGCCGAGTTCGACATCGTCTTCGGCGAGGGCATCAGCCATGCCGCCGAGATCGCCGACCTGGCGGTCGAATTCGACATCATCCACAAGAGCGGCAGCTGGTTCAGCTACCAGGGCGAGAAACTGGCCCAGGGCCAGGCGACCATGAAGCAGCTCCTCAAGGACAACGTCGAGCTCTGCGACGAGATCGAGGCCCAGGTCCGCGAAGCCCTCAAAAACGTCAAGGACTGATGGAGAACAAGAAGAAGATCATCCTCACGGGCGACCGGCCGACCGGTCGCCTGCATATCGGCCACTACGTCGGGTCGCTGCGCCGCCGCGTGGAGCTGCAGGACAGCGGCGCGTTCGACGAGATCTACATCATGATCGCGGACGCGCAGGCCCTCACCGACAATGCCGACAACCCCGAGAAAGTCCGCCAGAACATCGTCGAGGTGGCCCTTGACTACCTGTCCGCAGGACTCGACCCGGCCAAGAGCCACATCCTGATCCAGTCGCAGGTGACGGAACTGACCGAGCTGATGTTCTACTACATGAACCTCGTGACGGTCCAGCGCCTGCAGCGCAACCCGACCGTGAAGCAGGAGATGCAGCTGCGCGGCTTCAACAACGACGACACCGCCGACAACAAGGCCGGGACCCCCGTCGGTTTCTTCTGCTACCCGATCAGCCAGGCGGCCGACATCACGGCTTTCCAGGCCACGACGGTGCCTGTGGGGGAGGACCAGGAGCCGATGATCGAGCAGACCCGCGAGATCGTCCGCAAGTTCAACGCCACCTACGGCCCCGCCCTGACCGAACCTGAGATCCTCCTGCCCGACAACGCAGCCTGCCTGCGCCTGCCCGGCACGGACGGCAAGGCCAAGATGAGCAAGTCCCTCGGGAACTGCATCTACTTGTCCGACAGCGCGGAAGAGGTGCGGACCAAGGTCCGCGGCATGTTCACGGACCCGGGCCACCTCCAGGTGAGCGATCCCGGCAAGGTGGAAGGCAACACGGTCTTCACCTACCTTGACGCCTTCTGCCGCCCGGAGCACTTCGACAAGTTCGGGACCTGCTTCCACGGCAAGAAGGTTAGTTTCGACTTCCACAGCCTGGACGAGGTCAAGGCCCAGTACCGCGCCGGCGGCCTGGGGGACGTGATGATCAAGAATTTCCTCACCGAGGTGCTCAACGACACGCTGGAGCCGATCCGCCAGCGCCGCAAGGCCCTGGAGCAGGACCTCCCGTATGTCTATGACGTGCTGCGCCAGGGTACGGAGGCGGCCCGCGCCAAGGCGGCGCAGACCCTTGCCGATGTCAAGAAGGCCATGCGGATCAACTATTTCGATCCGGGTGTGCTGGAGGAACTGATCCGGGAACAATCTGAGAAATACAGATAACACGCTATACACGAACTAATAATCATCCATCGCTAACCTATGAGAACCACATGCCTGTCAGCGGCCCTTGCGGTCGCGGTATTACTCGTTTTCTCTTGCAAGCAGGATCCGGACTATGTCCTTCCGAGCCTGCAGGTCGGCACCGAGACGGTGAACTTCAGTTCCGGTCCCGAACAGTCGTTCGGCATCCTGGCGAACCGGGACTGGATGGTCAAGAGCAAGCCGGACTGGCTTGCAGTCGATCCCGATTACGGCACCGCGTCCGATGAGCCCCAGTGGGTTACGGTCACGGCGCTGCCCAACGATTCATATGACCGGACGGGAAGCCTCGTCTTCACGATCGGCTTGGCCAAGGCTGGCGTGGAAGTGATTCAGCCCGGGGAGAAGGGGCCCAAGTCATCCGGGACGGGTACGCTCGAGGATCCTTATACCGTCTCGGGTGCCGTCGCGTATATCTCTTCGCTTCCTGCGGACGAAGCTACGACGGCCAATGTCTATATCAAAGGTAAGATCTCCTCGATCACGGAAGCGTTCTCCGCGCAGTACGGCAATGCAACCTTCTATATTGCGGACGAGGAAGGGGACGCTGCCTTCTATGTATACCGTACGTTGTATCTCGGCAATAAGAAATGGACGGCGAATGACAAGCAGATTGCGGAAGGCGATGAGGTGGTGATCTGCGGACAGGTGGTCAACTACCGGGGCAACACCCCGGAGACGGTCATCAACAAGAGCTACGTCTATTCGCTCAACGGCGAGTCGCAGGGCTCCGGCGGTGGCGGTGACACCCCTTCCGACGGCGGTACGCCCGCCGGTACCGGCACGCTGGCCGACCCGTACAACGTGGCAGGCGTGAATGCTTATGTGGCCAGCCTGGCGGACAACGCCAAGAGTGAGACGGATGTCTACATCAAGGGCAAGGTCAGCAAGGTCAAGGAAGCTTATTCCGCACAGTTCGGCAACGGTACGTTCTATATCCAGGATGAAGGTGCGGACGGTGATTTCTATGTGTACCGCGCCCTGTATCTGGGAGGCCGGAAATGGAAGGACGGAGACACGCAGGTCCAGGTCGGCGACGAGGTGGTCGTCTGCGGCAAGGTGACGAAATACGTCAGCCAGTATGGTACGACCCCGGAGACTGTCCAGAACGAAGCTTACCTCTATTCCCTCAACGGCAAGACCGCCGACGGCGGCGACAATCCGGACCAGGGCGGCCAGGGCGGAACGGACCCGGTCTCCGGGACGACGGTTTTCGCCCAGGCGTTCAAGACCGCGGGACAGGGGAGTTTCACGATCGATAACAAGAACGGACTCCCGGAGGGCCTTAGCTACGTCTGGAGCTACGACAGCAGATATGGCATGAAGGCATCGGGTTTCCTGAACAACGTCAATTATGCCACAGAGAGCTGGCTGGTCTCGCCCGAAATCGACTTGTCCGCCGCGAAGAAGCCCGTGCTGACCTTCCGCCATGCCCTGAACTTCTTCGCCAATGTGGCGGGGGCCAAGGAAGAAGCGACCCTCTGGGCGCAGGAAAGCGGTGGCGCGTGGAAGCAGCTCTCCGGAGTCCAGTATCCGGAGTCCCTGTCATGGACATTCGTGGACAGCGGCGAGATCGACCTGTCCGCCTATGCGGGCAAGAAGGTCCGGATTGCGTTCAAGTACGTGAGCACGGCGGAGAAGGCAGGGACCTGGGAGGTCGATGATTTCAAGATTGTCGAGAAATAATCTTCGGCCATGCTACGCAAACGATTCGTATTCGGTATTGTCCTGGCGACTCTGCTCGTGAGCGCCTGCACGGAGAAACTGTCGGAGCCTGTTTCCTTTCGCGCCTCGCAGGATGCGTTGGAGGCACGCGGTGGCGGAATCTTCCTTAGCGTCCGGGCCGAAGGGGACTGGAAAATCCAGATCCTGGAGGGTGGCGAATGGGCTGAGGTCAGCCCCCGGACAGGCCGGGGTGACAAGAACAGCGTCGTACTGAGTTATCGGGCCAACCCGGAGCGGGAAGTCCGCACGCTGCGCCTGGCGCTGGATGCGCAGGGGACCACGGTCCCGCTGACGCTCTTCCAGGCTGCCGGCAGCGGTTCCGAAGGCGGAGATGGAGGCGGCGGAGAATCCGGCGGTGGCGATACGCCGTCGGGCAGCTACGGCAAGCCGACGGCCGCCCAGCAATGGCTGGAACTCCCGCAGACCTCTGCCTCGGACGGCCACGAATTCTTCACCCGGACCTGTACGCTGGGTGGCAGGACCCTGCGGAACTACTCCTATTATTGGGATTACTCCGACCGGGTCTCCCTGTGGATCGCCTATCCGCTCTGCAGTGCCTTCCTGGGCAGCCAGTCCCGCACGGATGCCTGGGGCTACGATCCCCTGATGCCCGCCGCCCTCCAGCAGAATGTGTCCGGAGGCTACAACGAGAGCAGCCAGTATGCCCGCGGGCACCAGCTGCCCTCCGCGGACCGTACGGCTGATTACGCCCTCAATGTCACGACCTTTTACGGGACCAACATGACGCCGCAGCGCCATGCGTTCAACGAAGGCATCTGGGCCACGCTCGAGGGCAAGGTGCGCAGTTGGGCGGGCCAGTCCGACACTTTGTATGTCGTGACCGGCTGCGTGGCCGCCGGCGCCCGCAACGTCGCCCACGACCGCTCCGGCAACGCCGTGACGGTCCCGGCGGCCTATTTCAAGGCGGTCCTGCGCTACAAGAAAGACTCGACCATCGGCCACGGAGGCTATATGGGTGCCGCTTTCTGGTTCGACCATGAATACGACAGCGCCGGTAACGCCATCCTCTGGACAGGCAAGACCTTCTCCAGCGCTTATTCCCTGTCCATCCGGGAGCTGGAGTCCAAGCTCGGATACGACCTGTTCGTCAATCTGCCCGGCCGGGTCGGTACTGCCGTGGCGGATGAAATCGAGAAAGAGAAACCTGCCGGTGTGAACTGGTGGTGGTAACAGATAACCGGATATTTGCCATGAGAAAGACCATATTCCATATCCTCGCTGTCGCGGTCCTCTGGGCCGCATGCTGCAGCCTTGCGCAGGCGCAGCGGGGACGCAGCTACGTGATCGGGTTCTACAACCTGGAGAACCTGTTCGATACCTATCATGACGAGGGCAAGAACGACCAGGAATACCTCCCGGACGGCGCCAACCAGTGGACGGAAGCCAAGTATGCCAGGAAACTGACCAATATGGCCACCGTGATCCGCGCGATGCGTGACGACAACAAGGTCTGGCACGCGATCCTGGGCGTCAGCGAGATCGAGAACCGCCATGTGCTCGAGGACCTCGTGATCCAGCCCGAAATCGCCGAGGCCGATTACCAGATCGTCCATTACGACGGACCGGACCGCCGCGGCGTGGACGTGGCCCTGCTTTACCGGCCCGATGTCTTCCAGGTGCTGGAGAGCCGTTCCATCCCGTACACCTTCGACAGCACGATCCGTTTCGACATGTCACCGGAGGAGCAGGCCGATTTCCGCACCCGCGACATCCTGATGGTCCGCGGCATGCTGGGCGGCGAGATGTTCGCCTTCTTCGTGGCGCATCTTCCTTCCCGCCTCGGCGGCAAGGGACAGGACCTGCGCGCCCGGGGCGGCGAGATCATGTACCAGGAGTCCATGCGGCTGATGGCGCAGTATCCAGGTATCAAGATCGTGGCGATGGGCGACATGAACGATAATCCCACGGACGAAAGCATGGCGGTCTACATGCACGGCAAAGAGCGGATCGAAGATGTCGGCCCGGCGGATTTCTTCTCGCCCTTCCTGTCGATGCTGAAGGCGGGCTACGGTTCGCTGGCCTATCAGGGGGAGTGGAATATCTACGATATCCTGGTCGTGAACGCCAACCTGGTCGATGCTCCGCGTGGCAGCCTGCGTATCATCCCGATCGTCAAGAACAAATACTATGGCAGGATATTCCACAAGCCGTTCATGACCCAGCAGGAAGGCCCGTACAAGGGTACTCCTTTCCGGACTTACTCCAGCGGGACCTTCGTGGGCGGTTATAGCGACCACTATCCCACCTACATTGTTGTCAGCACTAAATCCGAAGCGAAATGAGCAAGCACCCCATCCTCTTTATCCTGTCCCTGTTCCTGTGGCCGCTGGCGCTTGCCGCACAACCTACGGGTGGCGTGACGGGTACGGTCGTCAGCCGGACCGAGCGCATCCCGGTCGCCGGGGCGCAGGTCACCCTCTACCAAGAGGCTTCCGAGATTGCCGCTTCGCAGACGGACGAGACGGGACGCTTCAAGATTGAAGGCTTGGAGGACGGCATGTACGACCTGCTCGTTCAGGCCCCGCAGTTCCTGGAGACCCGGGTCAACGTGACCGTCAACGACGGCTATGTCAAGAATATGTTCAACATCACCCTCAGTCAGGCCCGTCCCGAGATGACCGAGGAGATGATGGAGGACTTCGATATGGGTGATTCCGGCTACAACGACAATCCGACCGTCCTCTTCGATCAGAATGATATCTTCAACAGCATCGCCGGCTACAATTTCAGCGCGGTCCGCTTCAACCTTCGGGGCTATTCTTCCGAGACACAGGATGTGTACCTGGCCGGCGTGAAACTCAACGATGCCGTGACGGGCTATTCTCCTTTTTCCCTCTGGAGCGGCCTCAATGAAGCCACGCGGAGCAAGACCACCGTCGCCGGGTCCGAAGTCTCGGACTATGGCCTGGGCGGCTACAACGGCCTGACCAATATCTATGCGGATGCGCCCAATGTCCGGACGGGCTTGCGGGGCAGCATCCTGACCAACAGCGCCCTCTACCGGCTCCGTCTGATGCTGACCTACGCGTCGGGCGTGCGGGACGGAGGCTGGTCCTATGCCTTCTCCGTGTCCGCCCGGTTAGGCGGCAATGACTGGATCGACGGCCAGTATTACCGGTCTTTCGGTTATTTCCTGTCCGTGGCGAAGGATTGGGGTGCGAACCGTCTGGCGCTGACGCTGCTCGGCACGCCGGGCAGCCGGGGCGCCCAGAACGCCTCCACCCAGGAGGTCTATGACCTGATGGGGGACAACATGTACAATTCCAATTGGGGATACCAGGCCGGACGGCTGCGCAATTCGCGCGTCCGCAACACGCACGAGCCGATCGCGTTCCTGCGCTATGAGTACAAGCCCTCCGACCGTTTCCGGGCCTCGGCCACGGCCCTGCTGCGCTTTGGGACCAACGGCTATACCGCCCTGGACTGGTATGATGCCCAGGATCCCCGGCCGGACTACTATCGCAACCTCCCCAGCTATTTCTGGATGGAGAACGAAGACTATGGCCGCTCGAGCCTGTACAAGTATGCTGCCGCGAAGGAAGCCTGGACCCATCCCGCGCAGTTCCCTTCGATCACGCATCTCAACTGGGACCGCCTCTATGATGTCAATCGCAACAATATCGAAGGCGCAGGCGGGGAGCGCCGCTCCAAGTATATCCAGGAGGAGCGTTTCACCGACCAGCGGGACTTCCACCTGGCGGGACAGTTCAAGTGGCGTCCGAAGAACTGGGCTGTGCTGACCGGAGGCCTGTCGGCCCGGGTCAACCGCACGGAATACTACAAACGGGTTGCCGACTTGCTGGGTGGCGACTACTACGTCGATATCGACTCTTTCGCCGAGCGCGAATATGCCTCCGTGGAGGCCCGGACCCAGAATGACCTGGACCACTACCTCATCTATGGCAGCCCGCGCCTTCTCCGCCAAGGTGACAAGTTCGGCTATGATTATTATGCCCAGGTCCGCAAGGGGGAGGGCTGGCTCAACGGCCGTCTGTCGGCCGGTCCGGTCAGTTTCAACCTGGGCGGGACTGTCGGATATACCGCCTTCTGGCGGGAAGGCCTGGTCCGCAAGGGACTCTTCCCTGGGATTACGAAGCGCGGTGAGGATTTCATCGTGAACGGGGTTAACCTCAGCCGCGACGCGGACGGCAATCTCTTGCCCGGCTCGTACGGCAAGTCGGCCGTGCAGCGTTTTCTGACCTGGTCCGGCAAGGCTTCCGTCAACTGGGTCATCGGCGGGAAGATGCGCTTCTATGCCAACGGCGGCATCTTCAACGAGGCGCCGACATTCACGACCGCCTACTTGTCTCCCCGCACCCGAGACTCTGTGGTAGAGGACCTGCAGCCGGTCAAGACGCTCACCGGCGACGTCAACTGGCAGTATACCGGCGGCGGCTACAACGTGCGCATCACGGGCTACTACACCAAGATCATGGACCAGACCGATGTGATGAGCGCCTTCGACGACCTGCAGAACGCATTCTCCAACTTCGCGCTCAGCGGGATCGACGAGCAGCACTATGGCATCGAACTAGGTTTCGAGGTCCCCACGCCCGTGACGAACCTCTCCATACAGGGCGCCGTCAGCGCCGGCCGGTATGAATATACTTCCAATCCCACCATGGTGCAGACTGTGGACAACAGCGCCCAGCCCGTCAGCTACGGCGGGAGCACCCGGGTGCTGATCCCTTACTGGAAGAGCCATCCCGTCTTCAAACGCGACGAGACCGGGGCCATCACGTCCGAGATCGACCATTTCCAGCAGCACTACATCCCCGGTACGCCCCAGCTGGCCATGAGCCTCGGGCTTTCCTACAACTACAATTACTGGTTTATCGACGGGGACTTCGAGTATTTCGCGGATTCCTATCTCAGCATGAACCCGCTCTATCGCACGGACTACGCCACGGCGGGTCCGGACAGCATCGTCACGCCAGCCGAGGTGGAGTATATGGCGGCACAGGAACGCTTCAAGCCCTTCTATCTGCTCAACTTCAGCATCGGCAAGAGCTGGTACATCCAGCGTAAGTACCAGCTAGGCTTCTCGTTGAACGCCAAGAACCTGCTCAACCGCAGGGATGTGCGTACCGGCGGCTACGAGCAGACCCGCATCGTGGACAATACCGCCAGTGGAGAGCGCTACTATAGATTCGACTCCAAGTACTTCTATATGAGCGGATTTAATTATATGTTGAACATTTATTTCCGATTCTGAGCCTATGAGAAAGCACTATTTGAGCCTGTTGCTGCCCTGCGTGCTGCTCGCCGCCTGCGAGGAGTGGGATCCGGTCGGGACCCTTGTCTATCCCGAGCCGGAGCCCCGTACCGAAGTCCGGATCGACGTCAATACCACCATCGCCGGCCTCAAGCAGCTGTATCTGGACGCCGGCGGCAAGGCCGTGGAGATCAACACCCATCTCTGCATCGGCGGTCAGGTCATCTCCAGCGACCGCAGCGGCAATATCTATCGCGACCTCTATATCCAAGATGAGACCGGCGCCATCTGCGTCAAGGTGGGCAAATCTTCGCTCTACAGCGATTTCCAGCCGGGTCAGTGGGTCTATATCGACTGCTGCGGCCTCAAAGTCGGCGCTTATGGCGGCATGCCCCAGCTCGGCATCGAGGATGAGTCCGCCGACGGTTATGACACGGCTTATATCGATGCCCAGTACCTGATCGATACCCATATCTTCCGGGGCCGCGTGGCCGAGGTCCCCGAGCCCGCCAGACCCACGGCAGCCGCGCTTTCCAAGGCCCTGTCCGACGGCGGCTTCAAGAACGATCTCTGGGGACGTCTCGTCACGCTCGAGGGTATGACCTACGGTGCCGCTACATCTTACAGTACGGATAGTTACAAGCGGATCTTCGCTATTCTCTACATTGATGACAGCTCCGAGAACCGCGTCTTCCTGAGCGACCGCACCTATGGCGTCACCACCTGGGCCATGACCAAGGCCAAGCTCCTGGAGAATCTCGACGCCGGCAAGTTCGAAGGCGTCAAGACCCAGGGCGGCCGTCCCGTGGAGGGTGAACTGCTGCAGGCACTGCGCGACAATGCCACGCCGGTCACCATGAGCCAGTACTTCTCCTATGGCAACGTCCCTGTCCAGATCCGCACGAGCGGCTATTCCAAGTTCGCGGATGCGGAAATCGATCCGGAGGTGCTCGGCAATCCGGATTCTTCCCAGGCCGACGGCGTCCCGGTGGATGTCACCGGCATCCTTACGATTTACAACGGAGCCGCGCAGTTCACGCTGCTCGACCTGGACGGCGTACAAAAAAGGCAATAGTCATGAGGATCCATACGTTACTTGCTACCATTGCCCTGGCCGTTTCCCTGGTCGCTTCCGCACAGGAGGTGCGCCGCGACTCGGTCAAGGTATACTTCCCGCAGGGTAAGTCGGAACTCGATCCCTTCTTCGAGGGCAACGGGCGGCGCCTGCTGGAATTCGTCAATGCTGCCAAGCAGGCCTTGCGCGAAGGACAGCAGACACGCCTGCTCGTGGTCGCCTGTTCTTCGCCGGAAGGCTCGCCGGCGCTCAACGAGCGGCTGGCATACCAGCGTGCCCGGAGCATCTCGGACTACCTCCATGCCAACCTGGATTTCGACGAGAACCTCTTCGAAATGGACTTCAACCGCATCGACTGGGACTTGTTCGACGCGCTGGTGCGTTCGGATGACCGGATCCCTGCGCGGGACGAGGTGTTGGAGGCCGTCCGCAGCCGCGATGTCGATGCGCTCCGTGCGCCCCGGCTGCGGGGCAGTTGGGATTACCTGCTGAAGCAGGTCTTCCCGCAGATGCGGGCCACGCTGGCCATTCTGGAATACGCCGAAGAGACGGCTGCGCCGGAACCTGCTCCCGAGCCCGTGGAGGCAGAGCCTGCCCCGACCCCGGCTGTCCGCCCGGAAGAGCCGGCTCCGGCCCCTCGTCCGGTCAATACGGTCCCGGCCCTGCCCGACGATGACGAAGAGCTGGATTTCAGCGAGGAGAGTGGCACGGGCATCTGGCTCAAGACCAACCTGCCCACACTGGGTCTTCTGGAGGCCAACCTGGCCCTGGAGCTTGCCCTGGGCTACCGTGTGACGGTTAGCCTGCCGGTCTATTATTCCGCGCTGGACTGGTTCTCGCCCACGACCAAATACCGGCTGCTCGCCACCCAGCCCCAGTTACGCCTGTGGGTCCATGACGGCTACTATGGCCCGTTCATGGACATCCACGGCACCTTTGGCTGGTACAATTTCGCCCTGCCGCGTTCCGAGTGGCGCGTCCAGGACCGGGACGCCCGGCATCCCGCCTATGGCGGCGGCCTGGGCGTAGGCTGGCGCTTCCGCCTGGATTCGCACCGCGAGGACCGCTGGGGGCTCGAGATCGGGCTCGGCGGAGGATACCTCCACCTCGATTATGATTTGTTCTACAATGTCGAGAACGGACGCTACGCCCGTTCCGAAGTCCGGAATTACTGGGGCCTCGACCACGCAAGCGTGTCGCTGACCTACAGGCTCGGACGCAAACCCTACAGCAGGAGGTAGCCTATGAGACAGAGACTGACATCCTTCCTGCTTGCGTGCGCCGCCCTGCTGGCGGCCTCCTGCGACCCGCACCAGTTCCCCTCCGGGGATGGGGATTTCGCCGTACAACTCCGTTTCCACTATGATCTGCCGCTTCACCGCACCCTCGAGGGGCGGACCAAGGCCAAGGCGGAGTCCCGGCCGCAGGCGCGATACCATGTGCAACTCTTCCGCTACGTCGGGGAATATGATTATACCGTGGCGCCGGAGTACAGTTTCTCCTTTGTCCGGGGAGAGCTGGAGGACCTCGATACGACCCTCGTACTTCCCGTAGCCCCCGAGCGCTACAAAGTGCTGGCCTGGGCCGATTATGTCGATGCGGCCGGCAAACCCTATTGGGAAGCGGAGGATTTCAACGAGATCTCCCTTCCCGACGGGTATGCCGGCGGCAGGTACGCCCGCGATGCCTTCCGGGGCGGCGGAATGCTGGATCTTTCGGCACTGAAGGCCGCGGGGCTCTCGCGCGTGCTCACCGTTGAGATGACCCGTCCGGTGGCTCAGGTTCGCGTGTTCATCCCGGATGCGCTGACCTGGCTGTCGTCCAAGGCCGTGTCCGCCTCGTCCCTGCAGGCGTCCCTCAGTTGGGGCGCGGCCCTGCCGGACGGATTCGACCTGTTCGGCGACCGCTCCACGGCTTCGCGGCAGGGCGCGGCTTTCTCGGCCGTGCCGGAACTCGACGACGAGGGCAACCTCATCCTGTGTGTCGACCACGTGCTGACGGGCGCGGACGGACTGACGCTGCCTGCGTCCTTCCGCCTGACGGGCGCGGACGGCGCCGAACTGGCCGTCTGGGACGGGAATGTGCCCCTGCTCCGCGCCCACCGTACCGACATCATCCTGCGTGCTCCGCTTCCGCCCGGACCGGACGATCCGTCCACGGACACGGGCGGCGGGATCGGCATTGATCCGCAGTTCCAATCTGAAATTGAAATAACAATTTGATAACACGTATTATATAAATCATCCTATTATATAAATCATCCTAATCACATTTTTTATGAAAAAAGCACTTTATTCCCTCCTGGCGTTTGCGACCCTGCTGTTCGCGGCGTCCTGCGCCAAGGAACCGGCGAACGTGGCCGATCCCGCCCTGGGCGGCAAGCCTGTCACCGCGACCTTCTCCGTCAACCTCGGCGGAGCCCTGACCAAGGCCGACACGCCCGTCAATTCGACGCTGGATGACGGTTCTAAGGTCAATGTCCTCTATGTCGGTGCCTTCGATGCCGAAGGCAACCTGATTTCCACGTCCAAGGTGGACGGCTCCATTCCTGTGGAAAACAAGAAGGCCAGCGTCTCCCTCACCCTCTCCAAAGGCGTGAAGTACCAGCTCGTGTTCTTCGCCGAGGTGAAGGACAAGTATGTCGTCACTTTCGGCAACGGCACCGCCTCTTTCGCGTATCCCGATGCCGTCGTGGCCAACGATCCGGAGCTGGACGCTTTCTACAAGACCATGGAGTTCACGCCGGATGGCAAGAACATGACCCAGGATGTCGTGCTGACGCGTCCTTTCGCCCAGCTCAATGTCTTCGCGAGCAAGGTTCCGGCCGACAAGACGACGGATTATGTGTCCACGATGACCATCACCGGCGCTCCGACCACCTTCGACCTGTTCGCGGGCAAGGCCGGCGAGCCTGCTGACGCCATCACCTTCACGGAGGCTGCCATCGACGCCGCGTCCGTCGGCAAGTATGCCGAAGGCGGCGCCACCCCGGCCAAGTGGGTGGGCATGAACTTCATCCTCGTGCCGGATGCCGGTACGGTCGACGTCACGTTCAACGAGACCGACATGGTCGCTCCGCTCTCCCTTACGGGCATTGCCGTCAAGGAGAACGTCCGTACCAACCTCTATGGCAATATCTACGGCCTGGGCGACTACACGTTCAATGTCACCGTGGATGAGAAGTTCGGTGAAGAAGGCGAGACCCCGATCGACGCGAACGAAGTGACCTACGTCATCGATGACGGCCAGACCTATACCGCTGAGAATCCGCTCGTGCTCGATACGGATGCCGTGAAGAGCGTGAGCGTGACCATCAATGGCGTGGACGGCTCCCAGATCACCCTTTCCGAGGTGAATGCCAACCCGGTCGAGGCTGGCAAGCAGGTGGTGGTTTCCTCTTCTAATACGGATGTTGCCACCGTGGCCTTGGACGGTGATGCAATCAAGATCACCCCGAAAGCCAACGGCGATGCCGTGATCACGATCGAGACTCCTTCCTTCACCAAGGCAACCTACGCCGCCGCTGTCGCCAAGATCTATATCCAGGTGACGGGCATGGCCGTGGAGCCGGTCGACCCTGAACTGACCGTTTCCGGCGCTCCTGCCGAGGCGGTCTCCGAGGCGTTCAACCTGACCGTTACGACCAATTCTACCGGCGAGATCTCCTGGACCGTCGCTCCGGAAGGCGCTGCTACCGTGGCTGCCGGCGAGAAAGCGGGCGAGTATATCGTCACCCCGGCCGACAACCTCACTGAAGATACGCCTGTGACCGCGACCTTCACCGTCGCTGCTGCCGAAGGCTTCAACGCTGCCAGCAAGGAAGTGAAATTCACCGTCAAAGCTGCTGAAACGCCGGTGGAGCCGGGTGAAGGCCCTACTGTAGTGACAGTTGCGGAATTCCTAGCGAAAGACGTCTCCGAGACAGATCAGTATCAGTTGACAGGTATTATTACGAGTATTGCCAGTTCAGTGTTCGGTAACCTCGATCTTAAAGATGATTCTGGTTCTGTCTATGTGTATGGTGTCTTCCCCGAGGTTTGTAGTTATGGGGATACGAATCCCAGGACTTTCGAAGATTTAGGATTGAAAGTCGGCGATCAGTTGACCATTATCGGCTATCGTGGTGTATATAATGATTCCCCTCAGGCAGTTTATTCCTATTATGTCAGTCATATCCCTGCTGCGGATATCACGCTGGCTGCAACGCAAAAGGAACTGACTGTGGGCGATACGTTTGAATTGAATGTACAGACCAATGGAGGTGCTGTCACATATTCTTCCAGCGATGCCTCCGTTGCATCCGTCTCCGACGGCATCATCACGGCGGTAGCTGCTGGTACGGCTACTATAACAGTCAATGTCGCTGCCACTGAGGCTACTATGGCGAATTCCGCTACTTGCACCGTTACGGTCAACGCGGCTGGTTCCACAACAGTATGGGTAAAGAAATCTCTATCGAGTCTTGTTGATGGCGATGTATTCGTTTTGACTAGTGTCAAAGAAGGAGAAACCTATTATGCGATGTCAAATGGGAATGGTACAACCTCTGCTCCAGCAGCAATAGAAGTGACTGTTTCTGAGGACAAATTATCTGCTTCGCCAGATGTTACGCTGCAGTGGGTTGCTGGCGTAAATAATAGTGGAATCGTATTTTATGTGGGGGCAGAAAAAAAGGAATGGCTCTATTGCATTAATAATAATAATGGCTTGAGAGTTGGAACTGGTGATGGGAATATATTCACTATCAATGAGTCAGATGGATATCTGCTCAATTCTGCCCAGACCAGGTATGTTGGCGTTTATAATAAACAGGATTGGAGAAGCTATACTTCTGTTAACAACAATATTAAAGATCAGACCTTTAATGTCTTTGTTAAAACAACAGTAGCTGAATGAAGCGAATCCGGAGGGGACTCCGGGGGCGAAAACCCATCGCAAAGCAGCTATACGGTGAATGACTGGCTGGAGACCCCCGTGGTCTCCAGCACAGACAAGAACTACTATACGCACTATATGCCGGACGATAATGGGAACGAGGTCGTCTCCAGTGGAAGGAATTGGTCCTTCTACTGGAGCGCCTCCGACCAGGTGTCCCTTTGGGTGGCCTATCCGCTCTATGGCAAATGGGCGGAGTCGAACGTCTCCCGCAAGGACGCCTATGCGCCCGATCCGTTCATTGACGATGCGAAACAACCTGCGACCGGCGGCTACAGCGGCAACTATTCCAAGGGCCACCAGATCCCGTCCGCAGACCGTCTGGGCTCCCGCGCGATTAACAACTCGGTCTTCTACATGACCAACATAACCCCGCAGGACCAGACCTTCAACGGCGGCCTTTGGGCCCAGCTGGAGACGCAGGTCCGTACGTGGGCGGATGCCTCGGACGAGTTCTACGTGGTGACCGGCTGCGTGGTGAAAGGCAGCACGAAGACGACAAGTTCCAACGGCCTGACCGTCACCGTGCCGGCCAAATACTACAAGGCCCTGCTCCGCAAGAAGGGCAGCACCTATACGGCCTGTGCGTATATCTACGACCACTTCACTTCGCAGACGAAGTTCTCGGAGAGTGACCGGATCTCGGTGGACCGGCTCGAGGAACTGACCGGCATCGATTTCTTCCCGAACCTGATCGGGATCGTGGGAGAGACCACGGCTGCCAATATCGAGAAGACCGCCACAGCGTTCTGATGCGTTTTCTGTAAGTGCTTGAAGCACCGTATTTCAGCAAAATGACCCGTATCGATTTCGATGCGGGTCATTTCTGTAACTAACTTATTATAAGTGTTTTATTGGTTACGCGATCTGCGGTTTGCGCTGTTTGTCGCGGACGAGGAACTTCTCGGACATCCTGCCCTCCTGGAGATCCTCCCACTCGTGGCGGTTGCGCCAGATGTCGATGGCCGTGAAGATGGCGGCGCGCATGGAGCGCGGGTCGGCCTGGTCGCGGCCGGCCATCTCGAAGGCGGTGCCGTGGTCGGGCGAGGTGCGGATGATGGGCAGACCGGCCGTGAAGTTGACGCCGTCCTCGAAGGAAAGGGCCTTGAACGGGGCAAGTCCCTGGTCGTGGTACATGGCCAGCGTGGCGTCGAAGTCCTCGAAGTGGTTGAGGCCGAAGAAACCGTCCGGGGAGAAGGGACCGAAGGCGAGGATGCCCTCGTCGGTGGCCTTCTTGATGGCGGGGATGATGATGTCCTGCTCCTCGGTGCCGAGCAGGCCGCCGTCGCCGCTGTGCGGGTTGAGGCTCAGCACGGCGATGCGCGGCTGGTCCACGACGAAGTCCTGCTTGAGGGAGGCGTTGATGAGCCGGAGCTTGCTGAGGATGCGATCTTCGGTGATCTGCGCGGGGACGTCCTTCAGGGGAATGTGTCCGGTGACGACGGCCAGGCGCAGGCGGTGGCTGACCATGAACATCAGCGAATCAGGGGCGCCGAAGGCGTTCTGGATGTATTCGGTGTGGCCGGGGAAGCCGAAACCCTCGTTGGACATGGCTTTCTTGTTGATGGGGCCCGTGACGAGCACGTCGATGAGGCCCTCCCGGAGCTCGCGCACGGCGGCCTCGAGGGATTTGATGGCCGCCGAGGCCGACTCGGCCGTGGCCTGGCCGGGCTCGGCGTAGGCGCTGTCCGGCAGGCAGTTCACGATGTTGATGCGCTTGGGGTGCGCCTCGGAAGCGGAGGCGATGGCGTTGGTGTCCATCTGCTCCACCTCGGGGATGGTCTTGCGGTAGAAGCCGAAGAGCTTGGAGGAGCCGTAGATGACCGGGGTGAACTGCTCGAGGATCCGCGGGTCGGCGAGCGCCTTGATGATGACTTCGTAGCCGATGCCGTTGGAATCGCCTTGGGTGATGCCTACTATGATTTTTCCGTTTTGCATATCTGTTGTTATTGGGATTCTTCGTATCCGGTGTCCGGCGGGAGGCCGGGCCGGGAATATGCCGCGACGGCAAGGCGGTCGCAGCGTTCGTTCTCGGGGTGCCCTGCGTGGCCCTTGATCCAGGTGAACTGCAGGCGGAAGTGTGCGGCGAGGGCGTCGAAGCGGTCCCAGAGGTCGTTGTTCTTCTTGCGCTTCCAGCCTTCGGTGACGGTCTTGACGACGTAGGTGGAGTCGCTGAAGACCCGCACCTCGGCGCCCTCCCAGCGGATGGCCTCCAGGCCCTTGATCACGGCCATCAGCTCCATGCGGTTGTTGGTCGTGCGGGCGAAGCCGCCGCTGAGCTCCTTGCGGGCGGAGCCGCAGCAGAGCACGGCGCCCCAGCCGCCGGGGCCGGGGTTCCCGCTGGCTGCACCGTCCGTGTAGAGGAATATGGGGGGCCTTTCCGCCGTCATCATGCTTTCCTTGTTGCAGAGCTTTGCAAAAATAACTATTTTTGTCCGATAATTGAAAAATTGATATTTATGAATGACGAAAGGACCCTGGTCATCACGGGCGGCGCAGGCTTCATCGGGAGCCATGTGGTGCGCCTGTTCGTGAACAAGTACCCGCAGTACAGGATCATCAACCTGGACAAGCTGACCTATGCCGGCAACCTGGAGAACCTCAAGGACATCGAGGACAAGCCCAACTACCGCTTCGTCCGGATGGATATCTGCGACTTCGAAGGGGTGCTGAAGCTGATGCAGGAAGAGCAGGTGGACGGTATCATCCACCTGGCGGCGGAGTCCCACGTGGACCGTTCGATCAAGGATCCGTTCACCTTCGCGCAGACCAACGTGATGGGTACGCTGAGCCTGCTGCAGGCCGCCAAGGTCTATTGGGAGTCCCTTCCTGAGAAATTCGACGGCAAGCGGTTCTACCACATCAGCACCGACGAGGTGTACGGTGCGCTGGAGATGACACACCCGGAGGGGATCGAGCCGCCCTTCACGACCAAGGCTTCCAGCGGGGAGCACCATCTCGCATATGGCGAGAAGTTCTTCACCGAGGACCTCAAGTACCAGCCGCACAGCCCGTACAGCGCGGCGAAGGCCAGCTCCGACCATTTCGTGCGGGCCTTCCACGATACCTACGGCCTGCCGACGATCGTCACGAACTGCTCCAACAACTACGGGCCCTACCAGTTCCCGGAGAAGCTGATCCCGCTCTTCATCAACAATATCCGCCACCGCAAGCCGCTGCCCGTCTACGGGAAAGGCGAGAACGTGCGCGACTGGCTGTACGTGGAGGACCACGCCCGGGCAATCGATGTGATTTTCCATAAGGGCCAGGTGGCCGAGACCTACAACATCGGCGGTTTCAACGAGTGGAAGAACATCGACATCATCAAGGTCCTGATCAATACCGTGGACCGGATCCTCGGCCGTCCGGAGGGCGCCGACATGGATCTGATCACCTACGTGACGGACCGCGCGGGACATGACCTGCGCTATGCCATCGATTCCAGCAAATTGCAGAAGGAACTCGGCTGGGAGCCCAGCCTGCAGTTCGAGGAGGGGATCGAGAAGACGGTCCGCTGGTACCTGGACAACCAGACCTGGCTGGACAACGTCACCTCCGGCGACTACCAGAAATACTACGAACAGATGTACGCCGGCCGATGAGGCGCCTGCTGCTGATCCTGTCCCTGCTGGCCCTGTCTGTCGGACCGATGGCACAGGCCCAGGTCGCGGTGCGGGCTGATTCGTCGGCTTTCCATGCCCGGCAATTGATCGCGCCCGGCGTCCTGCTGGGCGCCGGGTTCGGCATCCATTACCTGGGCCATGAAGCCATCGACATCCCGGTCAACCGCTGGGTGCAGGAGCAATGGCGTGCGGGTGGCCCGGAGCGCACGTTCGACGATGTGATCCAATATCTCCCCCTGGCCATGGACCTGGGCCTGGGCCTGGTCGGCGTGCCGGCGGAGCATGGGTTCCTGGACCGTGCGATCGAGACCTCGATGGGGCTCGCCGCCCTGGCTGCCGTCTCCTGGACGGTGCGGGATATCGTCAAGTCGCCGCGCCCCAACGGCGCCAACAACCAGTCGTTGCCTTCCGGCCACAGCGGCCTGGTCTTCTTCGGCGCCGAGATGGTCCGGCTGGAATATGGCTGGGGCTGGGGAGCCGGCGCCTATGCCGTCGCCACGACCGTGGCTGTGATGCGCAACTACAACAACTGGCACTGGGTGAGTGACGTGCTGGCCGGCGCCGGGCTCGGGATCCTGGTGGCCGACGCGAGCAACTGGCTGCTGGAGCCCACCAAACGCCTGCTCGGGATCCGTACCTCGGACTGGGGTTCCGGACGCCGTCCGGCGGTCACTGCGGCCGTTTCCCCGACGCTGGACCCGGTCTCCGGGACCATCTGTACGACGCTGGCGCTGCGATTTTGAAGGTATTTTTGATTATTCCGGCCAATTTGCTTATTTTTGTAACATTATACTGCAATCATCCACGTATTTAGACGATACATGTTCAACATAGGCAAAAACCTGGACCAGTTCAGCACCCGGTTCCTTAGCCGGAGGAAGGTGTTCGTGATGGACCTGGCCATCTCGGTCTTCATCTCCGTGGCCGTGGCCGTTGCGACATTCCTGCTGGATGTCGAGGTGGTGTCCGACCGCGCATTCGACTGGGTCTGGGGGTTCTCTTCGGTGGTAGGCTCCGCGCTGATGTTCCTGCTGCTCAAGACCTATACCATCATCATCCGCCATTTCTCCTTCAAGGATACCCTCCTGTTCGGCCTCGCTGCCCTGGGCAAGGTGGTGGTGATGGCCGTCGTGCTGCTCCTCTTCGGATTCATGAAGCCGGGTGTCATCGCCATGCTGGCCGTAGACGGTATCGTCTCCCTGGTGGCACTTTGTTCGGTCCGCCTGCTGATGATCTATGTCTACGATGCTTACAAGTCCCGGATCCGGGAGTTGGAACACCGTTCCCGCGTGTTTGTCTATGGCGTGAATGACAAGGCCGTGGCCACTGCCTCACGCCTGCGCGGCGCCAAGCGTTACGAGGTGGTCGGACTGGTCTCCAGCAACCCCACGATCAAGGACACGGTCATTGCGGACAAGCGGGTTTATTACTTCCCGGACAAACAGTCGTTCGAACAGGAAGTCCGGCGCATGACGGTACGGGGAGTCATCTTTACGAGTGAACATGATGTCGTTGTGGAGCAGGACCGCCTGGTCCGTTATTGTACAGAACTGGGTGTGAAGGAGTTGATCGCCCCTGCCGTTGACGAAGTTACCGGCACGTCGGCCGACCATTTCCAAATCCGAAAGGTCCGGATCGAGGACCTGCTGGGCCGTGATGAAATCAAGATCAACCTGGAGTTCATCAAGGAGAATTTCCGCGGCAAGGTGGTGATGGTGACCGGAGCCGCCGGCTCCATCGGGTCCGAACTCTGCCGGCAACTGGCCGGGTTCGGCATCCGCAAGCTGATCCTTTTCGACAATGCCGAGACGCCGATGCACAACCTCCGGCTGGAGTTGGAGGAGCGTTTCCTGGACCTGGATTTCGTGCCGATCATCGGCGATGTACGCCAGATTCCGCGCCTCGATTTCGCTTTCCGCACGCACCATCCCCAGGTGGTGTTCCATGCGGCCGCCTACAAGCATGTCCCGCTGATGGAGGAGAACCCTTGCGAAGCGGTGCTGGTCAATGTCTACGGCTCCCGCAACGTGGCGGACAAATGTATCGAGTACGGGGTGGAGAAGATGGTGATGATCTCTACCGACAAGGCCGTGAACCCCACCAATATCATGGGTTGCACCAAGCGCCTCGCCGAGATCTATGTCCAGAGCCTGGGCAAGGCGATCGCCGCCGGCAAGGTGCCCGGCAAGACGCAGTTCGTGACGACGCGCTTCGGCAATGTCCTGGGCTCCAACGGTTCCGTCATCCCGCGTTTCCGCGAGCAGATCGAGCATGGCGGCCCCGTGACGGTGACGGATCCCAACATCACCCGGTATTTCATGACCATTCCCGAGGCCTGCCGCCTCGTCATGGAAGCCGCGACGCTGCCGAACGAGAACCGCATCTGCGTGTTCGACATGGGACAGCCGGTCAAGATCGACACCCTGGCCCGGCGCATGATCGAACTGGCGGGGCTGGTGCCCGACCAGGACATCGAGGTGGTGTACACCGGCCTGCGTCCCGGCGAGAAGCTTTACGAAGAAGTCCTTTCCAACAAGGAGAATACCGACGAGACCTCCCACGACCGGATCCGCATCGCCCGCGTGCGCGAGTACGAATATGCGGATGCCGTCAAGGCGGTGGAGCAGCTCGAGACGCTCAGCCGTGCCGTCCGCATCCCGGAGATGGTCAAGCTCATGAAGGAGATCGTTCCCGAGTATATCTCCAACAATTCCCGTTTCGAGGCTTACGACAAGAAATAGCGGCTAGCGGCGGACGGCCGGTTTCCTGCCATTGTGGAACCAATCCAGCGCCTGCCTGAAGATCCATTCGCGGTCCTTTTCTTCCAGGACTGTCTCGATCGGTACGCCGAGACAGACGGTCCTGAAACCTTCTCCCTGGTTGGTGACCGCGGCGGCGAAGAGCGAGCCGGGATAGCGGAGCCAGACCTTGGCTGCCTTGCCGGTGGCCCGCAGGCCGTCCGGACGCTCCACGCAATAGACATCCTCATTGGGTTGCGCGCTGAACGGCATGTCGGCGATCCGGCCGGTGTTGGTGCCGAAGGCCGTGGCCGGCTTGATGCCCAGAACCTCCTCCAGGAAGGAGCTGGCGGCCGGATCCGTCTCAGCGTCGGAGGCAATGGCCGCGCCGCTCACGATCAGGTTGCCGCCGGTCTGCACGACTTTGCGCAAGGCCTGGAGGAGCGCCGGCGTGTAGACCGGGTAGCGCTCGGGCAGGGCGCCGCGCCCCACGGGCGTGCGGCCCTGCTTGCCGCAGATGAGGTCTACGGCGAAGACCGGCTCGTCGATCCCGCAGAAAGCTTCGCGGGACATCGAGTAGAAAGGATAGCCCAGCGCCATCATGGCCCGGCCGTGGACGGCGGGGAAGTCGAAGGTATTGCCCGCGACGATCTCCCCGGCATGGTCGTCGAAGGAGGCGCCGAAGCCGGGATACTCATTGTCTACATAGAGCGCGGAGCGGCGGAATTCATAATTCTCGCCGATGTATCCGATGTCGCGGAGGTAGGGGACGCCGGTGTCCAGCCGGCTTTCGAAGCCGGCGAAACCCGGGCTCTCCACCCAGGCGGGTGCGGACACGCGGTCGAAGTCGTTGACGACCAGGACCGGCGCTTTCTGCGTGCCGCGGGGGATACCCGCCGAGAGGATCTCGGACGGGAAACTCCGGCCGCCGTCGTTCCACGCCACGACCTGGAAGCTGTAGAGATGACCATGTTCGATGGGGAGCGTCAGGCTTAGGCTGTCCGTTTCGACGCCCGCGTCGAAGGCACCATCGTCGATGCGCGTGTAGACCGTGTAGCCCCGGCTGACGGCCGTGGGCTCCTTGGGGTCTTCGGTGGGCCGCCAGCTCAGGCGGACCGAGTCCTTGCCCGCGAGCCGCACGGCGAAGGCCTGCGGCGGCAGCGGCTGCACGACGTAGGGCGTGTGGTAGAACTCGCTCAGGGCCTTGAGCATGCCCTTGTAGACGGCCCGGCTGGCCGTGAAGCGGAAGGCCGGGTCGAGTCCGTATTTCATGTCGGCGAAGTTCTGGTGGCTCAGCAGTTCGAGGATCATCGCCGGCACGCCCGCGGTGCGGGGCTCGCTGTAGCTGCGGTCCCACAGGCCGCGCCGCGACCACTTGGGGTCGAAATCGAGGCGGAGGTCCTGCACGACCTGGCTCTGGACGTAGTCGCAGAGCGTGCGGGAGATGATGCGGTCGCGTCCGTCGGAGAACTCCCGCTCGCCGTCGGCGCGCAGCGTGTAGATGGCCAGGGTCCCGACGGTGCTGTCGTTGGGGGTGACGCCGGCGTCGGTGTGGAAGGCGAAGGCGAGGTCCACGGGGATCTCCTTCTGCTCGCGCATCATCACGGTCCAGGCGCCGCGGGAAGCATAGTCGTTGGTGTAATCGGTCTCCCAGCCGCGCGTGATGGTGGTGTCCACGCCGGCCCACTGCATCCAGTAGTGGGCCCCTTCGGCGGAAGCCGCCATCCCGGAGGTGCGCCCGCCACGCTCGAGTTTGCCCATGCCGCCGCCGATCTTGACGGCGTCGGCGGTCACGACGGAACCGGGCAGGCCCCGGTTGTCCAGGGTGACCCGCCCTTCGGTGCCTGCGGCGAATTCGAAGGTGCCCAGGTAGATCCAGGTACCGCCGCCGCGGCGCTGGTTGACGGAGAACTCCGTCTGTCCGCCGAGGTGGCGGACCGTGTAGTGCGCCTCGCGGCTGCTCTCGGGCAGGGACTTGTAGGAGATGTAGACGGCGTAGCGCCCGCGGCGGGTGATGTCCGGGGTCCAGGACGCCGTGGCGGTCGGCTCGTCGCCTGCGCAGCGGGCCTGCCGGGCCGTGCCGGCCTGGAAGGGATTGTCGGAGAAGGTGTATGCGGGCTTGGTGTCGGCGAATCCGGAGCCGGCGTCGCCCCAGGAGCCGGACTCGCCGTAGCGTCCGCTGCGGCGCATCAGCCCCTCGCGCGGCCCGCCGAAGGACGGGTCGTTGTCGATGATGAACTCGCGTCGCTGCGTGTCCCGCTCGCGCGGGGTCATCACGTAGGCGCCGGCGTTCTCCAGCATCGGGATGAGGAAGGGAAGCACGAAGGTCTGCGTGAACATGTCCTCCACGGTGCGGTGGATGCAGGCGCGCTGCCAGGTCCAGATGTCCAGGTTCTCGTCATAATAGCGTCCGTGGCTCTGCCACAGGGCGATGTAGCGGTCGGACATGCCCTTCGGGAAGCGCCGGGCACCGACTTCGGTGATGAAGCGGGATTTCTCCTGCCGCGGGTCTGCGGTGCTGAAGGCATAGCGGGAAGGCCGGCCGTCGGAGCCCAGCACGGGCGTGGCGAGGTCCTCGAGCGCGTAGCCGTTGGTGAGGATCCGCCCGGGGGTGAACCCGTCGAATTTCCATTCCTTGTCCAGTTGCGCACGGAACCAGGTCACGTCGGCGCTGTGCCAGGGATAGTAGGACAGGTCGGCGTTGAAGGTCAGGTCGAGGGTGCTGCCGCTCCGGGCCACCTTGGTCACGGAGATGCGCTGGTGCACGGTGGTCCGCCGCTCCAGCCGGGCGGACAGCGTGTCGCAGATCGTGCGGAAGTCCCGGGTGCGGGGGACGTTCTGCCCCGGAAGGGGGAGGGCCAGCAGAAGGCCCAGCAGGAGGGAGGGAAGGCGTAGGGTCGTCATTTCTTCTTGCGCATCTTGAGGACGTCGATGAGGAACACCAGCACGCCGGCGATGCCGATGGCCAGGCAGTCCGCGCCGAAGTCATGGATATCCTTGCTGCGGTAGGTGAGCTGCTCCTGGATGAGCTCCGTGCAGCCGGCGAAGATGCCGCCGAAGGCGCAGATGCTGACCAGGGCGGCCAGCGCCTGCCACGGCGTCCGTGTGTAGGGATCGTAGGCGAGGAAGGCCAGGATCGGGAAGGGAAAGAACATGCAGAAGTGCACCACCTTGTCGGTCGGGATGCCGAAGAAGGTGCGCGGCACGTCCGGCAGGCGGTGGAAGTTGGCGAAGCAGAGCCAGGCCACGGCGGCGACATACAGGATCATCAGCAACCGGAAGACGAGTGCGCGGGTACGGTTCTGTTTCATCGGCTACAGGGCTTGCATGTCGTGAAGTTTTCGGTAATAGCCTCCCTTGGCGATCAGTTCGTCGTGCCGGCCGCGCTCGACGATGCGGCCGCCGTCCATGACGATGATCTCGTCGGCGTTCTTGATGGTGCTGAGCCGGTGGGCGATGGCGATGGTGGTACGCCCGCTCATCAGCTTGTCCAGCGCTTCCTGGACGCTGCGTTCGGACTCTGTGTCGAGCGAGGCCGTGGCTTCGTCGAGGATCAGGATGGGCGGATTCTTGAGGATGGCCCGGGCGATGCTGATGCGCTGGCGCTGTCCGCCGGACAGCTTGACGCCGCGGTCGCCGATGCCGGTGCTGTAGCCTTCCTCCTTGTCCATGATGAAGTCGTGCGCGCCGGCGATACGCGCCGCCGCCTCGACTTCCTCCTGCGTGGCGTCCTGCTTGCCGAAGGCGATGTTGTTGAAGAGTGTGTCGTTGAAGAGGATCGGGTCCTGGTTGACGTTGCCCATCAGGGCCCGGAGGTCGGACAGGCGCACGTCGCGGATGTCCACCCCGTCGATGGTGATGCTGCCGGCTGAGGGGTCGTAGAAGCGGGGAATGAGGTCCACGAGCGTGGATTTGCCGGCTCCGCTGGCACCCACGATGGCGACCGTCTTGCCCTTGGGGATCTCGAGGTCGATGTCGTGGAGCACCTCGCGGCCGTCCTCGTAGCTGAAGCTGACCCCGCGGAAGCGGATGGATTCGCGGAAACCGTCCAGCGGCTTGGGCGCGGCCGGCTCGCGGATGGGATTCTGCGCGTCCAGGATCACGTCGATGCGCTCCATCGAGGCGAGTCCCTTGGGGATGCCGTAGGCGGCCCGGGAGAGGTCCTTGATGGGCTGGATGACGCTGTACAGGATGGCCATGTAGGCCATGAAGGAAGGGGCGTCGATCACGGCGCGCTCCCCGAGGATCAGCGTGCCGCCGAACCAGAGCACGATGGCGATCATCGCGGAGCCGAGGAATTCGCTGACCGGGTGGGCGCTCGCCTGGCGGACGGCCACCTGGGTGTTCTTGCGGCGCATGTCTTCCGTGACCTGGCCGAAGCGGGCGTCCATGCGGCGCTCTGCGCGGAAGGCCTTGATGATGCGCAGCCCGCCGAGGGTCTCCTCGACCTGGCTCATCGTGTCGCTCCAGTAGCGCTGCGCCTCCACGGAGTCGGCCTTGAGCCGGCGGCCGGTGGCGCTGATGATGCCGATCATCACGGGGGCGAAGATGATGACGAACAGGGTGAGCTGCCAGGACATCCGGAAGAGCACGCCCAGGTAGATGATGATCAGGATCGGGTTCTTGATCAGCATCTCGATGGTGCTGGTGATGGAGGTCTCGACTTCCTGGACGTCCCCGCTGATGCGGGCGATGATGTCGCCCTTGCGCTCCTGGCTGAAGAAGCCCAGCGGCAGGGCGAGGATCTTGCGGTAGATCTCCATGCGCAGGTCGCGCACCACGCCGGTGCGGATGGGGACCATCACGGCGGAGGCGCCGAAATAGCAGGCCACCTTGATGGCCACGATGCCGATGAAGATGAGGCAGAGCATCAGCAGGACGTGGCTCTGGCCGTATTCCTCGATGAACTGGGAGACGTAGTAGTAGGCGTTGTTGGTGATGTCCCCGAAGGGCATCCCGCGGTGCCACGGGATGAATTCGTAATGGTTCTCGCCGACGTTGAAGAGGATCTGCAGGATCGGGATCAGCAGCGAGAAGGAGAAGACGTTGAAGACGGCCGACAGGATGTTGAGGACCACCGATCCGCCGACATAGCCTTTATAGGGAGCGACATAGCGCTTGAGGATCTGCCAGAAAGCTTTCATGATCCTACAAAGATAGCATTATTTCAGAGAATGAAAAGCGGCGAGGCCGTCATCCGCGGCAGCGGACACAGCCGCGGGGGCCGGATGTCCGATTGCCGGATGTATTCCTGAAGGATTCCTGAACTGGTTTGGTAAGCTAATTCGGGCGTGTTGTTGTGCTCGGAAAGGTGGCACAGGAAGATGTTGCGCAGGCCCGGGTGGAGGAAGTCGCGGATGGCCTCGGCGCACTCCGCGTTGGACAGGTGGCCGTGGCCGCCGCAGATGCGGTCCTGCAGGACCTTGGGGTAGGGGCCGTGGCGGAGCATCTCCAGGTCGTAGTTGGATTCGATGACCACGGTGTCGGCCTGGCGGGCGAACGCCAGCGCCTGCGGGACCATCCGGCCGATGTCCGTCATGATCACGAAGCGGTAGCCGTCCAGCAGCAGGGCGTAGCCGAACGTGCACGAGGCGTCGTGCGGTACGGCGAAATACTGCGCGCTGATGCGGCCGGGCACGAGTTCGTTCCAGCCCGGCGCCAGGGTGCGGCGGCAGGGCCCGTAGTACTCTCCCGTGATGAAATGGCGGGACAGGGCCCCGGCCAGTTCCGGTGGCGTCCAGACCGGCTTGCGCAGGTGCTTGCAGTAGGAGCCCAGGGAGCGGATGTGGTCGTTGTGGTCGTGGGTGACCAGCAGGCCGGCGAAATCGTCGAAGCACAGGCCCTCGGCGGCGAGCTCCTTCTTGAGCCGGCGCGGGCTGAGGCCGGCGTCGACCAGTACGCCGGCCTCGCAGGCGCCCGATTCGTCGAATATGCCGATGAAATAGCAGTTGCCGCAGCTCCCGGAGGTGAAGGACTTGAACCTAATTGAGCTCATCCTCCGTGCAGTATTTGGAGATGACGCTGTAGGAGTCCGCCACGCCGAGCTCGCCGGCGCGCGACAGGTCGATGCAGCCTTTCTCCTTGTCCTTGAGGTAGATCAGCACCAGTCCGCGGTTGTAATAGGCGTCTCCCATGTTGGGATAGAGCCGGATGGCCATGTCGTAGTTCTCCAGCGCTTCGACGAAGCGGGAGGACAGGCACTCGAGGTTGCCCAGGTCGAAGTACAGGTAGGGGATGTCCGGCAGGATCGAGAGGGCTTCCCGGATGTCGGCGATGGCCTCGGAGTAGTCGTAGGTGCGCGCGACGCGGTCGCTGACGCGGGCGCGCGTCGTGCCGTCGGTATCCATCGAGAGCGTCTGGACGTTGCCCTCGAGCGAGGCGATGAAGTCGATCATCTCGGCCTTGAGCACGCCGCGGTTCATCAGGTAGAAAGCCTTGTAGTAGCGGGCGTAGCGGTCGCGCGAGACATCGTCCTCCGCGGCGCCGACGGCCTTGTCGAACCAGCTGAGGGCCGAGTTGAACTGCTTGCGCTGGAGCTCTTGCAGGCCCTTGACGAAATACTCCTCGGCGTGGGCCGTGAAGAGATACTGGTCCGTGCCGGTGCTCTCGGTGTTGCCGAGCGTGATGGGAGTCGGGGCGGCCTCGATGAAGCGGTCGATCAGGGCGTTCTCGTACCGGCGCGAGAGCGCTACGTTGCGGTTCTCCCGTTCGGCGGCGAGGCTGAACTTGTAGAGCGGCCGCAGCCGGATGTCGATGTCGCGGTGCTGCAGGAGCTCGTTGTCGAAATCCTTCTTGGCGAAATCCGCATCCAGGGCCAGCAGGGAGCTGTATTTGCGGGTCGTGTCGGCGAAGGATGTCTCGCCGCTGCGGGCGCGGTATTCGCGGACCTTCTGCTGCGCGATCTGGTAGTCGGCGCGGGATTCGCGTGTGCGGCCGAGCATGTTCTCGACATAGGAGCGGTTGAGGTAGGCCTTGGCGAAATCGGGGTAGAGCTCGATGGACTTGTTGTAGTCCTCGAGGGCGTCCTGCCACCGGCCCATCTCCACGAAGATGGCGGCGCGGTTGTAGTGGGCGAGGACGTTGCCGGGATTGATGTTGATCACCCGGTCCATATCCTCGAGCGCCTGCTCGAAGGCGCCCACCTGGGCATAGATGAGGCTGCGGTTGTAAAGGGTCAGGGCGTTGCCGGGCTCGTACTCGAGCACCGTGTCGAGGTCGGACATCGCCTCGTTGTAGCGCCGCTGCTCGTAGTAGAGGAGGGCGCGGTTGAAGTAGGCGAGGGTGTTCTCCTTGTCCAGCTGGATGGCGCGGTCCAGGTCGGCGATGGCCTCGTCGTACTGCTTCTGGGCCGCATAGACGCGCGCCCGCCGCACGAACCCTTCGGGTTCCAGGCGGTCGAGCCGGATGGCCCGGTTGTAGTCCTCCAGCGCGCGGGTCGTATCCTTGAGGAACAGGAAGCTGGCCCCGCGGTTGAGGTAGGCGGCCGGATCCTTGGGCTCTTTCTTGATATAGCGGTCGAAATCAGCGACGGCGTCGTCGAATTTCTGCGCGAGGAAGTTGGCCACGCCGCGGGAGAAGTAGATGCCGGTCTGGCCGGGGCGCAGCTCGAGCGCGCGGTCGAAGTCCCGGAAGGCGGATTCGTAGTCGCCGAAGCGGCTCTCGGTGATGGCGCGGTAGTGGAAGCCGTTGGTGAAGACCGGGTTGAGCCGGACCGAGGTGTCGAAATCGGTCTGCGCACCGCGCAGGTCGCCGAGGTTGTACTTGGCGATGCCGCGGAAGAAGAAACTCCAGTAGTCCGTGCTGTCCAGGCGGGACAGCACGTTGAAATTCTCGATGGCCAGGGCATATTTGCCGTCGGACAACGCCTGGCGTCCCCGCCACATGAAGACATCCTTGTCGTATTGGGCGAAGGCGAAAGTTGCAGCGAGAAGCAGCGATGCTATGGTCAGGAGAAACTTTTTCATTATTTTTGCAAAGATAAACAATAATCGGACCCGATTTGAAAAGCCGCCTCAAAATTCTGTGCCTCTGCCTGCTCTGCTGCCTGCCCCTGCGCGGGCAGGACCGCCGGTCCGACCTGCGCGACGAGGTGGCTTTCCTGTGCGATTCGCTCCGGGCGGGCCGCGGGTTCGGCACCCTCGGCGCCCACCGGACCGCTTTCTACCTGCTGGGGCAGCTGCGCAACGCCGGCCTGAACGTCATGGTGCAGCGTTTCGAGCAGGACGGCCAGACCGGCCGCAACATCATCGGGATCACGCCGGGATTCTTCCCCCGCTATATCGTCGTGAGCGCCTACTACGACGGACTGGGGATCCTCGACGGGACATGCTATCCCGGCGCGGACTCCAACGCCTCGGGCGTCGCCGCGATGCTGGCCCTGGCGCGCGAACTCGCGCCGGGCTGCAGGGGACAGATGGGGCTGATCTTCGTGGCTTTCGACGGGCACAACGCGGGCCTGTCCGGCTCCAAGGCCTTCCTGGAACGCTACCGGTATTCGTACCCGATGGCGCGCATCGTCAACCTGGACATCCTCGGGTCCACGCTCGTGCCGGTCATGCCCAACAATCCGGAGTACCTGATCGCGCTGGGCGGATCCTCCGAGCGCTTCGCGCTGGACGCAGCCAACCGGGAGACGCGTCTGCACATCACCTACGATTACTATGGCAGCGACAACTTCACCGACCTCTTCTACCGCCGGATCAGTGACCAGCGCTGGTTCGTGGAGGCCGGCATCCCCGCGCTGATGTTCACCTCCGGCATCACCCTCAAGACCAACCGGCAGACCGACACTCCCGAGACCCTCGACTACGCCGTGCTGGACAAGCGCATCCGGCTCATCGCCACCTGGTTGCGGCGGCAGTTCTGAATTCGGGGATTATTGCTATCTTTGTATGATTGAATGAAAATAACCAACCGTCATAACACTATGGTCAAAGTCAATGTAGGAGGCTGCAGCTCCTTTGTCAAAGATGCAGAATTTCAGAAATATGTGGAGAAGGCCCTCGCGGCCTATGACGTGCTTGACGCCGGGACGGGCGCGGGCAACGATTTCCTCGGCTGGAAGACCCTCCCGGTCGACATCCCCGAGTCGCTGATCGCTGATTGCGAGGCGATCCGTGACGACTGGTCCGCCGCAGGCGTGGACCTCGTCGTGGTGATCGGCATCGGCGGCAGCTACCTGGGCGCGCGCTGCGCCATCGAGGCCCTTTCGCACGGTTTCGTGCGCAAGGCCGGCGTGCCGCAGGTCGTCTTCGCCGGCAACAACCTCTCCGAGGACTATCTCGCCGAGCTGATGGACCTCGCGAAGATGCGCAACACCGCCTGCGTTGTGATCTCCAAGTCCGGCACCACCACGGAGCCGGCCGTCGCCTTCCGCATCGTCAAGGAATACATCGAGAAGACCTATGGCAAGGCCGAGGCCGCCCGCCGCATCGTGGCCATCACGGATGCGAAGAAGGGCGCCCTCAAGACCCTGGCTACCCAGGAGGGCTACAAGACCTTCGTGGTGCCCGACAACGTGGGCGGCCGCTACAGCGTCCTGACCCCGGTGGGGATCCTTCCGATCGTGCTCGCCGGATTCGACATGCGTGCCATGCTGAAGGGCGCGGCCGAGGAGCGCGAGGCCCTGCTGTGCAAGTCCGCCGACAACGCCGCCGTGCAGTACGCGGCCATGCGCAACCTGCTGTACCATGAGCAGGGCAAGAAGGTGGAGATCCTCGTGACCTTCAACCCCAAGCTCCAGTACCTGGGCGAGTGGTGGAAGCAGCTCTACGGCGAGTCCGAGGGCAAGGAAGGCCGCGGCATCTTCCCGGCCTCCGTCGTCTGCACCACCGACCTCCACTCCATGGGCCAGTTCATCCAGGAGGGCGACCGCGTGATGTTCGAGACCACCGTGACGGTGGAGAACGCCGCCCGCGAGGTCGTGATCGGCTCCGATGAGCAGAACCTCGACCAGCTCAACTACCTGGCCGGCCAGCGCGTGGAGCACTGCAACAAGATGGCCCAGCTCGGCACCAAGCTCGCCCACATCGACGGCGGCGTGCCGCAGATGGAGGTGAGCGTGGAGCACCTCGACGAGGCGAGCCTCGGCGCCCTGTTCTATTTCTTCGAATTCGCCTGCGGTATCAGCGCATACGTGCTGGGCATCAACCCGTTCAACCAGCCGGGCGTGGAGGCGTACAAGAAGAACATGTTCGCCCTGCTGCGCAAGCCGGGCTATGAGGCGCAGACCGAAGAGATCCTCAAGCGCATCTAGTCACTGCAGCTGATATTCAAGGGGGGCCTTGAGTCCGGGTATGCCATAATACGCGGACACGAGGTCCCCCTTGATGTATACCTTCCGGCCCAGCAGGCCGGGGTTGTCCACGAGGTTGAGGGCGTTCCGGACCGCGCCGGACCGGAGCTCGACGGAGAGGCAGTAATCCGTGTCGGAGGTGGCGGCCTTGGCCCCGAGCACCAGGTTGGTGTTCCTGGTGAAGGGGGGCGTGAAGGAGACCTTGCCCGTGCCGGTGGCTACGCCCACGATGTATCCGCACACCCAGACGCCCTGCTCTCCTGCGCGGGTGCGGGCCGTGGCGACGTCGTAGGCGTTGGCGATATCGGCTGCACCGGCGCCGCCGACGGTGAACTGCTCGGAGAGCCAGGTCCGGGCCGTATCGACCTGGAGGGCGATCCCGCCGGATGGCGTCTCCATGCTGGCACCGAGGTGTACCGTCAGGACCTGCTGGGCCTCCAGGATGCGGGTGAAGAGGGTCTGGGCGGAGCCGCCATCCTCCAGGACCAGGGAGACGGTGCCCGGCTGGAAGTAGGCCGTCCGCGTCTCGGTGTCGGGGTGCGGAAGGCTTCCGCCGGGGCCGTTCAGGACCAGGATTCCGGTCGGATAGGCCCGCCGGAACGAGCTGCCGGTCTCCAGCCGCAGGCCGGCGTTGAGCTGGCGGCAGGTCAGCGTGACGCTTACGCTGCCGCCGGCCGCGACGGTCACGACCCGGGTGTCGCCCCATTGGGGCGCGTCGTAGGCGGGTGCGTCGAAGGGCCCGGACACGGCGCTCACGGTATAGGAGCCGGCCGGGACCTCCATCTCGTCGGGCGAATGGTCGAAGGGACCGTCATAGAGGATGCGGCCGCCGGCATCGGTCACTGTGAGCAGGAAACCGCCCACGTCGGGAAGCGCGGAGCCGGAGCGCGTGGCGGCGCCCGCGGGGGCGTCCAGCGCGATGACCAGGGTGCCTTGCGGCTGCCCTGCCGGGCGGAACAGGTCCTGGCAGGACGCCAGGGCAGGGAGGAGGGCGGCGACGGCCGCCAGGGTGCGGAAGGTTGTTTTCATAGCATATGTCGTTGAATCCGGCCCCAAGATGCGAAGAATCCGGATGCGGGACATTAAAAATCGTCAAAACCTGCATACGGAATCGTATTTGATACCTTTTTGATGTGTTGAAGGTGTATGTCCCGTCCCGTCCCGTCCGCTCTACCTCTGACCGACACCCTTTCTTTGACCACCTCTGCCAGGAACCTTCCGGAGACCTCTATCCCCAGACTCCGCTGACGGGATTGTTGTCAGACCGCTCATAACGTCCAGATTATCCGGACGTTATGCACGTTTTTGGCTGTTTTTGTACATAACGTCCAAGTTTTTCGGACGTTGTGCACACGCATCCGTTTCCTCAGCCCTCTATCTCGCTCCTCGGCACCTTCAGCCGTTAGAGGATCCGCTTACCGGGGGCGAAGAAGGGGTCCAGCGCCCCTGACAGGAAGAAAAACTGGTTGCCGGGGGCGGGGAAGGGTCTCAGCGCCCTTGGTAGGAAGAAAAACCGGTTGTCAGGGGCGGATAGGGGCTCCAGCGCCCCTGGCAGGAGGAAAACCCGGTTGCAGGGGGCGGAGAAGGATCTCAGCGCCCCTGACAGGAAGAGAAACCGGTTGTCAGGGGCGGAGAAGGGGCTTAGCGCCCCTGGCAGGAAGAAATGTCGGTTGCCGGGGGCGGGGAAAGGTTCCAGCGCCCTTGGTAGGAAGAAAAACTGGTTGCCGGGGGCGGGGAAAGGCCTTAGCGCCCCTGGCGGCGATAGTTTTTATTGTCAGGTGGACAAGGTGGGATTTCAGGGGGTGTACCAGGTACACCCATAATGGCTCTGAAGGGGTTCTGAGGCAGGGTCGGTGGACCTGGTCCACCGAGAGGGAATCTTTGCGATGCGCCCGCGCATGGGCTGAACGGCGATACGGCGGAGAAGGGTCGCGGTGCACTTGGTGGCGAAGAGGCGTGCTCGGCTAGGGGAGAAGTGCTCCGGGGACGGAGGGGAGGAAGAAAAAAAGGAACCGGCTTCGAAGAGCCGGTTCCTTCCGTTGAGGTATCCGGATTCGAACCAGAACAGACAGAACCAAAATCTGTAGTGCTACCATTACACCATACCTCAATTCCGGGTGCAAAGATAGTAAATTTATCTTTTGCTTTTGAAATATTCTTTGACCAGGGCGGCGCATTCGTCGCCGAGCAGGCCGGAAGAGACTTCGGTGCGGGGATGGAGGAGGGAGGGGGAGAAGAGGGAGTAGCCGCGCCGGACGTCCGGCGCGCCCCAGACCAGGCGCCCGAGCTGCGCCCAGCAGAGCGCCGCGGCGCACATCGGGCAGGGCTCTACGGTTACGTATAACGTGCAGTCGTCCAGGTATTTGCCTCCCAGGGCTTCCGTGGCGGCGGTCAAGGCGATCATCTCGGCGTGGGCCGTGGGGTCGTGCAGACGCTCGGTCATGTTGTGCCCGCGCGCGATGACGCGGCCGCGGCACACGACCACGGCGCCGATGGGCACTTCGTCCCCGGCGCCTGCGGCGCGGGCCTCCCGCAAGGCCTCGCGCATGTAGCGCTCGTCCGTATCCGTCATGCCAGCCATGTGAGGATGTCGTTCCAGACCGTCAGTCGGTCGGTCTCGTTGAGGATTTCGTGGCGCATGCCGGGATACAACTTGACGTCCACGGATTCATACCCCACGCGGCGCATCAGGTCCGCTGCCTGCCGGAGCGCCTCGTCGGAGACACGGCAGGGGTCCTCGGCGCCCGAGATGAAATGCACGGGCATCTGCGGACGGTCCACCCGCCAGCCTTCCGGGGAGTAGCAGTCTTCCATCATCCCCAGCAGGCCGTAGAAGCCGTTGGCCGTGAAGCGGTAGGTGCACAGCGGGTCCTTGTGGTAGGCCTCCAGGGTGTCGGGATCCGAGCAGACCCAGGCGGCGGGCCAGCCTTCCTCTTCGAAGGGCTTGTTGAAACTGCCGAAGGAGAGGCGCTGCAGGAGCTTGGGGCGGAAATGCCATCCCCGGAGGCTGCCGTAGAGCTTCGCCAGCCCCTTGCCGACGCCCTTGATCGGATTGTCCGCCGGGCAGCCGCACACGAAGAGGCGGTCCAGCCGGCTGTCGTACCGCTTGGCGAAGGACCGGACGGCAAGCGACCCCATGCTGTGGCCGAACAAGGTATAGTCCAGCCCGGGGAACTGCTGCTGGGCCCAGTCGCAGACCACGCGGATGTCCTCCACCAGCGCGCGCCAGCCGCCGTCGTAGAAGTAGCCCAGGTCACGGCTGTCCTTGACGGAGGCGCCGTGGCCGCGGTGGTCGTGGATGACGCAGGCGTAGCCGCGCTCCGTGAGCCACTCGATGAAGGGAATGTAGCGCTCCTTATGCTCGCACATGCCGTGCACGAGCTGGACAACGCCCCTGGGCGTCCCTTCCGGCACGGAGAAGAGTACGGAAAGTGAAAGGTCGTCCGCCGAAGCGGGCAGGTTCAGGGAACGTATCATAAGGGCAAATATAATAAAATATGTGTATCTTTGCATGACATGAAACGCTACATCTTATCCCTCGACCAGGGTACCAGCAGTTCCAAGGCCATCATCTTCGACCAGGACGGGAAGCAGGTCGTCATGCACCAAGAGGAGTTCACCCAGCTTTTCCCCCGGCAGGGGTGGGTGGAGCAGAATCCCATGGAGATCTGGTCCTCGATGCGCCACGTGATGGAGAAGGCCGTCGCGGACGTGAAGGACGGGCCCATCGTGGCGCTCGGCATCGCCAACCAGCGCGAGACCACCATCGTGTGGGACGCCGCGACCGGCCGGCCCATCTGCAACGCCATCGTGTGGCAGGACCGCCGCACGTCCGCGTATTGCGACAGCCTCAAGGAGCGCGGCCTGGAGGAGAAGATCCGGGAGAAGACGGGGCTGATCATCGACGCCTATTTCAGCGCGACCAAGATCCACTGGATCCTGGAGAACGTCCCCGGGGCCCGCAGGAAGGCCGAGGCGGGCCGCCTCCGCTTCGGCACGGTGGACTCCTGGCTGGTCTGGAACCTGACCGGCGGCCGTGTCCACGCCACGGACGTGACCAACGCCTCGCGGACCATGCTGTTCAATATCAATACGCTGTACTGGGATCCCGACCTGCTCGAACTCTTCGGCATCCCCGCCGCGATGCTGCCGGAGATCCGCAGCTGCAGCGAACAGTACGGCGAGACGGTCATCCGCGGCCACCGCATCCCGGTCACGGGCGTGATCGGCGACCAGCAGGCCGCCCTGTTCGGCCAGATGTGCATCGAGGAGGGCGCGGTCAAGAACACCTACGGCACCGGTTGCTTCCTGCTGATGAACTGCGGCCACAAACCCATCTTCTCCGAGAACCGGCTGATCACCACCGTGGCCTGGAAGATCGGCGACCGCGTGGACTATGCCCTCGAGGGCAGTATCTTCGTGGCCGGGGCGGTCGTGCAGTGGCTCCGGGACGGCCTGGGCCTGATCGAGAGTTCGCATGACGTGGAGAAGCTGGCCGCGAGCGTGCCGGACAACGGCGGCGTGTACTTCGTGCCGGCCCTGACGGGCATGGGGGCGCCGTACTGGAACCAGGACGTGCGCGGCACCATCGTCGGCATCACGCGCGGCGTGACGGCCGGCCACATCGCCCGCGCGGCCCTGGAGGGGATCGCCTTCCAGACGATGGACATCGTCGCGGCGATGGAGCAGGACGCCGGCATCCTCCTGTCGGAGCTCAAGGTGGACGGCGGCGCCGCCCGCAACAACCTCCTGATGCAGTTCCAGGCCGATGTGCTCGGTACGGAAGTGATCCGTCCCCGGGTCACGGAACTGACGGCGCTGGGCGCTGCCTACATGGCGGGCCTGGGGGTCGGTGTCTGGCTGTCGGTGGAGGACCTGCGGGACCTCTGGAAGGCGGAGAAGCGATTCTCGCGCCACGCCTCCGAGCGCCGGATCGGCGAAGCCAAGGCGGCCTGGGCGGCCGCCGTCCGCAAGGCCCTCGCGTAATTTCCGCATTCCGCTTTGAAACTTCCGGAAAAAGTTTCATCTTTACGGTATGAAACTTTTTCTGATCGACGGCCATGCGCTCGTCTTCAAGATGTACTACGCCTTCCTCGGAAGGCCCATGGTCAACTCGCAGGGGGTGGATACCTCCATCCTGTTCGGATTCACGAAATACCTGCTCGAACTCATCGACCGGGAGCACCCGACCCATATCGCGGTCAGTTTCGACCCGCCGGGCGGCACCTTCCGCAACGAGATGTATCCGGCCTACAAGGCCAACCGCGGCGAGACGCCCGCGCTGGTGGTCGAGGCGCTGGAGCCCCTGACGCAGATCGTCCAGGCGCTGGATATCCCGGTGCTGATGATTCCCGGCTTCGAGGCCGACGACGTGATCGGCTCCGCGGCCCGGCGCTTCTCCGGCGAGGGGTTCGAGGTCTACATGGTCACCCCGGACAAGGATTACGGCCAGCTGGTCGGCCCCGGCGTCTTCCAGCTGCGTCCGGGCAAGGGCGGGGGAGAGAACGAGCTGCTGGGAGCCGCGGAGGTCTGTGAGAAGTGGAAGATCGCCTCGCCGGCCCAGGTGGTGGACATCCTGGCCATCTGCGGCGACGCCTCGGACAATGTCCCCGGCGTGCAGGGCGTGGGCCCCGTGGGCGCTGCGAAGCTGCTGGGCAAGTATGGTTCCATGGAGGGGATCTATGCGCATCTGGATGAACTTACGGCGCGGCAGCAGGAGCAGTTCCGCTCGGCGCAGGACCATATCGGGCTGTCCAAGCAGCTGGTCACGATCAAGACGGACATCCCCCTGGACGTAACGGCGCAGGACCTCGTGTACGACACGGTCTTCACGCCGGAACTCGAGGCCCTGATGGACCGCTACGAGATGCCGTCGCTCAAACGGCTCATCCGGAAAGTCGCTGTCTCTTCTTCGGTTGTCGCCTCCGCTGCCGGAGGGGCTGTTGCCTCCGGAAACGTCCCGCTTCGCGTGACCCCTCCCACCGCCGTCGGCGGCGGGCCCCTCCCTCTTACGGAGCCGAGGGTGGCTACGGTTTCCGGAGGCAGCACCCCTCCGGACACAGCTCCGGCGACGGAGATCTGCATAAAGGAGCTGCCAGCGGAAGCTGTCAATGGCCGCCGCATCGCCATGAACCTGCAGGGAGACCGCCTCTACGTAGCGACGGAGGAAGGCGTGGCCGAAGGGGCGCCGGAAGCGTTCCGCGCGCTGCTGGAGGATCCGCAGGTCGTCAAGACCGGCACGGACCTCAAGGCGCAGATGGGCCGCCTCGCCGCCCGCGGCATCGCCGTCGGAGGCCGGCTCGAGGACATCGAACTGATGCACTACCTGCTGAACCCGGAACGGAGCCACAAGCTGGATATCCTCGCCCGCAGCTACCTGGGCGTGGAACTGGACACGGAAACCGCCGCGCAGGAAGCCTCCCTGTTCGACGATACCCCGGAGACGGCAGGCCCCGACCGGCGCCTCGAGACGGCGGCGATGCTGCCGCTGGCCGCCCGGCTGTGGCAGGAGATGGAGGCGACGGAAGGGATGCGCCGGCTCTACGATGAGATCGAGGAGCCGCTCATCCATGTGCTTGCGCGCATGGAGCAGACCGGGGTCAAGGTAGACCTCGGCTCGCTGCGCGAATTCGCCGACGGCCTGCGCCGCAAGATGGTCGAACGCGAGGCGGAAGTCCGGCAGCTGGCCGGCGAGCCGGAGCTCAACATCCTGTCCCCCAAGCAGGTGGGCGTGGTCCTGTTCGAAAAGCTCAAGCTCGACCCCAAGGCGCGCCGGCCCAAGTCCGGCAACTGGCCCACGGACGAGCAGACCCTGCAGCACCTCGCCGACCGCAGCCCCATCATCGACGCCATCCTGGACTACCGCGGTCTGCGCAAGCTGCTGTCCACCTATATCGAACCCTTCGCAGGCTACATATCGCCGGCGGACGGCCGCGTGCACACGACCTTCAACCAGGCGCTGACGGCCACCGGCCGCCTGTCCTCGTCCAACCCCAACCTGCAGAACATCCCGATCCGCACCGAAGAAGGCCGCGAGATCCGCAAGGCCTTCGTGGCGGGGGAGCCCGGCTGGGTGATGATGTCCGCCGACTACTCGCAGATTGAGCTCCGGCTGATGGCACACCTGTGCGGGGACGAGCACCTGCGCGGTGCCTTCCGTGACGGCCTGGACGTGCATGCCGCCACGGCGGCGAAGATCTTCCACGAAGACCTGGCGGACGTGACGGCCGACCAGCGCCGCATCGCCAAGACGGCCAACTTCGGCATCATGTACGGCATCTCCACCTTCGGCCTGGCCGAGCGGCTGCGCTGCTCCCGCACGGAAGCCAAGCAGATCATCGACGACTATTTCGCCTCCTTCCCCTCCATCCGCGGGTTCATCGACGCGACGATCGCCCAGGCGCGCGAGCGGGGCTACGTGGAGACGCTCTTCGGCCGGCGGCGCTACATCGCCGACATCGGCGCCGGCAACGCCGCCGTCCGCGCCCTGGCCGAGCGCAACGCCGTCAACGCCCCCATCCAGGGCACGGCGGCCGACATCATCAAACTGGCCATGAACGCCGTGGACCGGCGGCTGCGCGAAGGCGGCTTCCGGGCCCGGATGGTCCTCCAGATCCACGACGAGCTCCTGCTCGAGGTGCCGCAGGAAGAGATCGCCCCCGTGCGCGACCTGCTGGTGTCTGAGATGGAGAACGTCATCCAGCTGTCCATCCCCCTGACCGTAGAATGCCATGAAGGAAAAACCTGGCTTGAAGCCCATTGACGAGCTGGTGCGCCGCGCGATCATCGGCGACGGCACCGCGTTCACCGAACTGTGGGACACCCACATCGCCGGCCTGCGGACCTATCTCCACGGCGCGATGAAGAACCTCGACGACTTCTACATCGACGACATCTGTTCGCGCAGTTTCGAGAAGGCGTTCCGGCAGATCCGCACCTTCGACCCGACGCGCAGCCAGTTCTCGACCTGGCTGCGCACGATCGCGCACAACACGGCCCTGGACACGATCGATGCCGAGAACCGCGCCCAGAGCCACCTGGTCTACCTCGACAAGGAAGGCGCCGGGAACGGCCCGACCCTCGAGACGATCGGCGACGAGACGGCGACCCCGCTGGAACAGATTGTCGAGGAGGAAGATGCCGAGAAACTGGAAGGATATGTCGAAGGGCTGCCGGAGCTCTACCGCAGCATCGCGCGGATGCGCCTGATCGACGGGCTGCAGTACAAGGAGATCGCGGAAGAGCTGGGCATGGAACTCAATACGGTCCGGACCCGCATCCGCCGGGCCAAGGCGATCATCGAGTCGATGAAGGCGGAGGACTAGCCCTTGCGGCGGCAGTCCGGGCAGACGCCGTGGGCCATGTAGTTGGCGTTGAGGACTTCGAACCCCTGCGGGAAAGCCACTTCCGGGACGGGGGATTCCTCGAAGCAGTAGGTCTTGCCGCAGATCTCGCAGTGGAAGTGGACATGGCGGTCGGTGTCGGCTTCCGTCTCCGCGCAGCGGCACACTTCGTAGCGCTGGCTGCCGCTGCCGTCCTCCAGGGCGTGCAGCAGGTGATGCTCGCGGAAGGTGGCCAGGGTCCGGGAGATGATGGATTTGTCGACCGACTCCAGGGCGGTTTCGATCTCGGTCAGCGAGAGGGGACGGTGCTCCTGCAGCATCGTGCGGAGGATCAGGATGCGGTTCGCGGTGGGCTTGATGCCGTGGGAGCGCATCAATGCTTCAGGATTTGTATCAAACTGATGCAACATATCGCAAAGATACGATTTTTATTTTCGTTTTTACGATTTTAATCCGTATCCTTGCCCCGCTATGAAAATCACCGAACTCAGCGCGGACGAGCGTCCGCGCGAAAAGATGCTGGTGCGCGGTGCGGCCAGCCTCAGCAACGGCGAACTCCTCGCCGTGCTCCTGCGTGTCGGGCAGGGAGAATCGAGCGCCCTCGACCTGGCGCGCCAGCTGCTCTCCCTGGCGGACGGAAGCCTCGGCACGCTCTTCAACCTCTCCCCGGACAAACTGCTGTCCCTGTATGGGATCGGCCCCGGCAAGGCCGCCGCCGTCATCGCGGCCTTCGAGCTGGGCCGCCGTTTCCTGCAGGAAGAATCGTCCGTGCTCAAGAAGCCGCTGCTCACGGCGCGGCAGGTCTACGAATGCATGATTCCCCAGCTCAAGGGCCTGCAGCACGAGGAGTGCTGGATCCTCCTGCTGAACGGACAGAACTATCTGGTGGGCAAGATCCTGGCCAGCTCCGGCGGGAGCAGCATGACCGTGATCGACGTGCGCCAGATCCTCCGGGCGGCGCTGGACAAGGGGGCTTCTTCGCTGATCCTGGTGCACAACCATCCCACCGGAAATCCTACGCCGAGCCAGGCGGATATCCGCCAGACGGACGCGTTGCGCAAGGGAGCGGGCGCCATGGGACTGGCCCTGCTGGACCACGTGGTCGTGGCGGACGACTGCTTCTTCTCCTTCTCGGAAGACCGGCGCTGCCGCGCCTAGGCCAGCTCGCAGCGGAGGGTCGCCTGCGTGCAGGAGAGGACGGTCACGTCCACGAGGTCGCCGGCCTTGTGGGCGGTGTCGGGCCAGACGCACATCTTGTTCTGGCTGTTGCGGCCGCAGAGTTCGTCCGGATTGCGCTTGGACGGGCCCTCGACCAGCACCTGGAAGGTCTTTCCGAGGTCGCGGCGGTTGCTCTCGAGCGAGAGGCGGTTCTGCACGGCGATGATCTCTTCGAGCCGGCGGGTCTTGGTGGGCAGGTCCACGTCGTCGGGGTACTTGCGGGCGGCCAGCGTGCCGGGCCGCTCGGAATAATAGAACATGAAGGCCGCGTCGAACCCCACTTCCTCGAAGAGCGAAAGGGTGTCGCGATGGTCCTCCTCCGTCTCGGAGCAGAATCCGGCGATCACGTCGGTGGTGATGGCGCAGTCGGGCATCAGGCTGCGGATCTTCGCCACGCGCTCCAGGTACCAGGCGCGCGTGTAGCGCCGGCGCATCTTCTCGAGCATGCGGTCGGAGCCGGACTGGACGGGGAGGTGGATGTGGCGACAGATGTTGGCGTGCGAGGCCATGGTCTCGAGCACGGCGTCGGAGATGTCCTGCGGGTTGGAGGTGGAGAAGCGGATGCGGAGCGCGGGCACGGCCTCGGCCACGCGGGCGAGCAGGCCGGCGAAGTCCAGGTCTTCGTAGCGGTAGGAGTCTACGTTCTGCCCCAGCAGGGTGATCTCCTTGTAGCCGTCGGCGGCGCACCGGCAGGCCTCGCGCACGATGGTCTTCCAGTCCCGGCTGCGCTCGGCCCCGCGGGTGTAGGGGACGACGCAGTAGGAGCAGACGTTGTTGCAGCCGCGCATGATGGAGATGAAGGCGGAGACGCCGTTCTTGTCCAGGCGGACCGGCGCGATGTCGCCGTAGGTCTCCTCGCGGGAGAGCAGCACGTCGGCCTGGGGATGCCCCTGGGAGGCGGCCGCGATCAGGCGGGGGAGGCTCCGGTAGGCGTCCGGGCCGGCCACGATGTCTACCTTGCCGGACTCCAGCAGGGCTTCGCCCAGCCGTTCGGCCATGCAGCCGAGGATGCCGACGACGACCCCCGGACGGTTTTTCCTGTGGAAGTTGAACTGCTCGATGCGCCCCCAGATGCGCTGTTCGGCGTTGTCGCGCACGGAGCAGGTGTTGGCCATGATGACGTCGGCCTGGGCGATGTCTTCCGTGCGGCCGAAACCTTCCGCCCCGAGGATGGAGAAGACGACTTCGGTGTCGGCGACGTTCATCTGGCAGCCGTATGTCTCGATATATACCTTTTTCATTCGCAGTCGCAAAGATAGAGATTTTTCTTATCTTTGTAGGATAGTTTAGCGCAAGATTCCTATGAAGAGAATCCACATACTCGTCCTGGTCCTGCTCTCCCTGCTGCTCGCCGGCTGCAAGGGACATAGCTACAAGGATATCACGGTCACATCGGCCCGCATCATCTCGATCGTGCCGGAGGGACTGTCCGACCTATCCGCGCTCATCGAGGTGGGGATCCACAACCCGACCGTGGCGTTCGAGGTGACCGGCCTCGAGGGCCTGGCGAAATACCAGGGGCAGGATGCCGTCACCGTGTCGGCGGACCAGCTCATCGTGTCCGGCCGGACCGACAAGGTCTACCGCATCCCCGTCCGGGGCCATATCGCCGAGGGTTTCAACCCCTTCCAGCTCCTCAAGCTGGTCAGCAACGAGAGCGCCTACGACGACGTGACCTTCACCGTCACGGGCAAGGTCGCCCTGCGCGGCGGGATTGGCAAGAATATTGAATTGAAGGATATCCCGCTGAGCACCCTCATCAGCCAAACACAGCAACAAGTCGATGAAGATGAATAAGAAAAGCATACTGGTCCTCGTCCTGGCCGCGCTCGCGGCGCCGCTCCTCTCCGCCCAGAACCTGGAGGAGGCGGGAGACGAACTGGAGCACACGGGCACCGAAGTGCAGGTGGACTCGACCCTGCTGGGCCGGGACATCTTCTCGGCCCTGCCCGAGCAGGTGATCGTGCGGCAGCCCGCCGCCGTCCGCCAGGCCCTGAACCGACAGGTCGAGAAGAATGCTTCCAAGACCTACAGCGGATTCCGGATCCGGCTCTACTTCGCGAGCAGCCGGACCGCGCGCGAAGAATCCGCCGCGGTGATCCGCCGTTTCAGCGCGATGTATCCCGGCATCCAGGCCTACCGCTCCTATGCTTCGCCGAACTTCAAGGTCTCGGTGGGCAATTTCCGCTCGCGCCTGGACGCGGAGGCCCTGCTGCGGCAGATCAAGCCGGATTTCCCGGACGCCTTCATCGTCCGCGAACGTTTCAAGTACCCTTCCATCGGGCAGTCGGGGAACCGGATGTCCGAAACCGTGATGCCGTAGATGATCAAGCAAGGACTGGAAATCAAGCAGCAGCAGAAGCTCTCCCCGCTGCAGATCCAAACGATCAAGCTGATCGAGCTCCCGATCCAGGAACTCGAGCAGCGGATCCGTACGGAGCTGGAGGAGAATCCCGTGCTGGATGATTCGCCGGATCCGGACAAGCCCGAGGAGGCCAAGGACGTCTCGCTGGACGAGATCACGGACGAGGGGGACATCCCTTCCTACCGCACCCGCGTCAACAACTGGGGGAAGGACCCCCGCCCGGAATACAACACCTTCTCGGTGCGGCAGAGTTTCACCCAGAGCCTGATGGACCAGCTGGGCTACCGCAACCTCACCCCGGAGCAGTACAACATCGCCGCCTTCATCATCGGCTCGCTCGACGAGGACGGCTATCTCCGCCGGGACATCGAGTCGCTGGTGGACGACATGGCCTTCCGGGCCGGCATCCAGACGGATGCGGACGAGGTGCTGGAGATGCTCAAGGTGGTCCAGGACTTCGATCCCGCCGGCGTCGGTGCGCGCGACCTGCGCGAGTGCCTGCTGCTCCAGCTCCGCACGATGAAGCAGTCCCGGGACGTGCTCAACGCCGAGCGGATCCTGCAGGACTATTTCCAGGAATTCTCCAACAAGCACTTCCAGAAGATCATGTCCCGGCTGGGCCTGTCGGAGGACGAGCTCAAGCGGGCGATGGCCCGCATCGTGAAGCTCAATCCCGCGCCGGGCGGCGAGGTGGACTACACCTACACCGACCAGGCGCAGCAGATCGTGCCGGACTTCGTCCTGGAGGAGCACGACGGTGAGCTGTCCTTCACCATGCCCCGTTTCTCCGTCCCGGAGCTGCGGGTCAACAAGAAATACGCTGACCTGCTGATCGAGGCCAAGGGCTCCTCGGAGCGCGCCCAGAAGGAGGCGGCCACCTTCGTCCGCCAGAAGCTGGACTCCGCCAAGTGGTTCGTGGAGGCGCTCAAGCAGCGCCAGAACACCCTCAACAAGACCATGTCGGCCATCCTCGAGTACCAGCACGCCTACTTCGTGTCGGGCGACGAGGCGGACCTGAAGCCGATGGTGCTCAAGGACATCGCCGAGAAGACCGGGTTCGACATCTCGACCATCTCGCGCGTCGTGAACAGCAAGTATATCGAGACCCATTTCGGCATCTTCCCGCTCAAGTACTTCTTCTCCGAAGGCATGGAGAACAAGGAGGGCGAGGAGGTCTCCACCCGCGAACTGAAGAAGGTCCTGCAGGAATGCGTGGACGCGGAAGACAAGCGCAAGCCCCTCACGGACGAGCAGCTGGTCGTCGAGATGGGCCGCCGCGGCTACAAGGTGGCGCGGCGCACCATCGCCAAGTACCGCGGCCAGCTCGGCATCCCGCTGGCCCGCTGGCGCAAGAAACTCTAGACGATGAAGGGCAAGGACAAGGATATACCGGACATCCTGAGATTCAGGAAGATGCTCAGGGACAAGGGACTCAAGGCGACGCCCCAGCGGCTGGCCGTCCACGAGGCGATGCGCGTGCTCGTGCACGCCGGCGCGGACGAAGTCGCCGCGCAGGTCGCCGCGCAGGGTGGGACGCCCGTCTCCCCGGCGTCGGTCTACAACATCCTCTCCACCCTGGCGGACCTGGGGATCTACGACCGCCGCTGCGGCCAGGGGGTCCGGCAGGTGTTCGACGTCCGGGCGGACCGCCACCTGCACCTGTACGACACGCAGAACCAGAACTGGCGCGACCTCAATGACGCGGAGCTCGTCTCCTGGTTCGAAGCCCACTTCAAGGGCCGCCGTTTCCGCGGCTACAAGATCGACGGATTCGAAGTCCTGCTGCTGTGCCACCCGACGCGCAAGACGGCCCGGGCCAAATGAGAAGAAACAAACGAAAATGAATATGGAACACATCAAATGTCTGATCATCGGCGGCGGCCCTGCGGGCTATACCGCTGCGATATACGCTTCCCGGGCGGCCCTGGCTCCCGTCCTGTACGAAGGCATGACCCCGGGCGGCCAGCTCACCACGACGACCGTCGTGGAGAACTATCCCGGTTTCCCCAAGGGCGTGGACGCCAACCAGCTCATGAACGACATGCGCGAGCAGGCCGTCAATCTGGGCGCGGACATCCGCCGCGGCGCCGTCACGGCCGTGGACCTGGGCGTGCGCCCGTTCCGCCTGACGGTGGACGGCACGGTGGAGCAGGAAGCCGATGCCCTGATCATCGCCACCGGCGCTACGGCCCGCTACCTGGGCCTGCCCTCCGAGGAGAAGTTCCGCGGCCTGGGCGTGTCCGCGTGCGCGACCTGCGACGGTTTCTTCTACCGCAAGAAGGACGTGGCCGTCGTGGGCGGCGGCGACACGGCCTGCGAGGAGGCCTCCTACCTGGCCGGCCTGTGCCGCAAGGTCTACATGATCGTGCGGCGCGATGTCCTGCGCGCCTCCGTGGCCATGCAGGAGCGCGTGAAGAATACCCCCAACATCGAGATCCTGTGGAACTGCAACACGCAGGAAGTGCTCGGCGACGCCTCCGGCGTGACCGGCGCGCGGCTGCTGCGCAAGGATGGCGAGGTTTTTGATATCCGGATAGACGGCTTTTTCCTGGCCATCGGCCACCACCCGGCCTCCGAGCTGTTCGCGCCGTGGGTGGCGGTGGACGAGGCGGGCTACATCCTGACGGACGGCGGCAGCAGCCGCACCAACGTCGAGGGCGTGTTCGCCGCGGGAGATGTGCAGGACCCGCATTACCGCCAGGCGGTCAACGCCGCCGCTTCGGGCTGCCGGGCTGCGCTGGATGCCGAAAAATATTTGAAACGATGAGAAGAAGAACGAATTCCCTTTTGCTGATGGCGCTGCTCCTGCTGGCCGGCGTCTCCGCGTGCAAGAGCCAGTATGACAAGATCCTGGAGAGCAGTGACGTGGACGCCAAGTACAAGGCGGCCTTCGAGTATTTCAACGGCGGCAAGTACACCCGCGCCGCCCAGCTGTTCGAGTCCCTCACGCTGCTCACCAACGGCACCGAGCGGCACGACACGGTGATGTATTACCTGGGCCTGAGCAACTATTCCAACAAGGACTACTACACGGCCGAGACCAACTTCCAGCAGTACCTGACCTATTTCCCGCAGAGTTCCTTCTCGGAGATGGCCGAGTTCCTGCGCATCGACTGCCTGTACCGCGCCACGCTCCGCTACGAGCTGGACCAGACGCCGACCTATACCTGCATCACTGCGATGGGCGAGTACCTGCGCGAGCATCCGGAGGGCGCCAATTCCGACATCATCCGCCACCGCATGCAGGAGCTGAGCGACCGGCTGGACCGCAAGGCGTACGAGAACGCCAAGATCTACTACACGCTCGAGGACTACCTGGCGGCCCGCGTGGCCCTGCGGAACGTCCTGAAGGACAACGCGGAGAACATCTACCGCGAGGAAATCCTCTATTACACCGCGATGTCCTCGTACAAATACGCCAAGATGAGCGTCGTCGAGAAGCAGAAGGAGCGCTACCTGACCTTCCAGGACGACTATCTCAACTTCGTCGGGGAGTATCCCGAATCCTCCCACCGCAAGGAGCTGGACGGCCTGTACAACAAGGTGAAAGAAAAATAATGAAACTTCCCGACGGGAAGCCCCCGTATTCTAGATATGGAAAAGAAAATACCTACCAATACCATCACGCGGGACATCAAGGATCTCGCCGCCCCGACGGGCAACATCTATGAGACTGTCGTCATCCTCTCCAAGCGCGCCAACCAGATCGCGCTGGCCGAGAAGAAGGAACTCGCCAAGAAACTGGAGGATTTCCGCGGAGAGCGGGACACGATGGACGAGGTCTTCGAGAACAAGGAACAGATTGAAATCTCCAAGTACTATGAGCGCCAGCCCAAGCCGGACCTCGTCGCCATTTCCGAATTCGAGGACGGTGAGCTGTACTACCGGGTAGCCCAGGAAGACGGTGCTGCATAGCCTCCATATCGAGCATTACATACTGATAGACTCTCTGGATATCTCGTTTCCGGAGGGTCTGGTCATTATTACGGGCCAGACTGGCGCCGGCAAGTCCATCCTGCTGGGCGCCCTGTCGCTGCTGGCCGGAGCCCGCGCCGACGCTTCCGCGCTGGCGGAGGGCGCGGATTCGTGCGTCGTCGAGGCTGAATTCGACGCCCGGGACGCCGAACTGGCGCGCCTGCTGTCCGAGGCGGATGTCGAGGACGGGGGCGGCCGGCTGTTGGTCCGCCGCGTAGTGTCCCGCTCGGGACGCTCGCGCAGCTTCATCAACGACTGTCCCGTGCCGGTCTCGCTCCTGCAGGAGGTGGCCGGCCGCCTGGTGGACATCCACTCCCAGCACAAGAGCCTGCTGCTCACGGATCCCCGTTTCCAGCTGTCCGTGCTCGACCATTATGCCGGCAACGGCGCCGCCCTCGAGGCCTGCCGCGAGGCGTGGCGCGCGCTGCAGGAGGTCCGCTCGGCGCTGGCCGGCGCGCGGGAGCAGCTGGCCCGCCAGCAGGCGGACCGGGAGTACAACGAAGCGCAGTGGCGCCGGCTGGACGAAGCGGCGCTCGTGCCCGGCGAGCTCGAGACCCTCGAGGAGGAGCAGCGCAGCCTGGCCAACGCGGAGCAGATCAAGGAAGGGCTCGCCCTGGCCCTCGGCCGGCTCCTGCCGGACGGGGAGACCCCGGGTGTGGTGGCGGCGCTCAAGGAGAGCGCCCGCGCCCTGGAGCACATCGCCCGCTTCCTGCCGTCCGTGACGGCGCTCCGGGAGCGCATGGACTCGGCCCGGATCGAGCTGGACGACATCCGCGCCGAACTGGAGACGCTCGACGGCCGGGTGGACCTGTCGCCGGAGCGGCTCGCGCAGGTGGAGGACCGGATGTCCCTGCTCTACACCCTGCTCAAGAAACATGGCTGCCAGACCCTGGAAGAGCTCATCGCCGTCCGCGACCGCTACAGCGAGATGCTCTTCGACGCCACGGCCCTGCAGGACCGGATCCTGGATCTGGAGAAGGAAGAGAAGGCCGCGGCTGCGCACTACGCCGGCCTGTGCACCGCGCTCCGGGAGGCGCGCCGCAAGGCGCTGCCCGGCTTCTCACAGGCCGTCACGGACTCGCTGCGCTACCTGGAGCTGGACCGTTCCGTCTTCGAGGTCCGGATGGAGCCGGCGTCCGAAGGGCCTGCCGGCGCGGACCGGATCGCCTTCCTCTTCTCGGCGACCGGGCGCGACCCGGCCGACGTGTCCAAGTGCGCGTCCGGCGGCGAACTCTCCCGCATCATGCTCAGCCTGAAGGCCATGATGGCCCGGTTCGCCGGCATGCCGACCCTGGTCTTCGACGAGATCGACACCGGTGTCAGCGGCAGCGTTGCCGACAAGATGGGCCGGATGATCTGCGAGATGGGGCGCGACATGCAGGTGCTCTCGATCACGCACCTGCCGCAGGTGGCCGCCAAGGGCGACGCGCATTTCGTCGTGTCCAAGCACATCACGCCCGACGGCCGGGCCGTCTCCTCCATCCGCGAAGTGCAGGGCGAGGAGCGGACCATGGAAATCGCGCGCCTGCTCAGCGGGGCGACGATCACGCCGGCTGCCGTGCAGAACGCGCGGGAACTTCTTTCGGGTAAATAAGAGCGGAAGGCCTAACCGGCCATCAGTGTCGTCGTGAGGTCTTTGTTGTAGACGACGCGGCGGGCGGCCTGGTTGATGCGGGGGCTCTCCTCCGTGAAGCGGAAATCCGACTGCAATCCTTTCTGCCGGTACTCCGGCAGTTTCTTGTACCACTCGCGGCCGTACTTCGTGCACATCGTGACGAAGTAGCGCATCGTGTCATAGCCCTGGAAGGCGAAGGAGCCGGGCTCGTTGTTGAACAGCGCCCGGTACGCGAGGATGAATGCGCGGACCGCCGGGTCCTCGTAGTCGATGAAGTAGGCGGAGGTGAGGTGGGCGTTGACGTTGTGCAGGTCGTTGGGGCCCGTGCCGTTGGTGCGGACGCGGGAGGTGCCGTAGAGGACGACATTGTCGTTGAGTGCGCCCTGGATGCTCAGGCTCCGGACGGAGCTGGCCAGGAAGCTGTCACGGTCGGAGGCCACGACGACACGGAACTTGCGGCCCTTGGCGAAGGGGATCTCCCCGACGGAGAGGACGTTCCGCGTGCGGATGCCGCTCTCCTGGAGCCGGGCCATGAGGTAGTTGCTCTGCTCGCCGCGTCCCACGGCGGCCGTGTCCTGCACGACATAGATCTCTTCCGTCGGCATCCGCTCCTCGCGGATCCAGCGGACCATCTCGTCGATCTGGGCCGTCCAGGGGCAGGGCGACTGCACGACGGGGCCGTCGGCCGCCAGCCCGGCTGCCTTGGGCTCCAGCGGGGAGACGAGCACCTTGTCATGGGGGAGTGCCGGCAGGGCGCGCTGGATGTCCGCCAGCGCCACGGGGCCGATGAGCAGGTCGTTGCCGGTGCGGACGGCTTGCTCGAGCGAAGCCGTCTTGTCGGCCGAATCATAGACCTGCAGCTCCGCCTTCAGCCCGGCGGAACCCAGTTCGCGCAGCGCGATGAGCGCACCGCCGTACAGGTCCAGGAAGTTCTCGCTGGCGGTCGTGCCGGAGGCCTGGAAGGGCAGGATCAGGCCGATGCGGATGAGGTCGGGGATGTCCTGCCGGTAGGCGTCCGCCCAGGCGGGGACGGGGGCCTCCTGCAGGAGCGTGTCGCCCGCCGTCCGGAGGCTGTCCTGGGCCGGCCGCACGACGCTGTCCGTGCGTGCGGGCCGGGTGGTGTCCCTTTGGGTCGTCTTCTCGGCGGCCTTCTTGTTGCCGGGGAACAGGTACCATTGCGCCGCCGCACAGGAAGGCAGCGAGCTCAACAGGATGAGGAGTATGCAGAGTCTTTTCATGATCCTTGATTATAAGCGGTCGGCAAAAGCGGCCAGGTCCCGGCAGAACCGGCTCCAGGAGAGCCGCTGCTTCTCGGCGCGCATGCCGTCCAGGAGGTGCTCCTGCAGGGCAGGGTCGTCGAAATAGCGTCCGATGGCCTCGGCGATGCACGCGGGCGTCCCTTGTTCGCAGACAATTCCCGTGCCGGCCTGTCCGACGGTCTCCCGGAGGCCGCCCACGTCGGTGACGACCATCGGGACCTCGAAATGGCAGGAGACGGAGCTGATGCCGCTCTGGGTGGCGCTGCGGTAGGGGAGGACCGTCAGGTCTGCGGCCGAGAAGTAGCGCTTGACTTCGGAGTCGCGGATGTAGTCCGGGAAGACGTGGACGGAGGCCGGGTCGCGGCCTTCGTCGATCAGGCGCCGGTACTTGTCGAAGGAGCCGTAGGGCTCCCCGGCGATGACCAGCTGGTAGCGGCTGTCCAGCAGGTCGAAGGCCTTCAGCAGGATGTCGAGGCCCTTGTAGTCGCGGATCAGCCCGAAGAAGAGCAGGGTCCTGCGGCCGGACGGCAGACCGAGGATCCGCTCGGCTTCCGCCCGGGGCAGCCTGGCCCCGAAATGCGTGTAGATGGGATGCGGCAGGACGGTGTGGGGGATGTCCGGACGCAGGGCGAGCAGGTCGCGGGAGACCTCCTCGCAGAGGGTCACCGCGCCGTCCAGCCCGCGCAGGAACCACCGGGTCAGCGGGGCGTCGAACCAGTGCGGCTCGTGCGGGACGACGTTGTCCAGGATCCCGACCGCCTTGCAGCCGGTGTGGCGGACGACCCAGCCCAGGGAGGGGGCGAACCAGGACATCCAGTAGCGGACCACAATCAGGTCGGCTCCCCAGTCGCGGATGGCCCGCGCCGTGCGTCCCCAGGAGAAAGGATCAGCCGTATCCAGCAAGGCTTCCGCCTCGATGGGTACGGCTTCATCTTCAGGGGTGACGTATTGGGTCTTGCCCGGGAAAAGGATGTCCGGATACTGACGGCTGAAATTGAACGCGCGTACGTCGTGCTCTTTGCCCAGCTCTTCAAAAAGGTTGGCGTTGAACTGGGCAATCCCCCCGCGGAAAGGGTAGAAGCAGGACAGTATGGCGATTTTCAACCCTTATTCCGTTTTGCCCTTCTGCTGGACGTAGGCGGCGTTGAGGCCTTCGATCAGGGCGTCGGTGATGTCACGGGAGGCTTCGCCGGAGACGACCGGGGCCGGCAGGATGTCGCCCTGGGTGACCAGGATCATGGCGTAGCCCATCTCCTGGTTGTACTGGTCGACGTAGGTCTTGATGGCGTCGAAGATCTGGTTCATCATCACCTGCTGCTCCTCGGCGATCTCCTGCTGCTTCTGGGCGGCGTAGGTCTGGAAACTCTGGTCCTGCTCCTGGAGCTTCTGGTACTGCACCTGGGCGGTGGACTGGGTCATGAGACCCTTGTTGACCTTGTCCTGGAAGGAGTTGGCGTCACGCTGGAGCCTGTTCTGGCGGCGGGTGACCTCCTCGCTGATGCTGTTGGCCTTGGTCTGGAAGACGCTGCTGAGGTCGTTGGCCATGTCGTACTCCTGCAGGACGCGGTCCATGTTGAAATACACGATTTCGCCTTTCAGGGCGGCGGCATCGGAGGTCTCGACGACGGCCGGTTTCTTGGCGTCGCCTTTGGTGAAGTTGACGATGGCCAGGGCGATCACGCCGGCGAGGGCGATGATGCTGAGGATGAGCGGTAATTTTTTCATCTTATCTTATTGTTATCTTATAATCCTTTGCGGAAACTCTCAAAGTTTGCAAAATTAATTAAAAATTCTGAATCTGCGCCAAATATTCCCGGATAGTTGTCTCCAGACCGAGGTAGAGCGCGTCGCAGATGAGGGCGTGGCCGATGCTGACCTCGTCCGTCCAGGGGATGGTGCGGATGAAGAAGGCCAGGTTCTCCAGCGAGAGGTCGTGGCCGGCGTTGAGCCCGAGGCCCAGGTCGCGCGCGGCCTGGGCCGTGGCCAGGTAGGGGGCGATGGCCGCCTCGCGGTCGGCGGCGTAGCCGGCGGCATAGTCGGCGGTGTAGAGCTCGACGCGGTCGGCTCCGCACTTGAAAGCGCCTTCAGCCATGCGCGGGTCGGGGTCGATGAAGATGGAAGTGCGGATGCCGCGCTCCTTGAAGGAGGCGCAGATGCGCTTCAGGAAGGCGTGGTTGCGGACGGTGTCCCAGCCGGCGTTGGAGGTCAGGGCGTCCGGCGCGTCGGGCACGAGGGTCACCTGGTCGGGGACCACCTCGCAGACCAGGGCGTTGAAGCTGCCGGTCGGGTTGCCTTCGATGTTGAATTCCGTGGCCACGGCGGGGCGCAGGGTGCGCACGTCGCTGTAGCGGATGTGGCGCTCGTCGGGGCGCGGGTGGACGGTGATGCCCTGCGCGCCGAAGCGCTCGCAGTCGAGGGCGGCTTTCAGGACATCCGGCATGTTGCCCCCGCGGGCGTTGCGCAGGAGGGCGATCTTGTTGATATTTACGCTTAATCTAGTCATTTCGAAACGGGTGTAAAAACACACAAAAGTAAGCATTTCTATACAATTATTGTAAATTAAGTGCTAAATTTGAGGTCCGAAATGAAATTGGCCTACTATATCGAGAAAGCCCGTCTCCGGAAGGATGCCCGCGTGGAAGCGCTTCTGGAGCGGTTCCGGTCTGCCGGCCACGGGCTTTATCCCGTGGCCCGTCCCGACGACCTGGTGTCCGGGACGGACGTGCTGCTGAGCCTGGGCGGCGACGGCACCTTCCTGTCGGCCGCGGCGCTCGCGCTGGATTCCGGCGTGCCGGTGCTGGGGGTCAATTTCGGCCGGCTCGGCTTCCTGTCCGAGAGCGACCCGGAGGCTGTCGCGGATGCGCTGGACCGCGGGGATTACCTGGTGGAGGAGCGCGAGATGCTGCAGATCGGCTGTCCGGACCTTCCTGATATCAACCCCTTTGCACTCAACGAGATGAGCGTCTCCCGCATGGGAGCGTCGATGCTGGGCGTGGATGTCTGGGTGGACGGGGCGGCGCTGCCGACCTACTGGGCGGACGGCCTGCTCGTGGCCACCAGTTCCGGCTCCACGGCCTATTCGCTCAGCGTGGGCGGACCGATCTGCCTGCCGGAGACCAAGGTGTTCATCGTGGCGCCGATCTCCCCGCACAACCTCAACGTGCGGCCGCTCATCGTCCCGGAGACCTCGCACCTGCGCATCGCCCTGCGGGCGCGCGACGAGCGGGCCGTGCTGACGATGGACAACCGCAATTACACCGTCCCCGCCGGCGCGCAGATCGAGGTCTGCGCCGCCCCGAAGCGCCTGCGGCGCCTGCGGCTGGGCCAATCCAATTTCATCGGCGCGCTGCGTTCCCGCCTGCTCTGGGGCGAGGATGTGCGGAACGGCGGCCAGGACTGACAGTTAGTTATGGAGACACTTACCAAGATACCGACGCACGTATCCTTCATCATGGACGGCAACGGCCGCTGGGCCAAAGAGCGGGGCAAGGAAAGGGTTTACGGCCACTTCGAGGGCGTGGAGAGCGTCCGTGCCGTGATGGAAGCCTCCGTGGAGTGGGGGATCCCGTACGTGTCCTTCTTCGCTTTCTCCGAGGAGAACTGGGGCCGCCCGGAAGCGGAGGTCAGCACCCTGATGGACCTGATGGGGCGCGCGATGTTCCAGGAGATGCACAACTTCATGGAGCACGACATCCGTTTCGTGGTGCTGGGCAACCTCGCCCGCCTGTCCGAAGGCCTGCGGGCCGGGATCGACGAAGCCATGTCCCGGACGGCCGGCAACAAGGGGATGACGATGATCCTGTTCCTGAGCTACAGCGGCCAGTGGGATATCCTGCAGGCGGCGGAAAAGATGGCACACGATTTGATTGACAACCCCGGGCACACGGTGCGGCCGGAAGACCTGAGCCGCCACCTCGTGACCGCAGGCATCCCGGATCCGGACTTGCTGATCCGTACCTCGGGAGAAAAGAGAATCAGCAATTACCTGCTATGGCAGACGGCATACACCGAGTTTGTATTTACCGACACGCTCTGGCCCGATTTCCGCAGGGAAGCCTACCGGGCCGCCCTCGAGGAGTACGCTTCGCGGGACCGGCGTTTCGGAAAAATCAAATAATTGGGTATATTTGCACATTTATCGAATGGAAATGAGAATAGGACGGATCTTGACCCTTCTGGCTCTGCTGCTTGCGCCGGCCCTTGTCCGGGCGCAGGGGGTCGAAGTGGATTACAACCATCCCCAGAAATATTATGTTGCGGGCATTGAAGTAGAAGGCAATACGTATTTTTCCGACCAGCAGATCATCTCCCAGACGGGCATACATGAAGGCATGCAGGTCACCGTCCCGGGGGACGACCTGTCCAATGTGGTCCGGCGGCTGTGGCTCCAGCGCTACTTCGAGGACGTCGCGGTCGAGATCGACAGCCTCAATGCCGCCCGCGACTCCGCCTGGTTCCGGATCCGCATCCTGGAGCGCCCGCGTATGTCCCGCTGGACCTTCACCGGCGTCAAGTCGGGCGAGCGCAAGGACCTCGAGGAGCGCCTGAACCTCCGCCGCGGCGGCGAGTTCTCCGAGTATGTCCAGAAGACTTCCGTCGACATCATCAAGCGCTACTATGCGGAGAAGGGATTCCTGCTCTGCGACGTCGACACCCAGGTCCAGCGCGACTCGGTCGTCCGCAACGCCATCCGCGTCAACTTCGCGGTCGACAAGGGCCAGAAGGTGCGCATCAAGGACATCAACTTCATCGGCAACGACCATGTGTCCGACTTCAAGCTTGCGCGCTCGATGAAGAAGACCAAGTCCAACAAGATCTACAACTTCTTCAGCAGCAAGAAGTTCAACGAGAAGGAATACATCAACGACAAGAAGAGCGTCGTGAGCGTCTTCAATGAGGCCGGCTACCGCGACGCGCGGCTGGTGCGCGACTCGATCTATTATGTGGAGCCGGGCCGGCTCGGGATCGACCTCGAGTTCGAAGAGGGCGACAAGTACTATTTCCGCGACGTGACCTGGACCGGCAACTCCATCTACAGCTCCGACGCGCTCAACGAAGTGCTCGGCATCCAGAAGGGCGACCCTTACGACGTCGTCACGATGGAGAAGCACCTCTTCGGCGGCGGCAAGCAGACCGAGATGGACGTCACCAAGCTCTACCAGGACCACGGCTACCTCTTCTTCCGCGTCACCCCGGTCGAGACCAATATCCAGAACGACTCCGTGGATGTCGAGCTCCGCATCTCCGAGGGCAAGCAGGCCACGCTCAACAATATCATCATCAACGGCAACGACCTGACCAACGAGAAGGTGGTCCGCCGCCAGATCTTCACCCGTCCGGGCTACCTCTTCAGCCGGACCGACTTCGAGCGGTCCATCCGCGAGATCGCGTCCCTGGGCCAGTTCGACCCGGAAGCGATCATGTCCGAGACCGGCTATTCGATCCTGCCCAACCAGCTGAACAATACCGTCGACCTGGTCTACAACGTCACGGAGAAGCCCTCCTCGCAGCTGGAAGTGTCCGGCGGTTGGGGCGGCCGCACGTTCGTGGCCACCGTGGGCGTGAGCTTCAACAACTTCTCCACGCACCGGATGTTCGACAAGGGCGCCTGGCGCCCGGTCCCGCTCGGTGACGCGCAGAACCTCGCGTTCCGTTTCCAGACCAACGGTACCTACTATACGGCCCTGACGGCGAGCTTCACCGAGCCCTGGCTCTTCGGCAAGAAGCCGACCTCGCTCAACCTCAGCGCCTACTATACCCGCCAGACCAACTCCTACCTGGCGTTCAACATCCTCAGCCACGACCGCGAGATGGAGGTCTACGGCTTCTCCGCCTCGCTGGGCTCCCGGCTCAACTGGCCGGACACCTACTTCGTGCTCTACAACGGCTTCAACTGGCAGTCCTACAGGCTGACCAACTGGTATTCCGGCTACTTCATCTTCGACGACGGCGTCGCCAACAACATCAACTACACGCTCAACCTGGTGCGCAACTCCTCCGACCAGCAGATCTACCCGCGTGCGGGTTCGGAGTTCTCCCTGTCCCTGCAGCTGACCCCGCCGTTCTCCCTGCTGCGCAAGCATGACTTCGATGCAGACGGCAACAAGGTGCCCGTCAAGAGCTGGAAGGACGTCGACTACTCCAACTGGTCCGGACGCGACCGCTACCGCTGGATCGAGTACCACAAGTGGAAGTTCTCGGCAGCCAACTACACCAAGCTGATCGGCGACCTGGTGCTGATGTCCCGCGCCCAGTTCGGCTACCTCGGCTACTACAACCGCAAATGGGGTTACTCCCCGTTCGAGGGCTTCCTCGTGGGCGGCGACGGCATGTCGGGCTACTATTCCTACGGTACGGAGGTGATCTCCCTGCGCGGCTACGAGAACTACTCGCTGACCCCGTATGAGCCCTCTACGTACAACTCCAACGGCTACGCCTACGCCGGCAACGTCTACGACAAGTTCACCTTCGAGCTGCGCTATCCGGTGATCCTCCAGCCCTCTTCGACCATCTATGCGCTGGTCTTCGCCGAGGGCGGCAACTGCTGGTCGGACATCAAAAAGTTCAATCCTTTCCAGATCAAACGCAGCGCCGGCGTCGGAGTTCGCATCTTCTTACCGATGGTGGGCCTGCTCGGCGTCGACTGGGGCTACGGCTTCGACGGCCCGGCCGGATCGAAGAGCCAGTTCCACTTCGTGATCGGACAACAGTTCTAGCACGATATTTGAGACACAGCATATTTGTACACGCTAACAATTTTAAAATTAACGAACCAATATGAAAAAGATCCTTTTGATTGCCGCATCGGCACTCGTCGCGGTTTCCGCTTTCGCCCAGCCGAAATTCGCCCATGTGAACACCACCGAGCTGATCCAGCTCTGCCCGGAGATGGACAAGGCCCGCGAGACCCTGAACGCCGCTCAGATGGAGGCTCAGGAGACCTTCAACGATATGCAGACGGAGTTTAACACCAAGCTCCAGACCTACCAGTCCAAGGGCAGCACCTGGACGGACGCCACCCGCCAGAGCAAGGAGAAGGAGCTGACCGAGATCCAGCAGCGCCTCCAGGAGTTCTCCCAGACTGTCCAGATGGAGCTCCAGCAGCAGGAGCAGTCGCTCATGCAGCCGATCTACGAGAAGGTCAACAACGTGATCCAGGACCTCGCCAAGAAGGGTGGCTACATCTTCGTCTTCAACGCCGAGGGTGTCCTCTACGTGGATCCCGCCCAGAGCCATGACCTGACGCCGGAAGCCCGCAAGGCGCTCAATATCCCGGCCGACCGGACGCTCGAGACCCTCGCCGCCGAGCTCCAGGCCAAGCAGCAGGCCGCTGCGGCAGCCCAGCAGTAGGCAGATATCCGAAGGCTGGCCGGACCTGAACCGGCCAGCCTTTAGCTTTCTAACCTGAACCACACAATTATTCAACACTAAACATACGCGATGCAACACAAAGTCATTGACGCCAAGGATGTTGTAATCAGATTCGCAGGAGATTCGGGTGACGGTATGCAGCTCACCGGATCTCTTTTTGCGGATATGTCAGCCATCTACGGCAACGGTCTTTCCACATTCCCGGACTATCCGGCCGAGATCCGCGCCCCGCACGGGACCGTCTCCGGCGTGTCCGGATTCCAGGTCCACATCGGCAGCGGGAAAGTCAACACGCCCGGTGATTTCTGCGACCTGCTCGTAGCCATGAACCCCGCCGCCCTCAAGGCGAACGCCAAATGGTGCAAGCGCCACGCGATGATCCTCGTGGACGAGGATGCCTTCGACGAGGCCGGCATGAAGAAGGCGGGCTTCACCACCGACAATCCCTTCACCGAACTCGGGGTCGAGGACCGCACGCTGATCGTCTCGCCGATCACCACCCTGACCCGCGAGAGCCTCAAGGACAGCGGGATGGATCCCAAGGCCATCCTCAAGTGCAAGAACATGTTCACCCTGGGCATGGCCTGCTACATCTACAACCGCCCGCTGGAGTACATCTACGCCTATCTGGAGAAGAAATTCGCGAAGAAGCACCCCGAGGTCATCGAGCCCAACAAGAAGGTCCTCTTCGACGGATTCAACTATGCCGCGAACATCCAGGTGATCCCCAATACCTACACGGTGGCCCCCGCCGGGCACCTGCAGAAGGGCACCTACCGCAATATCACGGGCAACCAGGCCACGGCCTGGGGCCTGCTGGCCGCATCCGAGAAGTCGGGCCTCCCGCTCTTCTGCGGCTCCTATCCGATCACGCCGGCCACGGCCATCCTCGAAGAGCTCGCCATCCACAAGAGCCTGGGCGCCAAGACGCTCCAGGCGGAGGACGAGATCGCCGGCATCTGCACGGCCATCGGCGCCTCCTATGCCGGCAACCTCGCTGTGACCACCACGTCCGGCCCGGGCCTCTCCCTGAAGTCCGAGGCGATGGGTCTCGCGGTGATGGCCGAGCTGCCGCTGGTCGTCGTGGACGTCCAGCGCGGCGGCCCGTCCACCGGCCTGCCGACCAAGACGGAGCAGTCCGACCTCAACCAGGCCCTGTACGGCCGCAACGGCGAGTGTCCGATGGCCGTCGTGGCCGCCCACTCGCCGGCCCACTGTTTCGATGCAGCCTTCCAGGCCGCCAAGATCGCCCTGGAGCACATGACCCCGGTCCTGCTCCTCTCCGAAGGCTTCCTGGGCAACGGCTCCGAACCCTGGCGCATCCCCGCCATGAAGGATTACCCCGAGATCAAGCCGCCCTTCGTGCACGGCGTGCTGTCCGAAGGCGAGAAGTTCCACCCCTTCGAGCGCGACCCCGAGACGCTGGTGCGCCGCTGGGCCCTGCCCGGCCAGAAGGGCTTCGAGCACCGCGTCGGCGGTCTGGAGAAGAACCACAACGGCGTGCTCTCCACCGATCCGGCCAACCATGCCCTGATGGTCGCCGAGCGCGCCGAGAAGGTGGCGCGCATCGCCCGCGACCTGCCCGCCCTCGAGCTGCAGAACGGCCCCGCGTCCGGCAAGCTGCTGGTCGTGGGCTGGGGCGGCACCTACGGCCACATCCTGAGCGCCGTGCGCGAGATCGGCGATGCGGTCTCCTATGTCCATTTCGACTACATCAACCCCCTGCCCGCCAATACGGAGGCGGTCTTCTCGCAGTTCGACAAGATCCTCGTCTGCGAGCTCAACAGCGGCCAGTTCGCCGATTACCTGCGGGCGAAATTCCCCGGCAGGGACATTCGTAAGTTCAACAAGGTCCAGGGCCAGCCGTTCCTCGTGAGCGAGCTCGTCGCGGCCATCCAAAAGGAGATGTAGATTATGGCAACACTGACATTCAAGGATTTCAAGAGCGACCAGGAAGTCCGCTGGTGCCCCGGCTGCGGCGACCACGCCGTCCTCGCGGCGCTCCAGCGCGCCCTGCCCAAGGTGAGCCAGGCGCTCGGATATGACAAGGAACGCTACGTGGTGGTGTCCGGCATCGGATGCTCCTCGCGCCTTCCGTATTATATGGATACCTACGGGTTCCACAGCATCCACGGCCGCGCCACGGCGGTGTCCACCGGCATCAAGGTGGCCAACCCCTGGCTGACGGTCTGGCAGGCCTGCGGCGACGGCGACGCCCTCGCCATCGGCGGCAACCACTTCATCCACGCCATCCGGCGCAACATCGACATCAACATCATCCTCTTCAACAACCGGATCTACGGCCTGACCAAGGGCCAGTATTCCCCGACCTCCAAGTTCGGCGCGATCACCAAGACCTCGCCCTACGGCACGGTCGAGCACCCGTTCAACCCGGGTTCCCTCGTGCTGGGCGCCAAGGGCACCTTCTTCGCCCGCAGCCTGGACGTCGAGCTCAAGCTCAACGAGGAGATCATGACGGCGGCGGCCCTGCATGACGGTTGCTCCGTGATGGAGATGCTGACCAACTGCGTGATCTTCAACGACGGCGCGCACAAGGACCTGTCCGACCCGGCCGTCAAGGCCGACCATACGATCGTGCTCCGCCACGGCGAGAAGATGATCTTCGGCAAGAACCGCGACCGCGGCCTGATCTACGACGGCAGGAAGATCCGTGCCGTGCACATCGGCGAGGGCGGCTTCACGGAGGACGACATCCTCGTGCACGACGCGCACACCGACAACATCGGCATCCACATGGCCCTCGCCGACATGAAGGGCCCGGACTACCCGGTGGCCCTCGGCGTGATCCGCGACGTCAAGGACATCACCTACGATGACGGCGTGCGCGACCAGGTCAAGGAAGTGATGGCCAAGTCCAGGATCCACTGTGTGGACGACCTGCTGCACAGCGGCTCCACCTGGGAAGTTGAATAGAGAACCACAATCACACACTACCTAATAACACAATGAAGACGAAAGACATCATGGCCCGTCTCCAGGCCAAGTACCCCGGCGAGAGCGAATATCTCCAGGCGGTACAGGAGGTCCTCGAGTCCATCGAGGAGGTCTACAACCAGCATCCCGAATTCGAAAAGGCGAAGATCGTCGAGCGGATGGTCGAGCCGGACCGCATCTTTACGTTCCGGGTGACCTGGGTGGACGACAAGGGAGAGGTCCAGACCAATACCGGATACCGCATCCAGTTCAACAGCGCCATCGGCCCCTATAAGGGCGGCCTGCGCTTCCACCGCGCCGTGACCCCCTCGATGCTGAAGTTCCTCGGCTTCGAGCAGACCTTCAAGAACGCCCTCACCACGCTCCCGATGGGCGGCGCCAAGGGCGGCAGCGATTTCGACCCCAAGGGCAAGACCGACGAGGAGATCATGCGCTTCTGCCAGGCGTTCATGCTCGAGCTCTGGCAGTGCATCGGTCCCGACCAGGACATCCCGGCCGGCGACGTGGGCGTGGGCGGCCGGGAGATCGGCTACCTCTACGGCATGTACAAGAAGCTCGCCCGCGAGTACAATACGGGCGTGCTGACCGGCAAGGGTGCGACCTGGGGCGGCTCGATCCTCCGCCCGGAGGCCACGGGCTTCGGCGCGCTCTATTTCACCCAGAACCTGCTGCACCATGCCGGCAAGGACATCAAGGGCTGCAAGGTCGCGGTCTCGGGCTTCGGCAACGTGGCCTGGGGCGCCTGCATCAAGGCCCTCGAGCTCGGCGCCAAGGTCGTAGCGATCTCCGGTCCGGACGGTGTCTGCGAGATCCCGGACGGCATCACCAGGGAGATGATCGACTACATGCTCGTCATGCGCGCCTCCAACCGCGACCGCGTGGAGGACATGGCCACCCGTTTCCCGGGCCAGGCCGTCTTCACCCCCGGCAAGAAGGCCTGGAGCGTCAAGTGCGACATCGCCCTGCCGTGCGCCTTCCAGAACGAGCTCGCCGAGGAGGATGCGAAGCAGCTGAAGGAGAATGGCTGCTGGTGCTGCTGCGAGGTGTCCAACATGGGCTGCCAGCCGGGCGCCATCCACTTCTTCCAGCACAACGGCATCCTGTTCGCCCCGGGCAAGGCGGTAAACGCCGGCGGCGTGGCCACTTCCGGCCTGGAGATGACCCAGAACGCCGAGCACATCAGCTGGAGCGGCAAGGAGGTCGACGAGAAGCTGCACTTCATCATGAAGAGCATCCACGAGCAGTGCGTCAAGTTCGGCACCCAGCCGGACGGCACCGTGGACTACGTGAAGGGCGCCAACATCGCCGGCTTCATGAAGGTCGCGCAGGCGATGTTGGATCAAGGCACGATCTAGGCTTCGCCTGAATCGTTTATACAAAGGAGGTCGGCTTTCGCCGACCTCCTTTGCTATGCTGCTATTCCTCCCAGATGTCGGGGAATTCGCCGCCGGGGCGCTCCGGGGTGCGGGCGTAGGGCGGCTGCTTGCCTTCGTGGACGCGGAAGCAGTTGTCGGAGACGGCCCGGATGGCCTTCGTCATCCAGGGGTAGGGACGGTCGGTGACGTCGATGATGCCGATGTTGTAGTTCTCGCCGTCGCCGCGGCCGAAGAAGGGCTGGTCGGTCCAGGTGAACCAGGCCGTGCCGATGAGGGCCTTGTGGGAGAAGGCGGTCTCGCAGTAGTGCCGGTAGGCAGAGGCGCGCTCCTCCTGCGAGACGGTCCGGACGAGCGACTCGCCGAGGCCGCGGTCCGTGGCGCCGAAGTGGAACTCACCGATGATCATCGGCTTGCCGGTGGCCTGGTAGATGCGGTCCATCGCCCCGAGGTCGGGTTCCACGCCGTAGCGGTTGAAGCTGTAGACGTCGAAATACTTCTTCGACAGGGCCAGGACCTCCGGCGCGGGCACGTCGGCTCCGTAGCGGATGCCGAGGTTGAGGTGGTGGGGGTCATGGCGCTTCAGGGCCGCCTGGACCGTGGAGAGGAAGATCTCGTAGGTCTCGTAGAGGAAGGCCCGGCGGCTGTCGCGCGTGTCGCCATGCTGCCGCAGGTAGCGCTCCATCGCCACGCGGAGCGGCTTGTCGGGGGCGGCCTGCAGGATCAGGTCGCACAGGCGCATCTCGGCGTTGCTCCAGGTCGGCTCGTTGCCGATGAAATAGCCGATCAGCATCTTGTTGTCCACGTAGGGGGCGGTGGATCGGGCCACCGCCTCGTCGATGCGCTGCGCGAAGCCCTCGGCATACACGTCCGGCATCCCGAGGATGCCGTCCTGGATGCCCAGGCCGCCGAGCATGGTCATGAAGGGCTTGCGCCCCAGGGCGATCAGGTCCCGGCCGGCCCAGTTGCCGATGGTGTTCATCCCCCAGGCGTCCATCCGGTCGGCCGTGAGCTCATTGGCACGGGTGCGGGCATCCTCCCCGGAGAAGCGCTCCGGCAGGCGGGGCGGGGTGTCGCCGGGGTACAGGCCCTTCAGGGCCGTGCCGCCGCGTCCGCCGCCGCCCATGACCGGGCTGATGCCGTTGGAGCCGATGGACAGGAAGAGGTACCCCTCCGGGTCCACGAACCACCAGCGCCCGCGGATCTTCCTGACGTGGAAGAACCCGGTGGCCTTGGTGCGGCGCGAGAGGTCTCCGCCGTAGCGGGAGAAGCGCTGGTCCGGCCCGGCGGCGAGGGCGGCTTCCTCCTGCGCCCATTCGTCGCGGAGCTGCGCTTCGCTGCGGGCCTTGCCTTCGAAGTCGCCGAGGCCCCACTGGCCCAGGGCGTCCACGGCCGGGCGCGCGTCGAGGTATTTGTCACCGGGGTCGCCGACGGTCAGGTAAGCGTCGTAGATGACCACCTGCTCGTCCCCCACCGGACGGTGCATCCGGATGCCGAGCGAGTCCACGCCCGTGAGCGGATGGCGCGTGCCGTGCTCGATGTTGATGAAGGACAGCGGGCGCTTGTGGTTGTAGGTGGCCGCCATGTCGAAGGCGCCGGCCGGCAGGTCGCGGAAGTAGGTGAGGGGAATGGCCGTGCGGATGCGTCCGCCGGGGGCGTAGAAGATGAAGCGCAGCTCGTTGTAGCCCTCGTCGGTGTTGACGCCGAGGTACACGCGCTGGCCGCTGGAAGCCATCATGTCGAGCACGAGGTACTCATAGCCGCTCCAGTCGCGCGGGAAGTCCGCGCGGATGTCGCGCAGGGCCACCTTGTGCCCGGCCATCGTCAGGTCCTTGGAGAGGTCGAAGACGACGGGCTGCTTCTCCGGCAGGAGCCGCAGGCGGTCGCCGGAATCGTCCACGTCGCGGATGACGGGCCGGCGTCCCGGCCGCTCGTCGCGCGGGTCCACCCAATGCATGCTGAGCTTGAGCTTCCCGTCGAAGGTGCGGAAGAGCATGCCGTGGCCGCCGTTGTCCTCGAACAGGGGCTTCTCCTCCTGGATCCAGGGCCCCTTGACGGAACCGCTCTGCGAGTACGCCACGCCGATCGCGTAGCGCTCCTTGCCCCAGGAGGACCAGAGCATCCCGAGACGCCCGGTCTGCGTGCGGAAGATCCAGGGACCGTCGGTGACGTAGCCGCCGATGTCCATCCCGTTGGTCTTCTCGCCCAGCTCCAGCATCTCGCCGGACCAGGGGGCGTCGGAGGCCTTGAAGAGGGTCACGGGCGCTTCCGTCGGCACGCCCAGGTCGTCCGGCAGGCGGACGAGCTCCATCGTGCCGTCCACGGTCTGCAGCCACTCGTGGCAGAAGACCATGTAGGGCACGCCGTCCTCGATCCAGAGCGTGCCGTCCAGGGCCGCCCAGTCCCAGGGGGTGTGCGGCTTGTTCCCGGTGAAATCGCGGAAGGGGCCGCGGGGCGAGTCGGCCACGTAGATCTGCGTGGCGCGGTGCGGGATGTCCCCGCGCCCCGGCAGGCTGACCATCGTCTCCCGGGTGTGGGAGGTGGTGAAGAGATAATACTTCCCACGGTACCGATGGACCTCGGCCGCCCAGCTGGCGGCGCGGTCGCCGGCCCAGTGCGTGGCCGGGAACTCCATCACGGTGAAGGGTTCGGTCCAGTTCTGCAGGTCCTTGCTGGCGCGTCCCATGACGCGTCCGCCGCCCCCGCTCGAATACATGTAGTAGGTGTGGTCGGAGGCGTCGGCGAGGATGAACGGGTCGCTGCAGCGGATGCTGGTGATCGGGACATCGTACGCTTCCTGGGCGCGGGTGGTGGCCAGCAGGCCGGCGGCCGCGAGCGCGGCAAGGAGGAGTCGCTTCATGGGGTTATTCGGATTTCTTCAGCAGGGAGATCAGGTAATTGCACTTCTCGGGGTTGCCGAGGGTCTTGGAGAGGTTGCAGGAGAGCTTGACGCAGTCGTGCCACTCGCGCAGTTCGGTGATGCGCCCGCGGGTGAGCTTCACCACGATGTTCATCGGGTCGGCGCCGGTCACGTCGCAGGTCAGGTGCGTGCCCACGCCGTAGGAGTCCTGCACGCGGCCGGCCACGTACTTGTGGATCTCGATGGCCTTGTCGATGTCCAGGCCGTTGGAGTAGCATACCTGCTTGGTGGCGGGGTCGATGCCCAGCGAGCGGTACTTCTCGATGATCTTCTCGGTCTGCTCGAACTCGTCGCCGCTGTCCACGCGCAGGCCCTTGTACATCATGGCCATCCGCTTGGAGAGGTTGGAGAAGAAGACCTCGTCACCGAAGCAGTCGTAGAGGTAGATACCGTTGTCGCCGTCGTAGACATCGCTGAACTTCTTCATGACGTTGAAGTTGCACTCGAACACGCCGCTGACGTTCTCCTCGAAGCTGATGAGCTGGTGGGACATCGTGCCCAGCGGGACGCAGTCGTATTTCATCGCGAACCAGACGTTGGAGGTGCCGGTGAAGCGGCCGGGCCACTGGCGCGAGTCGGCCACCTCCTTCATCACGCGCACGACCATCTCGTGGTGGTCGAAGCTGAAGCGGCGGCGTGTGCCCATGTCGCCGAGCACGAGGCCGGAGCCGAAGATGCGCTCGGTCTTGGCGCGGGCCTTGGCCTCCTCGGCCACGGGGTCGTAGCGCTCGAAGTCGCCCCGCAGGCCGTGCATCAGTTCGGAGATGCAGGACAGGATGGGCATCTCCCACATGATGGCGGAGAACCACTTGCCGCGGACCTTGATGTCGAGGTAGCCTTCCTCGTCCTGGCGGATCGTGACTTCCGACGGGCGGAAGCGGTAGCCGCGCAGGTAGGTGAAGTACCACAGGGGGAGGAAGACGCACTTGCGCTTCATGAATTCGACCTCGGCGTCGGTGATGGTGACCTCGGCCATGTGGTCGATCTGTTCGCGGAGCAGGGCGGCGAAGCCGGCCGGGTACTTCGTGTGGTTGCGGTCGAAGAAGGTATACTCGACTTCGGCGCGCGGGTAGGTCTCCAGGATGTAGTACTGGCAGGTGAACGTGTAGAGGTCGTTGTCGGTGAAGTGGGTGATGATGGGTTTCATATCTATATGATTTCTAGTTTCCTGAGAAGTGCGTCGGGGTCGGGGTCATGGCCGCGGAAGCGGCGGTAGAGGACGGCTTCGTCCTCGCTGCCGCCCTTCGCGAGGATGTTCTCGCGGAAGGAGGCGGCGACCTGCGTGCTGAAGATGCCTTCCTCGCGGAAGCGCGCGAAGGCGTCGGCTTCGAGCACCTCGGCCCATTTGTAGGAGTAGTATCCGGCCGAGTAGCCGCCGGAGAAGATGTGGCCGAAGGCCGTGGAGATGCAGGTCCCCGGGATTTCGGGGAGCACGGTGCAGTCCTTCAGGGCCGCCTGCTCCAGCGCCACGGCGGTCCGGGCCGCGCTTCCGTCATTCGCCGGCTCCGACCGGCGAATCTCCTCGCGCCGCGTGTGCCATGCCAGGTCCAGCAGGCCGAAGCGGAGCTGGCGCACCTGGAAGTAGGCCGCGTGGTAGTTGCGGGCCGCGACCAGCCGCGCCACCAGGCTGTCCGGAATCGGCGCCCCGGTCTGCCAGTGGCGGGCGAAGGTGTGCAGCCAGGCAGGCTCGAAGGCCCAGTTCTCCATGAGCTGGGAGGGGAGTTCGACGAAGTCGCGGGCCACGTTGGTGCCCGTCATCGAAGGGTACCGCCCCTCGGCGAGCATGCCGTGCAGGGCGTGGCCGAACTCGTGCAGGAAGGTGGTGAGCTCGTCGTGGGTCAGCAGCGAGGGTGTGCCGGGACCGGGTTTGGTGAAATTGGTCACGATGCTGACCAGCGGGCGCTCCTCGACGCCGCCGGGCGCGGAGAGTTCGCGGAAATTGGTCATCCAGGCGCCGCCGCGCTTGCCGGGGCGGGGGAAGAAGTCGGCGTAGAACAGGGCCAGGTGCCTGCCGCCGGCATCCTGCACGTCGTAGACGCGCACGTCCGGATGGTAGACCGGCAGGTCCGTGCGCGGCTCGAAGCGGATGCCGTACAGGCGTGTGGCCAGGCCGAACACGGCCCCGATGCAGTCTTCCAGGCGGAAATAGGGCTTGAGTTCCTCCTCGCGCAGGTCGAAATGCTCCGCGCGGTAGCGCTCGGACCACCAGGCGAAGTCCCAGGGCTGCATCTGCGGCTCGCCGTAGCCGTGCTCCCGGGCGTACGCGAGCAGGTCGGCGACCTCCCGCCGGGCGGCGGGCAGCGACGGGGCCATCAGGCGGTCCAGCAGGGCGCGCACGGCGGGGATGTCCCGGGCCATCCGGTCCTCGAGCTGGTAGTCCGCCCAGCTGGGATAGCCGAGCAGCCGGGCGATGCGGAGCCGCAGGTCCGCGATCTGCACGCAGACGCCCGTGTTGTCGGACGGTCCGCCCAGGGCGCGGGCGTTGTAGGCGCGCCACATGCGCTCGCGCAGGTCGGCGCGGGCGCTGAACTGCAGGAAGGGGACGTAGCTGGGATGGGAGAGGTCGAAGACCCAGCCCTCCCGGCCCTTCTCGCGGGCGGTCTGGGCGCCCAGGTCCCGCACATACTGCGGCAGGCCTTCCAGGTCCGCCTCGTCCGTCAGCGCCAGGCAGAAGGCGTTGGTGGCGTCGAGGGCGTTCTTGCCGTAGCGGAGCTCCAGCAGGGACAACTCTTCCTCCATCGCGGCGTACTTCCGCTTGTCTTCCGCGGAGAGCAGCGCGCCGCTGCGCACGAACCCCTTGTAGCATTCCTCGAGCAGCTTGCGCTGGTCCGGGGCGAGGTCCGGACCGGCGCCCCCGTCGTGGACGGCCTTCACGCGGGCGAAAAGCTCCGCGTTGAGGCTGACGTACATCTCGTAGTCGGTCAGCAGGGGAGAGACCTCCTCCGCGACCTGCTGCATCGCGTCGTCGCTCTCGGCCTCGAGCAGGTTGAAGAACAGGCCGCTCACGCGCTCCAGCGCGGCGCCGGCGAATTCCAGGGCCTCGACGGTATTGGCGAAGGTCGGCGCGTCGGGGTTGGCGGTGATGGCGTCCACCTCCGCCTTGCCTTCGGCGATGGCGGCCCGGAAGGCCGGCAGATAGTGCTCCAGGCGGATCTCGTCGAAGCGCGGAGCCCCGAAGGGAAGCCCGGAAGGAGTCAGTAAAGGATTGTCCATAATGCAAAAATAACCATAAATGGGGATTTTTATTTATTCCGGAATGCCGTAATTTTGCATCCGGATAAAAGTTAGTGTGTTTTAGAGCGCGGCAGCGGCTCCCGGCCGGACAGGAACGGCGGGAATCCCGGTGCCGCGGCTTCTTTTTATCCGGTTCATTCCTTTGCTTTTATCTATAATAATGCCTAAATTTGCGCCGCTTTTTCAAGATTAGGAAAGAAACAAACATATTATGTCCAACAGCAAGTTTTCTGTCAAGTATTGTGTGCTTCTGCCCATCGTGCTGATCATCACAATCCTTCTGTGGGCCCTGCCCGTCGATGCGTTCGGCATCGCGGGCCTGACCGTCGTCCAGCAGCGCATGATCGCCATCTTCGTGTTCGCTGCCCTGATGTGGATGTTCGAAGTCATCCCGAACTGGACCACCTCCCTGCTGGTGATCGTGGTGATGCTCCTGAGCGTTTCCGACAAGGGCCTGGGTTTCTTCTGCAAGCCCGAATACGGCACCCTCGTGGACTACAAGAGCATCATGGCCTCCTTCGCGGATCCGGTGGTGATGCTGTTCCTCGGCGGCTTCGTGCTGGCCATCATCGCCTCGAAATACGGCATGGACGCGGCGATCGCCAAGGTCCTGCTGGGCATCTTCGGCAAGAAGCCGAAAATGGTCCTGCTGGGCTTCCTGATCGTGATCGCCCTCTTCTCGATGTTCATGAGCAACACGGCCACGGCCGCGATGATGCTCGCCTTCCTGGCCCCGGTGCTCAAGTCCCTTCCGGAGGATGAGACCGGCAAGGTCGGCCTGGCGCTCGCCATCCCCGTGTCCGCCAACCTCGGCGGCATCGGCACGCCGATCGGCACCCCGCCGAACGCCATCGCCCTCGGCGCCCTGGAGAACGCCGGCTACCAGATCAGCTTCGTGACCTGGATGACCCGCATGGTCCCTTACGTGATCGTCATGATCGCCATCGCCTGGGTGCTCCTGCAGGTGTTCTTCCCCTTCAAGAGCGACAGGATCGAGCTCAAGATCGAGGTCAAGCAGCGCCAGAAGACCTGGAAGGACTACGTGGCCTGGATCACCTTCTTCGTGACCATCCTGCTGTGGGTCACCGAATCCCTCACGGGCATCAATTCCAACGTCGTGGCCCTCATCCCGCTGGCGGTCTACACCGCTACGGGCGTCTTCGAGAAGTCCGACATCAAGGAGATCAACTGGAGCGTCCTCTGGCTCGTCGCCGGTGGCTTCGCCCTGGGTACGGGCCTGAACAAGACCGGACTCGCCGCCACGCTGATCAACGCCATCCCGTTCAGCACCATGAACGTCGTCGTCGTGATGATCATCGCCGGCCTGATCTGCTACCTGCTCTCCAACTTCATCAGCAACTCCGCGACGGCCGCCCTGCTGGTCCCGATCCTCGTGGTCGTGGGCACGGCGATGTCCGACCCGACCGCAGCCAACAACGCCCAGTTCATGGCCCTCGGCGGCATGAACGCCATGATCCCGTTCATCGCGGTCTGCGCCTCCATTGCCATGCTCCTGCCGATTTCCACCCCGCCGAATGCCATCGCCGCCTCCACCGGCCTCGTCCAGACCAAGGACATGTCCAAGGTCGGCATCATCATCGGCGCGATCGGTTTCGTGCTCGGTTATTTCCTGCTGACCGCTATCTTCCCGTTCCCGGCGGCGTAGCATCCTGCAGTTTATCTGGTGGTCCCCGCGCCGGGACCACCAGTTTTTCGTTTCCAAATCCCCAACAACCATGACCAAACGCATCCTTGCAGCCGCTCTCCTGGCTGCTTCCCTCTGCGGCAGCGCCGCTGCCCAGGACAATACGAACGTGCAGTTCAAGCTCTACGGATTCGTGCGCAACCTCTTCGTCGCCGACTCCCGCGAGAGCGTCTACGGCACCGGTGACTTCTTCTACTATGTCCCCAAGGACCGCAAGATGGTGGACGGCGTCGACCTCAATTCCCAGATGAACTACAGTTTCGCCGCCCTCACGTCCCGCATCGGCCTCGATGTCCTGGGTTACCAGGTGAACGGCTGGAGCGTCAACGGCAAGCTCGAGGCTGACTTCTACGCCGGCGTGAGCGGCGTGACCGGCACGGCGACGCTGCGCCTCCGCCAGGCGTTCATGACCCTTGCCAAGGACAACATCTCCATCAAGGCCGGCCAGGCCTGGCACCCGATGGCTGCCGACATGCCGCACATCTTCTCGCTTAATACCGGCGCTCCGTTCGGACCGTTCAGCCGCACGCCGGAGATCGTGGCGGACTGGGGGCTCGGCAGCGGCTTCTCCCTCACCACGGCGGCCATCTGGCAGATGCAGTACACTTCCGCCGGCCCGAACGGTGCCTCCGCGGACTACATCAAGTACAGCGGTATTCCCGAGATCTATCTCGGCCTGAACTACAAGGACGGCGGTTTCGTCGGCCGCGCCGGCGTGGACCTGCTCTCAATCCGTCCCCGCCACCTCGACGCCACGGGCACGAAGAAGGTCAGCGACCGCATCACCACCTTCAGCCCGTTCCTGTACGCCGAGTACACGAAGGGTCTGTTCTCCGTCAAGGGCAAGACGATCTTCGCCCAGGCCGGCGAGCACATGAACCTCAACGGCGGCTACGGCGTCAGCTCCATCGGCAGCGACGGCACGTGGTACTACACGCCGACGCGCAACTCCTCCAGCTGGGTGAGCCTGACCTACGGCAAGAAGGTCCAGGGCGTGCTCTTCGCCGGCTACGTGCGCAATTTCGGCACGGCGAAGGAGCTGGTCGGCCCCCTCTATTTCAGCAAGAACAGCTTCTCCAACATGAACCGGATGTTCCGCGTCACGCCGGAGATCATGTACAACTGGGGCAAGGTGACGCTGGGCCTCGAGTATGAGCTCACCGGCGTCCAGTACGGCTCCTTCGGCCTCGGCGACGACCACGGTCTCGCTACGCACGACCTGCACTGGGTCTGCAACAACCGGCTCCAGGCCATGCTCCGTTACACGTTCTAGATCCCGCGCTGCATGGCACTCCTGCTGTTCTTCCTGCTGGGCGCGATGGCCGTCTCGTTCCTCTGTTCGATCCTGGAGGCGACGCTGATGTCCACCCCGATTTCCTACATCACGATGCGGGAGGAGGAGGGCTACAAGCCCGCCGCCCGGTTCAAGGAATACAAGCAGGAATCCTCCCGGCCGATCGCCGCGATCCTTTCGCTCAATACGATTGCGAACACGATCGGCGCGGCCGGGGTGGGCCGGCAGGCCACGGAGGTCTTCGGATCGCAGTGGTTCGGCCTGGTCAGCGCCATCATGACCGTCCTGATCCTCATCTTCTCGGAGATCATCCCCAAGACCATCGGCACGACGCGCTGGAAGTCCCTGATGGGCTTCGCCACCCGGGCGATCCGCTGCCTGATCTTCGTGATGTACCCGCTGGTGCTGCTCGTCGAGGTGATCACGAAGTGGATCACCCCGGAGGACGCCCAGGAGACGGCGGTCTCGCGCGACGAAGTGAGCGCGATGGCCAACGTAGCCGAGGAGGAGGGCGACCTCGAGGAGGACGAGAACACGATCATCCAGAACCTCATCTCGATGGATGAGGTCCCGGCCTACGAGGTGATGACCCCGCGGGTGGTCTGCGAGATCGCCCCGGAGTCCATGACCCTCAAGTCTTTCTACAAGAACAAACGCTTCCGCCACCACAGCCGCATCCCCGTCTACGCCAACGACGACGAGTACATCACCGGCTACATCCTCCGCATGGAGGCGCTGCAGCTGATGGCGGAGGACAAGTTCGACCTGACCCTCGGGGAGATCCGGCGCGACGTCGCGACCTTCGACGAGGACACGCCGCTCGACAAGATCTGGGACGAGATGCTCTCCAAGGACGAGCAGATCGCCATCATCATCAACGAGTACGGCAGCTTCCAGGGCATCCTGACCCTGGAGGACATCATCGAGACGCTGCTCGGCAGCGAGATCGTGGACGAGAACGACACCGTCCGCGACATGCAGCAGCTGGCGCGCGACCGCTGGAAGCGGCGCGCCCCCCGGGCTGCCCGTCCCGACCCGGCATCGGCCGACGAGGCCTGAGCCCGTCATTCCGGGCCTGTCCCGGGACCTGTTAGTAAGTGTATGGATAAAGGCAAACTGATCGGGCACCTGGCCGCCGCCGGGGCCTATGCGATCTTCGGATTCAACATCGTCTTCTGCAAGGATGTCGCCAATTCCGGCGCCGTCCCGCCGATGGTGTTCTTCACCCTGCGGGCCCTGGGCGCGACGGCCTTGTTCTGGCTGCTGTCGTTCTTCCTGCCGAAGGAGAAGGTGCCCGGGCGGGATATCCTGCTGATGGCGCTGGCTTCGTTCCTGGGCCTGTTCATGCCGCAGGCGAGCTTCCTGTTCGCCATCGGGATGTCCACCTCGATCGACACGGCGGTGCTCGGCTCGCTGACCCCGATCTACACGATGCTGTTCGCGTTTGCCTTCCTGCACGAGCCGATCACCTTCAAGAAGGCCGGCGGCGTGGCGATGAGCCTCGCGGGCGTGCTGCTGCTGATCTACAATTCCGCGCATGCGCCGGGGGCCGTGGAGCGGACGCAGCCCCTGGGCGTGCTGCTCCTGCTCGTCAACGGCCTGAGCTTCGCCGGCTACCTGGGTGCCTTCCGGCCCCTGATCTCCCGCTACAACGTGGTCACGCTGATGAAGTGGATGTTCCTCTTCGCGCTGCTCGTGGCGCTGCCCTTCTCGGCCTCCGGCCTCGTGAGCCTGGACTATGCGTCCCTGCCGGCCAAGGTGGGCTGGGAGATCGCCTACGTGGTGTTCTTCGCCACGTTCGTGGCGTACTTCCTGATCCCGGTGGGCCAGCAGCGGCTCCGCCCGACGCTGGTGAGCATGTGGTCGTACCTGCAGCCGATGATCGCGGCGCTGATCAGCATCCTGATCGGCCTGGACGTGATGACCTGGCAGAAGGCGCTGGCGGCCGTACTCGTGTTCTCCGGCCTCATCCTGGTGAGCCGGTCGCGTGCCGCGACGGCGTAGCGGGCGGGTTGCATTCTCCGGAAAAAACTCCTATCTTTGGGTGAACCAATTACCCGAAGTCATGAAATCCCTTACCAAGTTGATCCTGGGCGGCCTCCTGCTGATGGCAGCCGCATGTACGCATGAAGAACCTTTCTGGCTGGGCGCCGACATCAGCGGCTCCGAAGGCCAGCAGGCCCGCGGCGAGTATTACTATGATGCGGCCGGCAACGGCCCGAAGGAGATCACGTCCCTGATGAAGGAGATGGGCCTGAACGCCGTGCGTTTCCGCGTCTGGGTGCAGCCGCGCCGCTGGGGCCGTCCCGGCCAGCCGGTGGACAGTACCGACAACCGCGGTCTCTGCAACAAGGAGGACGTCCTGCAGAACTGCCTGATCGCCAAGAAGCTGGGCATGGCGATCATGATCGACTTCCATTACAGCGACACCTGGGCCGACCCGGGCCACCAGCCGATCCCGCGCTCCTGGATGGGCCACTCCTACGCGCAGATGAAGGAGGACCTCAAGGCCCACACGGTCGAGACCCTGCAGCTCCTCAAGGACAACGGCATCGACGTCAAGTGGGTGCAGGTGGGCAACGAGACCACCAACGGCCTGCTCTGGAACAACGTGGGCAAGGAAGTCACCGACCACATGGGCCATAGCAAGCTGGACCCGGAGCAGTACGCCGGCTTCCTGGACGCCGGCTACGAAGCTGTCAAGAGCGTCTACCCGAAGGCCATCTGCATCGTTCACCTGGACAACGGCTATGACCAGTCCCTCTATGACTGGAACCTGGGCATCCTCGAGAAATACGGCACCCGCTACGACATGGTGGGCATGTCGCTCTACCCGTACTGGGCGGCCGGCAACGGCCACACCGATGCGGACAAGGTGATCGCCGACTGCGCGGCCAACATCCAGCACGTCTACGAGCGCTTCGGCAAGGAATCGATGATCGTCGAGACCGGTGCCGAGGTCAACCTCGAAGACCCGGCCAAGATGGCCGAGAGCGTCCGCCAGATGCAGGAGATCGTGAAGATGGCCCGCAACACCCCGCACAACCACGGCCTGTTCTACTGGAACCCGTGCTGCCGCCCGCGCGGCTACAGGCTCGGCGCCTTCGACATGGAAGGCAAGCCGACCGGCATCATGGATGCCTACGTGGCGCAGTAACCCCGGCCGTTTTCCCGAAAAAATCAGTATATTTGTTATCGGCTAAACCGGTAGCAGCATGGATAATCTGGTCGAAAAAGCCCGTACCGTCGCGCTGGAAGCGCTGAAGGACGAGATGCGCTGGGACGGCAGTCCCTTCATCACGCACCCCGACAACGTAGCCCGCATCGTCTCGGACGAGATCGGACTGCCCGATGCGTGCGTGGCCGCCGTGTACCTGCACGAGGCGACCCGCGTGCACCGCGACATCGACATCAGCGCCTTCCCGCAGGACGTCCGCACCCTCGTGGACGGCCTCAACAAGATCTCCACGATCAAGCCCAAGGACACGCGGCTCGAGGCGGAGAACTACAAGCGCCTGATCGTGCAGTACTCCACCGACCCGCGCGTGACCGTGCTCAAGATCGCCGACCGGCTGGAGGTCATGCGGAACCTGCAGATTTTCCCCAAGACCTCCCGCGACCAGAAACTCCTGGAGACCTTGATGCTCTACATGCCGCTGGCGCACCAGCTCGGCCTGTACAACATCAACAACGAGCTGGGCAACATCTATTTCCGCTTCGCCGACCCCGAGCAGTACCGCGCCATCACCAACAAGCTCGCCGCCACCGAGAAGGACCGCGAGCAGATCATGGCCGAGTTCATCGAGCCCCTCAAGAAGAAACTGTCCGACGCGGGCATCGTCTACAAGCTGAAGGTCCGCACCAAGAGCGCCTATTCCATCTACCGCAAGATGCAGGTGCAGAAGGTCCCCTTCGAGGGGGTCTACGACGTGTTCGCCATCCGCTTCATCATCGACTGCGAGGACGACCCCAAGGTGGAGAAGGACCTCTGCTGGAAGGTGTTCTCCTACGTGACAGAGGAGTACGAATCCGACACCAAACGCCTGCGCGACTGGCTGACGACCCCGCGCCCCAACGGTTACGAGTCCCTCCACATCACGGTCAAGAACCGCAACGGACAGGCGCTGGAGGTCCAGATCCGCACGCGGCGGATGGACATCGAGGCCGAGAGCGGCAACGCCGCGCACTGGGCCTACAAGGGCATCCGCCACGAGGCGTCCATGGACCGCTGGCTGCAGTCCGTCCGCGAGACCCTGGCGCATCCCTTCGACGCTTCGCCGGAGGACATGCCCGCCCCGCCGGACAAGGAGATCTTCGTGTTCACCCCGAGCGGCGAGCTGCGCATCCTGCCCGCCGGCGCGTCCGTGCTGGACTTCGCGTTCAACATCCACTCCGGCCTGGGCTGCCGCTGCACCGGCGGCAAGGTGGGCGGCCGGGCCGTCCCGATCCGCGAGAAGCTCAAGACCGGTGACGTGGTGGAGATCCTCACCCGCAAGGACCAGCGCCCCAACCGCGACTGGCTGGGCTGGGTCGTGACCTCCAAGGCCCGCACCAAGATCAAGCAGGAGCTGGATGCGGACGAGCGCAAGGCCGCCGCGAACGGGCGCGAGATCCTGGAGCGGCGCCTGCGCAACTGGAAGCTCGAGTTCCCGGACGAGTGGATGGTAGAGTACCTCAAGGCGCACAAATACCCTTCCATCCTGCCCTTCATGGCCGCCATCTCCCGCGAGGAGGTCGATGTCAACGACATCAAGTCCTTCATCCTCCAGAAGCAGGCCGCCCAGCAGGAGCGCAGCGCGCAGCCGGCGGTGGAGGCCGCCCCGGCTCCCGCGGTCCGCAACGGCTACGCCGGCACGACCTCCGACGACATCCTTGTGATCAACGCCAAGAACGTCAAGGGCCTGGAATACAAGATGTCCAAGTGCTGCAACCCGGTCTTCGGGGACGACGTCTTCGGCTTCGTCACGCGCACCGAGGGCATCAAGATCCACCGGATCTCCTGCCCCAACGCCGCCCGGCTGATCGAGCGCTATCCCTACCGGATCCAGAAGGTCGTGTGGCAGGAAAGCCCCGCTGCGGGAGGGTTCCAGTGCACGCTGGCCGTCACCGCCGAGCTCGACCATCCCGTGCTCAGCGCCATCATGGACGTCATCGGCCAGTTCAAGGTGTCGATGCGTTCTTTCAACGTCAAGGAAAACCTGCGCAACGGGACCTACGAGATCACCATCCGCCTGCTCGTGCCTTCCAGCGCCGAGCTGGACAAGGTCATCTCATTGGTCTCCAACATCCGCCAGGTCATCAAAGTTCACAGGATCTGATGCAAGAAAACCAGGATACCCGCGACCTCGACCGTTTCGAGCAGCTGCTCGAGGACGGTCTGCTCAAGGTCTGCAGCGGTGCGGGGCTGCTCCCCGCCGACCTCGTCCGCAACCCCGACATCGACGGGCTGTGGGACGTGTATATCAAGGATTACATCGCCGATGCGGTGGTCAATTTCAACGACTATCCGGAAGCGGCCATCGCCTGGGCCGGATTCCTCGGGCTCGGCGTGGCCTGGGGCTGGGATGCCGACTGGCACCGCTACAAGGACGCGCCCTACCGCAGCTGGTACGGCTCCCGCGGCTGGGACGACATGGACGAGCACATCCTGCGGGATGTGCTGGGCCTGCCGCTCGACAGCCCGGAGGCGAAGAAGATCTCCGACACCCTGCAGAGTTGCGCCCTGGCCGTGCTGGGTCTGCTGCAGCACGAGGGCGTCGAGACCCAGACGGCGCGCGGCTTCTACCTGCTCGCCCGCACCTACACGGTCCTCTACCGCTTCGGCGCCGCCATCGAGCTGCACCGGCTGGGGTACAGAAAGGTCCTGGTCGGCTGATCCGCCCCTGCCCCCAGTGTGCATATCGTCCCAACTCGTGGACCCATATGCGCGTTTTAAGCCATTTTTGCTCATATCGTCCCAAAGTTTGGACCCATATGCACGCCGACGGGACCTGCGGGTTACCGGGAGACGGGAGTACTGCCTGCGAGCAGCATCGGCGCGGACATCGTTGCAAAGACGGCCGGGAATGGTTATCTTTGTGGGATTTATGAAATTCCAGCTCGAATCCGAATACAAGCCCGCCGGCGACCAGCCGGAGGCCATCGCCCAGCTCTGCTCGGCCCTGGAGGCCGGGGTGAGTGACGTGACGCTGCTCGGCGTCACAGGCTCCGGCAAGACCTTCACGATGGCCGGCGTGATCGAGCGCCTGCAGCGGCCGGCCCTGGTCCTGAGCCACAACAAGACCCTCGCCGCCCAGCTCTACGGCGAGTTCAAGTCGTTCTTCCCGCACAATGCGGTGGAGTATTTCGTCTCCTATTACGACTACTACCAGCCCGAGGCCTACATCCCCACGACGGATACCTATATCGAGAAGGACCTGAGCATCAACGACCAGATCGAGAAGCTGCGCCTGAGCGCCGCCAGCGCCCTGCTGAGCGGGCGGCGCGACGTGATCGTGGTCAGCTCGGTGTCCTGCCTCTACGGCATCGGCAACCCCGAGGACTTCCACGCGCAGACCGTGCCGGTGCGCCGGGGCGAGACCCGCAGCCTCACCGGCCTGCTCTACCGGCTGGTCGACGCCCTCTACAACCGCACGGAGGTGGACTTCAAGCGCGGCACCTTCCGCGTGCGCGGGGACACGGTCGACGTGTACCTGGGCGGATCGGACGACGCCGTGCGCATCGAGTTCTTCGGCGACGAGATCGACTCCCTGAGCCTGATCGACCCGGTGACGGGCGCGAAGCGCGAGGACATCGACGAGATCAACATCTATCCGGCCGGCAACTTCGTGACCACCAAGGAGCGGAGCTTCGCCGCCGTGTCGCACATCCAGGACGACCTGGTGCGGCAGATGGAGTATTTCGAGAGCGTGGGCAAGGGGCTGGAGGCCAAGCGCCTCAAGCAGCGCGTCGAGTACGACCTCGAGATGATCAAGGAGATGGGCTACTGCCCGGGGATCGAGAACTATTCCCGCTACTTCGACGGGCGCAAGGAAGGGCAGCGCCCCTTCTGCCTGATCGATTATTTCCCCAAGGATTTCATCACTTTCGTGGACGAGAGCCACGTCACGCTCCCGCAGGTGCACGCCATGTACGGCGGCGACCACAGCCGCAAGAGCGTGCTGGTCGAGTACGGCTTCCGCCTGCCGGCGGCTTCCGACAACCGTCCCCTCAAGTTCGAGGAATTCGAGGCCCTGACGGGCCAGAAGGTCTATGTCAGCGCCACGCCGGCCGACTATGAGCTGGAGAAATCCGAGGGACTCGTGGTGGAGCAGGTGGTCCGGCCGACCGGCCTGCTGGACCCGCCCATCCAGGTGCGGCCCACCAAAAACCAGGTGGACGACCTGGTGGAGGAGATCCGCGTGCGGGCGGAGCGCGACGAGCGCACGCTCGTCACGACGCTCACCAAGCGGATGGCGGAGGAGCTGGACGAGTACCTGCGCCGGATCGGCATCCGCGTGCGCTACATCCACTCCGACGTGGACACGGCCGACCGCGTGGAGATCATCGAGGATTTCAAGAACGGCCTGTTCGACGTGCTGGTGGGCGTGAACCTGCTGCGCGAAGGCCTGGACATCCCGACCGTCTCGCTGGTGGCCATCCTGGACGCCGACAAGGAAGGGTTCCTGCGTACCGCGCGCGCCCTCACGCAGACGGCGGGCCGCGCCGCGCGCAACGTCAACGGGCTCGTGATCATGTACGCCGACTCCGTGACCCCGTCGATGGAGCAGACCATCCGGGAGACCGACCGGCGCCGCAAGAAGCAGATGGAGTACAACCAGCTGCACCACATCACCCCGAAACAGGTCGAGGTGAAGCAGAACATCCTGGCGGGCGAGCTGACCTCCAAGGGCGGCAAGCCGGTCAGCCGGGGGCTCGCGAACGGCACGACCGGCCGCGTCAGCGCCCCCAATTCCTACGACGATCCGACCTACATCCCCAATCCTTCGGACCTGGGTCGCGGCACCGTCTCCGTGGGCTTCGGACACGACTCCAAGCGGGCGGCCGGCGAGGCCTTCCGCGACGGCTACGTCGCGGCCGACCTGGCGGCCGTGCTGCAGGATCCGGTGATCCGCTCGATGTCGCGCGAGCAGGTCGAGAAGATGGTGGAGGAGGACCGCCGGCGGATGAAGAAATCCGCCGCGGACCTGGACTTCGCCGAGGCGGCCCGCTACCGCGACGAGATGTGGGCCCTGCAGGAGTACCTCAAAGTCTGGAAAGACCGATGAGCCGCGGCCGCGTCCTGCTGTTCCTATTCGGTGTCATCGCCCTGCTGGCGGTGCTCTGCGCCGTCTACCCGTCCCGGGGCATCCTGGGGCTGCGCTTCCCGGCGCTCTCCGAAGTGCTGACCGGGGAGGTGGAGCGGGGTCCTTCGCCGGAGGAGCTGCTGGAGCAGCGCCGCCAGGCGGTGCTCGCCGCCGAGCGCAAGGAGTACCTCGGCTTCTTCGAGTCCGACCCGGCGCGCTTCTACCTGCCCGGGAACGACCCGGCTTTCTTCGACTCCCTCTTCGTGGCGCTGGACAGCGCGGAGCGGGAGCCGCTGCGCATCATCCATTACGGGGACTCCCAGATCGAGGAAGACCGCATCACCGGGACCATCCGGAGCCGCCTGCAGGCGCGTTTCGGGGGGAGCGGGCCGGGCATGATGCCGGCCCGCGAGCATGCCACGCGCCAGGTCGGCGGCGGGACCTCGCCGGAGCTGCAGCGTTTCTTCATCTTCGGGGATCCATCCTACCGGGCCGGCATCCGGCAGTACGGGCCGTATGCCGACTTCGTCCGGCTGGACACGACGGCCGTGCTGTCCTATTACCCGATCCGGACCCGGGACAACGACACCATCTGGTTCGACCGGGTGACCCTGGTGGCGGGCAACCTCAAGAGCGACCTGCGCATCCGCAGCCGCGCCGATACCCTCACCGTGAAACCGGGTGGGCCGCTGGTGCTGGCGAGGTTCGCCGTGCCGGACAGCTCGCAGCGCGCGTCGCTGACCGTGTCCGGCTATGCCGATCTCTACGGCGTGCTGCTGGACAGCGACACCGGCGTGCGGATGGACAACGTGGCGATGCGCGGCAGCGGCGGCACGTTCTTCACGGCGATGGACGCCGCGCAGCTGCGGGAATTCTACGCGCAGGAGAACGTCCGCCTGATCCTGCTCCAGTACGGCGGCAACAGCCTCCCGATGTTCCGGACCGACCAGTCGGTCTCCGACAACCTGGAGGCTACGCGGCGCCAGATCCGCTACCTGCAGTCTCTGGCACCCCGGGCGAAGATCATCTTCATCGGCCCTTCCGACATGTCCACGACCGTGGGGGGCCGGCGCCAGACCTATCCGCGCCTGCCGGCGTTCGTGGACTCCCTGAAGGTGTCCGCGACGCAGTGCGGCGCGGCCTACTGGGACATCTTCGGCGCCATGGGCGGCGCGGAGTCGATGCAGGCCTGGGTCAATGCGAAGCCGGCGCTGGCCGGCCCCGACTATATCCATTTCACGCTCGCCGGCGCCCGGCGCATCGGCGAGATGTTCTCCGATTCGTTCTTTCTGTATTATGACTATTACCGATGGAGAAAGGAAAACCTGAAATAACCGTCATTCCGGGCCTGACTTCCCTCATTCCGGGCTTGACCCGGAATCTCCTCCTTTGCCTGGCGGTCCTCTGTCTGGCCTCTGCACTTCGCGGCCAGGACCTGCCCGCCTGCGTCCACCCGGAAGCCTCGGCCCTAGTTTTCCCGGGGGACCGGAGCGCCCAGGACAGCCTCTACGCGCGGCTGGACAGCCTGCTCGCGACGGGGCAGGGCAACCTCAACGTCTGGCACATCGGCGGATCCCACGTGCAGGCCGGGTTCTTCCCCAACCGCATCCGGGACGACATCGATTCGCTGACCCTCCGCGGGGACCGCGGTTTCCTGTTCCCCATGGCACTCGCCAAGACGAATTACGACAAGACCTACCGCATCACGACGACGGGAGAGTGGGAAGCCCCGATCCTGACGAAGGCGAGCAAGCTCCGCCGGCCCCGGTACGGGATCACCGGCTATGGGGCCCGCACGGCGAGCCCCGACGCCTCGGTGGCCTTCCGGCTCAATCCGGACGGGGGAGACCGCTGGGCGTGCAGCCGCCTGCGCGTGCTGGGCTACGGCAGCTCGGAGCGCGCCTATCCCTATGTCCTCTGCCTGGCGGACACGCTGCGCTTCGCGTTCGACAGCCTGACGTGCAGCTACGTCTTCGACCTGCCGGCCCCGACCGACAGCGTCCTCGTGCGCTTCGCCGTGCCGGCGGGCGAGGAGTTCACGCTGACGGGCCTGCTGCCGGAGAGCTTCCGGCCGGGCGTCAACTATTTCGCCTCCGGCGTCAACGGGGCGGCCCTGCCCTCCTGGCTGGACAAGTGCGAGGACCTGGAGCGGGACCTGCAGCTGGTGCGTCCCGACCTGGCGGTCTTCGGCGTGGGGATCAACGATTCCGCCACGACGGCCAAGGATTTCAAGCCGGAGAAGTTCAAGGACAACTACCGCCGCCTCATCGCGATGGTGCGGCGGGTGAACCCCGGCTGCGCCTTCGTGTTCATCACCAACAACGACAGCTACCGCTATGTCCGCCGCGGCATGACCTGGAACGCCAACGGCGCAGCGGTGCGCAAGGCGATGCTGGAACTGGCCGAGGAATACGGCGCGGCGGTCTGGGACCTGTACGGGGTGATGGGCGGCGCCCACTCGGTCGAGGCCTGGCGCAAGGCCGGCCTCGCCAAGGCGGACCGCCTGCATTTCACGGACGCGGGCTATACCTTGCTGGCGGACCTGTTCGTGGAGGCGTTGAAGGCAGATTATCTCTCTCAAAGATAAGGCGATGGACTGGGACGGACTGGCAGGATTCGCGCAACGGCTGTTCGGATTCGATCCGAACTCGCCGCTGCTGTTCACCCAGTTCTACTTCTGGGCGTTCTTCGCGCTGGTCTATGCCGTGTTCGCCCTGATCGGGGACCGGCGGCTGCTGCGCAACGCCTTCCTGTTCTTCGTCAGCCTCTTTTTCTACTACAAGACCAGCGGGCTGTCCGTGCTGATCCTGGTCTTCGTGACCTGCTCGGACTTCCTGATCGCCCGGCGCATCGCCGCCAGCAGGCGGCCGGGGCGCCGGAAGGCCTGGCTGGTGCTGAGCATCTGCATCGACCTGCTGCTGCTCTGTTACTTCAAGTATGCCTATTTCTTCGCGGACTTCGTGCACTCGCTGACCGGGCTGGAGATGCGGGTCGTCAACGTGTTCGGCGCGGTGGGCAACGCCCTGGCGGGCACGGAGCTCTTCCGTGTCGACCGGATCGTGCTGCCGGTGGGCATCTCATTTTTCACCTTCCAGGTGATCAGCTACACGGTGGACGTGTACCGCGGGCAGGTGAAGCCGGTGGACAACATCCTGGACTTCGGCTTCTACGTGAGTTTCTTCCCGCAGCTGGTGGCGGGTCCGATCGTGCGGGCGAGCGAGTTCATCCCGCAGCTCTACAAGCCCTTCTTCCTGGGACGCCGGCAGTTCGGCATCGCCGTGTTCTGGATCTTGAACGGCCTGGCGAAGAAGCTGATCCTGAGCGACTACATCGCGGTCAACTTCGTGGACCGGGTGTTCGGCAATCCGCTGCTGTACACGGGCTTCGAGAACCTGGCGGCGCTGTTCGGCTACTCCCTGCAGGTCTACGCCGACTTCTCGGGCTACACGGACATCGCCATCGGCGTGGCGATGCTGATGGGCTTCTACCTGCCGCAGAACTTCAATTCACCCTACAAGGCTTCCAACCCGCAGGACTTCTGGCGGCGCTGGCACATGTCGCTCAGCAGCTGGCTGAAGAACTATCTCTACATCCCTCTGGGCGGCAACCGCAACGCCACGTTCGGGACCTATTTCTGGATCGTGCTGTTCGCCGTGATCGCAGCGATCCTGTCCGGAAGCTGGGCGGTGTCGGCGGTGTTCGTGCTGCTGGCGGCGGTGCTCGGCGCGGTGGCTTATTTCAAGCCGGAACGGCGCAAGAAGATCCTGGCCAACATCAACCGCTTCATCACCATGCTGCTGGGCGGCCTGTGGCACGGCGCTTCGTGGAATTTCATCATATGGGGCGGCCTGAACGGCATCGGCCTGGTGGTGTACCAGTTCTGGAAGGAGATGCGCTGGGGCTGGCGTTTCGCGCTGGTGTCGCTGGTCACGGCGGGCCTGGGCGTGGCGCGCTGGCTGGCGGGCACGCCGGTGTGGAACCTGCTCTTCATCTGGGCCCTGGCGGTCTGGGTCGGGACGCTGGTACGCTTTGTCTACCACCTGTGCGGCGGGAAGGGGTGCCGGCAGTTGGGCTATGTCTGGGGCGTGGTGCAGACCTTCACCTTTATCACCTTCACGCGGCTGTTCTTCCGGGCGGGGAGCAACCTCGATCCCGCCACGGCCAACGAAGTGGCCTGGCAGACCGCCCGGCGGATGGTCCACCAGATCGGTTCGGCCTGGGACTGGACCCTCATCCCGCAGATATGCACGAAGTACTGGCGGGTCTTCGGCCTGATCGTGCTCGGCATGCTGATCCACTGGCTCCCGGCGCGCTGGAAGCGCTGGTACCGCATCAGCTTCGCCATGCTGCCGCTGCCCGTGATGGCCCTCTTCGTCGTCGCGGTCGTCTTCCTCGTCTACCAGTTTATCACCGCCGACCTGCAGGCCTTCATCTACTTCCAGTTCTAGCGGACCTCCTTCTCTGCCCCCGGTAACCGCTTTTTTCTCTTCCCAAGGGCGCTGAGCCCCTTCTTTGCCCCTGGCAACCGCTTTTTTCTCTTCCCAAGGGCGCTGAGCCCCTTCTCTGCCCCCGGGAAGTAACAGCGGTGGGGGATTGGCCAGAATACCACCTTTTTCCAGTCCGAAGGGTAGCTGACAGATGGGGTTCGGGCTGGAAAACGCACTTATACAGGCCAAAGGGTAGATGCAGAAAGGGGATCCGGCAGGATAAGGCCCTTATCCGGGCCTAAGTTTTTCAAATTAGTAGACTGCCGCCGGGCAAGCGCGGCCGCCGGGAGTTCCCAAAACTCCCGGTGAGCCACGCTAACCGCCGTGCCTGGTTATGCACGGCGGTGGTGCACCGTCTCCCCGCAGGGAGCAGCCGCGCCGCGTATTGCTCGGCTGTGATTCGCCCGTACAACGACTCGCACGGCGATGAATCACGCAATTCATGTATAGGTGTGAAGTGGTGTTACGGTTCTCCGTCTACCGGACCTTGCTGTCGCAGTACCAGCAGCGGTAGATGCCGTTCTCCGCGAGGCGGAAACGGGGCTGGTGCTTCTCGTTGTTGCAGATACACTTGCTGTTGGTGCAGTGCAGGGAGCTGCTGAGGATGGGCTCCTCGTGCTCCGGCATCGCGTGCTCGGGATCGTCCTTCCACTCCAACAGACTGACGATCAATGCCATGCGCACGAACTTGCCGTTCTCCACCTGACGGAAATATGCGGCGCGCGGATCGTCGTCGACCTCGGTGAGGATCTCGTTGACGCGGGGCAGCGGGTGCAGCACCGCCATCTTCTCCTTGGCGAGCGCCATGCGGCGGGCGTCCAGCACGAAGCTGTCCTTGACACGGTCGAACTCGTCCTCGTCGAGGAAGCGCTCCTTCTGCACGCGCGTCATGTAGAGCACGTCCAGTTCGGGGATGGCTTCGTCGAGGTTGTCGGTCTCGCGGTAGGCGACGCCCATCTTGTCGCAGACGTCCTGCTTGATGTAGTCCGGCAGGCGCAGCTCGTCCGGGGCAATCAGCACGACCTTGATGTCGCGGTAGCGGGACAGGGCCTTGATCAGGGAGTGGACCGTGCGGCCGAAGCGGAGGTCGCCGCAGAAACCGATGGTGATCCCGTCGATGTGGCCGAGCTCGCGCTGGATGGTGAGGAGGTCCGTCAGGGTCTGCGTCGGGTGGCTGTGGGAGCCGTCGCCGGCGTTGATGATCGGCACGCGGGACACCTCGGAGGCGACCAGGGGCGCCCCTTCGATCGGGTGGCGCATCGCGATGATATCGGCAAAGCAGCCGACCACGCGCACGGTGTCCTGCACCGTCTCGCCCTTGCTCACGGAGGAGTTCTGGGGGTTGGAGAAGCCGAGGACGTTGCCGCCCAGCTCCATCATCGCGGCGGTGAAGCTCAGCCGCGTGCGGGTGCTCGGCTCGTAGAAGAGCGTCGCGAGTTTCTTGTGGGCCATGCTGCCCTGGTAGCGTTCGCGGTGGGCGATGATGTCCTGGGCCAGTGCGACGATCTGGTCGATTTCTTCCTTGGTGAGGTCGGTAGGATCGATGAGGTGTTTCATAATGCGTTGCGGAATGCGATGACTTGTTCTTTCTGTTCGGGTTTGATATAGCCTTCCTCGACCGCTACGTCCACGAGCACGTCGAGGTTGCTGAGCGAATGGTTGACGACGTTCGCGGCTGCGAGGCGCTCCAGGCCCTTGCGGATGCCGTAGGTGAAGATGCTGACGATGCCGAGCACCTCGGCGCCCGCCTCGCGCAGCGCGTTCACGACGTCGATGACGCTGCCGCCCGTGGAGATGAGGTCCTCGACCACGACGACCTTCGTGCCGGGCTCCAGCCGGCCTTCGATGCGGTTGGTGCGGCCGTGGCTCTTGGCCTCGCCCCGCACGTAGCCCATCGGCAGGCCGAGGATCGTGGCGGTGATGGCGGCGTGGGCGATGCCGGCGGTGGAGGTGCCCATCAGCGCCTCGCACTGCGGGAAGTGCTCCCGCACCAGGGCGGCGAGCCCTTCCTCGACGTGCGTGCGCACGGCGGGGGCGGAGAGGGTGAGGCGGTTGTCGCAGTAGATCGGGCTCTGGATGCCGCTGGCCCAGGTGAACGGCTCCTCGGGGCGCAGGAACACGGCGCCGATCGAGAGGAGGTCTTTGGCTATCTGTCTTTGCATATCTTGGTGGTGTATGGTCCCGGGTCAGGCCCGGAAAGTCGTTTGTTCGAGGTTCAGGAATTCCCGGAGGCAGCGGTCGTAGGCCGCGACGGGGTCGGGCGCGGCCGTCACGGGGCGGCCGACCACGATGTAGTCGGAGCCGATCTCCCGGGCCCGGGCGGGGGTGGTGATGCGGACCTGGTCGTCCGCGGCGGCGTCCGCGAAGCGGATACCCGGCGTGACGGTCAGGAACTGCGGGCCGCAGGCGTCCTTGACCATCGCCGCTTCGAGCGGCGAGCAGACGACGCCGTCCAGGCCGGCTTCACGCGCGTTCTGCGCGTATTTCACGATGGTGTCGTTGATCCCGGCGCCGATCAGCAGCTCGCGCTGCATGCGCTCCTCGCTGGTGGAGGTGAGCTGGGTCACGGCGATCAGCAGGGGACGCGAGCCATCAAGACCACCCCGTAAATCAGAGATTTTCGGGGGCCCCGGTTTCCTTCCCTCAATTAAACCTTCCAGGGCCGCGCGCATCATCTCGATGGTGCCGGCGGCGTGGACGTTGACGATGTCCACGTCCAGCGCGGAGAGCACGCGCATCGCCTTACGGACGGTGTTGGGGATGTCGTGGAGCTTGAGGTCCAGGAAGACCGGGTGGCCGCGGCGCTTGAGCTCGCGCACGATGTCCGGCCCTTCGGCGTAGAAGAGCTCCATTCCGATCTTGACGAAGGGTTTGCGGTGTCCCGCGAACGCGTCGAGGAACCCGAGGGTCTGCTGCCTGCCGGCGAAGTCGCAGGCGATGATGACGTCTTTTGCCATGGTTATACGATACCGATTATGTCTTGTAAACTGTCGATTCCGAGTTCGTCCATCAGGGCGGGGAGGGCGGCGACAATCTCCGGGCAGGCCTGGGGGTTGCGGAGGTTCTCCGCGCCCACCTGCACGGCCGTGGCGCCGGCCATCATCATCTCCACGACGTCCTCGGCCCGGCGCACGCCGCCGCAGCCCATCACGGGGATGGCGCAGGCGTGGGCCACCTGCCAGACCATCCGCAGGGCCACCGGGAAGACGGCGGGGCCGGAGAATCCGCCCATCTTGTTGGCGATCACGGGCTTGCGCTTCCGGATGTCGATGCGCATCCCCAGGAAGGTGTTGACCAGGGTGATGCCGTCCGCCCCGGCGTCCTCGCAGGCCCGCGCGATGCTGACGATGTCCGTGACGTTGGGGCTGAGCTTGATGAACACGGGTTTGTGCGTGACGGCCTTGACGGCCTTCGTGACGGCCGCGGCGCTCTGCGCGTCGGTGCCGAAGGCCATCCCGCCGCCGTGCACGTTGGGGCAGGAGACGTTGACCTCGAGGAGGTCGATCGCCGGGCAGGCATCCGCCTGCGCGCAGTTGTAGGCGTACTCCTCCACGGAGTAGCCGCTGATGTTGGCGATGATCACGCCGCCGTAAATGCGGCGCAGGGCCGGGGCCTTGTCGGCCACGAGGACGCCGATGCCCGGGTTCTGCAGACCTACGGAGTTGATCATCCCGGCGGTGCACTCGGCGATGCGCGGGGTCGGGTTGCCGAAGCGCGCCTCGCGGGTGGTCCCCTTCAGGGAGATGCCGCCCAGGACGTCCAGGTCCATCGCGTCGGCGAGTTCGAGGCCGAAGCCAAAGGTCCCGCTCGCGGGGACGACCGGGTTTTTCATCGTCAGGCCGCAGAGGCTGACGGAGAGGTTCTTGTCCGTTACCATAACACTTCCTCCTTGTCGAAAACGGGGCCGTCGGCGCAGACGCGCCGGGGCCCGCCCTGGGTCTGGACGGAGCAGCCGTAGCAGAAGCCGGCGCCGCAGCCCATCCGCTCCTCGAGGCTTACCTCGCCCGGGGCGTCGAGTGCCGCGCAGACCGCCTTCATCATCGGCAGCGGGCCGCAGGTGTAGAAGCGGTCGAAGGCGGGCCGGACCCCGGCGATGGCGTCGGTGACGAATCCCTTCGTGCCCACCGACCCGTCCATCGTGGCGATGTGCACCGGGATGCCGAGCGCGCGGAGCTCCTCCGCGAGGCAGATCTCGTCGGCCTTGTTGAAGCCGAGCACGGCGGTCGCGGCCTTGCCCTGCGCCAGCAGCTCCCTGGCCAGCAGGTACAGCGGCGCTGCGCCCAGGCCGCCGCCGATCAGCAGGGCGCTCTCCCGGCACTTCTCCGGATGGAATCCGGAACCCAGGGGCGACAGCAGTTCGAGGCACGCGCCCGGCTGCATCGCCGCCATGGCGCGCGTGCCTTCGCCCACGACCTTGTAGTAGAGCACCACCCCGTCCGGCAGGCAGTCGCTGACGGAGATGGGCCGCCGCAGGTAGAACCCCGGCACGGCGATGTCGACGAACTGCCCGCTGCGCACGGCCACCGGTCCGTCCGTCCGCAGGACGAGCCGGAAGGTGTCCCGCGCCACGGGATCGTTGCCCTCGATGTTGAAGAGACGCTTCTGCATACGTTACAAAAAAGGACAGCCAAACGGCTGTCCGGTCAAAGTCAAAAACGAAAAACGCAGGGGCAGGAGGCCTTCCGGAGGCCGCCGCAGCGGGAGCTGGTGATGAGGTGGTTCCTGTCCATTGCGTGATATCCTTGCAAAGTTAAAGATAATCCGAGAAATATCCAACCGTTCGCAAGGCCTAAAACCGCAGGGCGAGGCCGACGCCGGAGGGGGTGGGGCCGAGGGTCAGGGTGACGGAGCTGGCGCCGGGTTCGTTGCAGTCCCGGACGATGCGGCGCAGGTGGGTGTTGCCGTTGATGAGCAGCACCACGCCGGTGATGCCGGCCACGGCACCCACGCCGGCGACGATCATGCCGCCGTTGATCCGGGGCGACATGCCGTTCCAGACGCCCTGGACGGCCTCGTCGCCGCCGACGGCCACCAGGGCGGACCCGACGGCACCGCCCACCACCATGGCCGTGCTGTAAAAGATACCTGCGGCTGCGACCGTGAAGCCGCCTGCGGTGAGGCCGATGCCCCAGCCGCGCTGGGAGCAGTACCGCTGCCAGTCGTCGCTGAGCTGCGGGCCGCCGGCGCCCTCCAGGAGCCAGAGGGTGGCCGCCTTGTCGAGTTTGACGGTATCCACGGCGATGCAGGTGCCTTTGCGCACGAGCTGGCCGGGTTTCCATTCGGGCACGGTCTGGGCCAGGGCCCGGCCGCCGGCCAGCAGGAGCGCGGCCGTGAGGAGGATCAACTGTATTCTGTGCATCATGATTGGATGGATTGCCAGACGGGAACGCCGTCCTTGAGGGTCAGTACGATGCGGCTGCGGACGGGCTTGCCCGCGAAAGGCGTGGCCTTGCCCATCGAGCGGAAGTCCGCCGGGTCCACGGTCCAGGCGGCATCGGGGTCGATCACCGTGAGGTCGGCGGGTGCGCCGGGCTGCAGCCCGGCTGCGGGGCTGCCCAGGCGGAACGCCGTGCGCGGGCCGCTGGTGAGCGCCTCGATGACGCGCTCCAGGCTGACTATGCCCGGCAGGACGAGGTCGGTGTAGAGCACCGGGAAGGCCGTCTCCAGGCCCACGATGCCCATGGCACTGCCCGCGAGGCCCCGGGATTTCTCCTCGGCGCTGTGGGGGGCATGGTCCGTGGCGATGGCGTCGATGGTGCCGTCGAGCAGGCCTTCGATCAGCGCCTGCCGGTCCTCGGCGCGGCGCAGCGGCGGGTTCATCTTGAAGCGGCCGTCCTCCTGCAGGTCGTCCTCGCAGAGGGCGAGGTAGTGCGGTCCGGTCTCGCAGGTCACGCGCACGCCGCGCGCTTTCGCGGCGCGGATGAGCTCCACGCTCTCGGCGCAGGAGATGTGGCAGACATGGTAGCGGCAGCCGGTCTCCTCCGCCAGCCTGAGGTCGCGGGCGATCTGGCCCCATTCGCTCTCGGAGCAGATGCCCTTGTGGCCGTGGGCGGCGGCGTAGCGTCCGTCGTGGATGTAGCCGCCGTGCAGCAGGGTGTTGTCCTCGCAGTGCGCGGCGATGATCACGTCCTCACGGGCGGCGGCCTGCATGGCGCTGCGCATCATCTCTTCGCGCTGCACGCCGCTGCCGTCGTCGGAGAAGGCGCAGCAGCGGCCCTTGAGCGCGGCGAAGTCCACCAACTGCTCCCCGCGCCGGCCGCGGGTGATGGCGGCGTAGGGGAGGACGCGGATACAGGCGTCGCGGTCGATGATCTCCTGCTCTAGGGCGAGGGTCTCCGCGCTGTCCGGCACGGGGTTGAGGTTCGGCATGGCGCAGACCGTGGTGTAGCCGCCGTGCGCGGCCGCGAGCGAGCCGGTGCGGATGGTCTCCTTGTAGCCCTGTCCGGGCTCCCGGAAATGCACGTGGATGTCGGTGAAGCCTTCGCTGACGAGCCGGCCGGAGCAGTCGATGACCTCCGCGCCGGAGGCGAAGACGAGGTCCGGGCCGATGGCCGCGATGCGGCCGTCCCGGACGAGGATGTCCGCCCGGCGGCGCCCGGCGGCATCGATGAGGGTTCCTCCCTTGAGCAGTATATCCATAAGGACAAAGATAGGCAAAAAACGGCTACTTCCACCAGGCGGGCTTGTCGTAGGCGCCCTGTGCGGCGAAGGGGGCGCGCTCGGCTTCCCACGCCGGGTTGCGGAAGAGGCTGTCGGCGCGGTCGGTGTAGAGGACGCCGTCGAGGTGGTCGGTCTCGTGCTGGAAGATGATGGCGGTGTAGCCGTGGACTTCCTCCGAGACGGTCTGCAGGCTCTCCGGGTCGGTCCAGGCGATCACGACGCCCTCGCTGCGCGGCACGATGCCGCGCCGGCCGGGGATGGAGAGGCAGCCCTCCGGGCCGCGGACCGTGTCGCCCAGGTGCTTCACCACGCGGATGTTGGGATAGACGACGAAGGGTTCGTCGGGCCGGTCAAGTCGCTGGATGGCGGCGACGCGTCGCAGCACGCCCACCTGGGGCGCTGCGATGCCCACGCCGCCCTGCTGGGGCGAGCGGACCGTGGCGAGCAGCTTCGCGGCGAGCGCGCGGTAGGCGTCGCTGCGGATCTCCTCCGCCGTGAGCTCGGCGCAGGGCTGCCGCAGCAGCAGGCTGTCGGCCGGGTCGGACACGACGGTGACGTACATCACGGAATCGGAGCGGGCGATGATCTCCCGCTCGCGCGCGTCGAAGGGACCGCGCGGGCCGCTGCAGGACGACAGGAAGGCGATCAGTGCAGCCGCAAATGCCAGGTGGAATCTCATGGAGGCAAAGGTAGGAGTTTTCAACAAAGAAAACTTGCAAATTGTCGAAAACTTCACTTGCAAGGCGTCGGGGATTGTTGTAAATTTGCGCTTTGGTTAGTTCAAGCATGAAAGTCAGTATTATCATGGGATCCAAGAGCGACTGGGAAGTGATGTCAGCCGCTTGCGAGACCCTCGAACAGTTCGGGGTTCCCTTCGAAAAGAAAGTCATCAGCGCCCACCGTACACCGCAGTTCTTCTGTGACTACATGGCCACGGCCCGCGACCGCGGGGTGTCCATCGTGATCGCCGGAGCGGGCGGTGCCGCCCACCTGCCCGGCATGGCCGCCGCGCTCACTTCGCTCCCGGTGATCGGCATCCCGATCCGGAGCAAGGCCCTGAACGGGCTGGACTCCCTGCTCTCCATCGTCCAGATGCCCTCCGGCATCCCCGTGGCGACGATGGCGATCGACGGGGCCAAGAACGCCGCCCTTTATGCTGTCTCCATCCTCGCCCTCCAGGATCCCGCCCTGGCTGCCCGGTACGAGGAGTTCCGCAAGCAACAATCCGAGAAGGTCCTTCAAACCGAGATCTAAGAAATATGAATGCACACCGCATCTTCGTAGAAAAGTATTCGGAGTACCAGGTTGAGGCCCGGAGCCTCAGGAATGAGTTCAACGAAAACCTTTCTCTGAGCCTGCGTACCCTGCGGCTCATCAATGTGTATGACCTGTTCGGCTTCTCCGACGAACTGCTGGATAAGTGCCGCTACTCCGTGTTCGGGGAGGTGGTGACCGACCTCGTGTCGGACGCGTGCCCCCTCGACGGCAAGAAGTACCTGGCCGTCGAATACATCCCCGGCCAGTTCGACCAGCGTGCCTCCTCGGCCCTGGACTGCGTCCACCTGGTCGACCCTTCCGCGGACGTGCAGATCCGTTCTTCCCGGCTGCTTGTCTTCGACGATGACCTGGCGGACGCGGACCTTGCCGCGATCCGCCATTATTATATCAACGTGGTGGAGTCCCGCCCCAAGGACCTCGGACGCCTGCAGCCCGAGGGCAAGGCGGACGTCAAGCCGCTCGCCGACCTGTCGGGCTTTACGAAGATGCAGCCGGCGGACTACGCCGCCTTCTGCAAGCAGTGGGGCCTGGCGATGAACACCGACGACCTCGCCGAGGTGGTCCGCTATTTCACGCAGGAGGGCCGCGACCCGTCCGAGACGGAGCTGCGCATCCTTGACACCTATTGGAGCGACCACTGCCGCCACACGACCTTCACCACCGAGCTGACGGACATCCGGGTGGAGGATTCCTTCGCCAAGGAGGAGATCGAGGCGGAATACCGCGACTTCCTGGAGGTCCGCAAGGAGCTCGGCCGCGAGCACAAGAGCCTTTGCCTGATGGAGCTCGCGACCATCGGCGCGCGCGTGCTGCGCAAGCGCGGCCTGCTCGACGACCTCGAGCAGAGCGAGGAGAACAACGCTTGCAGCATCTTCGTGGACGTGGAGGTGGACGGCCGGCCCGAGAAGTGGCTCCTGCAGTTCAAGAACGAGACCCACAACCATCCGACCGAGATCGAGCCGTTCGGCGGCGCCGCCACGTGCCTGGGCGGCGCGATCCGCGACCCGCTCTCCGGGCGCGCCTACGTCTACCAGGCGATGCGCGTGACGGGGGCCGGCGATATCAATGCCGCCGTGAAGGACACCCTCCCGGGCAAGCTCCCGCAGCGCATGATCAGCCGCAAGGCCGCCGCCGGCTACTCCAGCTACGGCAACCAGATCGGCCTCGCCACCACGCACGTGCGTGAGATCTATCACCCGGGCTACACAGCCAAGCGCCTCGAGGTAGGCGCCGTCGTGGGCGCCGTGCGGGCGGACAGCGTCCGCCGCGAGAGCCCCGCGCCCGGCGACGTGATCCTGATGCTGGGCGGCCGCACGGGCCGCGACGGCATCGGCGGCGCCACGGGCTCCTCCAAGGAGCACACCGAGGCCTCGATCGAGACCTGCGGCAGCGAGGTCCAGAAGGGCAACGCCCCCGAGGAGCGCAAGCTCCAGCGCCTCTTCCGCCGCCCGGAGGTGACGCGCCTCATCAAGAAATCCAACGACTTCGGCGCCGGCGGCGTCAGCGTCGCCATCGGCGAGCTGGCGGCGGGCCTGGACATCTACCTGGACCGCGTGCCCACCAAGTACAGCGGCCTCAACGCCACGGAGCTCGCCATCAGCGAGTCCCAGGAGCGCATGGCCGTGGTGGTGGAAGCGAAGGACCGCGCGGCCTTCGAGGCTTACTGCGGCAGCGAGAACGTCGAGGTGACCCACGTCGCCGACGTGACCGACCGCGGCCGCATGCGCATGTTCTACCACGGCACGACCGTCGCCGACCTCTCCCGCGAATTCATCGACAGCGCCGGCGCGAAGCATTACGCCCAGGCTGTCATCGGGACCATCGAGGACATCGACCCGTTCCGCCGCGAGCCGGCGGGGGAGACCCTGAAGGAGAAGATGGTCGCGACCCTGTCCGATCCCAACGTCGCCTCGCAGAAGGGCCTCGTGGAGATGTTCGACTCCACGATCGGCCGCTCCACCGTCCTGATGCCCTACGGCGGCGCCCTGCAGGCCACGGAGACGCAGGTCTCCGTCCAGAAGCTGCCCGCCGACGGCTACACCGACACCGCCAGCATGATGGCCTTCGGCTACGACCCGTTCCTGTCCACCTGGAGCCCGTACCACGGCGCGGCCTACGCCGTCGTGGACGCCTGCGCCAAGGTCGTGGCGGCCGGCGGCGACTGGTCCGGCATGCGCTTCTCCTACCAGGAGTATTTCGAGCGCATGACGCACGACCCGCACAGCTGGGGCAAGCCCCTGTCCGCCCTGCTCGGCGCGCTGAAGATGCAGCTTGCCCTGGGCCTGCCGTCCATCGGCGGCAAGGACTCCATGAGCGGCACCTTCGAGCATATCTCCGTCCCGCCCACCCTGATCGCCTTCGGCATCACGACCGTGGAGGCCTCCCGGGTCATCTCCCCGGAGCTCAAGTGGGAGGGCAACAAGCTGTACCTCATCAAGCACACCCCGCTGCCGAACCACATGCCGGACATCGCCCAGCTGAAGTCCAACTGGGACTTCGTCCACCGGCAGATCGCCGGCGGCAAGGTCGTCTCCGCCTGGGCCCTGGGCCGCGGCGGCGTGGCGGAAGGCCTGTCCAAGATGGCCTTCGGCAACCTTTTCGGGGTCAACGTCAAGGCCGATGAGCGCACGCTCTTCGACCTGGGCTACGGCTCCATCCTCGTGGAGAGCGAGGGCGAGCTCGACTTCCCGCAGGCCGTGCTGCTCGGCGAGGTGACCGACGGCGAGGACGGCCTGGTGAAGGTCAACGGCGAGCGCATCTCGATCGACCGCCTGCTCGAAGCCAACGCCGGCAAGTACGCCAAGGTCTATCCGGCGAAGGTGGAGGCCGCGCATCGGAAGATGTTGAAAGCCGGCAAACCGGAAGGAAAGTACGAGGCGCCGCATTGGAATGGAGCTCCTGTTGAAAAGCCGCTGGTTTATATCCCGGTCTTCCCGGGCACCAACTGCGACTACGACACCGCCAAGGCGTTCCGCAAGGCGGGCGCCGAGGTGCAGTTCGGCGTGTTCCGCAACCTCACGGGTGCGGACGTGCTGCGCTCCATCGACGAGATGGGTGCTGCCATCGACGGCTGCCAGGTCCTGATGCTCGCGGGCGGATTCTCCGCCGGCGACGAGCCGGACGGCAGCGGCAAGTTCATCGCCAACGTGCTGAACAACAAGCTGATCGCCGAAGCGATCCACGGCCTGCTGGACCGCGGCGGCCTGATCCTCGGCATCTGCAACGGTTTCCAGGCGCTCGTCAAGAGCGGCCTCCTGCCGTACGGCCGCCTGGGCTGCGTCACCAAGGACTCGCCGACCCTCTTCCGCAACGACATCAACCGCCACATCTCCCAGATGGCCACCACGCGCGTGTCCACGACCCGCTCGCCCTGGCTCGCCGGGATGTCCCTGGGCGACCTGCACACCATCGCTGTCAGCCACGGCGAGGGCAAGTTCATGGTCTCCGAGGAGCTGGCGAAGCAGCTCTTCGCGAACGGACAGGTGGCCTTCCAGTACGTCAACCCCTTCTCCGAGGAGGTCACGATGGAGGCCCCCTTCAACCCCAACGGATCCTACTACGCCATCGAGGGCATCGTCAGCCCGACCGGCCAGATCCTGGGCAAGATGGGCCACACCGAGCGCTGGGAGCCGGGTGTCTTCAAGAACATCGAGGAGGAGCTTTACCAGCCGCTCTTCGACAACGCCGTCGCCTATTTCAAGAAAAACCGATAAGAGACCATGACCAAAGGACCGTTAATCTTCGAGGGAAACGAGAAGCAAGTCTTTGCCACCGACCATCCCGACCAGGTGATCTTCCGCTACAAGGACGTGACCGTTGCCTTCAACAACGTCAAGCGGGCCCGATTCAAGGGCAAGGGTGCCCTGGACAACCAGATCTCCGCCATCCTGCTGGGCTACCTCAACGAGCACGGGGTGGAGACCCATTTCATCGAGCAGCTGGGGCCGCAGGAGCAGCTCTGCCGCAAGATCGAGATCATCCCCCTGCAGGTGGTCGTCCACAACCGGATCGCCGGCTCCCTGGCCGCCCGGCTGGGCGTCGAGGAGGGCTTCCGCCATCCCAACACCATCGTAGACCTGCGCTACAACAATGACGAGCTGGAGGATCCGTTCATCAACCGCGACCACGCCGTCGCGCTCGGCCTGGCGACCTACCGGGAGCTGGACGAGATGTACAATGTCGCGCGCCGCGTGAACGACCTGCTCAAGCCGCTCTTCCACCAGGCCGGCATCGAACTGGTGGACATGAAGATCGAGTTCGGCCGGGCCTCCGACACCGGCGCCATCATCATCTCCGACGAGATCAGCCCGGACACCTGCCGCCTGTGGGACGAAGCCACGGGGGAGCGCATGGACAAGGACCGCTTCCGGCTGGACCTGAGCTGCGTGGTGGAGAACTACCGGAACGTACTGAACCGTCTGAAACAAGTAACAGAGTCATAACATGGGAGTTCTGGCTGTATACGGCGTCCCGCGCGCCTCGACCTACATTTATTACGGACTGCACAATCTCCAGCACCGCGGGCAGGAAGGCGGAGGCATCCTCACCTTCGACACGGCCGGCCTGCCCCATGAGTACAAGGGCCAGGGCCTGCTGAGCGAGATCTTCACCAACGGCGAACTGGACCACCTGCCGGGCAGCATGGGCATCGGCAGCGTGAAGTACGCCAATGCCTCCAAGGGCGGCCTGAACAATGTCGAGCCGCTGTACTTCCACCACCACACGGGCGACTTTGCCATCGCCGGCGAGGGCAACCTCGTGAATGCGCGCCAGGTCACGGAGTTCCTGGAGCGGCACGGCTCCATCTTCCAGACCAGCACGGACAGCGAGCTGCTGGCGCACCTGATCAAGAAGGGCGGCAAGGAAGACCGCATCGTCCGCATCAAGAACGCGCTCAACATGATCGAGGGCGGCTTCACCTTCGTGATCATGACCCGCAACCGCATCTATGCCTGCCGCGACAAATACGGCATCAAGCCCCTGTGCATCGGCCGGATGGGCGACGGCTACGTGGTCAGCAGCGAGTCCTGCGCCTTCGAGATCATGGGGGCCGAGTTCATCCGGGACGTGAAGCCCGGCGAGATCGTGACCCTGGACCACCACGGCATCCGGAGCACCCTCTATTCCCACTTCAACCGCCACCGGATGTGTGCGATGGAGTACATCTACTTCGCCCGTCCGGACAGCGACATCGACGGCTGCAACGTCCACGCCTACCGCAAGGAGGCCGGACGGCGCCTGTACCGGGAGAATCCGGTCGAGGCCGACATGGTCGTGGGCGTGCCCGAGTCCAGCCTCAGCGCGGCGATGGGCTTCGCCGAGGAGAGCGGGATCCCCTATGAGATGGGCCTGGTGAAGCACAAATACGTGGGCCGGACCTTCATCCAGCCCGTGCAGTCGCTGCGCGAGCTGGGCGTCAAGATGAAGCTCTCGCCGGTGCGCAGCATCGTCCAGGGCAAGCGGATCGTGCTGGTGGACGACTCCATCGTGCGCGGCACGACCTCGCTCAAGATCGTCAAGCTGCTGCGCGAGGCCGGCGCCACCGAGGTGCACGTGCGCATCGCCAGCCCGATGATGCGCTTCACCTGCCACTACGGCGTGGATACCTCCACCCCGGAGGAACTCCTCTGCTCGCACCGGACGCTCGAGGAGGCCCGCCAGGCCATCGGCGCAGACACGCTGGGCTACCTCAGTCCCGAGTCCACGCGCGAGTCGTGCTTCGGCTGCGCGGACCCCTGCCAGGCGTGCTTCACGGGTGAATACCCGACGCTCCTGTATGACGAAAACGTAGAAAACGATTAACAACGGATATGGCACAATCTTACGAAAAAGCAGGCGTGAACCTGGAAGCGGGCTACGAAGTGGTCCGCCGCATCAAGCAGCACGTCGCCTCCACGACCCGCCCGGGCTCGATGGGCGGCATCGGATCCTTCGGCGGGATGTTCGATCTCGCTTCGCTCGGCTACAAGGAGCCCGTCCTCGTGAGCGGGACCGACGGCGTGGGCACCAAGCTCAAGATCGCCTTCGCGATGGACAAGCACGACACCATCGGCATCGACGCCGTGGCGATGTGCGTCAACGACGTGCTCGCGCAGGGCGCCGAGCCGCTCTTCTTCCTGGACTACGTGGCCCTGGGCCACAACGTCCCGTCCAAGGTCGAGGCCATCGTGGCCGGCGTGGCCGAGGGCTGCCGCCAGGCGGGCTGCGCCCTGGTGGGCGGCGAGACCGCTGAGATGCCGGGCATGTACGAGGGCGACGAATACGACATCGCCGGATTCACGACGGGCGTCGTGGAGAAGAGCAAGCTCATCGACGGCACCAAGGTCAAGGTGGGCGACGTCCTCGTGGGCATCGCCTCCAGCGGCGTGCATTCCAACGGCTTCAGCCTCGTGCGCAAGATCGTCGCCGACGGCCGTCACCACTACTCCGACCCGGTGCCGGAATTCGGCGGACGCACCCTCGGCGAGGTCCTGCTGACCCCGACCCGCATCTACGTCAAACAGGTGCTGGATGTCATCCGCCAGTGCGACGTCCACGGCGTGGCGCACATCACCGGCGGCGGCTTCGACGAGAACATCCCCCGCGTCCTGCGGGACGGCCAGGGCCTCGAGATCCGCGAGGGCAGCTGGGAGATCCTCCCGGTGTTCCGCATGCTGGAGAAGTGGGGCGGCGTGCCGCACCGCGAGATGTTCAACATCTTCAACATGGGCATCGGCATGGTGCTCGTGCTTGACGCCGCGCAGGCGCAGCAGGCCATCGACATCCTCTCCGCCCACGGCGAGAAGGCATCCGTGATCGGATGCGTGACGGACAAGCCGGGCGTCAATATCATCCTGCAATGAGCAAGAAGAAGTTAGCGGTATTCGCCAGCGGGTCCGGGACCAACTTCGAGGCCATCGCCCAGGCCTGCGCCGACGGGCGCCTGGACGCCGAAGTGGCCCTGATGGTATGCGACAAGCCCGGCGCGCCCGTGGTGGCGCGGGCGGAGCGTTTCGGCATCCCCGCCTTCGTCGCCGCTCCCCGGGAGCTGGGCGGCAAGGAGCCCTTCGAACGGGAGATCATCCGCCGGATGGACGCCCTGGGCATCGACCTCGTCTGCCTGGCGGGCTACATGCGCATCGTCTCCGACGTGCTGCTGGAAGCCTACGGCGGACGCATCATCAACATCCACCCCTCGCTCCTGCCGGCCTTCCGCGGCGCCCACGCCGTGGAGCAGGCGGTCGCGTACGGGGTCAAGGTCTACGGCATCACGATCCATTACGTGGACGCCGTACTGGACGGCGGCAAGATCATCGCCCAGCGGGCCTTCGAGTACGACGGCGACGATCCGGAGGAAGTGCACCGGATCGGCCAGAAGATCGAACATGCATTGTACATTGAAACCATCCAAAAGTTATTGAAGAATCTATGAGGGCGTTAGTTAGCGTAAGCGACAAGACGGGCCTGCTGCCGTTCGTGCAGGGGCTCCGCGAACTGGGTTGGACCATCATCGCCACGGGCGGCACGCAGAAGCTCCTGGAGCAGAGCGGCGTGCAGACCGTCGGCATCAGCGAGGTCACGGGCTTCCCCGAAATCCTCGACGGGCGCGTGAAGACCCTGCATCCGAAGGTGCACGGGGGGATCCTGGCGCGCCGTGACCTGCCGGAGCACATGGAGGTGCTCGCGCAGCAGCAGATCGAGACCATCGACCTGGTGTGCGTCAACCTGTATCCTTTCCGCCAGACCATTGCCAAGGAAGGCGTGACCATGGCCGACGCCATCGAGAACATCGACATCGGCGGCCCGTCGATGGTGCGCAGCGCCGCCAAGAACTGGCGCGACGTCACGATCGTCTGCGATCCGGCCGACTACGATACCGTGCTCGCCGAGCTCCGTGAGAGCGGCAAGACCTCCGACGCCACGCGTCTCAAGCTCTCCGCCAAGGCCTACACCCACACCGCCGAGTACGACATGTGTATCTCCACGTACATGCGCGCCCAGGCCGGCCTGAACGAGAAGCTCTTCCTGGAGTACGACCTCAAGCAGCCCCTGCGCTACGGCGAGAACCCCCACCAGGATGCCAAGTTCTATGCATCCCTGGAGCCGGCTCCGTATTCGCTGGCCTTCGCCCGCCAGATCCAGGGCAAGGAGCTGTCCTACAACAATATCCAGGACGCCAACGCCGCCCTGAACGTGCTGCGCGACTTCGACGGCGCCCCGTTCTGCGTGGCCCTCAAGCACATGAACCCCTGCGGCGCGGCCGTGGGACAGACCATCGAACAGGCCTGGCAGGCCGCCTACGAGGCTGACAAGGTCAGCATCTACGGCGGCATCGTGGGCGTGAACCGCGAACTCACCGCCGAGGTGGCCCTCGGGATGAAACCCATCTTCCTCGAGATCGTGATCGCCCCGTCCTACACGCCGGAGGCCCTCGAGATCCTCTCGGCCAAGAAGAACCTCCGCGTGCTGGAAGTCCCGATGCATCCCGAGGCCCAGGCCCCGATGCAGTATGTCGGCGTCAACGGCGGCATGCTCGCCCAGCGCCTGGACGTGGCCGTGGAGGCCGTCAAGCCGGAGATGTGCGTGACGAAGGTGAAGCCGACGGAGGCGCAGCTCGCCGATCTCGACTTCGGCTGGCGCATCGTCAAGCATGTCAAGTCCAACGCCATCGCCGTGGTGCGTGACAACCATACCATCGGCGTGGGTGCCGGCCAGACCAACCGCGTCGGCTCCGCCGAGATCGCCCTCAAGGAGGCGCAGGCGGCCGGATTCACCGAGGGACTCGTCCTCGCTTCCGACGGCTTCCTCCCGTTCGGCGACACCGTGGAGCTCGCCGCCAGGTACGGCGTGACCGCCATCGTCCAGCCGGGCGGCAGCATCCGTGACGAGGAGTCCATCGCCAAGGCCGACGAGCTCGGCATCACGATGCTCTTTACCGGAATCAGACATTTCAAGCATTAGAAGAGATATGGCCCAGGACAAGAAAGTGCTCGTGGTCGGTGGCGGCGGACGCTGCCACGCCATCGTGGATGCGCTCAGCCGCTCCCCGCAGGTCGCGAAGATCTGGTGCGCGCCCGGCAATGCCGGCATCGCGCAGCAGGCGGAGTGCGTCCCCCTCAAGGATACGGATGTGGAAGGCCTGCTCGCCTTTGCGAAGGAGCAGGGGATCGACCTCACGGTCGTGGGACCCGAGGCGGCGCTCTCCGTGGGCATCGTGGATGCCTTCCGCGCGGCCGGGCTCAGGATCTTCGGCCACACGAAGGCCGCGACGCGCATCGAGAGCAGCAAGGAGTTCGCCAAGGTGGTGATGGACAAGTACGGCATCCCCACGGCGGGCTACCGCAGTTTCGAGGATTTCCAGGAGGCGCTGGACTACGTCAATGCCCGGCCGTTCCCGGCCGTGCTCAAGTACGACGGCCTGGCCGCCGGCAAGGGTGTCGTGATCGCCGCGAAGCCGGAGGAGGCCGAGGCCGCGTTGCGCAGCATGCTGCTGGACGAGACCTTCGGCAAGGGCCGCGTGGTGGTGGAGGATTTCCTCACCGGTCCGGAATTCTCCTTCATGGCCTTCGTGGACGGGGAGCGGGTCTACCCGATGCCGCTGGCCCAGGACCACAAGCGCGCCTTCGACGGCGACAAGGGCCCGAACACGGGCGGCATGGGCGCCTACACGGGCCTGCCGTTCATCACGGAGGAAGACCGCGAATTCGCCCTGAAGGGCATCCTGGAGGCGACCGCCAAGGCCATGTGCGCCGAGGGCTGCCCGCTCTCGGGCGTGCTCTATGGCGGCCTGATGAAGACCCCGGACGGGATCAAGGTGATCGAGTTCAACGCCCGTTTCGGCGATCCCGAGACCGAGGTGGTGCTGCCGCTTCTGGAGAGCGACATCTATGAGATTTTCGAGGCCGTGGCCTGCGGGCGCGCTGCTGCGCAGCCCGTCTGGCGCGAGGCCGTGACGCTCGGCGTCGTGCTGGCGTCCAAGGGTTATCCCGGATCCTATCCCAAGGGTGCGGAGATCTGCGGCGTGGAGAATGTGGATGCCAAGGTGTACCACATGGGCACGAAGCGTGAGGGCGGCAAGCTGCTCACGGCCGGCGGCCGCGTGATGATGGTCGTGGCCGAGGGCGCGGACATCCGTGCCGCCCGGCAGAAAGTCTACGATGAGCTTGGCAAGATCTCGTGCGACGCCCTGTTCTGCCGCCGCGACATCGCCCACGTGGCGCTGGACGGCCGGATCCTGGACGGCAAGGCCCTCTCCGACCGCATCAAGGAGGAACTCAAGGAGCGCGTCGGCAAGCTGGAAGTCAAGTACGGCCGCAAGCCTTCGCTCGCCGTCATCATCGTCGGCAACAACCCTGCGAGCCAGGTCTACGTGCGCAACAAGGTCAAGACCGCCATCTACGTGGGGATGAATTCCCGCCTGATCACGATGGCCGAGGATGTGACCGAGGAGGCGCTCCTGCAGATGATCGACACGCTCAACCGCGACCCGGAGGTGGATGGGATCCTCGTCCAGCTGCCGCTTCCGAAGCAGATTGACGAGGCGCGCGTGATCGACGCCATCGCCAAGGAGAAGGACGTGGACGGCTTCCACGTGCTCAACGTGGGCGACCTCTGGCTCGGACGCCACTGCAGCGTGCCCTGCACGCCGAAGGGCATCCTGCGCCTGATCGACGAGTCGGGCATCGACCTGTGCGGCAAGACCGCTGTGGTCGTGGGCCGCAGCAACATTGTCGGCAAGCCGGTGGCCAAGCTCCTGCTGGACCGCAACGCCACCGTCATTATCGCCCATTCCCGGACGAAGGACCTCAAGTCCGTCACGCTCCAGGCCGACGTGCTCGTCGTGGCTGTGGGCCGCGAGAACGTGGTCACGGGCGACATGGTCAAGCCCGGCGCCGTGGTGATTGACGTGGGCATGAACCGCAACGCCGCGGGCAAGCTCTGCGGCGACGTCGACTTCGTCGGCGCCCGCCAGCAGGCCTCCTGGATCACGCCCGTACCCGGCGGCGTGGGGCCGATGACCATCGCGATGCTGATGGAGAACACGGTCGAGTGCTTCCTCGACCGGGTGGAGAAGGCATAATGGGGGCGTATCGCTACACATTCGGTAAATTCCTGAAGGACTGGGCGCTCATCATCGGCATGATCGTGGGCGCCTCCCTTTATCTGGTCTATCATGCCATCCCGGCCCTGCATCCGGCCGGGCCGGTGCTGGAGGCCGTCGTGAAGAAGGTGCAGCCGCTGCTGCTCTTCGCGATGCTGTTCCTGAGCTTCGTCAAGATCGAGCCGCAGCAGATGCGTCCGCACAAGTGGATGCTGTGGCTGCTGCTCTTCCAGTGCGGGGCTTTCGTGCTGCTGTCGCTGCTGCTGGTCTTCTTCCCGCAGATCCCGTTCTACTACGGGATCGAGGCGGCGATGCTGTGCCTGATCTGCCCGACGGCCACGGCCTGCGCCGTGGTGACGGGCAAGCTGGGCGGCAACATGGCCGGCGTGGTTACGTATACGGTGCTGATCAACCTGGCGGTGGCCGTGCTCGTGCCGCTGATGGTGCCGCTCATCCATCCGATGGAGGGACTCACGTTCTCGGAGGCGTTCCTGCGCATCCTCGCCAAGGTGTTTCCGCTGCTGATCCTGCCCGCCCTGCTGGCCTGGCTGGTGCGTTACCTGCTGCCGCGGGTGCATGCCTGGCTGCTGAAGTACACGGGCGTGTCGTTCTATATCTGGGCGGTCTCGCTGACGCTCGCCATCCTGATGAGCACGCGCGCCATCGTGCAGAACGATTCCGGCGCCGGGGTGCTCTGGGAGATCGGCATCGCCTCGCTGCTGGCCTGCGCCCTGCAGTTCTGGCTGGGCCGCCGCATCGGCAAGCGCTACCAGTGTCCCATCTCCGCCGGCCAGGCCCTGGGCCAGAAGAACACCGTCTTCGGCATTTGGATGGGCTACACCTTCCTCTCGCCGGTCGTCTCCGTCGCCGGCGGCTTCTATTCCATCTGGCATAATGTGTATAATACCTGGCAGATGTACCAGAAGCGTAAACGGGACGAGGTTGCCAGCCAGGTATTATAGATGACTGAGGGGCGTACCCCTCAGACTCCCTGCGTCACTGCGTTCCGATGGCAGATGTACCAGAAGCGCAAACGGGACGAGGCCCAACAGCCATAGTTTCCGGCGTGCCGTTTCCCGCAGGCAGTGCCCGCGGCGAAGGCTCGGCCGGAGCAGGATCCGTGGCGCCGGATCCGGTTCCCGCGTCAGCGGGAAGCGAGGACGGAAGCCGAGACGGGGGCACTGCCTGCGGAAATCGGCACGCGGGTGCCCTTTGTTGACAGCGGATTGTGGAAAACTTTTTTTGGAGCGGGAGGGTTTTTTCGCTAAATTTGTCAGTCAAATAAAAGTCCCTCCGCTATGTCCTTTATCGATGAAAGAATTGCCCTGGAAGGCCTGACTTTTGACGATGTACTCCTGATTCCGGCGTACTCCGAAGTCCTGCCGCGGGAAGTCTCCCTGCAGACCCGTTTCTCCCGCAACATCACCCTGAACATCCCGATCGTGTCCGCCGCCATGGACACAGTCACCGAAGCGCCGATGGCCATCGCCCTGGCAAGGGAAGGAGGCATCGGCGTGATTCATAAGAATATGAGCATCGCCGCGCAGGCCGCCGAGGTCCGCAAGGTGAAGCGCTCGGAGAACGGCATGATCAGCGACCCCGTCACGATCAACCAGGACCAGACGGTGGGTGACGCCCTCGCCCTGATGCGCGACAACCACATCGGCGGCATCCCCGTCACGGACGCCGAACACCATCTCGTGGGCATCGTGACCAACCGCGACGTCCGCTTTCAGGAGGACCTGACGGTCCCGGTGCGCGACGTGATGACGGCCGAAGGCCTCGTGACCATCCCTGACACCCGCACGGACCGCGAATATGTCAAGTCCGTCCTCCAGAAATACAAGGTCGAGAAACTCCCCGTCGTGGATGACAAGGGCCACATCGTGGGCCTGATCACCTACAAGGACCTCATCAAGGAGCGCCTGCATCCCGAGGCCTGCAAGGATGCCAAGGGCCGCCTGCGCGTCGCAGCCGGCATCGGCATCACCCCGGATGCCCTCGACCGCGTGGCTGCACTCTACGCCGAGGGCGTGGACGCCGTCGTGCTCGACTCCGCCCACGGCCACAGCAAGGGCGTCATCGACCTGCTCAAGCGGGTCAAGGCCGCTTATCCGTCCCTCGACGCCGTGGTCGGCAACGTCGCCACGGAAGAGGCCGCCCGCGACCTCGTCAAGGCCGGAGCGGACGGCGTCAAGGTGGGCATCGGTCCCGGCTCGATCTGCACCACGCGCATCGTCGCTGGTGTCGGCGTGCCGCAGCTCAGCGCCATCTGGAATGCCTCCCAGGCCCTCAAGGGCACGGACGTGACCCTGATCGCCGACGGCGGCCTGCGCTACTCCGGCGACATCGTCAAGGCCCTCGCGGCCGGCGGCGACTGCGTCATGTGCGGCTCCATGTTCGCCGGCACGGAGGAGTCCCCGGGCGAGACCATCATCTACAGCGGCCGCAAGTTCAAGGCCTACCGCGGCATGGGCTCCATCGACGCGATGGCGGCCGGCTCCAAGGACCGCTATTTCCAGGACGACAAGGTCGAGCTCAAGAAGCTCGTCCCTGAAGGCATCGTGGGCCGTGTCCCGTACAAGGGCACCCTCGCCGAGACCGTCTACCAGCTCGTCGGCGGCCTGCGCTCCGGCATGGGCTACTGCGGCGCCGGCAACCTGCAGGCCCTCAAGACCGCCAAGTTCACGCGCGTTACGGCCAGCGGCATGGCGGAGAGCCACCCGCACGACATCACCATCACCAAGGAGACGCCTAACTACTCCCGCGGTGAATAAGATCGTCATCCTCGACTTCGGCTCCCAGGTGACCCAGCTGATCGGCCGGCGCCTGCGGGAGCTGAATGTCTTCTGCGAGATCCATCCGTACAACAAGATTCCCGCCCTGGACGATTCCGTCAAGGGCGTGATCCTGTCCGGCAGTCCCTGCTCGGTGCGCGACGCCAATGCCCCGCAGGTGGACCTGTCCCTCTTCAAGGGCCGGATCCCCGTGCTCGGCATCTGCTACGGTGCCCAGTACATCGCCCAGCAATGCGGGGGCGATGTCGAGGGATCGCTGGCTCGCGAATACGGCCGGGCGATGCTCTACGTCGTCCGCCCGGATTCCCCGCTGATGAAGGGCGTCAGCCCGCACAGCCAGGTGTGGATGTCGCACGGCGACACCATCGCCCGGCTGCCGGCGGGCGCCGAGGTGATCGCCTCCACGCAGGAGGTCGCCAACGCCGCCTACCAGATCGCCGGGGAGCAGACCTACGCGGTGCAGTTCCACCCGGAGGTCTTCCACACGGCCGAAGGCGCGAAGATCCTGTCCAATTTCGCCCTGACCGTCTGCGGTCTGAAGGGGGACTGGACGCCCGCCTCGTTCATCGACACGACCGTGGAGCGGCTGCGCGCCGAGATCGGGGACGACAAGGTCATCCTCGGCCTGAGCGGCGGCGTGGACTCCACCGTGGCCGGCGTGCTGCTCAACAAGGCCATCGGCCATAACCTGACCTGCATCTTCGTGGGCAACGGCCTGCTCCGCAAGGACGAGTACGAGACCGTGCTCGACTCCTACCGCGACATGGGCCTGAACGTCATCGGCGCCGACGCCTCGAAGGAATTCCTCTCGGCGCTCGCCGGCGTGACGGATCCCGAGGCCAAGCGCAAGGTCATCGGCCGGCTCTTCGTCGAGACCTTCAACCGCTACGCGCAGCAGATTGAGGGCGCCCGCTGGCTGGCCCAGGGGACCATCTATCCCGACGTCATCGAGTCGGCCGGCATCCCGGGCATCGCCTCCAAGATCAAGTCGCACCACAACGTGGGCGGCCTGCCGGAGAAGATGGACCTGCGGATCGTCGAGCCGCTGCGCATGCTCTTCAAGGACGAGGTGCGCCGCGTCGGCCGCGCCCTCGGCATCAAGGAAGAGCTGATCGGCCGCCATCCTTTCCCGGGTCCGTCCCTGGCCGTGCGCATCCTCGGCGAGGTCACGGAGGAGAAGCTCCGGGTCCTGCGCGATGCGGACGAGATCTTCATCCGGGGGCTCCGCCGCTACGACTGCACCGGGATGGAGTTCCCTTCCGCCTCGGATCCCCGCGTGATGGCGAAGAACCTCTACGACGCCGTCTGGCAGGCGGGCGTCGTGCTGCTGCCGGTCAAGAGCGTCGGCGTGATGGGGGACGAGCGGACCTACGAGAGCCCCGTCGCCCTGCGCGCCGTGGTGTCCACCGACGGGATGACGGCCGACTGGTTCCGCTTCCCGTACGAATTCCTCGCGGACATCAGCAACGAGATCATCAACAAGGTCCGGGGTGTGAACCGGGTCGTATACGACATCTCCTCGAAGCCGCCGGCAACGATCGAGTGGGAGTAACAGGTATTTGGATATCAATATAATAATTGCATACTATGACTACAGGAAACGTCCGTCCCGCTAGCATGGAGCGTATCACGACGCCCGCGTTGGCCCAGAAATTCATCGAGGAACAAATCAAGGAGCTGCGCGCCCAGATCGGCGACAAGAAGGTCCTGCTGGCCCTGTCGGGCGGCGTCGACTCTTCCGTCGTGGCGGCGCTGCTCATCAAGGCTGTCGGCAAGCAGCTGGTGTCCGTCCATGTCAACCACGGCCTCCTGCGCAAGGGCGAGCCCGAGCAGGTGGTGCGCGTGTTCCGCGACGAACTGGATGCCAACCTGGTCTACGTCGACGCCACGGACCGTTTCCTGGACAAGCTCGCCGGCGTGGCCGATCCCGAGCAGAAGCGCAAGATCATCGGCGCGGAGTTCATCCGCGTGTTCGAGGAGGAAGCCCGCAAGCTCGAAGGCATCAGCTTCCTGGCCCAGGGCACGATCTATCCCGACATCGTGGAGTCCGGCCCCGTCAAGTCCCACCACAACGTGGGCGGTCTGCCCGAGGACCTGCAGTTCGAGTTGGTAGAGCCCATCAAGCTGCTCTTCAAGGACGAGGTCCGCGTGGTCGGCAAGGAGCTGGGCCTGCCCGACAACATGGTCTTCCGCCAGCCGTTCCCCGGTCCCGGCCTGGGTGTCCGCTGCACGGGCGCCATCACCCGCGACCGTCTGGAGGCCCTGCGCGAGAGCGACGCCATCCTGCGCGAGGAGTTTGCGAAGAACGGCCTCGAGGGCAAGGTGTGGCAGTATTTCACCATCGTGCCGGACTACAAGTCCACCGGTGTCAAGGAAGGCAAGCGCAGCTGGGACTGGCCGGTGATCATCCGTGCCGTCAACACCCGCGACGCCATGACCGCGACCATCGAGGAGATCCCGTACGCGCTGCTGCACCACATCACGCAGCGCATCATCACGGAAGTCCCGGGCGTCAACCGCGTGCTCTACGACCTCACGCCGAAGCCCACCGGGACGATTGAATGGGAATAATCCCGTTCAATCGTCGCCGTGCGACCCTGATACAACCCAAATACACTATATTTTATGGCTGAAGTACAAAAGGCAATTTACGATGCCCGGCCCCTTGGCGCGGGCAAGATGACCGTCCTCGGCCTCCAGCATCTCTTCGCGATGTTCGGGGCCACTGTCCTCGTACCGGTGATCACCGGTCTCTCCGTCTCCGCGACCCTGCTCTTCGCAGGTATCGGAACCTTGCTTTTCCATGTACTCACGAAGTTCAAGGTCCCTGCTTTCCTGGGCTCCTCGTTCGCGTTCCTCGGCGGATATGCCGCCGTCACGCAGATGGGTGCCGAGAAGGGACTTGACCTCGCGGCTTCGCTGCCCTACGCCTGCATCGGCGTGTTCTTCGCGGCGTTGATGTACTTCGTGCTCGCCGGCCTGTTCGCCGCTTTCGGCGCCAAGCGGGTGCTCCGTTATTTCCCGCCCATCGTGACGGGCCCGATCATCATCGCGATCGGCCTGACCCTGTCCGGCTCCGCCATCCAGAACTGCAGCCAGAACTGGTGGATCGCCATCGTGGCCGTGCTGATCGTCGTGGTCTGCAACATCTGGGGCAAGGGCATGATCAAGATCGTGCCTATCCTCCTCGGTGTGCTCGGCTCCTACATCGTCGCTGCCTGCTTCGGCCAGGTGGATTTCACGCAGGTGAAGGAAGCCGCCTGGATCGGCCTGCCGTTCAGCTGGAACAATACGGCCTTCGCCGTGTTCAAGAACCCCGACTGGGGCCTGGTGGTCGCCGCGATCATCGCCATCCTGCCGATTTCGCTCGCCACGATGGTCGAGCACATCGGTGACATGTGCGCCATCTCCTCCACGACCGGGATCAACTACCTGGAGGATCCGGGCCTGCACCGCACCCTGATGGGCGACGGTCTCGCCACCGCCGTCGCTTCCCTGTTCGGCGCCCCGGCCAACACCACCTACGGTGAGAACACGGGCGTGCTCAACATCACCAAGGTCTTCGACCCGCGCGTGATCCGCATCGCCGCCTGCTTCGCCATCGTGCTGGCCTTCTGCCCGAAGTTCGCCGCGCTGATCGGCGTGATGCCGGCCGCCACCATCGGCGGTGTGTCGCTGGTGCTCTACGGTATGATCTCCGCCGTCGGTGTGCGCAACGTCGTCGAGAACCAGGTGGACTTCACCTCCTCCCGCAACCTTATCATCGCGGCCCTGATCCTGGTGCTCGCCATCGGTATCAAGTACGGCGCGAACGACGCCATCAACCTCGGTTTCACCTCGCTGAGCGGCCTCGCCGTCGCAGCGCTTGTGGGCATCCTGCTCAACGCCATCCTCCCGGGAAACGATTATGAGTTCGGGAAAGGAACCCGAGGCGATGTCTCCGTCAACTTCGGTCCGCGTACCGAGGAGGAGGTCGAAAATAAATAGGCGCTGACAATCAATGATTTATAAAATAACCTTCGGAGATTTCTCCGAAGGTTATTTTGTAAATGGTTGATAATCAATCCTGCCTTACTGCAGGAGCTTCTCGCTGCGGGCGATGAAGTCGGACAGGGCCTTGCCCTTGAGCATGCCGTTGCCCAGCAGGGCCAGGTCGACGACCTGGTGCAGGAGTTCGCTGTCCTTGGCGAAGTCGGCGGCAGGGGTGTCGGCGGCGTCCTTCTTGGCGCCCCAGATCTTCGCGATCAGCGGGTTCTGCATGTTGACGATGATGTTGTAGGCCTCGGGCAGGGAGCCGTAGAAGTTCATCCCGCCGCCCAGGGCGCTCATCTCGCGGTAGCGGCGCATGAACTCGCTCTGGGTGATGAGCACCGGAGCGGCGGCCTCGCCGAGGTTCTGCGCGTCGACCATGTAGTCGTTGCCTTCCGGCAGGACGGTCTTGAATAGCTCGTCGAGCATCTTCTTGTCGTCCTCGCTCATCTCGGGCTTGACCTTCTCTTCCTTCGGGATCAGGTTGTCGACGGAGTCGCTGTCCACGCGGGCGAAGCGCGTCTTCTCGACCTTGCTCTCGAGCAGGTTGACGAAATGGCTGTCGAGTTCGCAGTCCATCAGCAGGACGTCGTAACCCTGGTTCTTCGCGGCCTCGATCCAGCTGTACTGCTCGGCGGGCTTGGTGGCGTAGAGGTAGACGACGTTCTGGTCCTTGTCGGTCTGGCTGGGTGCGATGGCCGTGCGGTAGTCCTCCAGGCTGAAGAACTTGCCGTCGGTGTTCTTGAGCAGGGCGAACTTCATGGCGCGCTCGCTGAACTTCTCGTCGGTGAGCATGCCGTACTCGATGAAGAGCTTGATGTTGTCCCATTTCTGCTCGAACTCGCTGCGCTGCTCCTTGAAGATCTCTTCGAGCCGGTCGGCGACCTTCTTGGTGATGTAGGTGCTGATCTTCTTGACGTTGGAGTCGCTCTGCAGGTAGCTGCGGCTGACGTTGAGCGGGATGTCGGGGGAGTCGATCACGCCGTGCAGCAGGGTCAGGAAGTCCGGGACGATGTTGTCGACGTGCTCGGTGACGAACATCTGGTTGCAGTAGAGCTGGATCTTGTTCTTGTCGATGGCCATGCGCTCCTTGATCTTCGGGAAGTAGAGCACGCCGGTCAGGGTGAAGGGGTAGTCGACGTTGAGGTGGATCCAGAACATCGGTTCTTCCTCCATCGGATAGAGCTCCTTGTAGAACTTCAGGTAGTCCTCGTCCTTCAGCTCGGACGGGGCCTTGGTCCAGATCGGCTCGATGTGGTTGATGACGTTGTCCTCGTCGGTCTCGACGCTCTTGCCGTCCTTCCACTCGGTCTTCTTGCCGAAGACTACCGGCACGGGCATGAACTTGCAGTATTTGCCCAGCAGCTGGCTGATGCGGCCCTTGGCGGCGTATTCTTCGGAGTCGTCGTCGAGGTGGAGGGTGATCACGGTACCGCGGTCGTCGTGCTTGCCTTCGCCCATGGAATACTCCGGCGAGCCGTCGCAGCTCCAGTGCACGGCCTTGGCGCCGTCCTGCCAGCTGAGGGTGTCGATCTCGACCTTCTTGCTTACCATGAAGGCGGAGTAGAAGCCGAGGCCGAAGTGGCCGATGATCGAGCCCATCTGGTCCTTGTATTTCTCGAGGAATTCGCCGGCGGAGGAGAAGGCGATCTGGTTGATGTAGCGGTCCACCTCGTCCTCGGTCATGCCGATGCCGCGGTCGATGATCCGCAGGACCTTCTTCTTCTCGTCGAGTTCGATGCGGACCTTGAGTTCGCCGAGTTCGCCCTTGAAGTCGCCGCTGGAGGCGAGGGCCTTCATCTTCTGGGTGGCATCCACCGCGTTGGCGACGAGTTCGCGCAGGAAGATTTCGTGGTCGGAATAGAGGAATTGCTTGATCACCGGGAAGATATTCTCGGTGGTCACGCCGATTTTGCCTTTGAGTGTCTTGGTTGCCATATCTGTGTTTGTTAAATTCAACAGGGTCGGCCCACGGCGGGCCGACCCTGTTGAATCAAATGCCATTCCAGTGACAAATTGTCACCGGCCGATACTCGCGCGGCAGTTGGAGATGTCGCCTTTGCTGAAGGTGATCTCGCACCAGTCCAGGCACCCGGTCATGCCCCGCGGGAAGAATTCGACGCGGTAGCTGCCGTTCTGCTCGAGCGTGGACTCGACGAGGGTCGGGTAGACGCGGGTATCCCAGTCGAAAACGATGTCGCCGCCGATGTTGGCGAGCGTGGCGCGGGACTGGTCTTCGGTCTGCGTGGCCTCGACGTCGCTGCAGGTCCAGCGGTCATGGCCGTCCTCCTGCGGCTCGCGGCGCACGGTCATGCTGAAGGAGAAACGCAGCGAGGCGGTGGCGTATTCCCCGTCCGTGGCGGCCTCCCAGCAGTCCTGGGACTTGCGGGTGATCCGGAACGGGATCTCGCCGTCTACCGATGCGTTGAAGCCCTCCCGGTTGATGTCCGTGCCGTCGAGGAGCAGCTGGTTGAGCGCGCTGACAGCGGCGACGGACGTGCGCTGGGTCATCCGGTAGGAGAAGGACTGGAGCTTGTAGCTGGTCCGGTAGGGGTTGCCGCCTTCGTCGATGGTGCAGCCCGCCAGCAGAAGTCCGGCGGCTGCCACAAGCAGGGAAAGGATGTATTTCTTCATATGCACTGCCTGTCAGAATTTATAACCGATGCCGGCCTGGAGGCCGTAGTAAAGGGTGCCGACGCCCAGCTCCGCGAAGCCGAAGAACTTGCGTCCGACTTCGATGCCGATGGGTGAGAATTCCCCGCAGGGACGCAGGCTGTTGTCCACGAAATGGACGCCGCTGTCGCTCGTGTAGCTGTAGGAGAGCTTCGGGAATCCGACGTATTTGGCGGCACCGACGCCCAGCGAGCCGTAGAGCCGGACGTTGCGGCGGTTCATGTACATGAACTTGGCGCGCGGCAGCAGGTAGATGGCCGCGCCGGTCCCGCCCCGGACCTGCTGGTTGGTGATGGCGTCGTAGCTGTCGTGCCACAGGAGCGTGACCGCGAGGTCGGCCGAGACGGAGAACCAGCGGCAGACGGCATAGTCGAAACCGATGCCGATCGCGCCCGTGGTGCGGGTTGGTCCGTTGTAATCCGAATAGATATCCCGCAGCCGGTTGTCATACCAGTCGTAGCTATCGTCGTACTTGGCGAGCCAGGCCCCGATGCCTCCGTCCAGGTACAAGGACCCGGCGCGGACCGGGGATCCGGCCACGCCCAGACGGATGTCGAAGCGCTCGGGGACCGGCTGGCGGTCCAGCCGCCGCTGCCGGTGCTGCTGCCAGGCCCCGAAGGGGGAGGCCGCCGACAAAGAAACCGTGCCCGCAGTCAGCAGTGCGAGCACGGTCCATATTTTCATGAAAGATCTCATACACGCATAAGATGCGTGCCGGGACGCTTTCGTTGCAGCGATTACTTGTACAGGAAGCGCTTGATGCTCATCTTCGGTGTCTTCTCGAAGGGCACGAGCACGGTCTCGACCTGGGCGATCTTGCTGTAGTTCGGGAGCTGGCGGTTGCGGTCCACCTCGCCTTCGGTCACGCAGATTTGCCTTTGCGTGTCTAGGTTGCCATATCTGTGTGTGTTGAATCAAATGGCGTTTCAGTGATGAATCATCAGGCATTTTCATGGTGCCCCCTGTTGGCATTGTCCCCGGAAATACGTATATTTGTATATATGGATAAGCACTTTACACTTGGTGAGGATGGGGGGTTGGTCGAGAAAGGTCTTCCCGATGGGATCGTACATTCTTTCGAAAGAATCCCCGTAGAAATCTATCCGGAATCCTCTCCGGCTTCACTTGCGGTTGCGGACCTGATTGTCGATGCCATCCGGAATTCGGAGGGGCATCTTTTCCATCTGGGCCTGACGACCGGGGCCACGCCGGCTTCTCTTTATGACGAGTTGGCTCTGCGTTACCAGAAAGGCGAGGTCTCTTTCCGCAATGTAGAGGTCGTGTCGATCGATGAATACTATCCGATGGTAAGGGATCAGCTCCACAGCAGGAACCGTCGTCTCCACAGTATGTTCCTGGACAAGGTGGACATCCTGAAAGAGAACATCCATGTGCCGGACGGTACTGTTCCCGGAGATCAGGTGTCTTCCTATTGTTCGTCTTTCGACCGTCTTGCGCGGGGACTGGACCTGCTGGTCATCGGTGTCGGTGAGCAGGGCCAGGTGGGGTTCAATGAAGCCGGAACGGGCGAGAAGAGCCGGACGCGGACGGTTCGTTTGTCCTATAAGTCCCGTAAACGTCAGTCGAGGAATTTCGGTGGAGATATCGCAGCGACGCCAGAGAGTGCGATCACGGTCGGCATCTCGACGATCCTGTCTGCCCGGCGGATAGTCCTGATGGCCTGGGGCGAAGATAAGTCGGAGGCCGTCAGGGCCATCTGTGAAGGTCCTGTCACGCCGGCTGTTCCGGCATCTTATCTGCAGAAGCATGAAGATATCGTGATGTATGTTGATATGGCTGCCGGGCAGTTGCTCACCCGCCTTACGGCACCCTGGTTGGTGGGGCCTTGCATCTGGACGCCCCGCTTGATCCGCAAGGCTGTGGTTTGGCTCTGCGGGAAAGTAGATAAACCCATCCTGAAATTGACGGAAAAGGATTATCTGGAGAACTCCCTGGACGAGTTGCTCGAAAAGGCCGGTCCCTTTGACAAAATCAATATCGATGTCTTCAACGACCTCCAGCATACCATTACCGGCTGGCCGGGCGGGAAGCCCAATGCCGATGACAGAACCCGTCCCGTTTCTGCCGTCCCATACCCGAAGACCGTCCTGATCCTCTCCCCGCATCCCGACGATGATGTGATTTCGATGGGGGGTACTTTCATCCGCCTTGTTTCCCAGCATCACAACGTTCATGTGGCATACGAGACTTCTGGCAATGTCGCGGTGCATGACGATGTCGTCCTGCAGCATATGGATATGGTCCGTGAGTTGGGCTTCGGCGACTGTTTCGATGAAGTGCGGGAATTGATCCGGAGCAAGGTGCCGGGTGAGCCTGAACCGCGCAGACTTTTGTCTATCAAGGCCGCGATCCGACGCAGTGAGGCGCGTGCCGCTGTCCGCTCTTTCGGTCTGGACGAGCAGACCAAGACCCATTTCCTGAATCTTCCGTTCTATGAAAGCGGCAGTATCCGGAAGAATCCCTGTACCCAGGCCGATGTGAATATCATCCGTCAGTTGATGGAGACACTTCAGCCCGATATGATTTTCATGGCCGGGGACCTGGCCGATCCGCACGGGACGCACCGGATTTGCACCGAAGCCGGTTTGGAAGCGTTGGACCAACTCCGTGCAGCGGGTAGGGAATGGGCTGCCCGGGTTCATGTGTGGCTCTACCGGGGTGCCTGGATGGAATGGGAACTAAGCCGGGTGGACATGGCCGTCCCCCTGAGTCCTGACGAAGTCGTGAAGAAACGCCACGCCATCTTCAGGCACCAGAGCCAGAAGGATATCGTCCCGTTCCCCGGTGAGGATCCGCGAGAATTCTGGCAGCGTGCCGAGGAGCGTACACAGTGCACCGCCCGGCAGTATGACCGGCTTGGCATGGCAGAATACCAGGCGATGGAAGTCTTCGTCAAGCTGTACTGAAACGCTTACAGTACGAAATGCCTGGCGAAAGCGGTACTGTCCGTGATGACGATACCGGGCGTGCCGTCTTCCTGCCTCTGAAAATCCAGTCCGGACGGCAAGGGTCCCCGGTCCAGCGGGATGCTTTCTCCCTGGATGATATAGCGCTGGAATTCTTCTCTGGCCGTCTCTTCGGGAATGAAGTTCTTCAGGGTGCCGATCCAGTTGTCATTGTTGACCTGGGTCCCTGAACGTTTCAGGAACAGCATCAAGCTCTTGAATGCTGTCGGGTCCCCGGTATGCGCTTCGATCTGGCCCAGCAACCGCAGCGCATAGACTTCTCCTCTCCAGTAGGGCAGCCAGCTGTAATCACCCAGCTTCCAGAAGTTCTCTTCGATTTCGTCGTTCGGGAGATTGCGTATGGCTGATCTTTCGAGGCTTCGTATACCGACATTCAGGTAGTCGACAAACCCCTGGAGGGGCCTGAGACCGGAAGCGACCAGCAGATAGGCAGTCTGCAACTCGTTGAATCCTTCTCCGTACCATTGGCTGGAAAAACCGGCGCTGACCCAGTTGTGTCCGATTTCATGGGCATAGACATCGGCGCGGGCCGGGGTGACGACCGTGTCGGCCTGTGCGTCATAGCGGGCACAGAAACCCCCGTCAAGGCCGATACCGCTGACATTGTGCCGGATCCGCTCGAAGGGATATACGATCAGGGAATACGGTCCTTCGGGCGTGTCTTCCCAGAATCTGACGGCCGCTGCGTAGAAATCCTTGAAAAAAGACGTAGTCATGGCCTGGTTGTATTCCGTGAGTTTCCTGGGGGCGGTGACGATAAACTGGGTCTGTCCGGCGACATGGACGGTGTCCACGTGCAAGTGTCTGTCGCCGACCAGGATGGTGGACTGGAATGCGCTTGACGGAGCTCGTGCCGTCCGGAATCCTTGGCCCTGGTTATACAGGCAGAATGTCGGGAAGGGGGGAATCTCGTCCCAAGAGACCTGGACGGGGAGGTCCCTTCCCACACGGTCATTGTAACGGAGGAAAAGGTTGACGCCATGGCAGAAGAGGAAGTCTTGCGTGATGTTGGGCCTGAACATCTCCATGGGCGTGTTGACCACACCCGTATCCGGAAGGGAACAGGCGATGTCATATGATGCGGTAACCTTCTTCTTGTCAGGTATTTGCAGAATGATTCGCAGGTTCGCGCTATCTGTGCTGAAGGGTACGTTCATCCGGAGGTCCTTGACACAGCCGAAGATATCCCGTTGCCCGCCGTAACCGATATCGCCGTAGTACAGGGTGTCTGTACCATGGCGGATCGGATTCATGGACATGTCCACGTGAATCTTGTCACCGGCCCAGCTGAGTTTGAAATCAATGCTGGGCCGCGGTGAACAAGCAAGGCAGAAGGCAAGGATCGGGAGTGACAGGATGATTCGTAGTGCTTTCATACTTTTGCGCTTCTGCGCAGGCCGAATAACAGGATGACAACAAAGCAGACAAGCGGCAGCAGGAAAGAGACATTGACGGAAGGCAGGCCAGCGATCCGGTGGGGAACATCGATGATGAGGGCCTGGACCGGAGGAAGGACGGATCCTCCGAGAATCGCCATGATCAGTCCTGCGGCACCGAATTTGGCATCATCGCCCAATCCTTCCAGCGCTATACCGTAGATGGTCGGGAACATGAGCGACATGCAGAACGATACACCCACGAGGCAGTACAGTCCCAGGCGGTTCTGGAAGAGAATCACGCCGCAGGTAAGTGTGATGGCTCCCAAGGCAAAGACAGCCAGCAATCTGCCTGGTTTGAAGTACTTCATGAAATAGGTGCAGATGAAACGTGCACAGACAAACAGGGCCATGGCGATGATGTTATATTTCTGGGAGAGGACTTCGGCAGCCTGCTCCTCCATACCTTCGGCCATGAATACACGCGTCCCGTACTGGATGATGAAGGTCCAGCACATGATCTGTGCCCCGACATAGAAGAATTGCGCGACGACTCCTTCGCGATAGCGGGGAAGGGAGAAGATCCGTCTCAGGGTCGTGCCGAGTTGGATGCTGTGATTCTGGTCCCCTTGCTGCGGCATCTTGACAAGCAGGATCACGACAAATATTGCAAGGATGACCAGCCCGATCATGAAATAAGGCTTTACGAGAACTTCCAGGTCGGCCTGTTTGACGGCTTCGAATTCGGGTTCGGACAGTTGGGCGCGGGCAGCCGTATCCAGGGGATTCAGTTTCGCCTGGATGAAATTCATGGCTACGAACATGCCGCACAGGGATCCGATGGGGTTGAAGCACTGGGCCAGGTTGAGGCGCCGGGTAGCAGTTTCCTCCGTACCCATGGAGAGGATGAAGGGATTGCAACTCGTCTCGAGGAAGCTCAAGCCGCAGGTCAGGATGAAATAGGCGATGAGGAAAGGGTAGTAGGAGCCTATCATCCTGGCGGGGAGGAACAGAAGGGCCCCCACGGCATAAAGAGCCAGCCCCATCAGTACACCCGCCTTGTACGTATAGCGGCGGATGAAGATGGCAGCTGGGAAAGCCATGCAGAAGTACCCCCCATAAAAAGCGACCTGCACCAGGGCGCCGTCCGCCACACTCATCCGGAAGATCTTCGAGAATGCCTTGACCATGGGATTCGTGATGTCATTCGCGAAGCCCCAGAGGGCAAAGCAGGCAGTGATCAGAATGAAAGGAAGGACGAAGCTGACTCCGTCCTTCCATAACAATGATTTAGAATGGTCTTTCATCTTATTTGTAGAGCGGTCCGAAGTTGGTGCAAGCCCGGAAGTCAGCGCCTTCCTTGTCCATGCCGAAGGCATTCCAGGCGGCGGGACGGAAGATCTCGTCGTCCGGGATGTTGTGCATGCACACCGGGATGCGCAGCATGGAAGCCAGGGTGAGCAGGTCGGCGCCGATGTGGCCGTAGGCAATGGCACCGTGGTTGGCCCCCCAGTTGTTCATCACACTGTAGACGTCCTTGAAGCAGTCCCGGGACGGATCCAGGCGCGGCACGAACCAGGTGGTCGGCCAGGTCGGGTCGGTGCGCTTGTCCAGGATGTCGTGCATCTCTTTCGGCAGTTCCACCGTCCAGCCTTCCGCTACCTGAAGCACCGGGCCGAGGCCCTTCACGATGTTCAGTCGCAGCATGGTCATGGGCATTCCCTCGCGCGTGACGAAGTGGGCGGAATAGCCGCCTCCGCGGAAATAATCGCGGTCCGCCGGCATCCAGTTGGTCGCGGCCAGGCAGGCCTCGGCGTCCGCCTCGGTCATTTCCCACGGTGCCTTGATGGTAGGATTGCCCTCGCTGTCAGACATCGCGCCCGTGGCGTCGAGCGTCGTGGCGCCGGAGTTGATGAGATGGATGAATCCCTGGGAGGCGCGTCCTTCGGGAGCCTTCCCGGTGACGCGTTTGACGGCTTCGGGGCTCCAGTAAGTACGCACGTCGCTGAACATCACGCCCTTGTTCGTGAGCAGATGTCCGAAGAGCATCGACAAGCCGTTCAGCGAGTCGTTCTCCGTAGCGAGCACCTTGGCTTCACGGATGCCGTTCCAGTCGAACGAGGAGCACATCAGCGACTCGGGGAAGTCGAAGTTCGGCTTGTAGTCGGTCCACTGGCGCTGGCCCTGGATGCCGGCCAGGATGGCGTTATGTCCGAGGGACTCTTCCTTGTAACCCATCTCCAGGAGTTTCGGATTGCCTTCCATGAGGTCCCGGATGATCATCATGTTCTTCACGGTGAACTCCCAGTCGGCATCCTTCTCGGCGCGTGTCTTGCCTTTGCCCTTGCCGTTGAACGAGGTCATCGGGGTGCCCGGGAAGAGGGGCCGGTCCTCATTGTAGTCGTGGCCTTCCTGGGGCTTGCAGTATTTATCCACCCAGACCATCGCCTTCTCAAACTCCTCATGGTCGTAGATGCCGAAGTCCACGCGGCGGAGGATCTCCACCAGCGAGACGTACTCGGTCCGCATCCCGAGGTAGTCCTGCAGGAAATCGGCGTTCACGATCGAGCCGGCGATGCCCATGCAGGTGTTGCCCAGACTGAGGTAGGACTTGCCGCGCATGGTTGCGACGGCCATGGCTGCCTTGGCCCAACGGAGGATCTTTTCTGCGACGTCGCAGGGGATACTGTTGTCGGCGAGGTCCTGCACGTCATGGCCGTAGATGCCGAAGGCGGGCAGGCCCTTCTGGGCATGCGCGGCCAGCACGGCAGCCAGGTACACGGCGCCGGGGCGCTCCGTGCCGTTGAACCCCCACACGGCCTTGGGCCAGTGGGGATTCATGTCCATCGTCTCTGAACCATAGCACCAGCAGGAGGTGACGGAAATCGTGGCACCGACGCCTTCACGCTCGAATTTCTCCTGGCAGGCGGCACTCTCCGCCACGCGGCCGATCGTGGTGTCGGCGATGACGCACTCCACCGGGGAGCCGTCGCCGTTGCGCAGGTTGGTGCTGATCAGGTCCGCAACCGCATGCGCGAGCGCCATGGTCTTCTCTTCCAGACTTTCGCGGACACCGCCCTGGCGCCCGTCAATGGTAGGTCTGATACCGATTTTCGGATAATTGTTTCTCATGCTTTATATGTTCCTTTTCATACGGAAACTGTTACCATCCAGGGTTCTGTGCGAGTTCAGCTTCGGTGTTCTGGTTGATCGTGGTGAACGGGATCGGGAAGAGCGTCCAGGCGGGAGCGCCGTTGTTGTTCCCCATGTCATGACCGAACATGGTATACTTCGCAAGATTGTTGGCCATGTATTCGTTCTTGCCGGCCCCGTCAGTCAGACGAAGGTAGGTCGCCCAGCGCTGTTCCTCCCAGGACAACTCGCGGGCCCGCTCATCCAGGATATCATACATGTCGATCGAACCGGAGTATTTGAAACTGGCCTGGGCACGACTGCGGACCTCGTTGATGCAGGCAACCGCATTGGCCTGGTCATTCAGCCTCATATAGGCCTCTGCCATGAGCAGCCAGGTCTCTGAGGACCGTGCTACATGCCAATCACGGCCATAGCTCATCGTGAAGTTCTCGGCATACCAGTCCGCGTTGTTCTCCGTCCAGCCCCAACCGTCCTGCATGGTGACTTTGTGGGAAACGCGCATGAGCATGGGCGGATCGGAGATGTCTTCCTTCCTGAGCAGTTTGCCGTGGTCCGGATTGTCGACGTCCAACACGACCGGATCCCAACGGTTGACCTGTTCGTTGCGCATGTCTTCGGCGAATTCTCCTTGCCATACCATCTCGTCGCAATAGTCCGTCGATACAAGTACGGCCCAGGTGCCTCCGCCCAGCCAGGAACTCATGGATCCGCCGGGAAGTCCGTTGTTGAGCAGCGGATAGGTCGAAATCTTCGAACTCGGATTCGCTTTCTTGATGGATTCTACCCAAGCGGCTTTCTCCTGGTTGTACACGATGTCCCGAATGGCCTCGCCACAGCAGTTGGGCTCGGGGAAGAGGGTGAAGGCTCTCCAGTTGTTCAACTCCGAGTACTGTTCATAGGTGCAGCCGATGAGTTCCATCAGGCCTTCCGTATTGCCCTCGCTGTAATTGTAGTTGCCAATCTGGAAGAGATCGTAGAATACATTGCCGTCCGGCTTGTAGTTGGGTACACCGTTGTAGCCTGTCCCCTTGTCAGCGGGGTTTGCCCGCACACCGAATCTCTTATACATCATCGGATGGAGGGCAATGGTCTTCTTGCCATAGTCGATAGCCTTCTGATAATGGGTGGTCTGTCCGGTTTCGATGCCGAGGGCGATGTACGCTTCGGTCAGGAAGTGATACACGATGCCTTTCGATACCCGGCCGTCTTCCTTGGGGTAGTCGGGCAGTCCGCCGAGGGCGTCTTCGAAATTCTGGATGGCAAAGGCATAGACATCCGCACGGGGAGCACGTACATAATCCCTGCGGAGGGTTTCGGTATATTCTTCGACGATCGGCACCCCGCCGAAGCATTCTCCAAGCCGGAGATAGGCCCAGCCGCGCAGGAATTTGACCTGGGCGATGTCATACGTTTTCGCACTCTCATCGCTCCAGCTCACTTGTTCGGCGCCCAGCATCGTCAGGTTCGCCTGCGCAGCGAGCTTGTAGAGGTCGTTCCAGAGACTGTAGAACAGACCGGTCGCGGAATTGAGGCTGGCAAAGTTGGAAACACAGGTAGATGCGCTTCCGGCACGGGCGTTGCGGTCCATCGTGTCGGTACCGATGCCGTTGAGCAGGTTGGCGCTGTTTCCGGTGTAACCTGAGTATTTCCAGCTGTTCAGGTTGGCGAAGTACTTGTAGGTACTCGTGACGGCTGCGTCAACCTGGCTGCTTTTCTCAAAAGCCGTCTCTACGGTGAAAATCGTTCTCGGGTTCTCGGCAAGAAAATCCTCGCACCCGGTCAATAAACCGGTCGTCAAGACGGTCGCAGCGAACAAAAGAAATCTATTGATGGTTTTCATATATGCGGTTTTTTAAAGATTGGACATCTAGAATGACAAGTTGAAACCGAGGGTGTATGTGCGATTCAGCTGATAGGATTTACTGTCCCTGACTTCAGGATCGGAGAAATCCCAGTGGGGAGCGATGAAGAACAGGTTCTTTCCGGAAAGATAGAACTGCAGCTGGGAGATGCCGGCCTTCCTGAGTTTGGGACCGCGGAAATTGTAGGAGATATTCAGGTCCTGCAGGCGGACATGTCCATAACTCTGGACAGGATAGAATTTCGATACGTCCGCGCTCGGTCCGAGGTAGGTGTTCGACTTGTTCTCCGGAGTCCAGAAGGGGTGGTCGACGACATTGATCTTGTCCTTGGTCTGGATGTCGCCGGCGTATGCGACCCGGTTGACTTCCCTGCCATACATGCCTCCGCCGAAAACGCCGCTGAACAAGGCATAGATGGAGAAATTCTTGTAGGTGAAGGTGTTGGCCCAGTTGAGCCGGAAAGCTTCTTTCCTGAATCCCACGATTGTCTGGTCACTGGCTTTGATCTTGCCGTCCTGATCCACATCTTCGTACATGGGATCGCCCGGACGGGCACCGTTCGCGGCCATGTATTCCTTGTCATCGGTCTGCACGACGCCTATCCATTTGTAGGTGTAGATCGCACCGAGGGATTTCTGGAGGAAATAGGAATTGTAGATTCCGCTGATTTCATCTTTCCCGTCACCGTACAGGTCAACCAGTTTGTTGCGGTTGAGGGTGAACATCAGAGTGGAGGTCCAGTTCGTTCTTTCACTCCGGAGGATGTTGGCATTGAGGGTGGCCTCGATGCCCCAGTTGTCCACGCGTCCCATGGTGGCGGACTGGCTGCTGATGCCGGCGCCCATGGACGGAATGGTCCGTGAGAAGATCTGGTCCGTCGTCTTGGACTTGTACGCATCGATCTCGAGGTGGAGGCGTTTGCTCCTGAGCAGGTCCGTTTCCAATCCGACGTTGAAAGAAGTCGTCGTTTCCCATCCGAGGTTCGGGTTACCCAACGTCGAAACGATTTCTCCATAGTGGGCCTGGCTGTTGAAATAGTAGCCCTGGCGCCCGGTCTTGCCCATGCTGAGCCGGCTCAGCGTTTGGTAGGGGCTGAGGGACTGGTTGCCGTTCTTGCCCCAGGATGCCTTGATTTTCGTATTGGAAGCCCAGTCGATGTTGTTCCTGAAGAAGTCTTCGTTAGAAATGGACCAGGCGACGCCGACGGCGGGGAAGTTGCCCCATTTGTGGTCTTTCCCGAACACGGAGCTTCCGTCACGTCTGAAGGAGGCATTGAAATGGTAGGTGTCTTTGTAGGAGTAACTGACCCTGGCCAGGATACCGACATCATTGTGGAGGCTGTAGGAAATGCCGGAAATGCTTTGGAGAGCGGCATTGTTCAGTCCATACCATCCCAGGTTGGTATTTCCGATGTCGGAGAAGTTGGTTCCCGTCATAGAATTGGATTCACTTTCCTGGGAGTCGACGGTGAACACGGCCGTGGCATTGACATAGTGCTCGCCGAAATCCCGGGTGTAGGTCAGGATATTGTCAAGGACATAGGAGGTACTCTTGCTGTTCTGGATGGAACCGTTGGCCTTGTTCAGATACTTGTCGTAATTGCTCAGGCCGGCATTTTCATCGGCGACCGTGATGAAATTCTCCTCGTAGGTGAAACTGTTGCTCTTGGAATTCCGGATGGAATAGTTGCCGGTGACCTTGTAGCTCAGTCCCGTGACCCAGGGAATCAGGATCTCCAGGCTCGCTCCAACCGTGACGTTCGAGTTCGTGCCCTGGTTCTTGGCGGTATAGTAATTCCACAGAGGGTTCTCTTCGTCTGCCGTGGTGCCGTTGATCCAGTTTCTCGGGGTGACGCCGTCTTCCATGTAAGGTGCGCTCCAGGGAGAGTACCGGTAGTTGTAGCTGACACGCGGATCCTGGGAATCCTGTTTGGAGAAATTCAAGTTGAGGCCAAGCTTGAAGTATTTCTTGATGGTCGTGTTGACCCTGGCATTCGCGGTGGCACGCTTGTATTCGTTGCCGATAATGTAACTCTGGTTGTCCGTATAGGAACCTCCGATCAGATAATCATAATTCCGCGCCTTGCCCGAGACATTGAGCGAATAGTTCTGGATCACGCCCGTGCGCTGGGTGATTTTCTCCCAGTCGGTCTGCTTCTTGGCATCGTAATTCGCCCGCTGGATGGAAGTGAGCCAGCTGATGTCTTCAAGGTCACGGCCGTTCCTGGCATTGACAAATTCGATATACTCATATCCGTCACGGAAATCCGGTGAATAGTTCGGCGTGGAAAGGCCGACAGAAGACCTGAAACTGATGACGGGCTCACCTTCACGGGCTCTTTTGGTGGTGATCATGATGACGCCGTTGGCGGCCTGTGAACCATAGGCGGCCAGTGACGTGGCGTCTTTGAGCACTGACATGGATTCGATGATCGAGGGGTCAAAGTCGTTGATGGACCCCTTGTAGATCACGCCGTCGACCACGACAAGCGGGCTGCTCCCGCCGCTGATGGATTTCTGGCCGCGGACCTGGATGGAAGCGGCCGCTCCGGCGGCTCCGCTCTGCGACATCGTGATACCGTTCACCGTACCTCTCAGCATGTCGAAAGCGTTTGTCGGAACCGTAAGGCCGACGCCTTGGTCGCTCTTCACGTTCAGGACGGAGACTGAACCGGTGAAATTTTTCCTTTTCTCACTACCGTAAGCAACCACGACGACTTCATCGAGGAATTCATTGTCCTCCTCAAGAACGATGTTCATGGAAGACTCTGCAGGAAGTTCCTGGGTGACGTAACCGATGCAGGAAACTACAAGGGTCGCACCTCTTCTGACCGACAAGGTGAAAGCACCGTCGGTCCCGGTCACATTCCCATTGGTGTTCGAACCTTTCTCGAGGACACTGGCCCCGATGACCGGTTCTCCTGAAACGTCCGTCACACGTCCCTTGATGCTGATGCTTTGTGCATGCAAAGTCAGGACGGTGACCATTAAGAGTGTCAGAAAAGAGATGAGTTTTTTCATACCTATTGAAATATTAGTGTGCTTACATGTAATTATGGGCAAAACAGAACTATTTGATGGTTAGTTCGATGACGGTGTCCGGCTCAGCCGGCAGCTCGCCCAGGGAGAGCGTGATGCCGCCGGGCACCTTGGTGAATTTGACGGCGGAGCCGTCCTTGAAGAAGACCGCTTTCGCGATCTTTTTCTCCAATGGCAGGAAGAGGGTCGTGTCCTCCAGATTCAGGATATGGACATAGACTTTGTCATCCCGGGAGGTCGTCACGCCCCAGGCATGCGGTGCGACAGGACCGCCCTGTGTGCCCTTGACCGTGGGCCCGTAGATCTTCATCCACTCGCCGATCTGCTGAAGCCGCGTCACAGCTGCTGCGGGCAGTTTCCCATTCGGTTGCGGGCCTATGTTGAGCAGCAGGTTGGCGCCTTTCCCCGCCGTGCGGACCAGGAGCTGAATCAACTGGGCCGGGCTCTTATAGTTGCGGTCCGTGATTTTGTAACCCCACATCCCGTTCATGGTCTGGCAGGTCTCCAGGGGGAGTTTGTTGCTGACTTGCTGCCCTGCGGAATACCCGGCGGTGTTCTCTCCGGGCAGGTCGCGTTCAAAGATCTGGATGTCCTCGCCCTCATAGGGGGCCTTATGGTGGTTGTTCGCCACCAGACATCCCGGCTGAAGCCTGTGGATCAGGTCATATTGTTCCCTGAGACGCCAGTCGAAGGGGGTGCGGTCAATGTCGTGGTCCCAGATGCCGTCGAACCAGATGGCACCGATCGGGCCGTATTTGGTTAGGAGCTCTTCGAGTTGCCCTTTCATGAAGGCCAGGTACTGGTCATAGTTCTCTTGCCCCGTCGGGCGTCCTGTCCTGCGGCCGGTCCTCCCGAGCGGATAGTCGGGACGCCCCCAGTCCAGGTGTGAATAATAGAGATGCAGGCGAATCCCTTCCTCCCGGCATGCCTGGGCGAGTTCCGCTATGATGTCGCGGCGGAAAGGGGTTGCGTCCATGATGTCGAAATCCGAGCGGTCCGTGTCCCACATGGAAAATCCATCGTGGTGGCGGGAGGTCAGGCAGATATAACCGGCGCCGGAGGCCTTGATCTGGCGGACCCATTCCCGGGCGTCGAACTGGGAAGGAAAGAATCCTCCTGCCAGCTGTTTGTAATCTTCAAAGAGCAGGTTGTTATCGTTCAGGGCCCACTCTCCGGAGGCGAGCATGGAATAAATGCCCCAGTGCAGGAAGACTCCAAAGCGTGCGTCATTGAACTCCTGCCTGGACTTGAGGTTCTCAGCAGAAGGGACATACACATCATTCTGCGCCAGGGCGATACCCGGGAGCAGGGTGAGGAAAAATGCCAGGGACAGTGCTGTCCTGTTGATGAAGCGATGTTTCATGGACTTATTGGTCATAAGCAATTTTGATGGTATAGGTCTTGCCCGGCTCGAAGCCCGGGTTGTAGACGAGTACGAAATTCTCGTCCACGACGGCATCCCAGTCCTGTCCTTCGACAAGACGCGCGTTCTTGAGCCTTGCGGGGAGGAAATAGCTGAACGGCAGGTCCAGGACATGTTCTTCCTTGAAATGTCCGCCCTGCATCCGCTCGAGGCTGAAATCCTGGTCCGTCGTGATGGTGAGCGTGCAGATGCCCTTCCTGCAGCGCTGCTGCACCTTGAAGTCGGTCTCTCCCTTGAGCTCCTGGATGCGTACATCCCAAAGGGGGTCACCATAATAGGCAAGGACATCCCGGTCATAGAGGAATCCCACCATGTCCATGTCGGCCTTGTCAATGGACGGCAAAGTTTCGATGGTCTCCATGGCCAGCGCATTGTCGCTGAGCACACGAGGCCTTTGGTCCGGCGGAAGGGTCCTGAGTTCTTCCCGCTTGTGTTTCTTCAGGAATTCTTCCATCTGCTTCCTGGACTCGTTGACCCGTGCCTGCTGTTCTTCGGTCAGGGTGAACGGGAAGTCAATCGTGTCGAAGGCGGGATCCCAGCGGTTCATCTGGGCCATCATGTCCTGCTGATTCAGGTAGATGGACTGGGACAGGGTGTAGCGTCCCGGATTCGTGATCCAGTACTTGAGGCCGCCCCAGCCGTTCCTTCCGTACCAAGTGGTCACGACATATCCGATCATGGTCGCACTGTTGGCATGGTTGATCCAAGCCGGCGGCATGCTGTTGGGATCATTGTTGATGCCTCCGATCAGGCAGTTCCCGACGGCGAAATAGACATTGCGGTTCCCGGCGAAACTGACTTCTTCGCCGCGTTGGAGATTGTACTCCTTGTAAACTTTCCCTTCGTGGGAGACGAATTTGCTCTGGTTGGCAGGCATGAAGGGAACGGTCAGGTTGTTGAAATTCGCATGCGTCGCCGTGACGAACAGGTCAGGCGCATAGGGCTTGAAGAAATCGCTGAAGACCTTGAGTTCGTCGTCGAAGTTGAATTGATAAACCTTGACCTCGGAATCGAAACCTTTCTTCTCTCCGGCCTGTCCTTTGACATGGTCGTCGACCCAGGCATGATTGTCGAACCATTTCCCGCTGTTGAGTTCGGCGATGTCGGACACGCAATTGTGGATGGTGAGCGGTTCCGTGCTATTGTCGAGCATGCGGGAGGCGGATTCCGCCGTGTAGCCGGTGATGATGCCCCAAAGATAGTCGGCATAGATGTCATCGTCGATCTCGCGGCTCATCTTGGCGAGGTCGATGACATATTTGTCATTGATGTTCTCGGGTTTCTCGACGATGGCGACATACCGGGGCGAGAGGTTCCGGACCTGGTCCAGCGCTTCCCTGGGCTGCCGGTTGAAATAGAAGAGTTTGGCGGAATGTTTCGCCTGCAGTTTTTCGGCGACGGCATTCCACTCGCTGTCCTGGTGCACGGTTTCGCTCGCGAGGACGACGTAGGTCTGGTCCGGCTTCGGGCCGGATGCACAAGCGGCGCAGACGAGAGCTGCTACATTCAACAAGAAGGATCTGATTCTCATGACTATCGGATTTTGGAGATGACTTCATTGATCTGGTCTCCCAGGGAGGTGTTGTATCCCTGCGAGAAATAGACGACGCGGCCGAAACTGTCGGCGATGATGAAGACCGGCAGCGTCTTGCGGTCGCTTTGCGCGGCCTGAAGCACCATGTTGAGCACGGTGTCGTCCGTATCGATGCCATAGGTAATCCCGTGGATCGGTTCGAGTTTGGACTTGTCCAGGTCCGCAAGATCGTGTGCGTTCCTCGTCAGCACGATGAACGGCCTGCCCCAGGAGTTCAGGGTCGACGCCGATGTCCCGGGCATCTCATTCAGGATGTGCATGGTCGGCTCGTCGTGCGCCCCGGAGATCATCAGGACAAAGTAACCCCGGCCGGTTGTAGCAATCAGGGTGCCTTCTTCCCGGTCTCCTTCCCGGAGGAATTTCCCGTTGATTTCGGTGTCGATGTTGCCAATGACTGCAACGTCTTCGCTCCTGGCCTTGGGAATCGTGAGCGGCAGGGTAGTATCGGCACCCTGGCGGACGTTAAAGAAGTCCATGTGGACTAGCACGTTGCCCCTGGCCATGCGGGATCCGGAAGTGAGTTGGTAATAACCGGTCGGCAGGGACAGGACATCCGGATTGCCCTGGGAACCGCCACGCGGGAAGAATCCCCGGCTGCGGCTGGGTGCGCCGTTTTCAATAAGACCGGGGAAGATGCGAAGCCGGGACTTGCGGTCGGCGTCGCTCACGACAAGTTTCAGGTTCCCCATCTCGTAACGTGCTTCTTCGGCACGTCCGTTCCCAAAATCTACCTCATACCATTTCCCGTCTTTCCAATACTGGATGCCCCCTCTCTGCGAGGCCGGGATGCCAAACGCACGGCACATTGTGATGAAGAGCCGGGCACGGCCGGCACTGTCTCCGGCCTTGAGTCTCCACACGCCGGCAGGCGTCATGTTGAGTCCCTGGGGATTGTATTCGTCCAGGCATTTGATGTTGTCAGAGACCCATTTCACCAGTGATTCCGGGTCGTCTGCGATCCGGGCAAGGTCCAGCCCTCCGGAGACCGCGTCCCATTCTTCCCGGATCATTTTCCGGCATGGAACCAGATATTCGTTTCCCGTCTTGGGAGGAAGGATGCTGCTTCTCCAAAGCGCATAGTCCATCCCATCTATCCGGGGTGTCTCATCCAGGACGCTCTGGAGGGTGGACAGCGGCTGTTCGGCGATGTCTTTCTGGGTTAGGGACTCAAGCAGCGCGAGGGCATCCTCAAGACGGGTTTCCCGGTTGTTCTCTATGAAGGCCTGGACGGCTTTCCAGTTCCCCCTTGCGGCGGTCAGCAGCCTGTCTTCACGCTGATTCCTGCCCTGCGCGGAGTAGAAGGTGGCTATGTAGGAGTTCCGCATCCGGTCTTCCTGCTGCAGCCGAGCGTTGTTTTCTGCTTCCTGCTCATCGGTCACTTCATACGGAATCATGCCTTCCGGAGGCGGCACGATATCGTAGTCGAGCGAGAAGGCATCACCGTCTTTGTGCTCCAATGAGACCGTCGTCATCTCAGATTCGCACTTGCCTATCCCGAACCGGCCGTCGTGATGTGCCCAGACCAGCAGGTCGCCCAGTCCCGTCAGCAGGGAGGTCTGTCCGTTCTTGTCCGTTTTGAGTGAAGCGATGTCGCCGAAGCGTCCGCCGTTGAAAACCTTATAGTCAACGGTGGCGCCTTCTACCGGTTTGCCGTCCATATCCAGGACGGTCACGGTGGAGTTGCGGGTCGGGACATAATTGTCCGTGACGTTCAACTCCGTGAAGCAGTTGCTCCGCTGGACGACGTTCTCGCTCCCTTTGTAGTCTCCGAAAGCATAGGTGTGCAGCATGATGGCGCGGGAGGCGGTGGAATTGAACCACGCGTAATCCAGGACGGGAGCCGGCTCGCAGGCCCCCATGAAGTGCCATTCCCCGTCCACCCAGACCTCGACCCAGGCATGGTTGCTGTCGGTGTGGGCCCACAGCGGGGTATAGACCTGTCTCGCAGGGATGCCGACCGTGCGCAGCGCCGCAACGGTGAGGACGGATTCCTCGCCGCATCGGCCCTGTGCGGTCTGGATGGTAGACATGGGGCCGAGCGTCCTGCCGTCCGTGGACGAATAGGTCGCTTTCTCGTGGCACCAGTGGTTGACTTCCAGGGCGGCATCATACAGGGACATCCCTTCCACGCGGGTTTTCAACTCATCATAGTAGGTGCTCCGGAAGTGGTCCAGCGTTTCGTTGTTGACTCTCGGAGGAAGCACGAAGTGGCGGAATTCGACTTCCGGAATGTCCCCGCCCCAGGGCATCTCTTTTTTTGCCTTCAGGGCGTACTTGACATTCTCCAGGAAAAAGGCTCCGTCATAGTCTCCGATGTCAGCGATTGACATGTTCGCATACAGGAACTGCATGGATTCTTTCTCCATCGGGGTCATGTCCGTGGACAATGTCTGCCAGACATCCGAAGAGGGAAGGAGCGCCTTCTTCTCCGCCAGTTTCTTCTGAACGGTGTTCCTGACGGAGGGGTCACTGATCAAATGGTCCGTTGAGCACGAGCAGACCGCGACAGCGGAAAGCAGGGCAAGGAGGGACTTGAGATGACGAAACAACGAATACATAATCACGATAATGTTCTATTGGGGTACGTTATAATTGGATTTCCGGTATACCAGCGGAGTCATGCCCGTGTGTTTCTTGAAGACCCTGTTGAAATAACTGCTGTCCTTGAAAGAGAGGGCGTAGGCAATACTTTTGATGGGGGTACTTTCCGTAATCAGCAGCAATTCGGCTTTTTCGATTTTTCTGCCGATAATAAACTGTGTCGGCGTTTCACCGACCTCCTTGTGGAACAACCGGATGAAATGGTCTTTGCTAAGCCCGACGTTCCTGGCAATCTCCTGGATCTCGAGATTCTCCATGATATGGGTCCGAATGTATTTCAGTGCTTCTCCGATCCGGTCGTCGAAGACTCTTTGCATGGGGACAGCCCGACCGAGGAACTTGGATAGCAGGATGTAAATGATTCCGCGGTTCTCTATCGTCAGCGGGCAGGAGTCTTCATGATTCTCATGGATGGATTTCAGTAATGTCGAGAAGTTGTCATACTCCTTGGGGTCAATCAGTTGCAGGCGTTTGGCCGGATTGATTTCTATGAGGCGTTCGAACAACATCCTGTCCAGGCCCGATGCTTCCACCTCGAAAGGCAGGGAGAAACTCTCCAACTGGCCGGTCTGGGACTGGCGGTCTTCATAAACGTGAGCGTAGTAATGTATGAACGGTCCACGGCAACGGTCGCTGTGTGTAACATGGGCCGGTATCAAATATAGATGTCCGGGAGTGAGGAGATGTCTCTGCCGCCTGATCTCCACCTCGGCTTCTCCTTCTACAACATAATAGATGCGAAGGAAAGGCGAGCGTACATTCACCCAATTCCAGTCGGCATTGTGTATAGATTTGCCGACATTCATAACCAGGAGATGCAATTGGTCAACAGAGAGCGTCATGGCAATCCGTGTGTTTCACAGTGTAAACTAAAAATAATAATGGCAAACGTCTTGTTTTTTAGGATTTTCCCTTGTTAAAGTTAAAAAAATAATGGGCAGTACCGAGATCTTTCGCATTTTCATGCAATACTATGTCGATATTGTTCTATTTTGAGCCGTTTGAGAAAATATGTAAACGAAACAGCCGCCCCGGCGGGACGGCTGTTTCGGAATCCTTGCTTCTCGGGTTTTATTTGTACAGGAAGCGCTTGATGCTCATCTTCGGGGTCTTCTCGAAGGGCACGAGCACGGTCTCGACCTGGGCGATCTTGCTGTAGTTCGGGAGCTGGCGGTTGGCGCCGGTGCGGATCTTCTCCGGCAGGTCGGCCACGGCCTCGTCGTCCAGGCCGGCGGCCTTGATGGCGTCCTTGTCGAGGTAGACCAGGGCGACGATCTTGCCGGCGCGGTCCACGACCACGGACTCGCTGACGCAAGGCTGGTTGTTCACGATGGCCTCGAGTTCCTCCGGATAGACGTTCTGGCCGTTGGCGGTGAGGATCATGCTCTTGGAGCGGCCCTTGATGAAGATGTTGCCCTCCTTGTCCATGATGCCGAGGTCGCCGGTGCGCAGGAAGCCGTCCTCGGTGAACGCGTTGGCGGAAGCCTCCGGGTTCTTGAAGTAGCCGATGGTGATGTTCTCGCCCTTGGCCTGGATCTCGCCGGCGATGTGCTCGGGATCCTCGGAGTCGATGCGGACGGTGGCGCAGTCCACCGGCTTGCCGCAGGAGCCCGGGACGTACTTGGTCCAGTGCTCATAGGCCAGCAGCGGGCAGGCCTCGGTCATGCCGTAGCCCACGAGGTAGGGGAACTTGATCTTCTTGAAGATGCGCTCGACCTCCGGGTTGAGCGCGGCGCCGCCCATGATGAACTCCTGGACGTTGCCGCCGAAGGCCTGCACGAGGCCGTCCTTGACCTTCTTGTAGATGATCTGGTTGAGCCCCGGGACCTTGAGCAGGAACTTGACCGCGGGCTTGTCGAGGGTGGGCTTGATCTTGGACTTGTAGATCTTCTCCATCACGAGGGGCACGGTGATGAGCAGGTAGGGCTTGACTTCGGCGAACGCCTTGAGGAGCGTGGCCGGGGTCGGGGCCTTGCCGAGCCAGTAGATGGCCGTGCCGTTGCAGAGCGGGTAGATGAACTCGATCACCAGGCCGTACATGTGGGCCATCGGCAGCATGGAGACCATCTTGTCGCCCGCCGGGACATGGCGCTGGCTGTAGTCCACGATGGAGCTGAAGTTGCGGTAGATGAGCATGACGCCCTTCGGGTCGCCGGTGGATCCGGAGGTGTAGTTGATGGTGGAAAGCTTATCCCAGTTGTCGGTCGGGAAGACGACATCCTGCGGGCCGTAGCCCTTCGGCCACTTGGCCGCGAACAGGTCTTCCATCGCGGCGAACGCCGCGGCGATCTCGTCCGTGGCGGACCAGAGCAGGCTCCAGGTGTCCACGTCGACGGCGAACTTGAGTTCGGGCATCTTCCCAAGGTCCATCTGCTTGAACTTGTCCTCGTTGGTGAACAGGCCGATGCTCTCGGAATGGTTCACGAGGAACGAGGCGTTCTCGGGGGTGAAGTCGGCCAGCAGCGGGACGATGACGGTCTCGTAGGTGTTGACCGCGAGGTAAGCCATGCCCCAGCAGGCGCCGTTGCGGGCGTACAGGGCGATCTTCTCGCCCTTCTTGATGCCGAGTTTATCGAAGACGAGGTGGAATTTTTCGATCTGGGTGGCCATCTGGCCGTAGGTGTAGGACACGCCGCCGAGGGTGTTGAGGGCAGCCTTGTCCCAGTACTTGCGGGTTGCTTCCTGCAACCGCTCGAGGTAGTGAGGATATTTCTCCATTTTCGTTCTGATTGATCACACAAATTTAAGCGCCGGGCGGTTTTTTTGCAAAGCCTCGCGTGTGTATGTGGCGAATTATTCCGATATTTGGGGCGAAATCATTTTATATGTGGTGAACTATGGTCCAGAAAAAACCGATCGTCGCGCTGATCTACGACTATGACGGCACGCTCTCCCCGGGCAACATGCAGGAATTCGGATTCATCCAGGCCGTCGGCAAGACGGCCGACGAGTTCTGGCGGATGAGCGACAGCATCGCCATCGGCCAGGATGCCTCCAACGTGCTGGCGTACATGAAGCTGATGTTCGACGAGGCCCGGCGCAACGGCATCAAGCTCCGCCGGGAGGATTTCATGCGTTTCGGACAGGACATCCAGCTCTTCGACGGGGTACGCGAGTGGTTCTCCCTGATCAACCGCTACGGCGAGGAGCACGGCGTACGGATCGAGCACTACATCAATTCCTCCGGCCTCAAGGAGATCATCGAAGGCAGCCCGATCGCCCATGAGTTCAAGCACATCTTCGCCGGGACCTTCATCTACGATGCGAACGGCGAGGCCGAGTGGCCCGGCATTTCGGTGGACTACACCACCAAGACCCAGTTCCTCTTCAAGATCAGCAAGGGCATCTTCAGCGCCCGCGACAACAAGCAGGTCAACGACTCGATGGCCGAGGACAAGAAGCGGATCCCGTTCACGCACATGATCTATTTCGGCGACGGCGACACCGACGTGCCCTGCATGAAGATCGTCGGCATGTTCGGCGGCCATTCCATCGCGGTCTTCGACCCGCAGAACGAGCGCAAGAAGGCCACGGCGGCGAAGCTCAAGCGCCAGGGGCGCGTGGCGTTCGCCGTGCCGGCCGTCTACACGCAGGAGTCGGCCGCCTACCGCGTGGTCACCGCCATCATCGACAAGGTCAAGGCCGACTGGGTCCTCAGCCGGCTGGCGAAGCGCTAGCTACAGTTTCCTGAACCGGGCGGTCCAGCCGCCGCCCGGAGCCATGCGGACCGGCAGGATGTGCCGCTCCGCGGCCACGGTGACGGTCAGCGTCTGTCGGACGTAGTCCCGCGCGGCGCGGTCTGCGTTGGGTCCGTCCCGGAAGATCTCCACCTCATACCGCCCTGCCGGCAGGAAGGCGCGCAGGTCGATCTCCAGTTCGCGGGCCTCCCAGTCCGTCATCGCGCCCACGTACCAGGTATCGCCCTTGCACCGGGCGATGGCGGCATAGTCGCCGACCCGGCCGGCCAGCGCCACGGTCTCGTCCCAGACGGTCGGGACCTCCGCCATCCACTGCAGACACTCCGGCTCGGCGAGGTAGTTGGACGGGGAGTCGCAGAGCATCGTCAGCGGCGCCTCGAAGATGACGTATTCCGCCAGCTGGCGGCAGCGCGTGCCTTGGCTCATCGGCTCGCTGTTGACGGGCCGGTAGTTGCCGCGGGTGGCATTGCGCATCGCGCCCTGCGTGTAGTCCAGCGGGCCCGCGAACATGCGGATGAAGGGAATCTGGACATCGTAGGTCACCTGGTCCGTGCCGGCCGCGGCCCATTTCATCTGTTCCAGGCCGTTCACGCCCTCATGGTTGATGACGTTGGGGTAGGGGCGCTGCAGCCCGCTGGGCTTGAACGCGCCGTGGAAGTCCACGAGCAGGTGGTAGCGGGCGGCCGTCTCGGCCACGCGGGTGAAGAACTGCACCATCTGCTGGTCGTCCCGGTTCATGAAATCCACCTTGAAACCCTTGACGCCCATTTCAGAATAGTGCTTGCAGATGCCCTCGATGTCGCGGTTCATGGCCCAGTAGCCGGCCCAGAGGATGATCCCCACGCCCTTGGCTCCGGCATAATCCACGATCTCCGGCAGGTCGATCTCCGGGACGACCTGGAAGAGGTCCGCCTGGAGGTTGACCGCCCAGCCTTCGTCGAGGATCACGTATTCGATGCCGTGGGCCGCGGCGAAGTCGATATAGTACTTGTATGTCTGCGTGTTGATTCCGGCGCGGAAGTCCACGCCGTAGAGGTTCCAGTCGTTCCACCAGTCCCAGGCCACCTTGCCGGGCTTGACCCAGCTCCAGTCGGTGCCGGCCGCCGGCCGGCCCAGGACGTAGGCGAGGTCGCTGTCGAGCAGCCGGACGTCGCTCGTGGCCACGGCCACGATGCGCCAGGGGAGCACCGCGCCCGCGGGCTGCTTCGCGATGAAGTCTTCCTTGGAGCGGACGATGCCCTGGAGACGGTTGTGCCCACCCTGGACCACTTCTTTGGGATACGGGGGATAGACGCCCCCGAGGGCCGTGCCGCCCAGGTGCTTCAGGTACATGCCCGGATAGTCCAGCAGGTCGGATTCCGTGATGTTGACCCGCCATCCGTTCCGCATGGCGAAACTGGTGGGCAGCAGGGCGATATCGTCCTTCCAGGCGCTCAGGGGGTGGATCTGGTAGTAGGTCTCGAACGAATTCAGGTACGGGTCGGCCTGCGAGTCGTGCCGGACATAGGGGACCGTGGCTTCGACGTCTTCCGCGAAGCGGAATTCGGCCTGCTCGTCGCGGACGGTGAAGCCGGCCTTCGCGCGGGAGACGAAGCGCCAGGCCACGCCGGCGTCGTAGGCGCGGAAGACAAGGTCGAAGGTCTTGTACCTGAGGGTCAGCTCGTTAAAGTGGTCCCGCACGGTCGCGCGCTTGTAGACCGGCGTGGCGAAACTGTCGTCCACGCTGCGGTGCAGCGCCTTCTCGAAACGGACGGACCCGTCGTAGGCGGTCCCGTCCGCCAGCTGCACGGACAGCCCGGACGGGGCCATGACGGATACGCCGTCCCGGTCCAGGGTGTAGGTGATCTGCGGTCCGGCGTCCACGCCGAGGCGCAGGTGCCCGTCGGGCGAAGCGAGTTCGAAATGGCGCGGCGCGGCCGCGTACGCGGTGCCCGGCAGGAGCGCGGCACAGGTGAGCAGGAGCAGCAAAGGTCTCATGGTTCGTGGTCAGTTTTTGTAAAGATACGCAAATTAATTTATTATATTTGCATAATGGGTTTGCCCGGACAGTGGTGGCCCGCTGGGTGGACAATCCCTTGACGCTTTAACTAAACAACTGATTATGAGCAAGTACGTATGCAACATCTGCGGGTATGAGTATGACCCTGCTGTCGGTGATCCGGACAACGGCATCGCCCCCGGAACCGCATTTGAGGACCTCCCTGCGGATTGGGTGTGCCCCCTCTGCGGCGTTGGCAAGGAAGATTTCAGCGCAGCATAGCCTGATGAAGAGGATATTGACACTGCTGCTCCTGGGCCTTTCGCTGACGGCCTTTGCGCAGCAGGGATTGGTCATGCCCAGCGTGGACCCCGAAGGGGACGAGCAGGCCATCGCCCGGATGCGGGCGCGGATGGATTCGATCCGGCAGTACCGGCCCACGGTGGCCGTCGTGCTGGGCGGCGGCGGTGCCCGCGGCCTGGCGCACCTGGGCGTCCTCCGCTACATGGAGGAACTCGGCATCCCGGTCGACTTGATCGGCGGGACGAGCATGGGCGGCCTCGTGGCCGGCCTGTATTCGTTCGGCTACGGACAGCAGTACCTGGACTCCCTGGTCCGGGCGATCGACTGGACCGTGATGATGTCGGACCGCGTGCCGGACGACTACCAGTCCTACCGCGTGCGCCGCAACAAGGAGCGCTTCTTCATCGACATCCCCTTCCATTATGAGAAAGAGGGTCTGAGCGCACGGGTCCAGCGTCAGCTTGAGATCGAGCGCATGTATTCGAAGGTCAATACCCGTACCTCCGACATGGGCCAGGAGGCGATGAACAAGATCGGCCTCGGTCTGCCGGACGGTTTCCTGTTCGGCTATAACGTCCGCAATACCCTCAGCTCCGTGTCCGTGGGCTACCAGGATTCCCTGACTTTTGACCGGATGCCCATCCCGTTCTTCTGCGTCGCCACGGACATGGTCTCGATGAAGGAGAAGAACTGGATGGATGGCAGCGTCGTGGATGCCATGCGCTCCACGATGGCCATTCCGCTCTATTTCCGTCCGGTCCGCATCGACAACATGGTCCTCTCCGACGGCGGGACCCGCAACAATTTCCCGGTCGACATCGCCCGGGCGATGGGCGCGGACATCGTGATCGGCTCCGAGATGCCGGTCCACCGCACGCTCACGGACCTCAACACCCTGGCGAACCTCGCCCAGCAGAACATCACGATGATGTCCTCCGATGCCGCGTCGGTCAACCGCGCCCGGACGGACATCCTGCTCCAGCACGAACTGCCCGGCTACAGTATGCTCTCTTTCGACGAGGAGAGCGTGGCCGACATCATGAAGCAGGGCTACGAACTCGCCCTGCAGAACAAGGAAGCCTTCGAGGAGATCGCCCGCCGGGTGGGCGCCAAAGGCCCCATGCCGGTCTTGAAGAAACATGCCGTGGACATTGGCCGGCAGGAAGTGCTGGTCCATGACATCCGCATCGAAGGCATTCCCGAGAAAGAACAGAAGTATCTGATCGATCCGCTCTACCTGCAGCGGGACGGCATGTACAACCGCACCGACATCGAGCGGATCCTGTCGCTGATCTACGGCACGCGTGCTTTCGAGTCGGTGACCTATCGGCTGGAGGGGAGCGGGGAGCCTTATACCCTGATCTTCGATTGCCAGAAGGGCCAGGTCAACGAATTCAGCGCCGGCGTGCATGTCGACAACGACGAGGTGGTCTACGCCAGCCTGCGCCTGGGTCTGGGAACGCGCAAACTCTACGGTCCCCGCTTCTCCACGGAGCTCAAGATCGGCAACAATGCCACCGCCCTGCTGGACTTTTCCTACAAACCGCTCCGCCACCTGCCCAGTGTCGGTGTCTCCGCCAAGGTCTCCTACCTCAACCTGACGTATGTCGATCAGGGGATTGATGCCAAGATCAAGGCCATCAATACGCGTCTGGACGCCTATCTGGAGGATTCCCGTTTCGTTTACGGTACCATCCGGCTGGGCTACTCCTGGGAGCTTGAACCTTACGAAAACTACCTGGATGCCATCATGTGGTGGAAGGATTACGATTTCTACAGCAACTGGCATTCCGTCTATGGGATCCTTCGGGCAGACACGCTGGATGACGGCTATTTCCCGACACGGGGTTTCCGCGGCGGAATCAGCGGCCGCTATGTCTTCGGCGGTTATTCCACCTATCTGGAAGAGTATGATATGGGCTGGGGCGAGTCTGTGGAAGGCCCGGTCAAGCCCTATGCCACCGTCTTGCTCGATGCCACGGCGGCCATTCCGCTCGGCAGCCGTTTCACGCTTCAGCCGATGCTGTATGCCGGTTGGAATTCGCGCTACAACGGCATGATGAACCTCATGCATACCCTGACCGCCGGCGGCACGGTGGCCGGGCGCTATATGGAGTACCAGATCCCGTTCTTCGGGTACGGGATTTCGTTCCATATCATGCAGCGTTTCGCCATGATGGCGCGGATGGACCTGCGCTGGCAGTTCAGCCATGTCAACTACCTGTCCCTCCAGGGAGCGCACCTGCGCAACAGCCACGATTTCAAGGATCTGTTCCAGCGCTACTATGGTGAGACCGCCATCGGGCTGGAGTACGGCCGCAAGACCGTAGCGGGGCCTTTGCAGATCGGTGTGCACTGGTGCACGGACGGCGGCTTCGGTGCCACGCTGGGCTTCGGCCTGGTATTCTGATCCTTATGACTTGAATCGTCGCCCGGGCCAGAACCGGGCGACTTCTTTTTGGTAGCGGGCGTACGCCGGGTACTTCCCGCTGCTGATCTCTTCGCCGAAGGCGGAACTGCCGAGGAAGAGGACGACCAGCAGCAGGGCGCCGGCGGCGCTCCAGTTGAAGAGGCCGCAGCCGGCTGCGATGGAGAACAGATAGAAGGAGATCCAGGTGCCCTGCTCCGCGAAATAATTGGGATGGCGGCTGATGCCCCAGAGGCCTGTCGTGTTGAATCCCAGGTTGTAAGGGGCAGGGAGGTCCTCCAGCTTGCGCCCTTCGCGGATCATCGCCCATTTGCGGGACTGGAAGCGCCATTGCTGTTCGTCGGCGAGGGTCTCGTAGGCGACGAACCCGGCGGTCAGGACGGCGGCGAGGCCGTCCACCCAGCCCAGGGGCGCCGGGGCTCCCATGGCCACGAGCGCCGGGAAGGTGATCAGCAGCACCAGGGCGTTCTGGTAGAGGGAGATGAAGAAGAGGTTGAACAGCATCCATTTCCAGTGGGGCTGGAATTCTTTCTTGGCGCGGAGCACGGCCCAGCGGTAGTCTTCCTCACCTTCCCAGAAGCGGAGCTTGTAGGCCCCTTTGCGGGCAAAGTTGAAGGTGAGCCGCGCGCCCCACAGGGTGGCGAGCGTGGCCATCAGGACCAGGCGCGGGGCCATCCCGCCCCGGACCGCGATAACCCAGGTGTAGGCGATGGGCAGCAGGCTCCAGAGCTTGTCCATCTGGCTGTTGTTGCCCGTCAGTTCGCCGACGACGAAGCAGTACAGGACGCTGCTGCCCATGATGATGAGCAGGATGCGCAGGGTGGCGAGCTGCTCCGCATCCAGTGCGGGGCCGACGAAGATATAGAGGAGCGGGCAGGCGATGAGCGAAAGCCCGAGCAGGGCGGCGATGGGTCCGAGTTTCATGGGTATCCGGTTTATTGGTTTCAGAAGGCAAATATACACAATTCTTGTCAGTCTCCGGCATGAGTCTCCGGCATCCGTTTCCTGCCTTGGTCTCCTGTTTGGTCTCCTGTTCGGTCTCCTGCATGAGCCCCTGCCTCGGTCTCCTGCATCAATCTCGCCGACGCTTGTCCGGTTGGTGCCGAGCCGTTTGCCGGTCCGCCGATGCCGCGTTGTTTGGCAGTCAGTTGGTGCCGGGCCGTTTCCCAGTCAGTCGGTAGAGGGCCGTTTGCCGTTCGGGGGCGGGCCTGGCTCGGCTTCCATCCTCGCTTCCCGCTGCGCGGGCACCGGGGCCGTTCCGACGGCCCCTGCTGCGGCTGAGCCTTCGCCAGGCCCACCCCCGAACGGCTGCACTAACGAAGACAGGTTCTACCGCCCTCGGAATCGTGGGGAAATGCCTGCCAGGGGCAAATCAAGGCCCCACAGCCCCTGGCAACGTGGAAAATCGCCTACCAGGGGCAAAGAGGCCAGTTTTTGCCCCTGGCAGAGAGGAAACCGGGTCGCCAGGGGCGGAGATAGGGCAGTGCGCCCCTGGCAGCGCCAAAAGGCTTGTTGCCGGCAACGGTGGGAAACAAGGAGGCCGCGCTGACGGTCTCAGTCAGGCCCGGGTGTTTCCCAAGGGCCCGATTTCGGCCCGTGGGAAACACGGACACCCCGCAGGCCTCTTCTGTCGGGCGTTCCTGTTTCCCACAACGTACATTTGCCGCTGCCGACACACTCGCTCTCCTCTCTCCTCTCTCCCTCGGCGACGAAGCGTGATGAGGAAGTAATTGATACTGTGTGTTTTACGAAATCACTGGTATCATTTTTGGGTACCACTGATTTTCGGTTCTTGTTGATAATCATCGACTTCCTTATCACGCAGAAAAAGGATTTGTGCCGCCTCGGACATCTTTGACGCCTCCTTATTATTGATATGTCACCACTTGATCGAAACCGGTTTCAATAAAGTGGCAAGAACTGCATATAAATCAAATACATACACGGTGTTTCACCAACCGAAAATGTCAATTAACCCACATGACGCCGAAATGCTGAATCGTACCCTGGAGAGCACCGTCGGGGCGCAGCGACGCGCCGTCAGGCGCGCGGTGGAGCGTCAGCGAGACATCCGCAGGATGTCGAAGCAGCGGAGCCGCCCGATGGAGGCGAAGCCGGAATCGGCGTTTCCCTTGATAAGGGGGATGTCGCGGGAGCGACAGGGGGTTAGAGAGATAATCTTCAGATAACCCGATATAACACGCTCATGGGGTCACTACTCCTTACTTGCCCCCTCCTGCGATTCCCGGGAAAGTCACTTCTCTTCTCGAAGCACTACTATATACTACTGCAGATGGTACCTATACCAAGCAAATAAGGACGAGGATAACCCATTTAGAGGAGTCCCCGTCCTTTCTTTTTTTGTTTTCGGAAGTATTGCTCGCTTACGCCACCAATTCCTTGCAATCGTCCTACAATTTGATTAACTTGCCCTTTCAGAACAGTGTTTTACAGTACGTCTTTACTATGAAACGGACCTTCCTTTTTATCGCCGCATGGCTGCAGTGCCTCATCCTGATGGCACAGCCTTTTGATCCGGTCAATCCTAACGCTTCGCCCGAAGCGAGGGCCCTGCTTTCGGACCTTTATCAGACCGTAGCTGAAGGAAAGATCATCTCGGCCCTCCACCACAACCAGCTGCAGCTGCCCAACTACTTGGACGACTTGGACCGCATCGAAGATGCCTCCGGCAAGACACCGATGATCTGGGGAGGAGACCTCGCCTGGGACGCGGCACAGGTGGTGCGTATCGCGGAACACGAGTTCAGACGGGGCCATATCATCACCCTGATGTGGCACGTGAACCGCCCCTTTGACCGTACACCACGCGTGGATTTCCGTACCCAGACCCAGGGAAAGTTCACGAACGCGCAGTGGAAAGAACTTGTCACTGAAGGGTCGGAGATGAACCGGATGTGGAAGGAACAGGTAGACTCCATCGCTACTTTTCTCCAGGTTCTCCGGGACAAGCATATTCCCGTGCTATGGAGGCCATACCACGAAATGAATGGTGAATGGTTCTGGTGGGGATGGAGAGAAGGCCCTGACGGGTTTACCAAACTTTGGAGAATGCTTTATCATCGTCTGGTGGACGTACATCACCTGGACAATCTGATCTGGGTATGGAACGCCAATGCACCTCGCGAAATCCCCAATGATACAGCCCGGGCGTATGCCTTGTATTACCCCGGGAACGAATATGTCGATGTGCTGGCTACCGACGTGTACAACCGTGACTGGAAGCTTTCGCACCACGACCAGCTCGTTGAACTGGGCAAAGGAAAACTGATCGCCCTCGGAGAACTGGGCAGCCTGCCTTCTCCCGAGATGCTCCGGAAAATGGACAAATTCGCCTGGTTCATGATCTGGACGGGCTTCACCAGTGATCGGTACAACACATTGGATGATTTGAAAGCGATCTTCACCCTGCCCAATGTCATCAACCACAGGGACCCTGTTCCGAATAACCGATAATTCCTTTTTGGGGGGAATCCCTGCGGTGAGGTGCTTTACTAAGGTCGAACTACTGCATCTACGAACATTTTAGAGCTTGTTTGAAAAATAAAATATCTTGTAAGTATGATTGGACCATGGCAAATCGTACTCTGCGGGATCATCATCTTGATGATTTTCATCAGCTACATCATCCGGAGGACAAACCATCGTGATGAGGGATAGAAAGGGATAAGGCAGATCCCTTTATTGGGATTGCCTTGTCCTTTTTATGTCTTTCAAATAACTGAAATACATGTAAACGGGCTTTTCAAAAAGGTCGAAAACATGGTTTTGGGGTAATTGAAAGACTCCGCGACATGTAAACGAGCATCTCAAATAACCGGAAAACATGTAAACGAGGTAATTGAAAAGCCTCGTGACATTGTTGTAAGGTTCTTCGAAACAACAGCGTGCAATCGTCTAGGAACAAAAAAGCGGAGACGACCCTTCTGGGTTGTCTCCGCTTTTATTTTTTAAAATTTCCTCTATGTGTCGGCAATGTTGCCCAGGATCACTTTTTGAACAAATCCGAATGTGTCCCTGTCCTAATTAGATTGAGGATGTGAAGTTCGCCGTTATCCTCCTTGTTATAGACCAACAACCAGTCCGGCTGTATATGGCACTCCCGAAATCCTGCAAGGCTCTCGGAAAGAGTATGATCTTTCCTATCCGGTGACAACGGGATATCATTAGCTAAGTCAAAGATGACCTGGTTGAGTTCCGCCTCCGGAAGATTCCGCTTTCGGGCACGTTTCAGGTCTTTCTTGTACTGCCCCGACAAGACAATGGCTCTCATAACGCCTGCACGGCTTTAAGATAGTCCTCGAATGTCTCACAACGGGTGCCGCCACCGCTCTTGATCTCCTTGATAGCAGCCAGCGTCTCCGCATTGGGTTCATCAATCACACCCAAATCACGAAGATAACTGACAAGGCTTTTCCCGGCCTTTGTCCTCTCGTTAACTGTAATTGTATAGGTCGCCATAATAGTAACTTCTTTTATGTTATGATGCAAAAATAGGAAAAAACGTTGGTTTTCAAAAGGACAAGGGTTCTCCCTTTACTGGGATGGCCTTGTCCTTATTTTTTTGTTTTTTTGGGATTGCTTACTTGTTCTTCTCTATGATGGCCAGCATCTCTGCGGGAGTAACGACGAACGGCTTCTTGGGGAAATGCTTGGTGTTCCCCGTGACCAGATACGCATCTTCCTTGGACAATGTCACCTCATAGAAGACCACATCCTTGGGATCCTCGCATCCAAGACCGCAGCCACCAGACTATCGGGTAGACCGAGTTTTGGACGGGCAAGAACGGAGCGATACTCTGCGAAGATTTCCTCATTAAACAGGGGGAACCAGGTCTCCTTTCGCTACATGCTTCCGAATTAGGACCGTTGCGGAATCCGGATGTGGAGAAAGCAAAGATGATACGAGGACATTCGTATCAATGACGGCGTAATACTTCATTTCCCTTCCCTTGTAAGCCGAATCTCTTCATTGATCTCATCAAGTGTCCTGCTGGGGATTGTCCCGTTCTCTACAAGTCTGCGGATTTCGTCAAAAGCGGCAAGGCCCTTATCTATGGTCTCCTGCTTAGATGGAGCCTCAATCGTAAAGGGAATCTGGCGCCTACGGACAACCGTACGCGCGAAGATATTGAACGCCGTGTTGGTACTCATGCCGAATTCATCGCAAAGCGCGTCAAACTGCACCTTGAGGTCGGAATCCATCCGGATAGTTAATGCTGTCTGTGCCATAATAGTTAATTGTTTGGCGCAAAGATAGCAATATTATTTCATTTTGCAATCAAATTAATATCAATACTAAGAGAATGAGTTTTTCTCTTTACGGGGATGGCCTTGTCCTTATTTTTTAATTCTGCTAGGTGGTTATGCTCTGAAATTAACTTACAATTAGCCTGGCGATCCTGCCGCTTCTTTTTCCATAGAGGTCATCATGTCTTTGTACTTCCAGATGAACCCTCGCACAGATGGTATGCGTCCCGACAGAGCCATATAGAGTGTATTCCTGTTGATCTTATAATAATCTGCCGCAGCTCTCGTACTGACCCACTCGTGAACGAACTGTCCGTCTAGTGTTTGTTGAATGACGGGACGTCTTCGGGGCGAAGACGCTCTTCTGTCAAAGGGCTTGATTCCTGAAGTGGGATCTGGCACATCTTCTTTATACCGCCATTGGTATCCGTAGGCCGTTTTACTTGTTTTATGCTTGCACGCATTACAAATTGTCGCACCGTCGCCACCAAATCCAACTGCCGCGTCGTCTAAAGAAGGAAAAGTAGCGACATATTCTCCGGATAACGAGAACTGATGCACCACTCTAGCATATCTCTCTCGGTTAATTCTTTTGCCCTTTTCAATCTGTTCCTCCGTAAGTTTTGGAAAGGGTCTCTTAACCTTAGGGCGGACGGGATCTATATGGGTGGGGATTTCATCGAACTCATCTCGATAACGCCACATAAAGCCATTGCACTGGCGATACTTCCCATAACAAACTTGTCGTATTCCGGATTCGTGAGTTCCTGTTCCTCTCTCGGCATCTAAAACACTCTCCCATTCCTTGATAAAAACGCCATCTAAGGAGAATTGAAGGACATTTCTTTTGTTGAGATTTGTGATATTCAAATCAATCTGCGGTGGGACGTCAGGATAGTCCTTCTTAAAGCGAAATGTGTATCCATTTACGATTTGTACCTTCTTCTTTCTTTTTCCTGTTCGATAACCTAGGCAACAACTCCACACATTAGTTGCTGCCACGCCTAACGCTATGCCGGCGGCTGTGGTTGATTCGTACTCTTTGACAAAATTACCATCCAAGTCATATTGAAGAACAGGCAGTTTGTCTTTTCGGGCCTCGCTCATATGCTTCCGTCCTTCTTCATTAACGACGAAGACTTTCCCTCCAGATGTTAGATTGTATCCATATTCCGGGTTTGTGCGCTGTGCAGAACAAAAAAGCTGATTATATCTCGCTTGATGATAGCCAGGAAAAGGCTGTCATTTGCCGTGATCATTTCAAAGCTTTTTTGCGGCGAGAGAAGTTTAGCGAAAATGCTGCAGAGAGGATCATTGCGGCTCTTTCTTTCGTTGATTTCTATATATCAATGATTGTAACTCCGGAACATAGGACTGTTTTTGAAGTTAGCGATGTGAAGGATCTGATTAGTTTCCAAACTTCCTTGATGAATGATTTTTCATTTATGAGAAAGGACAGGGAGAAAGGGAACCAACTTGGATATGCTCTTCTGGAGTATATTGAATTCGCTAAGACCCTTGACCCCGAGCATCAAGTTGACGCAGAAGTTGATATTACTATTGATGCCTCGTCACCTAGAGTGCATCCGCACTCGACTCCGGAATCTACTGAAAAGCTTAAACAGAAGAAATTAGACAAGCGTCAAATTTTACTTCGCAAGGCAACTGAAATTCTGCAGCCTATTGAAGATTACCTCATCGAATACAAACTGTATAGTATCATATCTTTTGAGTATAAAGGGCTTTTTCAAGATGTAGATATTCTTAAGCCCGTTTTTGAACGAGATCTACTCACAGAGGAGAGAGAAATTACTCAACTGATTTCTCTTATGATGAAGTTCAATGTTCCCATCCCGAACCGAATAACGTCGTTACGGGCATCTCTCCAAAGGAAAAAGCAGTTGCGTGATACTATCCGGGATTTTGAGAATTGGCTCGTCGGATATGTCGCGTACTTAAGGGTCGATCCTTTGGCAATAGAGTCGATTTACTTCTCTCCAGGTACGGGTTTCAAAATTAGTTTCGCTGCAGAAGATTCTTCAATTATTACAATTGTTGAGAAAGCGGCCAAGAAATAAGAATTATCATGTAGCATGGTAGGCAAATACCCAGTCATAACCCTATGTGGAAGTACACGCTTCAAGGAGCAGTTCCTTGAGGCGCAGAAGCGGCTTACCCTTGAAGGCAACATTGTCATCAGCGTTGGACTCTTCGGACATTCCGGAGACGACGATGTTTGGACTCCTGGCACCAAGGAGATGCTGGATAACATGCACAAGCGGATGAGTGATATGGCTGATGCTCGAAAAGTTTAACACCTAGACATCAGAAATAAGGTAAAGTGTCACAAAAGTGGCACGTTTTTAAACGCCAATCGCCCTCTCAGCTATCTGAGAAGGCGATTTTTGTGCTCCCTTAGGGGCTCGAACCCTAGACACCCTGATTAAGAGTCAGGTGCTCTACCAACTGAGCTAAGGAAGCAATATTTCAAACGAAAGCTCGTCTCACTCTTGTGACCCGTTCGGGGCTCGAACCCGAGACCCCAACATTAAAAGTGTTGTGCTCTACCAACTGAGCTAACGAGTCCTCCGTTTTGGGATTGCAAAGGTAGGCCAATCTTTGCAATTCTCCAAACTTTTTTCAAACTTTTTCAAACTTTTTTCGGGAGGACGGGTCATCTGTGATTAATAATCATTAACTTTGATGACCATGAAACGTTTATCCCTCCTTTTCCTTTCCGCCGCGGCGTTGCTGGCGGCATCCTGTTCGCAGTCCAGCCGCAGCCTCGACCTGTCCGGTACCTGGCAGGTGAGCCTGGACAGCCTTGCTACGTTCCAACCCATCGGACTGCCCGGGACGACCGACGATGCCGGCCTGGGCACGCCGAACACGCTGGAGCCCGCCATCACCGGGCCGCAGATCCAGCGCCTCACGCGCAAGCACTCCTTCATCGGTGCGGCATTCTACAAGCGGGAGATCGACATCCCGCCGTCCATGGCCGGCAAGCCGCTGGCGCTCAAGCTGGAACGCGTGATCTGGCAGAGCAGCGTCTGGGTGGACGGCAAGCAGTTGGCCGGGGCGGAGGAGAGCCTGACCACCCCGCATTACTACCTGATCCCCGGGGGACTGGAGGCCGGAAAGCATACCCTGATGCTGCGCATCGACAACCGCCAGCGTTACAACGTGAACCCCTCGCTGCTGGCGCATGCCTATACCAATGATACCCAGATCATCTGGAACGGCGTCCTCGGGGAGATATCCCTGACGGCGCTCGCGCCCGTGGAGGTCGCGCAGGTGGATGTCTATCCCGACGCGGCGGCGCGGACGGCGCGGGTGCGCACCCTGCTGGTGCGCCATGCGCCCGAGGCCGCTTCCGCGAAGCTGGAATACCGCCCCGGCGGCCGGACGGTCCGCCAGGACGTGGCCCTGCAGGGGGATACGACCGTGGTCGAGCAGACGCTGGAGCTGTCCGGCGCGAAGCCCTGGGACGAGTTCGCCCCGAACCTGCAGACGCTCACCGTCCGCTGCGGGCAGGACGCCCGCACGGTCACGTACGGCCTGCGGGACTTCAAGCGCGCGGGCGACCACATCGAGGTCAACGGCCGCCGGATCTTCCTGCGCGGCACGCTCAACTGCTGCGTCTATCCGCTGACCGGCACCCCGCCTCTCGACGAGAAGGGCTGGGAAAAGGAGTTCCAGGTCGTCAAGGACTGGGGCCTGAACCACGTCCGCTTCCACTCCTGGTGCCCGCCCGACGCGGCCTTCCGCGCAGCGGACCGCATGGGCCTCTACCTCCAGGTGGAGCTGCCTGACTGGGCGCGCAACATCGGCGAGCCGGAGATGAACCGCTTCCTCAAGGACGAATACGACCGCATCATCCGGGAGTACGGCAACCACCCTTCGTTCTGCATGCTGACCTGCGGCAACGAACTCGACCGCGGCTACGACTGGCTCAACGCCATGCTCCGCTACATGAAGAAGGCGGACCCGCGCCATATCTACGCCAACTCCTCCTACTCGATGGGAACGGGCCACAAGGGCTACCCCGAGCCGGAGGACCAGTTCATGGTGGCCTCCCGCACCTACCTGGGGCAGATTCGCGGCCAGGACTACATCGACTCGCGCTCGCCGGATTTCACGCAGGACTTCTCTGCGTATACCGCGGATTTCGACGTGCCGCTGATCTCGCATGAGGTGGGGCAGTACTCTGTGTTCCCGCACCTCGCCGAGATCGACAAGTACACAGGCGTGCTGGACCCCCTGAATTTCAAGGGCATCCGCAACGTCATGGAATCCAAGGGGCTGCTGGACAAAGCGGAAGACTGGACGATGGCGTCCGGCCGGCTCGGCGCCCTCCTGTACAAGGAGGAGATCGAGCGCGCGCTCAAGACGCCGCGCCTGAGCGGCTTCCAGCTGCTGGGCCTGCAGGACTTCAGCGGGCAGTCCACGGCCCTGGTGGGCCTGGTGGACGCTTTCTGGGACAACAAGGGGCTGGTGAGCCCGGAATGGTTCCGGCAGGCCTGTGCCCCGGTGACTCCGCTCGCACGCTTTTCCAAGCCCTGGTGGGCTGAAGACGAACTGTTTACCGCTACGGTGGAAGTGGCGAATTATGGTCCGAAGGACCTGACGGCGGACGTCCGGTGGATCCTGCGCGGCAACGACCAGCGGGTGATCGCCAAGGGCGTGTTCAAGGACCAGTCCCTGGCCACCGGCGGCAACGCGCTGATGCCGGAGCCGGTCCGCGTCGCCCTGGACGGGTTTGCGAATCCGGAGCGGCTGGACTTCGAAGTGCAGGTCGCAGGCACGCAATGGCGCAACAGCTGGAACATCTGGGTGTATCCCGATGATCCGGCCGACGACCTGGGCGGGGTGGTGACGGCCCGCACGCTCGAGGAGGCCCTGCCCGTCCTGCAGGAGGGTGGCACGGTGCTGCTCTGCCCCGATCCCCAGACCGTCAGGGGAGAGAAAGGCAAGTTCGTCCCTGTGTTCTGGAGCCCGGTCTTCTTCCCGCGCGAGGCGGGGACGATGGGCCTGCTCTGCGATCCGACCCATCCGGCCCTGGCCGGATTCCCGACCGAGGAGCACAGCGACTGGCAGTGGTGGTGGCTGACCAAGCATTCCAAGGCTATCAACCTGGATGCGATGCCCGGCGCCGGGGCGATCGTCGAGGCGGTGGACAACTTCACGCAGAACCGCCGTCTGGCCTATATCTTCGAAACCCAGTGCGAGAGCGGACGCCTGCTGTTCTGCGCCATGGACCTGCTGGGGGAGGAGGCGGACCAGCGCTCCGACGTGCATGCCCTGCGCAGCAGCCTGCTGGCCTACATGAACTCCACGGGCTTCCGGCCCGAGGGACGTACGAAGATAGAAGACCTGGAAGAATTGTTCCGTCAGGAAGACCCGTTCGCCTGGTGGCGCCAGTTCTTCGGCCAGCCCGGCGCGAACACGGGCGCGGCTCCGGACTGGACGCATGAGCCGGGCCGCGTGGTGCCCGGACAGGGCGCTCCGCAGCGCCGCGGGCGCTAGAGAAGCTCGGACAACTGCTGGTAGAACTGCTTGCTGACCGGGATGGAATCCACCTCGGGATGCAGCAGTTCTGCCGTAATGATGCCGTCCTTGTTCTTGCTCAGCATCTTGACGTACTTGGGATTGACGAAGTAGGAGCGGTGGCAGCGCACCAGGCCGTGGCCCGCCACGGTCTGCTCGATGCTCTTCATCGAGGCACGGAGCATGAACTCCTTGATGCGCCCGGCATCCATGTATTTGATGATGATATAGTTGGCGTCAGCCTGGATGCAGATGACCGCGCCCGGGTCGATCGAGAGCTTGAGCCGCTTGTGCTCGTCGTAGAACTTGACGAGCGTGTCCGAGGGCTCCGCGTTGAGGTCGTAGTCCTTGTTGCGGATGACCTGGATCAGGCAGAGGAACAGGTACGGGTAGACCAGGATCAGGTAGCTGAACTTGAAACTCTTTGACAGGGCGACGAAGTAGTTGAACTGCCCGCCGTAGAAGAGGGTCGTGTACAGGGCCATGAAGCAGGCGAATATGAAGGTCTCTCCGATGCACCAGAGGATGTAGTGCCACCACTTGAAGGGGATGTGCTTGTAGAGGGCGCTGAAGACCAGCCTCGTTAGGGCGAGGATCGCCAGCAGGATGCAGGCGAGCATGAGGAAGTGGAATCCGAAAGTCATCCCGCCGACCTGGTAGAAGGCCTTCATGCCGAAGGGGTCGTACAGGAAGCAGAACCCGACGAAAAAAGCCGGGATCAGGGCCACGTAGAGGAGTTGGGACAGGTAGGTCTTGCCGATTCTGAGCTGCGTGTTCATGGTGGGACGAACTGTTTTTTGCCTTAAATTCGTCCCAAAGTTACGGCGAATTTCCCGCAATTCAAGGTTTTCGTCACTTTTTTTGTCCGCTGGTTCCATTCTTTTGCGCGCGTGGGGATTCGGGTGTATTTTTGCCGAGTTTTTGAAACAACGAATCTAAACCCGAAGCAAATGATCAAGATCGACAACTTCATCAAGCTCTTCGAAGGAGCTGTCCGTGAAAGCTGGGAGCGCCCGGCTTTGAGTGATTTCCGCAAATCGACCATCTCTTACCGCGAGCTCGCCGAGCGGATCGAGACCCTGGATATCATCTGGAAGAAGGCCGGCCTGAAGCGTGGCGACAAGGTCGCCATCAACACCCGGCCCTGCGCCCTGGGCGCCTCCATCTACTACGCGGCCGTCAGCAAGGGCTACGTCGCCGTCGAACTCTACAACGCCTTCACCCCGGCCGATACCCAGAAACTGGTGGTCCACTCCGACAGCAGGATCCTCTATACGGAGAAGCGCATCTTCGACGCGATGGATTTCGAACAGATGCCGCAGGTGCTCTGCGTCATCGACTGCGCCACGGGCGCTGTGCTCGCCAGCCGCGAAGGCGTGGGCGAGCTCTACGCCGCCGGCGCTCAGCTGCTTGCGCAGGAATACCCGGCCGGCATGCAGCCTGCCGACTTCAAAGTGATCGACGCCGACCTCGACGAGGTCTGCGCCATCCTCTACACCTCCGGTTCCACCGGCAACCCGAAGGGCGTGATGCTGACCTACCGCAACGACACGGCCAACGTCCAGGCCATCACCCCGGGCTTCCCGTTCCACAAATGGGAGAACTACCTCAGCCTGCTGCCGCACGCCCACAGCTTCGGCCTGATGTGCGACGTGGTGATCCCGCTGACCCTCGGCATGCACGTGACCGTGCTCGGCCTGCCGCCGATCCCGATGAACGTCAAGGACGCCCTGATGGAGGTCAAGCCGCGCATCTTCTACGGCGTGCCCCTCATCTTCGTCAAGCTCATCGAATACATCCTCGGCCCGGACATCCACAGCCCGGAGGGCAAGGAGAAATTCAAGGACTACAAGAATCATCCGGAATACTGCAAGAAGCTCTATGACAAGCTGATGGCCGAGACCGGCGGCAGGATCGAGGTCTTCGCTACGGGCGGCTCCGCCATCCCTTCCGAGGTGGAGTCCCTGCTCGTCCACAAGCTCCAGGTGCCGTTCATCACGGGCTACGGCCTGACCGAGCTCGCTCCGATCGTCTCCTACGGCAAGGTGGGCCGCTACGTCCCCAAGTCCTGCGGCGAGTACCTGCCCGAGGTGATGGAGCTGCGCATCGATTCCCCGGATCCGGAGAACATCGCCGGCGAACTCTACGTCAAGGGTGACGTCGTGTTCTGCGGCTACTACAAGAACCCCGAGGCCACGGCCGAAGTCCTCAGGGACGGCTGGTTCCGCACGGGCGACATCGGCACCGTGGACAAGGACAACAACGTCTTCCTGCTGGGCCGCAGCAAGAACATGATCCTCTCGGAGAGCGGCCAGAACGTCTATCCCGAGGAGATCGAGGTGATCCTGAACGAGCTGCCCTACGTGGCGGAGTCGATCGTGCTGCAGCGCGGCCACAAGATCGTGGCCCTGATCGTCCCGAACATGGATGCCCTCGACAAGGCCGGCATCGGCGCCGACGGGCTCGACGCCATCATGCGCCAGAATATCGTGGCCCTGAACAACAAACTGCCCGGCTACTCCGCCGTCAACGATTTCGAGCTCCGGTTCGAACCGTTCTCCAAGACCCCGAAGGGCAGCATCCGCCGATTCATGTACAAGTAATGGAAGAGAGAAGAGTCGTCATCACCGGCACGGGCGTCATCTCCCCGGTCGGCAACGATACCGCGCAGTTCTGGTCCGCCCTCAAGGCGGGCCGCTGCGGGATCACAACACTCCCCGAACTGCAGGAATGGGGCCTGCCCGTCCATGTCGCCGGCGTGGTCCGGGATTTCGATCCCGTGCGCTACGGCCTGACGGTCAAGGAAACCCGGCGCAACGACCGCTTCTGCCTGTTCGCCCAGGCCGCCGCGGCCCAGGCGATGCAGGAGAGCGGCCTGGAGGCCGGCACCAACATCGAGCCGGAGCGGCTCGGCATCTACATCGGCACCGGCATCGGCGGCATGCAGACCTTCATCGACCAGACGAAGGTGATGCTGGCCGACGGCGCCGACCGCGTCTCGCCGCTGTTCATCCCCAAGATGATCGGCAACATCGCCGCCGGCAACATCGCCATCCGCTACGGCGCCGAGGGCGCCAACCTCACCACGACGGCCGCCTGCGCCTCCAGCACCCAGTCCGTCGGGGAGGCTTTCCGGGCGGTGAAATACGGCTTTGCCGACGCCGTGATCGCCGGAGGCACCGAGGCCGTGCTCAACCCGCTGGCTTTCGGCGGCTTCGTCAGCGCCCACGCGCTGACCCACGCCGAGGACCCGCTGCACGCTTCGCTGCCCTTCAGCGCGGAGCGCGGCGGCTTCGTGCTGGCCGAGGGCGCCGCCATGCTGATCTTGGAAGAATACCACCACGCCGTGGCCCGCGGGGCGCAGATCCTCGCGGAAGTCACGGGCTACGGCAACTTCAACGACGCCTACCACGCGACGGCGCCGCGCCCGGACGGCGTGCCCGCCTCGCGGGCCATCCGCGCCGCGCTGGAGCAGTCGGATTTCCGTGCCGGCGAGCATCTCTATATCAATGCCCACGGCACCGGGACCCTGCTCAACGACAAGACGGAGACCCTCGCGATCAAGCTCGCCCTCGGCGAGACCGAGGCACGCCGGGCTTCCGTCAGCTCCACCAAGTCCATGACCGGCCACATGGTGGGCGGCACGGGCGCGGCGGAGATCCTGGCGAGCGCCCTGGCGCTGCGCGACGGCATCATCCCGCCGACCATCGGCCTGACGGCTCCGGATCCGGAATGCGACCTGGACTACACGCCGCTGCAGGCCGTGGAGCGCCCCGTCACCGTGGCGGTGTCCAATTCCTTGGGATTCGGCGGCCACGATGCGTGCGTCGCCCTGCGTAAATTCGACAATTAATCGTATATTTGACCGTTATTTCGAATCGGATCATCATGAATAGAGAACAGATCAAAGAGTTCCTTCCGCACCGGGAGCCGATGCTCCTGGTGGACTGGACGGAGAAGGATGGGGATGCCATCAAGGCGACCTACCACGTCACGGGCGAAGAGTTTTTCCTGCGCGGCCACTTCCCGGATTTCCCGGTGGTTCCGGGCGTCATCCTCTGCGAGATCATGGCGCAGTCCTGCACCCTGATCCTGGGCGAGAAACTCAAGGGCCACACGCCTTTCTATGCCGGGCTTGACAAGGTGCGCTTCAAGCACATGGTCCGTCCGGGCGACACGATCGAGGTGAGTGCGAAACCGATCGCCGTCCGCGGCGCCCTCTACGTAATCGGCGCCGAGGCCAAGGTGGACGGCCACCTTGCCTGCAAGGGCGAACTGACCTTCTATCTGATGGAAAACGGGAAACTGGACAAATAACATAACCATGAAAAGATTACCGATCCTCCTGCTGCTGGCGCTGTGCGCCTGCGCACCCAAAGCCCAGGTTTATCTCTGGAACGAAGCCGACGCGACCGTGGACCGCGCCGTGTATGACGAGCAGTACAAACTGAACCAGCCCGAGTGGGACGCCGTGTTCGCCTGGCTCTCCAAGCCGGAGAACCTGGCCCTTCCCGCCGGCCGTTATGATGTCACGGAAAATACCTGGGTCACCGTGCAGGTCGACAGCACCCGTGACCGGATGAACTTCGAGGACCATCACAAGCGGATTGACCTTTTCTATGTCGTGGAAGGCCAGGAACTGGTCAACGTGGCGAAACCGGAAGACATGACCGAGCAGGTGAGTCCTTACAACGAGGCCAAGGATGTGGAGTATTCCCGCTCCGCGTCGAAGTTCACGCCGGTCGTGCTGACGCCGGGCAAGTACATCATCCTTTTCCCGTCCGACGCCCACCAGCCCATGCTGCCGCCCGACGGCAACCGCGCCCCGATCAAGAAGATCGTGGCGAAGATTCCTTTCGTGCAGCCTGAGAAATAAGCTTGGGCGGATGCCGTGCTAACGGCGCGGCCATCCCGGCGGATCCGGCACCCTGACGGGCGGATCCGCCGGGATGTCGTATGCGTCGGGCAGCGGAGCGGGCCGGGCCGTGTCGAACCGGGCGTCGTCCGTCAGGTACTCCGCGACCGGCAGGCCGGCTTCGCGGATGCCCTCGGCGATGCAGCGGGCGAGCAGGTAGCCCCCGTAGGTGTTGGTGTGCAGCCCGTCCACGTAGGCCTTGCGGGAGGCCTCGGGACCGAGGGATTGCATGAGCTTGACGCTCATGGCATTGAGGTCGATGAAGGCGCACTCCGCCAGGGCGGCCGCTTCGCGTGCGCCCTGCGGGTAGTCGCCGAGACCGGCGGTGTTGAGCGCGCCGGTGCGGATGTCGATCTTGGTCATCGGCGAGACGATGACAGGGATGCCGCCGTGGCGCTTGACTTCGAGCGCATCCATCGCCAGCTCCCATTTGTAGTCCTTCAGGGCCTCGGAGTAGGTGCGGACCCAGTCGCCGGCCGCATCGTCCAGGGCCCACATGGCGTCATGGCCGCGGCTGTTGAGGTCGTTGTGGCCGAACTGGATGAAGACGTAGTCGCCGGGCTGGATGAGTTCCATGACCTTGTCCCAGCGGCGCTGGAAGCGGAATCCCTTGGCGGTCTGGCCGGACTCGGCGTGGTTGGCCACCACGACGGGCAGGCGCAGCCAGCGGGTGAGGTGCTGGCCCCAGGTGCCGTAGGGCTCCGTGACCTGGTCCGTGACGGTGGAGTCGCCGATCAGGAAGAGGGTGACCGCGTCGTCCATGGGCGCGATCTTGAGCGCGCAGACGCAGGGATGTTCGTCGCTGAAGGTCAGGGTGAGGCGGTCGTCCCAGGTGTTGGTGACGGGCAGGTCGGTCGCCGGATCCCATTCGCGGACGTCGAACTTGATGGCGTTGCCCTGGGAGAGGGTGCGGTGCCGGATATTGACGCCGAAGTCGATCCGGCGCGTCTCGCCCTGGTCCGTGCGGACGCGCTCCAGCATCAGGCGGCGCTCCTCGGCCTTCACGGTGGTGCAGGAGGTGCCCTGCGGGTCGCCGAGGATCACGGTCACGCGGTAGTTTCCTTCCGGAAGCCGGACCGAGAATTTGAACGGCCCGTCGGAAGTGATGAAGTCTCCGGTCACGGGGTCTCCGCCCCGGAGGGAGGTGGCGCGTGTCGGCATCACGTCGAAGCCGTAGCCGCGCGCCGCATCGTACGCCATGTCGGGCGTGACACCCATCCAGCCGTCGGCCACGGGCCCAGGACCGAAGTCGAAGCGCCAGGATTGCCCCCGGAGGGGGAGTGTCAGGGTAAGGGCCAGGACGGTGGCCGCCAGCAAGGATTTCGGGTGCATGGTCTTAGTCTTTCAGTTCCAGACGGATATAGTCGTAGAGGAGGCCCGAGTTGAGCGAGCCGGCCGGGACGGTGAGCGTGAGCTCGTTCCAGCCTTTCTTCAGCTTGCGGCCGTCGAAGGGGAAGTCGGTCTCGTACCAGATGCCGTGGGAGCCGTGGCGCGTGATGACGCCGTCGCGGGTCTGCTGCAGCGCCACGTTGCCGGCCTTGGCCCCGTTGACGGAGACCTCGAGCGCCGGGACGGCGGTGCCGCAGATGGCGAGCCGCAGGACGGCTTGGGCGGAGGCGGCGGGCGCCTGGTCCAGCTGGAAGCGGATGCGGTAGGGCGTGGCGCGGCCGGTGCCCATGATGCCGAAGAACGGCAGCACCTTGACGTCGTCAGCGGTGTTGTGCGGGACGTGCAGGTAGGGCCAGTCGCGGGCGGGATCGCTCTCGCCGACCGTGAAGGTGACGTCCTTGGGGAATTCCTTCGCATACTTGAGCACCACCTCCGGGTCGCGGAAGTCGCTGCCCATGCGGAATTCCGAGCCGTTCCGGTTCGGGGTGCCGATCCCGAAGATCTCGCGGCCTTCGCGGCGCGGTTTCCAGGCGAGGTCCTGCAGGTCCAGGGTGCCTCCGGCGGGCACTTCGATGCCCTCCTTGACGAATTCGCCCAGCACGCCGTCGGCAAAGGCGACCAGCGTGTAGCGGCCGGGACGGACGTTCTTCAGGCTGAAGCTGCCGTCGGATGCCGCGGTGCCCCAGAACTGGTAGTGCTTGGCGTCACGCTGCCAGAAGGCGTCCGGTGCGGTGAGGCCGACCTGCAGGCGGGTGAAGGCCTTGGGACCCTGCGGGTCGTCGAGGGCGATGCGGCCGGAGACCGTCGCGCGTTCCGCCGGCTTGGCGTAGGCGGGGCTGTCCACCCAGGCGTAGGGCCAGGCCTGCGCCTCCTTGGCGGCTTCCGCCCGCGCGTCGGCGTAGATGGCGTCGTGGTCGGGGCCTTCGTTGAGGTAGATGACGAACGGGCCGATGACCTTCTCCCAGGCTTCGCCTGCGGCCACGGACACTTCGGCGCCGCCGTAGTGGCTGCTGCGCCAGTAGTTGAGGATGCAGGGCGCGGCGGCCTGGTTGGTGTCGCGGTGGCCCATGAACTCGACCTTGGTGGGGCCGCCGCTCATGTATTCCATCGAAGGGTTGAGGATGAAGCAGCCGATCCCCTCGGTGGTGCTGGACCAGCCGAAGGCGGGGTTCTCGGACTGGACGGCGGTATAGACGTATTTGTCACCGGCGAAGTGGTCCTTGGGGTAGTGGAAGTCGACGGACTTGTCCACGCTCATCCAGTCGAAGATGGGGGCGAGCTTGGCGCAGAAGCGGGCCTCACCGATGGCGGAGGCGGGATAGCTCTCCGGGTGGGTGAAGATGCAGTAGGTCCAGACTTTCGCGGAGCCGTCCTCGATGGCGTAGCGGATCTCCACGTCGGCGGCGAACTGGCCGTCCTGCGAGGCGCCCGGGCCCGTGCCCATCTTGCGGCCTTCGGCGATGCCCTTGACGGACACTTCGGCCCGCTTGCGGCCGTTGCGGGCCGGGTTGATGGTCACGGTCGCGACGGCGTCGCGCGTGTCGCGAGGACCCATCGCGTCGTGGGACCAGAAGCCGTACTGGTGGTCGGTCATGCCGGGGTTGAGGCCGTGGGGGTTGGCGCCCGGCGGGTCCAGCGCGAGGTCGGGATGCCCTTCGGCATCCATGCGGGTGGCCAGCATCTCCTGTCCCTTGTACTGCAGGGACACGAGGTCGCCGGACGCCTTGGCGATGACGGCGGAGACGATGCCGTTGTCCAGGGTATAGGTCTGTTCGTCTTCGACCAGGGTGACCTGGCCGCGGTTGCAGGAACAACACAAACCTGCTGCCAGCAGGAATGCCGTAGCAATGCGGATGATCTGCTTTCTCATGGGATATGTGGTGTAACGGTCAATATTTTTTGACAAGATACGAAATCCCGGACAAAAAAAGAAATCCGTAGGCCCCCTGCCCCTGCTCTTCACTCCCAGCTTTTTATTCGCCGACCCCTTTCCACATGCAACGCTTTCCGATCACTACCCCGTATCGTTCATGTCCCTATCCCTATCCATATCTCTATCTCTATCTCT
>JAFUWY010000036.1 GCA_017477245.1 Bacteroidales bacterium | reverse complement strand
GTTCGCGGGAACGCTGATGGTGTAGTTGCCGTCGAGGTCGGTGACGACACCGATGGTGGTGCCGCGGACGACGACGCTGGCAGCCACGATGGGCTCGCCATTGGCGTCCTTGACGGTTCCCGTGACTTTGTTCTGGGCGAATGCGAGGGCGCCGCTGACGAGGATCAGCAGGCTCGCGACCGCCATTCTGAGATGATTCTTCATCTTGTGGGAAATTTGGTTAAACAATAGGTATGGTTAGTAAAAATATTTAATAAACGCGTTTTAAAATCCGACAAATATACGAAAATTATTGATATATGCGTACAAAGTGTATTTATCTGCGCCATATTTTGAACAAGGGCCACCATGACGGAAAAATGTGTATCTTTGAGCGAACCAATCACCAACCGATGAAACCTATCCTGATCTTCCTTCCGCTGCTCCTGGCCGCCGCGGGCGCCCGGGCGCAGCAGGCGCCGGACCCGGCCGTGTTCGCCGACCCGCCCGCACAATACCAGACAGCTGCCTGGTGGCACTGGATGGATGGCGCCATCACCCGCGAGGGCATCACCAAGGACCTCGAAGCGATGAAGGCCCAGGGCATCAGCAATGCCACGATCCTCAACATCTACCGCCTGATCGGCATCGAGGACGGCTTCCAGTCCGTCAAGTTCGACAGCCCCGAATGGTACGCGATGTTCCGCCACGCCGTGGAGGAAGCCGACCGCCTGGGCATGCAGGTCGGCGCCGCCAACTGCGACGGCTGGTCCGAGAGCGGCGGCCCCTGGATCACCCCCGAGACCTCGATGAAGCAGTACACCTGGCGCAAGACCTTCGTGCGCGGCACCGGCCGCGAGCAGGCCGTCCGGCTCGCGGAGCCCTTCTCCAAGGAGCGCTTCTACCGCGACGTGGCCGTGGTCGCCTACCGCGACGCTGCGCCCAACAGCTTCGTCGCGGCCGCCCCGCAAATCTCCTGCAAGGGCGGATACCCGGTCGAGACCCTGATCAAGAGCCACAAGTACCACGACGAGACCCGCCACATCGACCTCTTCGACGACTTCCCGGCGGAGATCCTCATCGACGGCAACCCCACCACGGGCCTGACCATCAACGAAGACAAGACCATCCGCCTCGACTTCGCCAAGCCCTTCACCGCCGAGCAGCTGCACATCTACGTCCTGGTGTCCGCCGCCAAGTTCCCAATCCCGGTCCTGGTCGAGGTGTCGGACGACGGCGCGGCCTGGCGCGAGGCCGGCCGCGTCTACGTCAAGGCCGCGAACGCGCTCCAGAAGCTCCCGTTCGCCCGCACGACGGCCCGCCACTGGCGCCTGACGGTCAACGAGCCGCTCTCCCCGACGACGCTCAGCGAGCTCTGCCTGCTGCAGGCGGGCGAGCGCGGCGTCTGGGACACGGACCCGGGCACCGCCATCGCCCGTCCCGAGGACGTGCTGGACCTGACCGGCCTGATGGATGCCGACGGGACGCTCCGCTGGAAGGCCCCCAGGGGCCAGTGGACCGTGGTCCGCTTCGGCTACACCTCCAACGGCAAGTTCAACCACCCGGCCTCCCCGCAGGGCGTCGGCCTGGAGTGTGACAAGATGGACTCCACGGCCCTGGACATCCATTTCCGGGCCTTCCCGGAGAAGCTCATCCGGGCCGCCGGCCCCCATGCCGGCAAGACCTTCACCTATTTCCTCGTGGACAGCTGGGAGTGCGGCCAGCAGAACTGGACGGCCGCCTTCCCGCAGGAGTTCGAGAAGCAGCAGGGTTACAGCCTCATCCCCTGGATCCCCGTCCTGTGCGGCGAGCGGATCGGCAGTGCCGACCTCTCCGCGGCCTTCGTCCATGACTTCGACTGCGTCCGCGGCGAGCTGGTCCGCGTGCACTACTTCAAGCACCTGGCGGACCTGTGCCACCGCGCGGGGATGCAGCTCTGGTCGGAGGGCATCTACGGCGGCGCCTCGATGCCCCCGGTGGACGTGCTGAAATCCTACGAATTCTGCGACGTGCCGATGACCGAGTTCTGGGCCCAGGCCAGCGAGTACCGCGACTGGCCCATCGTCTACCGGCCGGACAATTACGGCAACCATGCCATCCCGTACCACGTGTCGCTGGTCTACGGCAAGCCGGTGGTGGGCAGCGAGGCCTTCACGGGCATGGCGCTCTACAGCGACTCGCCCGTGGACCTGAAGCTCTACGGCGACCAGGCCTACACGCAGGGCGTCAACCGGATGATCCTCCACAGCTACGTCCACCAGCCGGACGACCGCCGTCCCGGCGTGACGCTCGGCATCTATGGCCAGACCTTCAACCGCAACAACACCTGGTTCAACGCCGCCGACGGCTTCTTCGCCACGGAGGCGCGCATCCAGTATATGCTCCAGCAGGGCGACCGCCGCGCCGACGCGCTGGTCTACCTGGGCGACCGGCTCCCCAACACGGAGATGTCCGCTGCCGAGATCGCCGCCACCCTGCCGGAGAACATCAAGTTCCAGTATATCAACCAGGAAGTGCTCCTCAGCCGCCTCAGCGTGCGCGACGGCCGCATCTGGCTGGACGGCCGGCATCCCTTCAAGTTCCTGGTGCTGCGCGGCGACCGCATGGAGATCGCCACGGCGCGCCGGGTGGCCGAACTCGTGGATGCGGGCGCCCGGGTCTGCGGCCCGAAGCCGGCCGGCACCCTGTCGCTGAAGGATTTCGAGCGTAACAACGCCGAACTCCGGCAGATCGCCGCCCGCCTCTGGGACGGCGGCCGGGTGATGACCTCCCTGAAGGAGCTCCGCGCAGCCTATACGCCCGACCTGCGCGTCCGCGGCATCGCCATCGACGATGTCCTGTGGTACCACAAGACGCTGGGCGAGGTGGACTATTATTATATCTCCAACAAGGACAACGCCCGCGCCGTCCGGTTCGAGGCGCTCTTCGACGTGCCCGACGGCCGGCCCGAGATCTGGGACCCGATGACCGGCACGGTCCGGGAGCAGACGATGTACGCCGACGAGCACGGGGCCACCGTGGTGCCGCTCACCCTGCAGCCCCGCCAGGGCGTGTTCGTGCTGCTGCGCCGCGGCGGCAGCCGCGTCCAGCACATCTTCCGCCTGACCGACCTGCAGGGCGACCAGCTCTTCCCCAACACGACGGGTGACTTCTCCCGGGCCGTGCCCGAAGCCTACCGGGGCGTGGACGGCCAGATCCATCTGCGCGCCCTGACCGCCGGCTCCTACATCGCCGGATTCTCCGACGACGTGGCCTGCCGGATTGACCTCGCCGCGCCGCGGCAGGTCGTCCTCGACGGTACTGTCGGCAAGATGACCTTCGAGGACGAGCCGGCCCTCGGGACGATGCCCATCGGCGGCTTCCGCGAGTTCACGGGCTTCCTCGACCCCCGGATCAGCCACTATTCCGGACGCGTGACCTACCGGACGTCGGCCACGCTCCCGGCCGGCTTCATCCGGCCCGGCCGGCGGGTGCTGCTCGCCATCCCCGCCTTCGGCAGCACGGCGACGGTGACGCTCAACGGCCACACCCTGGAGACCATCTGGGACCCCGCCGCGCTCACGGACGTCACGTCCTGCGTGCGGGAGGGGGACAACGAACTCGTCATCACCGTCACCAACCCCTGGCGCAACCGCCTGATCGGCGACAAGGCGGGGGTCCCCTCGACCGAGAAGCACTGGACCACCTCGCCGCTGCAGCAGAAGCACATCCCGCCGCAGCAGATCCTGCACGAATATGCCAAGCTCTACCCGGCGGGCATCTCCAAGCCTGTCACCTTCTACAGCGAGGGTGAGGAACGCGTAGTAAACAATTAAAAGACGATGGCCATGAAACGAATCCTGCTGATAGCCGCCTCGCTGCTGGGGCTTTGCGCCGCCGCCGCGGCGCAGCAGCGCGTCGAGCGCTGGGGCTGCTTCGAACTCTCCCTTCCCGCCGCGGTACAGGGCAACCCCTTCGACGTGGAGCTGACGGCGACCTTCACCAACGGCGCCGCGTCGCAGACCGTACGCGGATTCTACGACGGCGACGGCACCTTCAAGGTCCGCTTCATGCCCGGAACCGAGGGCACGTGGACCTATGTGACGGCGAGCCGCGCCGGAGCATTGAACCGCCGGCGCGGCAGCTTCGTCTGCACGGCCCCCGCGGAAGGCAACCACGGGCCCGTGGAGCCGGACGGGCTGCATTTCAAGTACGCCGACGGCACCCGCTACTATCCCGTGGGCACGACGGCCTACGACTGGATGCACGTGGGCGACGCCACGGCGGAGCGCACCATCGCCTCGCTGCAGGCCTCCGGTTTCAACAAGGTCCGGATGCTCTTCTTCCTGCACAACCTGCCGGTGGAGTACCCGGATGTCTATCCCTTCGAGAAGAAGGCCGACGGCAGCTGGGACTACGAGCGCTTCAACCCGGCGTATTTCCAGTACGTCGAACGCCGGATCCTCGCCCTGCAGCGGATCGGCGTGGAGGCGGACCTGGTCCTCTTCCACCCCTACGACGGCGGGCGCTGGGGCTTCGACCGCATGCCGCTGGAAGCCAACCTGCGCTACCTCTCCTACATCACGGCCCGCTTCTCCGCCTTCCGCAACCTCTGGTGGTCGCTCGCCAACGAGTGGGACGGCGTCAAGGGGATCCCGGCCGGGGACTGGGACAAGTTCGCGCAGGCCATCTCCGCCGGGGACCCGTACCGCCACCTGCTCTCCATCCACGGCTACACCGCCACCTATTATGATTATTTTGACCCCGTCTTCACGCACGCCAGCATCCAGGACCACGGCCCCGTGCTGGAGCGCGGCCGCGCGCATACCGTCAGCCAGATCTACAAGAAGCCGGTGCTCTTCGACGAAGTCTGCTACGAGGGCAACGTCGGCAGCCGCTGGGGCTGGCTCAGCGGCCAGGAGATGCTGCGCCGGATGTACAACGGCCTGATGTCCGGCACCTACGTCACGCATGCCGAGACCTTCAACGCCGAGGAGGGCTCCTCGGCGGAAGATGCCAACAATTTCCTCGCCTACGGCGGCGACTTCCGGGGCGAATCCTGGAAGCGCATCCGCTTCCTGCGCGGGATCCTCGACGACCTGCCGAACCCCCTCGGCCTCGCGGACCACAACTGGGACGAATACACCACCACGGCCGGCGACGGCTACTACCTGGTCTACTTCGGCAACGAGATCCGCAGCGAATGGGCCTTCGACCTTCCGGTCAAGAACGGCCCCTGGGCCCGCCCGCAGGCCGGACAGAAGTTCCGCGTGGAGATCCTCGACACCTGGAACATGACCGTCACGCCCTGGCCGGTGGTCTTCGAGACCGCCGCCCCCGGCCGCTACCGCATCCTCGACAAGGAGGGACGCTCCGTCCGCCTGCCCGACACCCCTTACCTGTTATTGAGAATCAAGAGAATATGAGACACCACCTGACCCTGCTGGCCGCGGCGGCGCTGCTGCTCGCCGCGTGCGCCGGCTCCGCGCCGGAGGCCCCCTACGGGACCTACACCAACCCCATCCTCGGGGGCGACTATCCCGACCCGTCCATCGTGCGGGACGGTGACGACTACTACATGACCCATTCGTCGTTCGACTACAACCCGGGCCTGGTGGTCTGGCACTCGAAGGACCTGGTGAACTGGGAGCCCATCAGCTATGCCCTGAAGACCTACCTGGGCAGCGTCTGGGCCCCGGACATCTCCAAGATCGGGGACAAGTTCTATATCTATTTCACGGTCCACAACCGCAGCAACTGGGTGGTCACGGCCGACACGCCGTACGGTCCCTGGAGCGACCCGGTCGACCTGCACGTCGGCCAGATCGACCCCTGCCCGGCCGTGGGTGACGACGGGCAGAAGTGGCTCTTCCTCAGCGGCGGCCAGCGCATCAAGCTGACCGACGACGGCATGGACACCGTCCCCGGTACCCTGGAGAAGGTCTGGGACGGCTGGGAGATCCCCGAGGGCTGGCTCACCGAAGGGCTCGCGATGGAAGGCCCGAAGATCCGCAAGGTCGGTGACTGGTGGTACTTCATCGCCGCCGAGGGCGGCACCGCCGGCCCGCCCACGAGCCACCTCGTGGCCATCGCCCGCAGCAAGAGCCTGGACGGCCCGTGGGAGGAGTCGCCCTACAACCCGCTCGTGCACACCTACCACAACACCGACCGCTGGTGGTCCCGCGGCCACGGCTCGCTCATCGACACGCCGGACGGCCGCTGGTACATCGTCTACCACGCCTACGAGAACGGCTACTACAACCTCGGCCGCCAGACGCTCCTGGAGCCGGTGTGGCTCGACGAGGACGGCTGGTGGCGGAGCTACGGCGAGAATATCGTCGAGGATCCCATCGCCGCCCCGCTGCCGCTGCAGCCCTACGACCGCAAGGCCCGGCTGGGCGAGTTCCGCATCGGCCTGGACTGGAAGTACTACAAGGATTTCGACCCGTCCCGCGCCAAGGTGGAGAACGGCGTGCTGACCCTGCAGGCCACGGGCAGCAGCCCGGCCGACGCCGCCCCGATGATGTTCGTGGCGGGCGACCAGGCCTACGAGTTCGAGGTGGAGATCGACCGCGACCCGGGCGCGACCGCCGGCCTGGTGATCTACTACAACAGCCAGTACTACATCGGCGAGGGCATCAGCAACGCCGGCACGCTCCGCTGGCGGCGCGACCGCGGCGGGCGCCGCGCCATGCGCACCCGGGACGTGACCCACATCTGGCTGCGCCTGCGCAACGACCACCAGATCGTCTCGGCCTACTACAGCCTCGACGGCAAGGAGTGGAAGCAGGACGACTGGGGCATCGAGATATCGGGCTACAACCACAACGTCTTCCACGAGTTCCAGAGCATGCTCCCGGGGCTGGTCGCCGCCGGCGAGGGCGAAGTCCGCTTCAGCAACTTCAAATACCGTAAGCTCGATTAATATGAAAAACAAATGGTTAGCGGCAGGTCTCTGCGGCCTGCTGGCCTGTGCGGGACTTGCCGCGCAGACGATCAGTTACAAGGGCGCGGAGGTGACGCTGGGTCCCCGCGCACTGTATGTCGACGGCAGCCTCAGCGCCGCCGAGGCGGCGAAGTCGCCGTACGTTTTCAATTCCTTCAATGAGGCGATGTCGCATCTCCAGGACGGCACGCGGGAGGCGCCGATGCGCGTCTACATCGCCCCCTGGGTCTACTGGGTGGACGATCCCGACGACGGCCAGGTGCGCCGCGCCGCGAACGGAGGCACCCCCTTCGGGATGGTGGTCCGGTGCGAGGCGCTCCAGCTGCTCGGTATGACCGAGGACGCACACGACGTCATCCTTGCCTCCGCCCGGGGCCAGACCCAGGGCGCCGTGGGCAATTTCACGATGTTCGACTTCTGGGGCGACGACCTCGTGGTCAAGGACCTGACGATGGGCAACTACTGCGACATCGACCTGGTCTACCCGCGCAAGCCGGAGCTCGGCCGCAAGGCGAAATACTCCGCCATCACGCAGGCCCAGGTGTCCTTCGCGCACGGCGACCGGATCCTCGCGGAGAACGTCCGCTTCGAGGCGCGGCTCAACCTCAGCCCGCTGGCGGGCTCCAAGCGCGTCCTCTTCGTGAACTGCCACATGGAGAGCACGGACGACTCGCTCAACCGATGTGGCGTCTATCTGCACAACGACCTCGATTTCTGGGGCCGCCAGCCTTTCGGCAGCGTGGATACCTACGGGACCGTGTTCATGGACTGCGACTTCAACATCTGCCATGACGAGCCGGTCCAGGCCGTCAGCAAGGGGGTCGGCCGCCACTCGCTCGTCGACGTGCGCTACCACACTTCCGGCCGTCCGGTCTACCTGGCGTGGACCTTCCGGCCCGAGCAGTGGCTGCGCTGCTACCAGTACAACATCACGCTGGACGGCCAGCCGGCCTTCGTCGGCGCCGCCAAGCCCTACAACACCGTGGTGCTGGACCAGAAGGCCCAGCTGGCCGCCTACCGCCTCGTCGAGGACGACGGCACGGTGCTCTACAATACCTACAACCTGCTGCGCGGCGACGACGACTGGGATCCCCAGGGCATCAAGGACCGCGTGCTGGCGCTCTCGAAGCGCGACGGGCGCGACTACGCCAACATCCCCACCTGCCTGGACCTCAACGTCCGCGAAGCCGCCCTGCAGACGGGCGGCGAGCCGCTCACGCTGCAGGCCACGGCCTACCGCCACCTGGGCTACCCGATCGACAACCAGAAGGTCTTCTGGCGGGTCCAGCCGGGCTACGAGCGCTACGTGCAGCTCTCCGCCCGCGAAGGGAAGCGGATCGTCGTGACGCCAGTGAACCACGATGACCTCACGCGCACCTTCGACCTGGTCGCCTATACGGAAGAAGGCCTGGAGTGCGCCGTGCAGCTGACGGTCGCGCCGGACTTCGTCGCGGCGCCGGCGCTGACGAAGGCGCCCGTGCTGACGGTCGCCGGCGGTGAGGCCCGGGTGGACTATGCCGTCGACCTGCAGGGCCGTGCCGACGAGTCGCTCGTGACCTGGTACCGCTGCGACGACCGCAAGGGCTCCGGCGCCGTCCCCGTGGCGGTCTCCCGCGGCGGCCGGCCGCTCACGTCCTACCGGCTGACCCGCGGCGACGTGGGCCGCTACCTGGCGGTCGGCGTCGCGCCCAAGCACCTGCGCTGCCTGCCGGGCGAGGAAGTGCGCGTGGTCTCCAAGTCTCCGGTCAAGGCCGCCCAAGTGGCCGGCGGCCGGGTGCTCGAGACCGACTTCTCCGATTTCCCGACGGACAACCAGCCGCTCGTCCGGCCCGGCTACTGGACCGTGGACGCCAACAAGCCCGAAGACACGCGGGAGTACAGCTGGACCGTAGACCCTACGCTGCCGTGCTGGACCTACGGTCCCGGCATCAACGGCGCCAAGGGGCTGGGTATCCAGCAGCTCCAGCAGGGCGCCCGGCTGCGCTACACGCCGGTCAAGGGTACCTACGGCGACATGTCCGTGACCTGGCAGGTCGATCCCGCCAAGGACGGCGGGCAGGGCTTCGCCAGCGCCCGGATGCAGTACCTCGACCTCTTCATCAAGTTCGACACGCAGACCCTGACGGGCTACGCCCTGCGGGTCATCCGCACCGTGAAGTTCTCCGACGCGGTCGACGTCCAGCTGGTCCGCTATGACAAGGGAATCGTGACGCCGCTCACCGAAGGGGTCTCGACCAACTGCTTCCTGACGGGCTGCACCCTGACGGTCCGCGCCGAAGGCAACCGCCTGACCGCCCACGTCGAGGGCCCCAACCACATGGCCACCTGCGCGGACGATCCGCGCATCCATCCGTCGGTCGATCTTGAGGCCGCCATCACGCCCAACGGCTTCGGCGGCATCGGCCTGCAGCACACCAGCACCGTAGGCACCGAGAGCCGCATCCTCGTCCATTCCGTGCGTGCGGAATGGAAATAGGGCGAAAGGCTTGATATTTGCAAGAAAAAGCGTAAATTAGCACCACTAAAATCATCCATTCCTATTATGAAAAAATTTGTATCTCTCCTTCTTTGTGTCGCCGTCCTTGCGGGCTGCGGCATCTCCAAGACCGGTAAGGGTGCTATCATCGGTACGGGCGCAGGCGCTGGCCTGGGTGCCGGTATCGGAGCCTTGATCGGTGGTGAAAAGGGCGCCGCCATCGGTGCCGCCATCGGCGCCGGCGTGGGTGCCGGTACGGGTACCATCATCGGCCGTCAGATGGACAAGAAGGCCGAAGAACTGGCCAAGCTGGAGAATGTCCAGGTTGAGACCGTCAAGGACGCCAATGGCCTGGAGGCCATCAAGGTGACCTTCGACAGCGGTATCCTCTTCGACTTCAACAAGTCTACGCTCCGGCCTGAGGCCAAGGCTTCCCTCGACAAGTTCGCCGCCGAGATGTCCGACATGACGGAGACCGGCATTACCGTCTACGGCCACACGGACAACGTGGGTAGTGAGGCTGCCAACCGCAAGATCTCCCTCCAGCGTGCAGAGTCTGTTGGCAACTACCTGAACAGCAAGGGTATCGCCAAGAGCCGCATCACCATGCAGGGCATGGGCTACGACCAGCCTGTCGCCGACAACTCCACGGAGGCCGGCCGCGCGCAGAACCGCCGCGTCGAGGTCTTCATCACCGCCAACGAGAAGATGATCGAAGAAGCTGCCAAGCAGGCCGGTGAGTAATCTCCGGATCCGATCCTCAGGAAATGAAAACCCCCGGCGTCCGGCCGGGGGTTTCTTTTATTTCTGCCTGCAGTAGATCTGCACGGGACAGCCCGTAAGGTTGAAATGCTTGCGGAGCTGGTTCTCGAGGAAGCGCTTGTAGGGATCCTTGACGTACTGCGGGAGGTTGCAGAAGAAGGCGAAGGCCGGGAAGGCCGTGGGGAGCTGGGTGATGTACTTGACCTTGACGTACTTGCCCTTCCACGCCGGCGGCGGGGTCTCCTCGATGACGGGCAGCAGGGCCTCGTTGAGGCGGGCCGTGGGGATCTTCTGCGAGTAGTTGGCGTAGACTTCGGTGGCGGCGTTGAGGACATCCTGGATGCGCTGCATCTTCACCACGGAGGTGAAGATCACGGGGACGTCGTTGAACGGGGCCAGCCGCTCCTTGAGCGCCTCGGAGTACTCGCGCATCGTGTTGGAATCCTTCAGGAAGAGGTCCCATTTGTTGACCACGACCACGCAGCCCTTGCGGTTCTTGACGATCAGGTTGAAGATGTTCATGTCCTGCGCCTCCATGCCCGTGGTGGCGTCGATCATCAGGATGCAGATGTCGGCATGCTCGATGGCGCGGATGGAGCGCATCACGGAGTAGAACTCCAGGTCTTCGCGGACCTTGGCCTTGCGGCGGATGCCGGCCGTGTCCACGAGCATGAACTCGAAGCCGAATTTATTGTAGTAGGTCTCGATGGCGTCGCGCGTCGTGCCGGCCACCGGGGTGACGATGTTGCGCTCCTGGCCCAGCAGGGCGTTGGTGAGTGAGGACTTGCCCACGTTGGGCTTGCCCACGATGGCGATGCGGGGGAGTCCGGCGTACGGGTCCTCGGTCTGCGTGTCCTCCGGCAGGGCGGCCACGACGGCGTCCAGCAGGTCGCCGGTGCCGCTGCCGTTGGCGGCCGAGATGCTGTAGACCTCGCCCAGGCCCAGGGAGTAGAACTGGTAGGCGTCGAACATCTTGTCGCCGGAGTCCACCTTGTTGACGCAGAGGACGACCGGCTTCTTGGTGCGGCGGAGGATGTCGGCGATCTCGGCGTCGTAGTCGGTGATGCCGGTCGCGGCCTCGACCATGAACAGCACGAGGTCCGCCTCGTCGATGGCGATCTGGACCTGCGAGCGGATGGCCGCCTCGAAGACGTCGTCGGAGTTGGTGGTGTAGCCGCCGGTGTCCACGACGGAGAACTCGCGGCCACACCAGTCGCAGCGGCCGTAGTGGCGGTCACGGGTCACGCCGGCGGTGTCGTCGACGATGGCCTGGCGCATGCCGACCAGGCGGTTGAAAAGGGTGGATTTGCCGACGTTGGGCCGGCCTACGATGGCGACGAGACTCATAGGGATGACATTAATGCTGGTTGTAAAGCTGGCAGTCCTTGCAGGCTTCGGACGGGTTGCCGTTGCAGGCCTTGCCGTGCAGGGCGGCGTCCTCATCCTTGAAGCAGCGGATGCCGCGGCGGCGCATCTCCTCGTTGGACCCGACGTCGTACTTCGGGAACTCCTTGCCGAAGAAGAGGATGTTGACCCCCAGTCCCACGACACAGAGCCCGACGAGCACCAGTACAACGAGGAAGACCTGCCACATACGCGCGGAATACTAATGGACGAAGTCCGGGCTGATGGCTTCGTAGTTGTAGACCTTGTGGATGATCGAGGCGAAGACCTCGGTCATGGACACGATCTTGATCTTGGGATCGTCCGCAAGTTCGGGGTGGGGGATGGTGTCGGTGATGAACACTTCCTCCAGGGCGGAGTCGTGGATGCGCTGGACGGCGGAGCCGGAGAGCATGCCGTGGGTGGCGCAGGCGCGCACGCTGGCGGCGCCGCGGTTCTTGAGCACGTCGGCGGCCTTGCAGAGCGTGCCGGCGGTGTCGATCATGTCGTCCACGATGATGATGTCCTTGCCCTCGATCTCGCCGATGGCGGTGATGGAGCCCACCACGTTGGCCCGCTCGCGGGTCTTGTGGCAGATGATTACCGGGCACATCAGCTCGCGGGCATAGACGTTGGCGCGCTTGGCGCCGCCCATGTCGGGCGCGGCGATCGCGAGGTTCTCGAAGTGGCGGCTCTTGATATAGGGCAGGAAGACCTTGCTGGCATACACGTGGTCCACCGGGATGTCGAAGAAGCCCTGGATCTGGCCGGCGTGCAGGTCGCAGGTCATCACGCGGTCGGCTCCGGCGGCGCGGAGCAGGTTGGCGACGAGCTTGGCGCCGATGGCCACGCGCGGGCGGTCCTTGCGGTCCTGGCGGGCCCAGCCGAAATACGGGATCACGGCCACGACCTCGTCGGCGGAGGCGCGCTTGGCGGCGTCGATGGCGAGCAGGAGCTCCATCAGGTTGTCTGCCGGCGGGATGGTGGACTGGATGATGTAGACGGAAGCGCCGCGGACGCTCTCTTCATACTGGGGCTGGAATTCACCGTCGCTGAAGGGCGTGACCTCCAGCTGTCCGAGATGCAGCTCCGGCTCCTCGGGAGACTGGAGCAGGTTGATGTGGTCGATGACCTGGCGCGCGAAGTCTTCGGAGGCCCGGCAGGCGAATAGTTCCAAGCGGTGGGTGTGTATCATAATATTACGTTAGTATATTGTGTATTAAACTGTTTCTAATAGCGTCCCGATGTAGTCCAGGACTTCCTGCCGGCCCGCATGCGTCTGCGAGGAGGTGCAGAAGAGGGGAGGCAGCTCCTCCCACTGCTGCAGCAGGATCTGCCGGTCGCGCTCCACCTGCGCGGCGAGCACGTTGGGGCCCTGCTTGTCGCACTTGGTCAGGATCAGGGCGAAGGGGATCCCGTGCTCGCCCAGCTCGGCGAGGAAGTCGAGGTCGACCTGGCCGATGTCGCGGCGCGAATCGATGAGCACGAACAGGAGCTGCATCTCCTGCGAGTTCAGGATGTAGTCCCGGATCACGGCGGCGAGCTCCTCGCGCCCCTTGCGGTCCATGTGGGCGTAGCCGTAACCGGGCAGGTCCACGAGGTACCAGCTGTCGTTGATCAGGAAATGGTTGACCAGCTTGGTCTTTCCGGGGGTGGAGGAGGTCATCGCGAGCTTCTTGTTGCCGCAAAGGGAATTGATGAGCGAGGACTTGCCGACGTTGGACCGCCCGATGAAGGCGAATTCCGGCAATTTCCTTTTCGGCTTCTGGGTGACCCTGGTGCTGCTTCCTGCAAACGTGGCCCCGGAGATCTTCATGCAAATACTAACTTTATTCCCCGCAAAGATAGCAATTCTTTGCGGATTTTGCGTAATTTTGTCAGGTATGGAACATGACTATGTCGAACTGGCCGAGTTGCAGGCGCAACTGCGTGAGGAGATCGAGGTTGCCTTCCCCGACAGGGTCTGGGTCCGCGCCGAGGTGGCCTCGGTGCAGGCCAAGGCCAACGGCCACTGCTACCTGGACCTCTGCCAGAGCGAATCCGGCCGGATCGTGGCCAAGGCCAAGGCCGTGGTCTGGCGCAGCCGTTACGCGCCGCTGCGCGCTTATTTCCGCGAGGCGACGGGCGGCGACCTGGCGCCCGGGATGGAGGTGCTGCTGCGCGTGCAGGTGAGCTACAGCGAGCTCTACGGGCTCACCCTCACGGTCGACGAGATCGAGCCGCGCTTCACGCTCGGCGCGGCCGAGCTGCAGCGCCGCCGCACGCTGGAGAAGCTGGAGGCGGACGGCCTGCTGGACCGCCAGCAGGAGCTGGAGCCCGCCCTGCTGCCCTACCGCCTGGCCGTGATCTCCGCGCGGGACGCCGCCGGCTACGGCGATTTCCGCCGCCACCTGGAGGAGAACGCCTACGGTTTCGTGTTCCGGGTGGACCTGTTCGAGGCCACGATGCAGGGGCAGGACGCCCCCGCCTCCATCGTCGATGCGCTGGAGCGGGTGGAGTGCGCCCCGGAGCCCTACGACGCCGTGCTGCTGATGCGCGGCGGCGGCTCTGCCCTGGACCTCGCATGCTTCGACGACTATGCGCTGTGCTTCGCCATCGCGAACTGCCCGGTGCCGGTCTACACGGCCATCGGTCACGACCGCGACGTCCATGTCGCGGACCGGGTGGCCCACGAGGCCGTCAAGACCCCCACGGCCCTGGCCGACCGCTTCGTGGAGGCCTTCGCCGCCGAGGACGAGCGCATCAGCGCCTTCGGCACCCGCCTGCGGATGGCCTTCGTGGCCCGGCTCGCCGCGATGGAGCAGCGCGTCGAGGCGCTCGGCGAGCGTATCCGCCGCGCCGACCCCCGCGGGGTGCTCGCGCGCGGGTACACGCTCGTGACCGACAGCCGCGGCGTCGTGGTCAAGTCGGCCCGCGACCTGCCGGCGGGCACGGCGTTCCGCGTGATGTTTGCCGACGGCACGGTGGAGGCCGTCGTACGATAGGATGAGACCCCGGCCCGGCCGGGGAAGAAAGACGATATGGAAGAAAGATTCGACTACAACGAGGCGGTCGCCGAACTGGAGAAGATCGCCGCCCGGGTGGAGGACCCGGCCACGGGGCTGGACGAGATCGACCGCTGCATCAAGCGGGCGGACGCGCTGATCGGCCGCTGCCGCGAATACCTCCGTACCACACGAGACCAAATGGAAACCCTATGATAGACAAGATTTACGAGACCGATCCGTGGCTGGAGCCCTACAAGGAAGCCATCGAGGCGCGCCATGCCCGCATCCTCGCCGACCGCCGCAAGCTGGCGGGCGAAGGCCCGCTCTCGGCGGCCGTCAACAACCACCTCTACTACCCGTTGCACCGCGAGGAAGGGGAGTGGGTGCTCCGCGAATGGGCGCCCAACGCCACGCGCATCTACCTCATCGGCGACTGCAACAACTGGAAACGCACCGAAGGCTATGCCTTCAAGCCCGTCGGCGGGGGCAACTGGGAGCTGCGCGTCCCGGAGCTCTTCCTGCATCACGGCGAACTCTACAAACTCTGGATCGAGTGGCCGGGCGGGGGCGGGGAGCGCCTGCCGGCCTACGTGACCCGCGTGGTCCAGGACCCCGGGACCAAGCTCTTCTCCGCGCAGGTCTGGGACCCGGCCGTCCCCTATCAGTGGACGGGGCGCAAGCCCGGCCGCCGGCCGCATCCGCTGATCTACGAGTGCCACATCGGCATGAGCAGCGAGCAGGAGAAGGTGGCCACGTTCGAGGATTTCCGCCGCGACGTGCTGCCGCGCGTGCAGAAACTTGGCTATAACGTATTGCAAATCATGGCTTTGCAGGAGCATCCCTACTACGGCTCCTTCGGCTACCAGGTATCCAATTTCTTCGCCCTCAGTTCGCGTTTCGGCACGCCCGAGGAGTTCAAGGCGCTGGTGGATGACGCCCACCGCCGCGGCATTGCGGTGATCATGGACATCGTCCACTCCCACGCCGTCAGGAACGAGCTGGAGGGCCTGAGCCGGCTGGACGGCCGGGAGGACCTCTATTTCTACCAGGGCCCGCAGGGCTTCCATCCCGCCTGGGATTCCCGCTGCTTCGACTACGGCAAGGACGAGGTCAAGTACTTCCTGCTCGCCAACTGCAAGTACTGGATGGAGGAGTACCACCTCGACGGCTTCCGCTTCGACGGGGTCACGAGCATGATCTACTGGGACCACGGCCTGGGCAAGGACTTCGGCGACTACCGCTACTACTTCGACCAGGGCGTGGACGAGAACGCCGTCAGCTACCTCGCCCTCGCCAACCAGCTCATCCACGAGCTCAACCCCGAGGCGATCACGATCGCCGAGGACGTCAGCGGCATGGCCGGCCTGGCCGCCCCCTTCGAGGCGGGCGGCGTCGGCTTCGACTTCCGCATGGCGATGGGCATCGCCGACCACTGGATCAAGTGGATCAAGGAGCTCTCCGACGAGCAGTGGAGCATGGGCGGCATCTGGTACGAACTCACCAACAAGCGCGCCGACGAGCGCACGGTCTCCTACGCGGAGTGCCACGACCAGGCGCTGGTGGGCGACAAGACCATCATCTTCCGCCTGATCGACAAGGACATGTACTGGTCGATGGACAAGGGCTCGCAGAACCTTCTCGTGGACCGCGGCGTGGCGCTCCACAAGATGATCCGCCTGGTCACGCTCGCCACCAGCGGCGGGGGCTACCTCAATTTCATGGGCAACGAATTCGGCCATCCCGAGTGGATCGACTTCCCGCGCGAGGGCAACGGCTGGTCCTACGCCCATGCGCGCCGGCTGTGGTCCATCGCGGACGACCCGAAGCTCCGCTACGGCGGGCTCCAGGCCTTCGACGCCGCGATGATCCATTACGTCAAGCGTGAGCACATCCTCTCGGGCGCCCTCCGCCAGCTGTATGTGGACGAAGAAAGAAAAGTCTTGATTTTCAGCCGCGGAAATAGTATCTTTGCATTCAATTTCAATGCGAATGCATCCTTCGAGAATTTCGCGTTCTGGGCTCCAGGGAGCGAGTATGCCATGGCATTCAACTCCGACGAGCCGGAATACGGCGGATTCTCGAGGCTCCGCAAGGACGAGCGCCATGCCACCGTGGACGGCCGCTTGTCGCTCTACCTGCCCAGCCGGGTCGCAATCGTACTGAAGCAAACCAAATAAACAACCTATGGCATTTCTGAAATTCAACAAATCGGAGCTTGTCAACCTGGCGTACTCGCTCAAGCGCGAGATCTTGTGCTCCAACAAGACCGGAGCCTACTGCAACACGTCCATCGTGACCTGCAACACGCGCCGCTATCATGGCCTGCTGGCTGTGACCCTGGACCGCTTCGGCGGCGACCGCTTCCTTCTGCTGTCCGACCTCGACGAAAGCCTGGTGGTGGACGGCAAGCAGTTCAACCTCGGCATCCATTGCTACGGGGATTCCTACGAGCCGCGCGGTCACAAATACGTGGTCGACTTCAGCGCGGATCCCGTGCCCCAGATCACCTACAAGGTCGGCGAGATCGTGTTCCGCAAGAGCCTGGTCCTCGCCCAGGACCGCGACCAGGTCATGGTCAAGTTCGAGGTCCTCGAGAGCCCGACGCCCGTCACGCTCCAGCTGCGTCCGTACCTGGCGTTCCGCAACGTCCACGACCTGACCCACGAGAACGGCGACGCCAACCTCGCCGGTTCCGACATCCAGAACGGCATGGCCTACCGGCTCTACGCCAACTTCCCCAACCTCAACCTCCAGGTCAGCGACAGCCGCGCGAAGTTCATCGCCGGCCCCTACTGGAACAAGAACATCACCTACTCCGACGAATACCGCCGCGGCTTCGACTGCCGGGAGGACCTGGTGGTCCCCGGCCGGTTCGAGTCCCGCCTCAAGGCCGGCGACGTGCTGGTCTTCTCCGCATCCCTGATGCAGGAGGACCCGACCGAGTTCAAGCGCCGCTTCACGGCCCTGGTCAGGAATGCCGGCGAGATCACGAGCTACCGCGACCAGCTGCGCCGCTGCGCCGACGCGCTGATCATCGACCACAACAACCGCAAGCGCATCAACGCCGGATTCTCCTGGCTCTACACCGGCATGCTCCGCGAGACGCTCCAGGCCCTGCCGGGCCTCACGCTCTACGGCCTGCATGACCCCAAGCAGTTCGAGGAGATCCTCGCCAACCTCATCGCCGACGAGCAGGAGCGGCTCTTCCGCCGCACCACGCAGGTCGAGGCCCCGCTCTACATGGCCAGCGTCCTGCAGGCCTACATCGACTACGGCGCCGACGAGAAGCAGGTCTGGAAGAAATACGGCATCATCATCCGCGGCATCATCGAGAGCTACCTCCCCGGCGAGCGCGCCGAGATCTCGATGCAGCCCAACGGCCTGCTCTGGGCCCAGAAGGACGGCGTCGCGCTGAGCTGGATGAACGCCTATGCCGACGGCCGCCCCGTCACCGAGCGCGCCGGCTACCAGGTGGAGACCAACGCATTCTGGTACAACGCCATCTGCTTCGCCATCGAGATGGAAGGCAAATACGGCGCCAAGGGCAGCCGCTTCGTCACCAAGTGGACGGCCATCCGCGACCTGGTCCGCAAGAACTACCAGCCGACCTTCTGGAACGAACAGCGCGGATGCCTGGCCGACTACGTCGACAACGCCGGGCAGAACATGGACATCCGTCCGAACCAGATCTATGCCATCTCCGTCAAGTACTCCCCGGTGGACGAGGAGCTCGCCCCGTCCATCCTCCGCGTCTTCGACAACGAGCTGGTGACCGCCCGCGGCCTGCGGACGCTGTCGCCCCGCGACCCCAAGTACCGGGCCGTCTACGAGGGCGCCCAGCGCGACCGCGACCTGGCCTACCACCAGGGCAGTACCCGTCCCTTCCTGCTCCGGCCGTACGTGGAGGTGAGCTTCCGCGTCAAGGGCCCGGCCTTCTGGAAGCGGGCCGAGTGGCTGATCGAGGGCTTCTACGCCGACCTCGGCAAACATGGCGTCGGCGCCTTCTCGGAGCTCTATGACGGCGATCCCCCTCACGAGCCGCACGGCGCCATCTCTTCGGCGCTCAGCACGTCGGCGATCCTCGCCATCGAATATATGTTGGACAAATACAAGGAGGACTAAGCTATGAGAGTATTGATGTTCGGGTGGGAGTTTCCTCCCCACATCGCAGGCGGTCTGGGTACGGCCTGCGAGGGCATCGTCAAGGGTCTTGCGCACAACGGGGTTGAGACGCTCTTCGTGATGCCGTCCGCCTCCGGCGACGAAGACCAGAGCTGCACGACGATCCTCAATGCGAGCGACGTGGCGGTGCAGCATGTCAGCGACACCGTCGAGGAGTTCATCGACAAGGTCAAATTCATCAACGTCGACTCCAATATCGTCCCCTACGTGGATCCGGACGAGTACTTCGAGGCCATCGAGAAGATGAAGCGCGAGCAGGTCCGCGAGACCACCGTCGGCTTCGGCCAGAAGTTCAAGTTCTCCGGCAAGTACGGCGCCAACCTCCTCGAGGAGGTGTCCCGCTACGCCCAGGTGGGCGGCACCATCGCGATGCAGCACGCGGGCGACTTCGACGTCATCCACGCCCACGACTGGCTGACCTACCTGGCCGGCATCGCCGCCAAGGAGCTCTCCGGCAAGCCGCTCGTCGTCCACGTCCACGCCACGTCCTTCGACCGCGGCTCCGACGACATGGTCGACTCCCGCGTCTACGCCATCGAGAAGCGCGGCATGGAGGCCGCCGACCGCGTGGTCACGGTCTCCGACCTGACGCGCAACATCGTCATCAACAAATACGGCATCGACCCCGCGAAGGTCGTGACCGTCCACAACGCCGTGGACTTCAGCGGCCGTGAGAACCTCCAGGTCGAGCGCGGCGTGCGTGACAAGGTCGTCACCTTCCTGGGCCGCATCACCTTCCAGAAGGGCCCCGAGTACTTCATCGAGGCGGCCGCCAAGGTGCTCAAGCGCACCAAGAACGTCCGGTTCGTGATGGCCGGCAGCGGCGACATGATGCAGCGCGCCATCCGTCAGGTGGCGCGGCTCGGCATCTCCGACCGCTTCCATTTCACGGGATTCCTCCGCGGACAGGAGGTCCAGAAGATGTTCGCCCTGTCGGACGTCTACATCATGCCGTCCGTGTCCGAGCCCTTCGGCATCTCCCCGCTCGAGGCGATGCGCTCCAACGTCCCCTCCATCATCTCCCACCAGTCCGGCGCCGCCGAGGTGCTCAAGTACGCCCTCAAGGTGGACTTCTGGGATGTCGATGCGATGGCCGACGACATCTATGCCCTGCTGCAGTACCCTGCGCTATCGGATTTCGCCAACCGCCAGGGATTCGACGAAGTCAACGCGCTCAAGTGGAACAATGCCACCGCGAAGCTCAAGAAAGTTTATGAATCAGTAGTCAACCAATAATATGAAGAAGTCTATCTGCCTGTACTTCCAGGTCCACCAGCCTACCCGTCTGCGCCTCTACCGTTTCTTCGATATCGGCAAGGACTCCCATTACTATGACGATTTCGCCAACAGGACGATCCTCAAGCGCATCGCCCAGAAGTGCTATCTGCCGATGAACGAGCTGCTACTCGAGGCTGTCAAGAAGAACAAGGGCAAGTTCAAGCTGGCCTTCTCCATCTCCGGCTCCGCGCTGGAGCAGTTCGACCGCTACGCCCCCGAGGTCATCGAGAGCTTCCGCAAGCTGGCCGAGACCGGCTGCGTGGAGTTCCTCTGCGAGACCTACAACCATTCCCTGGCCTCCCTGGCCTCCAAGCAGGAGTTCGAACACCAGGTACTCAAGCACAAGGCGGCCGTGGAGCAGTATTTCGGCGTGACCCCCAAGACCTTCCGCAACACCGAGCTGATCTACTCCGACGGCATCGGCGCGATGGTCAATGACCTGGGCTTCAAGACGATGCTCACCGAGGGCGCCCGCCACATCATGGGCTGGAAGAGCCCGGACTACGTCTACAACAACGACCTCCGTCCCGGCCTCAAGCTCCTGCTCCGAAACTATTCCCTCAGCGACGACATCGCCTTCCGCTTCTCCGACCGCGGCTGGGCCGAATGGCCGCTGACCGTCGAGAAGTTCCTCGGCTGGGTCAAGTCCTCCGAGGGCGAGATCGTCAACCTCTTCATGGACTATGAGACCTTCGGCGAGCACCAGGGTGCCGAGTGCGGCATCTTCGAGTTCATGCGCGCCCTGCCCGATGCCGTGGCCAAGGACAAGGAGCTCGAGTTCGTGACGCCGGAGCGCGCCGCCGCGAAGCACAAGTCCGTGGGCGACCTCTCCGTGCCGCAGCCCATCTCCTGGGCCGACGAGGAGCGTGACATCACCGCCTGGCTCGGCAATGAACTCCAGCAGGATGCTTACAACAAGCTCTACGGCCTCGAAGAGAAGCTTTCCATCCTCAACGACGCCGCCCTGTGGAACGATTACGGCCACCTCCAGGAGAGCGACCACCTGTACTATATGTGCACGAAGTTCTTCTCCGACGGCGAGATCCACAAGCGCTTCAACCCCTATGATACCCCGTACGAGGCGTTCATCAACTACATGAACGTCCTGAGCGATTTCATCATCCGGGTCGACAACGCCATGGCGGAAAGACAGTAATTGCCAAACCAACCTAGTAGTGTATGATGAATAACATTGAAATGGCCGCGCCCGTGTGGAAAAGTGTGATGGTGACGCGGCATCTGCCGGAGGAGCTCTCGGGCCTCGAGACCCTGTGCAAGAACCTCTGGTGGTGCTGGAACGACAATGCGAAAGCCCTGTTCCGCTCCATTGATTACGAACTGTGGCACAAATCCGGCCACAACCCGATGGTGATCCTGGACAAGGTCAGCCTCAAGCGGTACAAGGAGCTCGCCAAGGACAAGGAGTTCCTCGCCCGTCTCGACGAGGTGATGGCGGACTTCAACGCCTACATGGCGGCGAAGGCCGAGCGCACCGAGCCCTCCGTCGGATATTTCTGCATGGAATACGGTCTGGATACCTCCCTGATGATCTATTCCGGCGGCCTGGGCATCCTGGCCGGCGACTACCTCAAGGAGACCAGCGACATGAACGTCAACCTCGTGGCGGTGGGCCTGCTCTACCGCTACGGCTACTTCACCCAGCGCCTCACCCCGCAGGGCAACCAGGTGGCCGAGTACAAGCCGCAGGACTTCCTCAAGATCCCGGCCGAGCCCGTCCTGGACGAGAACGGCGCCTGGAAGACGGTCGCCGTGCAGATGCCGGGCCGCCAGATGAAGGCCCGTATCTGGAAGGTGGCGGTCGGCCGTACCGACCTCTACCTGCTGGACACCGACTACGAGGACAACCTTCCCGAAGACCGCCAGGTCACGCACCAGCTCTACGGCGGTGACTGGGAGAACCGCATCAAGCAGGAGATCCTGCTGGGCATCGGCGGCGTGCGCGCCCTGCGCGCCCTGGGCCTGCATCCCACGATCTACCACTACAACGAAGGCCACGCCGCCTTCGCCGGCCTGGAGCGCCTGCGCGAGTGCATCCAGGACGAGCACCTCTCCTTCAACGAAGCGATGGAGATGGTCCGCGTGTCCGGCCTCTACACGACGCACACCCCGGTGCCTGCCGGCCACGACGCCTTCTCCGAGGAGATGATCGGCCGCTACTTCGGCCACTATCCCGGCCGCCTGGGCATCGACTGGCGCACGCTGATGGGCCTGGGCCGCATCAACGCCGACAACCGCGACGAGAAGTTCTCCATGAGCCACCTCGCCGCCAACCTCTCGCAGAATGTCAACGGTGTGTCCATGCTGCACGGCAAGGTCAGCCAGGACATCTTCGCCGACATGTATCCGGGCTACCTCCCGGAGGAGCTCTACATCAGCTACGTCACCAACGGCGTCCACTATCCGACCTGGGCTTCCAAATACTGGAAGGAGCTGCACGCCAAGGTGTTCGGCCCCGAGTTCCAGACCCACCATTATGACAAGTCCTGCTTCGAGGGGATCTACTCCGTGTCGGATGCCGAGATCTGGGACATCCGCAAGACCCTCAAGAAGGAGCTGGTCCGCACCATCCGCGAGCGCCTGTCCGACCCGCAGCTGAGCGCCCACTACACCCCGCGCCAGGTCGTCACGATCAAGGAGCGCCTGCGCGAGGACGTGCTCACCATCGGCTTCGCCCGCCGCTTCGCGACCTACAAGCGTGCTACGCTCCTGTTCAGCGACCTCGACCGGCTCGACGCCATCGTCAACGACCCCAAGCGTCCGGTGCAGTTCATCTTCGCCGGCAAGGCCCACCCGGCCGACGGCATGGGCCAGGACCTCATCAAGCAGATCATCGAGATTTCCAAGCAGGACCGCTTCCTGGGCCGCATCATCTTCGTGCCCGGCTATGACATCACGCTCGCCAAGCGTATGGTCCAGGGCGTGGATGTCTGGATGAACAATCCGACCCGTCCGCTCGAGGCCTCCGGTACTTCCGGCGAGAAGGCCGCGATGAACGGCGTCATGCACTTCTCCGTGCTGGACGGCTGGTGGGTCGAGGGCTACAAGGAGGGCGCCGGCTGGGCCCTGCCGCTCGAGAAGACCTACGATGACCAGAACTACCAGAACGAGCTGGATTCCGCCACGATCTACGCCACGATCGAAACCCAGATCGCCCCGACGTACTACGACGTGGACAAGAACTCCGGACTCTCCCCGGTGTGGGTCGGCTACATCAAGAATACCATCGCCCGCGTGGCTTGCAACTTCACGACCAACCGCATGCTCACCGACTACTGCAACCAGTACTACATCCCGCAGGCCAAGCGTACGGTCGAGCTCTCCGCCGACGGTGCCCGCCTGGCCCGTGAGATCGCGGCCTGGAAGCAGATGATGCTGGTGGAGTGGCGCAACCTCAAGATCGTCTCCAGCAAGGAGCCCGAGGCTTCGTACGTGCTCTCGCAGGACAACATGCTCAAGAGCGAGGTCGTCCTCGACCTGGGCCGCATCAAGCCCGAGGACATCGGCGTGGAGGTGCTCTTCACGACGCAGGACGCCAAGGGCGAGCAGCACATCCAGGATGTCGAGGAGCTCAAGCTCGTGAGCTACGAGAACGGCATCGCCACCTTCCGCACGGAGGTGCTTCCGGAGCATACCGGCATGTACCAGGTGGCCAAGCGTATCTTCCCGAAGAACCCGCTGCTGCCGCACCGCCAGGACTTCCCGCTGGTCAAATGGCTGTAGTCGCCACCGGATTCTTCGACGGGGTCCATCTCGGACACCGCCAGGTCATCCAGACGCTCGTCTCCTCCGCCCGCCAGAAGGGCGAGGAGGCGATTGTCGTTACCTTTGCGCAGCATCCGCGCGCCGTCCTCCAGCAGGACGCGCGCGACCTGCGGCTGCTCAATTCCCCGCAGGAGAAAGAGGCGCTGCTGCGCGCCCTGGGCGTGGACCGGGTGGAGGTGCTGCCCTTCGACAGGTCCTTTGCCCGCCTGACGGCGGAGCAGTATGTCCGGACCGTCCTGCAGGGGCGCCTCGGCGCCACCCGGCTCGTGCTCGGCTACGACAACCGCCTCGGCTCCGACCGCCTGACCCCGGACCAGATCGCCCCGTTGGCGCAATCCCTCGGACTCGAAGTCGTTATCGTCCCTGCCGCCGTTGCCGCTTCCACTACGCCGGCAACGGCTGTTAGCTCGACGAAGATCCGGGAAGCATTAAGCAGGGGAGAAGTCGACGCGGCCGAAGCGATGCTGGGCTACGCGTACATGCTGCGGGGCGTGGTCGTGGGCGGCAAGCAGCTGGGGCGGACCCTGGGGTATCCGACGGCCAACCTGCGCCTCTACGACCCGATGAAGCTGGTCCCCGCCCGGGGCGTCTACCTGACGGAGGTGGAGGTGCTGGGCAGCCACTACTGGGGCATGACCAACGTGGGCGACATCATCGAGACCCACATCTTCGACTTCAGCGAAGACATCTATGGCCTCGACCTGCAGATCCGCTTCCGCCGCTGGCTGCGCGCCATGTGCAGTTTCGACGGCCTCGACGCCCTCAAGGCCCAGCTCGCCGCCGACGAAGCCGCCTGCCGCGGGCTGCTGGGCTCGCTGTGACCGCTTTGATTATTCTGGAATAATTGCTATATTTGCATTGTTAAGGGTTCTGCCGCGCGAGGCAGGACTCCTTTTTAGTTAACCTACCGAAATCAGAATTACATGGCAGAAGTGCATTACATGAGCCAGGAAGGGCTGGACAAGCTCAAGAAAGAACTCGCCGAGGCGTTGGCTCAGCGCCCGGTCATCTCCGCGGCCATCGCGGAGGCGCGCGAGAAGGGAGACCTCTCCGAGAACGCCGAATACGAATCTGCGCGCGAGGCGCAGGGCCTGCTTGAACTGCGGATCGCCAAACTTCAGAACCAGATCGTCAATGCCAAGGTCCTGGACAGCTCCCAGCTCAACACCGACCAGGTCCAGATGCTCAATACCGTCAAGGTCGAGAACCTGAACAACCACCGCATCATGGAGTTCACCATCGTGGGCGAGAGCGAAGCCGACTTCTCCAAGGGCAAGCTCGCCGCCACGACCCCGATCGGCAAGGCCCTGATGGGCCACGGCAAGGGCGAGACCGTGGAGGCCAAGGTCCCCTCCGGCATCATCAAGTTCAAGATCCTCGATATCACCCTCTGATGGCAACGATCTTTACCCGCATCGCCCAAGGCGAGATTCCGTCCTACAAGGTGGCGGAAAACGAAGACTACTACGCCTTCCTGGACATCAGCCCGCTGGCGCTGGGCCACACCCTCGTAATCCCCAAACACGTGGAGGACGACTACATCTTCCACCTGGACGAACCGGTCTACGCCGGCCTGTGGGCCTTTGCCCGCCAGGTCGCGCTCGCGCTCAAGGCCGCCGTGCCCTGCCAGCGCGTGGGCGTGGCCGTGCTCGGCATGGAAGTGCCGCACACGCACGTCCACCTGGTGCCCCTCCAGACCGAGGGCGACCTCGACTTCCGCAAGACGCGTCCGGCCATCTCGCCGGAACAGATGGCGCAGACCGCCGCCGCAATCCTCTCCGAGTATGAAAAATTGCAATAAGATCCTGGCGCTCGCTTTCGCGGCGCTCTCCCTGGCGGCCTGCGGCGACAAGGCCCATATCAAGGGGACCCTGGCCGGTACGCCCGGCCGGGACATCGTCGTCAAGCAGCTGGAGGTCAATACCTACCGCGACCTCGACACCATCAAGACCCGGACCGACGGCTCCTTCCGCTACGACGTGAAGGTGGCGGCCGGCCAGCCGGAGTTCATCTACCTCTACTACGGAGACACCCGTATCGCAGCCCTGCTACTCGAGAAGGGCGAGACCGCGACGGTCCAGGCCGACACGCTCGGCACCTACACGGTCACGGGCTCCGAAGGCTCCGCCGAGCTCGCCAAGGTGGACCAGGCCTACGCCCGGTTCATCGCCGACCTGCAGGCCCACGAGAACGAACCGGCCCAGATGACCCGGGACTACATCCAGCACTACCGCGCCTGCGTCAAATACGTGATGGAGCATCCCTTCTCGCTGACCACGGTCCCCGTGTTCTTCGAGCGCCTGGGCGATGCCAACATCTTCTCCCAGACTACGGACGCCATCCTGTTCCGCCAGGGTGCCGACTCGCTCAAGACCGTCTATCCGGACTCCCGCTACGTCAAGGCCCTGGAGAAGGAAGCCGACCGGCGCATGCGCCTGCTCGACCTGAACAGCCAGCTGCAGTCGGCCACCGAACTGGCTTTCCCCGACATCACCCTGCCGGACATGAAGGGGGAGCGCCAGTCGCTCAGCAAGGTGGACGCCAAGGTGATCCTCGTCCATTTCTGGGACGCTACGGATGCCGCGCAGAAGATGCTCAACGTCGACCAGCTCCTGCCGCTCTACAAGGAGTTCCACGGCCGCGGCTTCGAGATCTACGCCATCGGCTGCTCGCCGGAGAAGCCTGACTGGGCCTCCACCGTCCTGGCGCAGAAGCTGCCCTGGATCAATGTCTACGAAGGACTGGGCGCCGCTTCTTCCGCGATCAACATGTACCATGTGACCTCGCTGCCGAACTCCTTCCTGATCGTGAACGGCGAGCTCAGCACGCAGCCGCTCACCGGCTCGGACGGCCTGCGCCGCGAGCTTGCGCGCCTGCTGAAATAGGAAAGCGTGATGAGCAAGTCGCTGATAGTCAGCGAAAACTGAAAACACTAGTATCCGATTTGGGTACTAGTGTTTTTGTAATGAATTGTCGTTCAGTGATTTGCTGATCACGCGTCGAACTTGGGTTTGAGGATCTCGGAGTAGAGGATCAGCTTCTTCTTGTCGATCTCCAGCTTCGGCTTCTCTTCGCTCCCGGCGGGTGTCTCGATGTGCCGGTCTATGGCCCGCTGTCCTTCGGTGACCGTTTGCGTGGCTTCCATTACGAAGGTATCGGGCTTTCCCTCCTGCGGAGAGCGGATCGGGAGTTCCCCCCGGAAGACGTCCTGCTGCGCCTGGGAAAGCGGTTCTGAGGGTCGCCCCGGGCGAACCGTGCCACCCTCGGCGCTCTCTACGGAGCGCCGGAAAACATTCACCCCCTGCGCCCCCTCAAGGGGGATGGTCGGGTAGTCGCTGGCGCGACCCGGCGCCTCCGCACGCTCCTCCTGGTCAATATCCTCCGCAGGAGGGAAGAGCGGCTCCGCCTTGACCGGCGGGACGCCCTTACGCTTCTTCGCCCGCTTGTCGAGGATCGAGACGACGAGCGGGAACAGAAACATCAGTATGGGGATCAATACATCCCAGTCCATACTCCAAATATAGTATTTCGGACAGACAAATCCAAATAGGAGGGTCTGGGTCAGGCCCGGAATGGGGAAATGGCCGAAGCCGGGGATGACGGTCCGGGCCTAGAAGAGTTTCTTCCGGCTGACCGTGGCGACGAAATCCTTGAGGTAGAACGGCTCGAAATACGCCGTGTCGCGGAAATGGCCGGCTTCGAACTCCCGCAGGGCCGGGGCGAGCATCGCCGCGGCGCGGGGGCACGTCTGCACGAAGCGCATGCCGGGGGCGTCCAGCGCCGCGCGGCACTTCTCCGCGCCGTCTCCGATGAAGAGCACCGGGCCGGCGGCCCGCTCCTCGCGGAAGCTGTCGCCGTCGATCACGCGCGGCTCCACCTCCGTCAGGCGCTCTCCCGCCGGGGAGTAGACGGCCGTGTAGACTTCCATCCGCCGGGCGTCGATCATCGGGATGACGGCCCGGCAGCCCTCGGGGACCAGCCCCTCGGCGCGGGCCTGGCTCACCAGCACGTCGAGCGTGCCGACCGACAGCAGGGGGATCCCGGCGGCGAAGCAGATGCCCTTGGCCGTGGACACGCCCACGCGCAGGCCGGTGTAGGACCCCGGCCCGGCGCTCACGCAGACGGCGTCGAGGTCGGTGGCGCGCAGGCCGCGCCCGTCCAGGACTTCCTTGACAAAGGGGGCGGTAAGGGCAGCGTGGGCACGGGGCTCCGTGCTCTCCCGCTGCGCGGTGACGGCTCCGTCCTCGGCGAGGGCCACCGAGCAGAGCGAGGTCGAGGTTTCGATCAGGAGGATTCTTCTAGGCATTGGCAGCGGCGGGTTCGCCCGTGACAAAGGTTTTGAGGATGGGGAAGACCTTCTCCGCGGCTTCCTTCAGCGCATTGTAGACCACGGCGTCGGCCGTGGACTCGGGTTTGAGGATATGCAGGGTGCTGTTGAGCGTCTCGAACAGCAGGATCAGCAAGCCCAGGACGACCGCCACCTTGAGCACGGCGAACACCAGGCCGAGCAGGCGGTTGACGAAGCCCAGCGACACGGCCTGGAGGGCCTTGGTGACCAGGGTGCCGACCAGGTTGAGCAGCACGGCGGCCACGATGATGATCAGCACGAAGCTGATGACGTTCAGGATGGACGGCTCGAGGGTGATGTACCGGCCCAGCCAGCCGCCCAGGACGGTCGAGAAATGGAAGGCGGCCCAGGCGGCCACCAGGATCGCGGCCAGATCGACCACCTGCTTGACGAAGCCCTTGGAGATGCCGCTGACGATCGCGGGCACGAAGCAAAGGAGGAGAATGATATCCAGAATCGCCATATCCTTTTGGTTAAATGTTTAGAAATCGCTAAATTTGTAGGCTAAAAACAATTGCAAAATTAGGCAAAAAATATGACATTTCACGAATATAACGGCCTGGACCTGGTCTCCGTGGGGAAAGAAGTACTTGAACGCTGGCAGAAGAACCATGCGTTCGCACGCTCGCTGGCGCTCCGTGAGGGCGCGCCCGAGTTCGTCTTCTTCGAGGGCCCTCCCTCCGCCAACGGCATGCCGGGCATCCACCACGTGATGGCGCGCTCCATCAAGGACGCCATCTGCCGTTATAAGACGCAGTCGGGCTACAAGGTCCGCCGCCGCGCGGGCTGGGACACCCACGGCCTGCCGGTCGAGCTGGGCGTGGAGAAGAAGCTCGGCATCACCAAGGAAGACATCGGCACCAAGATCTCCGTGGAGGACTACAACCGGACCTGCCGCGAGGAGGTGATGAAGTATACCGCCGAATGGCGCACCCTCACCGAGCGCATCGGCTACTGGGTCGACATGGACGATCCGTACATCACCTACGACAACCGCTACATCGAGACCCTCTGGTACCTCCTCAAGGATATCTACGGCAAGGGCCTGCTCTACAAGGGCAAGAGCATCCAGCCGTATTCCCCGGCCGCCGGCACGGGCCTGAGCACGCACGAGCTCAACCAGCCCGGCTGCTACCGCGACGTCAAGGACACGACCTGCACCGTGCAGTTCAAGGTCCTGGGCGAGGAAGACCTCTACATCCTCGCCTGGACCACGACCCCCTGGACCCTCCCGTCCAACACGGCGCTCTGCGTGGGCCCGAACATCGACTACGTCAAGGTCCGCTCCGCGAACCCGTACACCGGCGCGCCCGCCACGTACATCGTGGCCGAGGCGCTGGTCCCGGCCCTCTTTGGCGGCAAGGTCCCCTTCGAGGTGCTCCCCGGCAGCGTCAAGGGCCGCGACCTCGTGGGGCTGCGCTACGAGCAGCTCATCCCCTGGTTCCGTCCCGACGGGGACGCCTTCCGCGTGATTCCCGGCGACTATGTCAGCACGGAGGAGGGTACGGGCATCGTCCACATCGCGCCGACCTTCGGCGCCGACGACGCCAAGGTGGGCCGCGCCGCGGGCATCGCCGCCCTGCAGGTCATCGACCGCAACGGCGATCCGCAGGCGCAGGTGGACCTCCAGGGCCGCTTCTGCCGCCTCGAGGACCTCGACCCGGCGTACGTCGCCACGCACGTGAGCCCGGACTACAAGGAGTGGTCCGGCCGCTATGTCAAGAACGCTTACGACAGTTCGCTTCCCGCGGACGCCCCGACCCTGGACATCGACCTCTGCGTCATGCTCAAGGCGGCCGGTAAGGCCTTCCGCATCGAGAAGCACGTCCACTCCTACCCGCACTGCTGGCGCACCGACAAGCCCGTCCTCTACTACCCGCTGGACAGCTGGTTCATCAAGACAACGGCCGTGCGCGAGCAGATGATGGCGCTCAACGAGCAGATCACCTGGAAGCCCGAGTCCACGGGCACGGGCCGCTTCGGCAAGTGGCTGGAGAACATCCAGGACTGGAACCTCAGCCGCAGCCGCTACTGGGGCACCCCGCTCCCGGTCTGGCGCACCGAAGACGGCAAGGAGGAGATCTGCATCGGCAGCGTGAAGGAGCTTTATGAGCAGATCGACAAGGCCGTCGCCGCAGGCGTGATGGCGTCCAATCCGCTGCGCGAGCGCGGATTCGACCCCGCCGACATGTCCAAGGCCAACTACGACCGGATCGACCTCCACCGTCCCTACGTGGACCAGATTTTCCTCGTGAGCCCGACGGGCCGCAGGATGACCCGCGAGACCGACCTCATCGACGTGTGGTTCGACTCCGGCGCGATGCCCTATGCCCAGACGGGCCTGCGTGGCATCGACACCCCGGACTTCGGCGCCACGGCCGACTTCATCGCCGAAGGCGTGGACCAGACGCGCGGGTGGTTCTACACCCTGCACGCCATCCACACGATGGTGAGCGGCACGCCCGCCTTCAGGCGCGTGATCTCCAACGGCCTGGTGCTCGACAAGAAGGGGGAGAAGATGAGCAAGCGCCTCGGCAACGCCGTCGATCCCTTCCAGGCCATGGACAAATACGGTCCCGACGCCCTGCGCTGGTACATGATGACCAACGCCCAGCCCTGGGACAACCTCAAGTTCGACGAGGCCGGCGTGGAGGAAGTGCGCCGCAAGTTCTTCGGCACGCTCTACAACTCCTACTCCGTCTTCGCGCTCTACGCCAACATCGACAAGTTCGACCCGGCGGCCGAGGCCGTGCCCTACGAGCACCGTCCGATGTTCGACCGCTGGATCATCAGCCGGCTCAATACCCTGGTGCAGGGGGTCGTGGCCGCCTACGAGGACTACGACATCACGCTGGCGGGCCGCCTGGTGCAGGATTTCGTCTGCGACGACCTGTCCAACTGGTACATCCGCCTCAACAAGAAGCGCCTCTGGGGCGCGGGCATGACCGAGGACAAGCTCTCCGCCTACCAGACCCTCTACGAGGTGCTCAAGGGGATCGCCCTGCTGGGCGCTCCGATCGCCCCGTTCTTCATGGACCGCCTGTGGCTGGACCTCGTCCCCGGGGCGGACTCCGTGCACTACTGCCCGATGCCGCAGTTCGAGCCCACGCTCGTGGACAAGGGCCTCGAGGAGAGCATGAGCTTCGCCCAGAAGGCTTCCTCGATGGTGCTCGCCCTGCGCAAGAAGGTCGGCATCAACGTCCGCAAGCCCCTCGCCAAGGTGCTCGTGCCCGTGCTTGACGACACGGTCAGGGAGCACATCCAGCGCGTGAGCGACATCTTCCTCACGGAGGTCAACGTCAAGCAGATCGAGTTCCTGCACGACACCACCGGCATCATCACCAAGAAGATCAAGCCCAACTTCAAGACCCTGGGCAAGATCTACGGCAAGCAGATGAAGGAGATCGCCGCCGCCTTCGGGCAGCTCTCCCAGGAGGAGATCGCCGCCATCGAGCGCGCGGAGGGTGACTACGTCCTCGCGCTCCCGTCCGGCGACGTCACGCTCCGCAAGGAGGACTACGAGATCCACTCCGAGGACATGCCGGGCTGGCTCGTGGCTTCCGACGGCGCCCTGACCGTGGCGCTGGACATCATCCAGACCCCCGAGCTGCTCCGTGAAGGCGTTGCGCGCGAGCTGATCCACCCGATCCAGAACCTCCGCAAGGAGAGCGGGTTCGAGGTCACCGACCGGATCAGCACCGTCATCTACGCCGAAGGCGCCGCCGGCGAGGCCATCGCCGAGGCGCTCTCTGAGCACGCCGCCTACGTCTCCGCCCAGACCCTGTCCGTCTCGCTGGAGCAGCGGCCCCTCTCCGAAGCCCCGCAGGAGGCCGCGCAGGTCGAATGGGAAGATACCTATATCCGGATCAAAGTCACTAAAAATAATAACTAACCTTTCATAGTCATGGCAGAAACTAAGACACGCTATTCTGATGCCGAACTCGCCGAGTTCAAGGCCATCATCGAAGAGAAGCTCGCCAAGGCGAAAGCAGAGTACAACACCCTCCGTCACATCGTGATGCACAACGGCACCAACGATATCGAGGACACAACGCCTTCCTTCCGGACCGTCGAGGACGACGGAGCGTTCCAGCTCTCCAAGGAGGAAGCCAGCCAGATGGCGCAGCGCCAGTACAAGTTCATCCAGAACCTCGAGGCCGCCCTGGTCCGCATCGAAAACAAGAGCTACGGCATCTGCCGCGTGACCGGCAAGCTCATCCCCAAGGAGCGCCTCCGCCTGGTCCCGCACGCCACCCTGACCGTCGAGGCCAAGGAGATGCTTGCCAAGCAAGGTAAGAATTGATATGAAAACCAAACGGGGGACCCTCCTCCTCATACTGGGCGTCGTGCTCGTCGTCATCGACCAGGTCATCAAATACCTGGTCAAGACCAACATGGAGCTCGGCGAGCAGATCTACGTGATCGGGGAGTGGTTCCGTCTGTGCTTCGTGGAGAACGAGGGGATGGCTTTCGGCATGTCCTTCGGCGGACAGGTCGGCAAGTTCCTCCTCTCGCTCTTCCGCATCATCCTCAGCGGCTTCCTGATCTGGTGGATCCGTTCCTTGAATAAGAAAGGAACGACCCCGACGGGTGTGCTGGTCGGCCTGACGCTGATCACGGCCGGCGCCGTGGGCAACATCATCGACTGCCTCTTCTATGGCTTGATCTGGGACTATGCCCCGTTCATGTTCGGCAAGGTGGTCGACATGTTCTTCTTCCCGATCATCCGGGACGGCGCACGTGTGATCTTCTTCAGTCCAGTATTCAACTTCGCCGACTCCTGCGTGACGGTCGGCGCGTTCTACCTGGTCCTGTTCCAGTGGAGGTTCTTCGCCAAGGACGAGAAGAAGGCATAGCCGTCATTCCGGGCTTGACCCGGAATCGAATTATTGCTATCTTTGCAGCCCCTTTCCGGAGGTGTGGCCGAGTGGTCGATGGCGGCAGTCTTGAAAACTGTTGTACGGCAACGTACCGGGGGTTCGAATCCCTCCGCCTCCGCTTCAGAAGCAGCGCATCGAGCGCTGCTTCTTTCGCGTAGGCCCTACAGTTTCTTGATGAGGTAGAGGTGGTTCTTGCCGTCGACGCGTTCGTAGGAGACTTCGTCCATGATGCTGCGGACGAGGTGGATGCCCAGGCCGCCGATCGGGCGCTCGTCCAGCGGCAGGTTGATGTCCACGGCCTCGACCTGGGTGGGGTCGAACGGCTGTCCGCTGTCGCTGATGATGAAGCGGATGAGGTCCTTGCGGATGATGGCTTCGATGTCCACGAGCCCGTCCGTCCCCTCCGGGTAGGCATACACGATCACATTGGTGACGGCTTCTTCCAGCGCCAGGTTGAGGCTCATGGCGAGGGGCTGGCTGAGGCCGGACTCCTCGGCGATGGTCTCCACGAAATCGGCCAGCTGGGGGATCTGCTGGATGTCGTTGTGCAGGATGAGGTGGCGGTCGCTCACCTGTTCGGGCTGGCCCAGGTAGCGGATGCAGAGCATCGTCAGGTCGTCGCTCTGCGGCGCGTCCTTGACATGCCGGCGCACCGCCTCGTGGATGCCGGCCACCTGCTCGCGGGCGCTGAGGGTGCTCACGTCGGCAGCCACCTTGAGCAGGCGCCGCTCGCTGAACAGCTCGTGGCGGGCGTTCTCCGCCTCGGTCAGTCCGTCCGTGTAGAGGAACAGGGCGCTGCCGGAAGGCACCGTCATCTCCTGCTGGACGAAACGCATGCCGCCGGCCACGCCGAGCGGGAGGTTGGGCTTCACGCTGACGGGCGTCACGGCTCCGTCGTGCAGCAGCAGGGGAGCGTTGTGCCCGGCATTGCAATAGCGCAGCACGCCGGTCGTCATGTCCAGCACGCCGACGAAGAAGGTGACGAACATGTTGTTGTCGTTGCCCTCCGACATCGAGTCGTTCATGTGCGAGACGATCCGGGCGGGATAGATCTCGTGGCCGGACACGGTGCGGAAGAGGCTGCGCGTGACCGCCATCACCAGCGAGGCGGGCACGCCCTTGCCGGAGACGTCGCCGATGCAGAAATAGAGCCGCTCGTCGCGGATGAAATAGTCGAACAGGTCGCCGCCGACTTCCTTGGCGGGCACGAGGGAGGCGAAGATGTCGATGTCCTGGCGGTCCGGGTAGGGCGGGAAGATCTTCGGAAGCATCGCCATCTGGATGTTGCTGGCGATGCGGAGTTCGTTCTCGATCTTCTCCTTGGTCTCGGAGACGCTCTTGAGCTTGTAGAGGTTGCGCGCGGTGCGGTGGAGGATCAGGCCGAGCAGTGCGAGGCCGACCAACTGCAGGAGCAGGACCAGGCCGCCGATGCGGTTGGCGTTGCCGTAGACTTCTTTCTCGGGGAGGACGATGGACAAATTCCATCCGGTATTCTCGATCTGGGACTCGTAGCGCAGGGGGTTGGCTACCCGGAGCGTCTCCGCCGGGGCGGCCATCAGCTTGCCTTCGCGGCTGGTGATCGTGCCGAAGGAGTCGGGGTAGGGCTGCACGCCGACGATCATTTCGGTGAGCCAGGCCAGGGAGAGGTCCGCGACGACGACACCCACCGTCGCTCCCGACGGGTCACGCAGGGGGAAGGAATAGCTGACCAGGGTCGTCCGGCCGCCGCTTTCGTCGAAATAGGGCTCGCTCCAATAGCCTTCCTCAGCCTGGAGGCCTTTCTGGAACCAGTCCGTCTGGAAGTAATCGTGCGACTCGGACCCCAGGACCATCTCTTCGTAGGAACCGTCCGTCCGGCGGGCGATGAGCGGCTCGAACCAATGGCCCTTCGCGGGGTAATAATCCGAGACGAAGGCCATGCCGGCATCGATGATGGTGGGATTGGTGTCCAGCATCTTGCGGATGTAGACGTTGAGGACTTCCGGATGGGAGAGCGTGTCGGTCAGGGCCCAAGCGGTGTTCCGGACGGTGGACTCCACGGAACTGGTCACCTTCTCGATCTGGAGCCGCGCGATGGCGAGCTCGCTCTCGGCGCGCCGGTCGGCTTCTTCCAGCATGCCCTTCTTCATGAAGTGGTACTGGATGAGGGATGTGGCCTCCAGCAGCGTGGCTACGACCAGGATGAACGCGAGGCCGTGGATGGCGAACAGGCGCCGGAATGTATTCTTGACTCTCATGGGTGTCTATTTGAAAAGGGGCTCGAGGGCAGCGCGGAACTCGGGCATCGGGCAGCGGGTGTCGCGTTCGATGATCAGGGTCTTGAGGCCGGCATAGATTCGGACTTCGCGCTCAATGGCCTGCGGGTCGGCGTCCGGCCCGAAGTAGGTGGGCACGAAGGCGTCCCAGAACGCGATGGCGGTGGACTTGTCCATGTGGTAGGTCTCGCGGATGAAGTCTTCGCTGCTCAGCTTGCTGCACAGGTAGACCATCCCGAGGTCGAACAGGGGATGCCCGTAGCAGAAGTCTCCGAGGTCGATGAAGTAGCGCTTGTCCCCGGCGAAGATGACGTTGCTGAACTGCAGGTCGCCGTGGAGGGCCGTGTCGGCGTCCGGCGCCTGGCGGATGAACTTCACGATCCGGCGTTTCTGGAAATCGGTGAAGAAAGGATTCTCGTCGAGCAGCCGCAGGTAGCGGTCCTTGACGTTCTCGAAACGCGAGGTGTCGAGGCGGGTAGCGTGCAGTTGACGGCACATCTGCGCGAACAGGGTGGCGAATTCGCCCACGCGGGAAGGATCCTCGCCGATGGCGCGGGAGAAGGACACCTTGCCGGGGATGCGGCGGAAGCGGATGCCGAGCCGCTCCCCGTCGGTCACGAGCTCGCCCGGTTCGGGCGTCGGGATGCCGGTTTCGAACACCTTGCGGGCCACGTTGACTTCGTCCATCGGCTGCCGGGTGACCCCGGGCTTGTAGAGCTTGAGCATAACGTCCGGGTCGGTGCGGTGGTTGTAGCTGCTGCCGTTGGCTCCTTCGCCGGCGGGCTCGTAGTCCGCGAGGTCGATGCGGACGGGCTGGCTGAACACCTCGTCGATGAGGCGGACGAACTCCTGGTAGGCGGCCGTGCCGGAGAGCTCGGAGAGCGAGGCGGCGAGGCCGCGGTAGTGCCACTCGTGCTCCCGGCGGTCGGTGACGTGGAAGATCTTCCACAGTTCTTCGCCCCGGGCGGCATAGTCCTGCGCGATCGCGCGCATGTTGGAGAGTTTGTCTCCCATCGCCACGATCTTGGCGTCGTGCGATGCCCGGGCCAGCCGGTCGATCGCGGCCTGCTTGCGGGTGTGCCAGCTGGCCGAGGCGGGGAGATGCTCCATCGGGTCGTCGCTCTCCGCGGCCACCAGTTCGGCGATCCGGTCGCCGAACTCGGCGCGGAGCGCTTCGACGGTCACGTCCGTGTCCTCGACGGTGTCGTGCAGGACGGCGGCCGCGAGGATCTCCTGGTCCGGCGTGATCGTGGCCGCGATGGCGGCAGCCTCGAGCGGATGGAGGATATAGGGGTAACCCTTGCCGCGGCGCTCCGTCCCGGCGTGCGCCTGCACGGCGAAGCCGATGGCCCTGTCCAGCAGGTGCGTGTCGAGGGGACGGTTGGCCATTATGCGCTGTGCTTGATGTAGTCCAGGATGATCTCCACGGCATCGTCTTCGCTCATCCCGCCGACATTCAGGACGAGGTCGTAGTTGCGGGCGTCGTACCGGCTCACGCCGGCGAAGTGCTTGACGAAGTTGTCGCGCCCTGCGTCGACGCTGTCGATGAGGGTCGCCGCTTCCTCCTGCGAGACGTTCTGCCTGCGCATGACGCGCGCGATGCGCTCCTCGCGCGGCGCACGGATCAGGATGTCGAGCTTGTTGGGCCGGTCTTTCAGGACGAAGAATCCGGAGCGGCCGGCGATGACGCAGGATGCCTCGTCCGCGATGGCATTGAGGATCTCGGTCTCCGCAGCGAAGAGCTCGTCGGAGGTGGTATGGTGGGGATACGGGTTCTCGGTGGCCGCGGCGCGCGGGCCGATCATCAGGTCGGCCCGGGGGATGGGGGCCACCTTGTCGAGGAAGTCGGACAGCCAGTTTTTCTTCTGGCCCTTGATCTTCTCGATCTCATAGGTGGTCAGGTTGAACTTCTCGACCAGGGACTGGACCAGAAGCTTGTCGCAGTATCGCACGCCGAGCTTCCCGGCGAGCTTGCGGCCGATGGTCCGGCCGCCGGAGCCGAGTTCGCGGCTGATGGTGATGACGAATTTCTCTTGGGTTTGCATGGGTCAGATTAGTTTGAGGTTTTCTGCCTGATGGTAAATCATCTCTGCCAGGGATGCGTTGGCCTCGGACTGGCCGTTGATCGTGTCGAACAGGGACTGCAGGCCGGGCTTGCCGCCGCCGTTGCGCAGGATGGTGACGATGCAGAGGTTCTGGATGGCCACGGCGGAGGTGATGATGTCGATGTCGGTCACGCCGAGCTGGTAGGAGGCCAGCCGGTAGGCGTCCTCCTGGCCGCCCCGGATCATCTGCTCCACGTCTCCGAGGGTGGTCATGCCCAGGTCCTTGAGGACGGGGAGGTAGCGCTGCAGGGGGACTTCCTGGATCTCCGCCTGGTTGAGGGCGGCGATCCGGCGGTTGAGGGTGTCGAAGGGCTGCATCGCGAGGTAGCTCTTGAACGTGTCGCCGTCGAGCGCGACTTCCTCCAGGCGGCCGTCGGAGACGAGCGACTGCACGCGGCGGCGGTAGTCGTTGATGTCGCGGCGGATCACGCAGAACTGCTCGTCCGCCAGTTCGAGCATGCCGGCCAGGCGGTTCATCTGCCGGAGGTACTGGCTGGGCACCTCCACGCCGGATTTGTAGCCGGAGTCGTGGTAGAGGGTGGCCCAGACATGCTGCAGGGAGGTGCGGATCTGGAGCTCGAAGCGGATCTCGTTGATCTCCGGGAAGTCCGGGTCCTTGTAGAGATATTCGGGGATGCGGCAGATGTAGTGCAGGGAGTTGTAGCCGAAACTGTCGAGCTGGTGCATCTTGCGCTTGTCCACGGAGTTCTCCCGGTCGATCCAGAAGAGGTTTTCGGCCATGGCTGCGATCTTGTCCACGTCGTCGCTGTAGAAGGTGATGACGCGTACGCCCAGCAGGTCGGTGATGTCCCGCGCCGTGGCGTACTTGTGGCCTTTGAGCGCAAGCTTGCCGGCCAGGCTGCCCTCCTCCTTCACCCGGGCTTCCGTCGCCGTGACCATGAGGTTCTTGTCGGCAATGTCCTTCCGGATGATGGAGAGTGCGACCTCCTTCATCTTCTGCAGCGCCGGGCGCATCTGGCGGTACTCGTCCAGGATGAGGTTCCCGTGCGGGTCAAGTCCGTAGTCCGCCATCAGGAATCCTGGATCTCGAACAGGTTGTAGAAGCCGGTCATCAGGAAGACCTGGCGGATCTCCTCGCGGATGTGCTTGAGGATCACCTTGCCGCCCTTGCGGGCGGTCTCCTTGCGGATGCCGAGCAGGATCCGCAGGCCCGAGCTGCTGATGTACTCCAGGTCGGTGCAGTCTAGTATGATCTCCTTGTCGGCGTTGTCCAGCAGGGGCTGGATGTCCTTGGAAACCTGCAGGGAAGCGGGTGTGTCCAGCCGTCCCGCGAGGGTGCAGACCATCGAGTCGCCGTTGTTTGTGATATTGATTTCCATGTTTTCGGGTATGGTTGTTTATCGTCTTAACTTACAAATATACGTTTTTTGCCGAAATTATGGAAGAATGAGATTTTTTCCTACCTTTGTAGTCCGATTCGATGGTGAGTTGTCCGAGTGGTTGAAGGAGCCTGCCTCGAAAACAGGTGTACGGCAACGTACCGGGGGTTCGAATCCCTCACTCACCGCATCAACGCCAGCATTTTTGCTGGCGTTTCGCGATTCCCCCGCACGGCTTTGCCGTCCCCCTTCTGCCGTCGTCCCCCTTCTGCCGTCGTCCCCCTTCTGCCGTCGTCCCCTTGCTGCCGTCGTCCCCTTTCTGCCGTCGTCCCCCTTCTGCCGTCGTCCCCCTTCTGCCGGCCTGCGGCCTCCGGCCCCGGGATGCCTTCGCGCCGGATGCCTTCCGGTCGTCGCATCGCTCCTCCCTCCCTTTCCTTCTCCTTTTCCTTCCTTCCTTCTTTTCGGCACGCGCCTGACGACGCCTCGCTCCGCTCGAACTGTTATCCCTGCCGCCAGGGGCGCTGAGGCCTTTCTCCGCCCTTGGCAACTGCTTTTTCCTGCCGTCAGGGGCGCTGAGGGCCTTTTCCGCCCTCGGCAACAGCTTTTTCTCGCTGCCAGGGGCGCTGAGGGCCTTTTCCGCCCTCGGCAACTGTTTATTTCTGCTGCCAGGGGCGCTGATGGCCTTCTTCGCCCTCGGCAACTGCTTTTTCCCGCTGCCAGGGGCGCTGAGGGCCTTCTCTGCCCTTGGCAACTGTTTATTTCTGCTGCCAGGGGCGCAGAGGGCCTTCTCTGCCCTCGGCAACTGCTTTTTCCTGCCGCCAGGGGCGCTGAGGGCCTTTTCCGCCCTCGGCAACAGCTTTTTCCCGCTGCTAGGGGCGCTGATGGCCTTCTTCGCCCTCGGCAACTGCTTTTTCCTGCCGCCAGGGGCACTGGGGCCCTTCTCCGCCCTCGGTAACTGTTTTTTTTCTGCTGCCAGGGGCGCTGAGGACCTTCTTCGCCCTCGGCAACTGCTTTTTCTCGCTGCTAGGGGCGCTGAGGGCCTTTTCCGCCCTCGGTAACTGTTTTTTCCTGCCGTCAGGGGCGCTGAGGCCTTTCTCCGCCCTTGGCAACTGCTTTTTCCTGCTGCCAGGGGCGCTGTGGGTATTTTTTGCCCCTGGCGAGGGCTTTTCCTTTTTGTCGGGGACGTTGTGGTTGAGGTGGGAAACGATCGCACCCCGCAGAAGATCCCTATTGGGCATCGTTGTTTCCCATGGGCCCAATTTCGGCCCGTGGGAAACATGTGGCTGCCGCAGAGGCCGCCTGGACCATGTCTTTGTTTCCCACTGCTGCGGACGGTCTCCCGACGAAGGGAGATTTTCTTGGGGGGACGATTTTCCGGACGGCGGGCGGGCTTCTCGTGGCGGACGGTCTTTTGGTGGGGCGGACGATTTCTCGGGTGGCGGACGGTCTTCGGATGGCGGACGATTTCTCGGGCGGCGGACGGTCTTCGGATGGCGGACAATCTCTCGACGGCGGACGGTCTTCCGGTGGCGGGCTGGACGGAATCGGGGGCAAATGTGTGTGATTTTGGCGAAAAATGATTATCTTGAACCTGGAAATCAATCCTACTTCCGTGCAGCATGACCACACACGGACACGAACAGGGAATAACCGTTAAGTAATTCATATGAGAAAGACCCTTCTGGCGGCATTGTCCGCCGCATTGTTCTTCGCCGGGAGCGCCGCGGCGCAGCAGCCGCAGCACTCGCAGCACTCGCAGCAACCGCAGCCGCAGCAGCCGGCGCAGCCCGACCTCTCCAAGTATGTCAATACCTTCTCCCGCCCGCTGCGCGAGGTGCTCGCGGACGTGGCGGAGCAGTTCGGCGTCCGCATCAATGCAGGCGCCGTCCCCGAGGACCTGATGGTGGACTTCGCCGATTTCCGGATCCGTCCCTGGGACCTGGAGCAGACCCTCGAGGCGCTGCTTTGGCCGTTGGGTTACAATGCAGAATGGAACAACGGCAACGGCAACCCCTACTACGGCATCTCCAGGATCCGGCATTCCCGCCGCAACCCTGACGAGGGGCGCGCGCTCCTGGACTACCTATCCTCCAAGTATGACGACCAGGCTTCCTGGGAGGCCCGCAAGGCCGTCCTGAAGGCCGACATCCGCCACAGCGTGGGCCTGGACAAGGTCCCGGCGCATTTCGACGGCAAGGTGTTCCTCTCCAGGAAGCGCAACCACGGCAAGTACCTCGTGCAGGACTTCGCGCTCGAGATCCTTCCCGGGCTGTATAGCTTCGGCGCCATCTACTGGCCAGCGAAGACCTCCCGGGGCGCGCATCCGCTGGTGATCAACCCGCACGGCCACAGCGATGCCGGCCACGGCTCCGAAGTGGTGCAGCGCCGCTGCGCGATGCAGGCCAGCATGGGGTGCATCGCCGTGTCTTTCAGCATGTTCTGCAACGGCCCCAGCCCCCAGTTCGCCCCTGCCTACCACAAGACCGGTCTCGCGCAGCCCTACAACATTCTTTGCGCCGAGCGCCTGCTGGACTACGCGCTGCAGTTCAAGGAGGTCGATCCCAGCCGCGTGGGCATCACCGGATGCTCCGGCGGCGGCAGCCAGTGCATGTTCGTCACTGCCATCGACGACCGCATCACCCTCTCCATCCCCGTGGTGATGATGTCTTCGTACTTCGCCGGCGGCTGCGAATGCGAGAGCGGCACCCTGCTGCCCCTGAGCGGCGGCGGTACCTCCAACCCCGAGATCGCGGCGATGTGCGCCCCGCGCCCGATGCTGCTGGTCTCCGACGGCGGCGACTGGACCGCCATGAATCCCGAAATCGAAGTCCCGTATGTCCAGCGCATCTACGGGTTCTACGGGGCCGGGGACCGGATCGAGAGCGTCCATTTCCCGCTGGGCCAGCACAATTATGACTTCGACAAGCGCAACGCGGCCTATGGATTCCTCGCCCGCCAGTGGGGCCTGGACACCACGGGCCTGGTGGGCCCCGACGGCCGCTTCGACGAGAGCGGCACCGTGGTCGAGTCGCTCGCCGACATGAATATCTGGAACGCCAAGGGCGTCACCAAGCCGGCCGACATCATCACGGACATCGACGGCGCCGTCGCGGTGATGCAATGGACCAAAGATGCACGGTAACACAGAGCGTATGAAACGTATTGCAACCTTGATGCTGGGCGCGCTGGCGCTGCTTGCGCCCGTCGCCGCCAGCGCCCAGACCCTCGCCCAGACCCGGACGCTCGCCCAGGAGGTGGAGCAGGACCTGACAGAGGGCATCCTGCCCTTCTGGCTGGACCATACGGTCGACCCCGCCGGCGGTTTCTACGGCACGGTCGCCAACGACGGCACGCCCCAACCCGGTGCCGACAAGGGCGCGATCCTGAACGCCCGCATCCTCTGGACCTTCTCCCGGGCCTACCGCACGTATGGCCTGGCATCCTACAAGGAGGCGGCCGACCGGGCCGCGGCCTGGTTCAAGGAGCATTTCATCGACCCGCGCTACGGCGGCGTCTACTGGACCGTGGACTGCGAAGGCACCATGAAGGACGGCACCAAGCAGATCTACGCCAGCGCCTTCGGCATCTACGGCCTGTCCGAGCACTTCCGCGCCACGGGAGACCTCTCGAGCCTGGCGGCCGCGCAGGCGCTCTTCCGCTTCGTCCAGGACCGGGCCCATGACGCGGCGCGCGGCGGCTACCGCGAGGTGCTCGCCCGCGACGGCGCGCGTGCGGAGATCAAGGGCGTCGACGGCCATGCCGGCGCCACGAAGACGATGAACACCCACATCCACCTGCTCGAAGGTCTGACGGGCCTCTACCTCGCCTGGCCCGACCCGGAGGTGAAGGCGGCCCTGACGGAGCTCTTGGATATCCTCCAGACCCGGCTCTACGACGCGCGGACGCACCACCTGATCCTCTACTGCGACGACGACTGGAAGCCCATGGACCCGGTGGATTCCTTCGGCCACGACATCGAGACCTCCTGGCTGATGTGCGAAGCCGCGGAGGCGGTAGGGGAGCCGGCGCTGCTCGAAAGGGTGCGCCGCCAGGCCGTGCAGATGGTGGACACGGCCCTCGCCGAGGGCCTGGACGCCGACGGCGCGATGCGCTATGAGCGCACGGCCGCCGGCTACAGCGGCACCCGCTCCTGGTGGCCGCAATGCGAGACCGTGATCGGGTGCATCAATGCCTGGCAGATCACGGGGGAGCGCCGCTACTTCGACGCCGCGGCGCGCTGCTGGGAGCATATCAAGGCACACTTCATCGACCGGACCCACGGCGGCTGGTACAAGGGGCTCGCCCGGGACGGCTCGCCCTCCCGCGAGCCCAAGGCCAGCCTCTGGAACTGTCCTTACCACAACGCGCGCGTCGGCTTCGAGCTCCGCACGCGCCTGCAGCACCCGGCCGTCCACACGGAAGTGATGGCTTGGAGCAACATCACCGGCGTGCGCAGCGAGGGCGAACTGATCGACTTCGAGTCGTCCCTGCGCGTCGGCACGCCGGGTGGACGGATCGAGGCCAGCGGCCGCGAGCGCCAGTCCGGCATCCGCTACAGCCGCACAGGGGACGTCCAGACCACGATTACCCCGATGCGCAGCGGCGCCACCATCACCCAGACCGTGGAGGACGTGGACGCGTCCACCGTCCGGATCGGCTGGGAGGCCAAGGCCGACAGGACCGGCGAGGGCGGCGTCTATTTCTGCATGGCCTTCGGGCCGCGCTACTATGCCGGCGCGACCGTCAAGGCCACCGGCCGCAAGGTCACCGTCACGGCGCCGGACCGCAGCGTCTCGCTGACCTTCAACAAGACCGTCAAGACCGCCGTGCGTGAGGAGAACGGAGACAAGGTGCTCTATGTCAACCTGTTGCCGCGTCTTAAAGAGGGCGCCAAGGCCTCGCTCGCCGCGGAGATGAAGGTCTCCGGCACGCACCACCACGAGGCGGCGGCCATCGCGCTGGACCTTGCGCATCCCGGGCGGGAGTTCGCCGGGTTCGGCGGCAATTTCCGCATCCAGAACGTCCGCAAGGACCCGACCGTGATCGACTACTGCCTGGAGAACATGCGCGTGGCCTTCGGCCGCGTCGAATTCCCCTGGGCGCAATGGGATCCCCAGCAGGCCGCGCAGCCCGGCGCCAACCCGACGGACCACGTCCGCCGCAGCGCGGAGATGGCCCGCCGCCTCAAACAGGCAGGCATGCCCGTGATCGTCAGCGCGTGGTTCCCGCCGGAGTGGGCGGCCGAGCGCACCACCCGCTCGGACGGCACCTCGCGGGCCTGGGCGCTCAAGCCCGCCCTGCAGGAGCGGATCTTCCGCTCGATCGCCTCGTACCTCCTTTTCCTGAAGCAGGAGTACGGCGTGGAGGCGGACTATTTCTCCTTCAACGAATCCGACCTCGGGATCGACGTCGTCCACACCCCGGAGCAGCACCGCGACTTCATCAAGCAGTTCGGCAAATACCTGATGGACAGCGACCTGAAGACCCGCATGCTGCTCGGTGACAACTCCGACGCCACGACCTACGACTTTATCGTCCCCACGCTGGAGGATCCGGACGCCCTGCGCTACGTGGGCGCCGTCTCCTTCCACTCCTGGCGGGGTTGCGACGACGCGACGCTGCGTCGCTGGGCCGGCGCAGCGCAGCGCATCGGCGTGCCGCTCCTCGTCGCCGAGGGCAGCACGGACGCCGCCGCGCACCAGTACCCGGCCATCTTCAACGAGTCCACCTTCGCCCTCTACGAGATCAACCTCTACACGCGCATCTGTGCCATCTGCCAGCCGCTCAGCATCCTGCAGTGGCAGCTGACCTCCGATTACTCGCCGCTCTGGGGCGACGGCATCTACGGCTCCGAGGGGCCGCTGCGCCCGACCCAGCGCTTCTGGAACCTCCGCCAGCTGTCCCTGACGCCGGCGGACGCCTTCGCCATCCCCGCTTCCTGCAACAAGCAGGACCTCAATGTGGCTGCCTTCGTCAACACGGCCCGCGGCGAGGGAGCCGTACACATCGTCAACAACGCCGCCTCCTGCCCGGCCGAAGTATCCGGGCTCCCGGCGTCCGCGACGTGCGCCGTCGTGCACGTAACCAACTCCGGCACCAACTCCGTGGCGCAGTGCCTGCCCGTCCGGGACGGCCGCGTCGCGCTCGAGCTGCCTGCCGAAAGTTTCATCAGCATCTTCGTCCGGTAACATGAAACGAACTTCCTTCCTTTCCGCGCTCCTGGCCGCGGCCGCCGTCCTCCTCTGTGCGGACGGGCTCCAAGCCCAGGATTTCCGACTCAACGCTTCCGGTTATTTCAACCGCGAAGGCGTGGACGTCATGGCATTCAACGACTTCTATCCCGAGGGGCACCAAGGCGGCATCTCCATCCTGATGCACGGCCGGCGCGTGGCGAGCAACGGTGACATCCGTTTCGAGCCTACCCCCGGCCAGTGGCAGCCCGTGCCCAAGCAGCTCGACCGCAAGGTGGAGGGCAGCCGCATCGTCACGACGCTGTGCTACCCCGACTCCAGCCGGCATTTCACGGGATTCAACCCGATGATCTACCCCGACGTCCAGCTGACCTACACGGTGTCGCTGGAGCCGTCGGGCAAAGGGTTCCTGGTGACCGTGGACCTGGACCGGCCGGTGCCGGAGGCCCTGGCCGGCCGGGCCGGATTCAACCTGGAGTTCTTCCCGGGCGACCTCTTCGGCAAGCCCTGGATCATGGATGACAAGCAGGGGATCTTCCCCCAGCAGCCCAACTCGCCGCTGCTGACCCAGGAGAGCTACGTCTCCCGGAGCGTCGGCGACTTCCGCCCGGCCAAGGCGCCGGACACGGACGTGAAGCACCTGATCGGCGAGGGCTACAGCCCTTTCACGGCGGATGCCGTGATCGCGGAGCCCTACGCCGTGGGCCGGAGCTTCACCGTCCGTCCGGACGACCCGTACAGCCGCCTGACCATCAAGACCTTGACGGACGCGGAGCTGAAACTCTATGACGGCCGGATGAACCACAACAACGGCTGGTTCGTCCTCCGCTCGGACATCCCGGCGGGGGTGACGGAGGGCGCCGTCAAATGGTACATCGAGCCCAACGTCGTGCCCGGGTGGATCTACAAGCCGGTGGTGCAGACCTCCCAAGTGGGCTATCTGCCGGCGCAGCGCAAGGTCGCGATCGTCGAGTGCGACCCGCGCGACACGCCGCGCGCGGCGGTGGAGCTGCTGCGCATCGACGCCGACGGCGAGCACCTGGTGCGTCGTTTCCCGACCGAGCACTGGGAGGGACATTTCCTGCGCTACGAGTACCTGAAGGCCGATTTCTCCGAGATCCGGGAGGAGGGGCTCTACCAGGTGCGCTACGGCGACAGCGTCTCTCCGATCTTCCGGATCGCCCCCGACGTCTATGACCGGGGCGTCTGGCAGCCGGTGGTCGAGTATTTCCTGCCCGTGCAGATGTGCCACATGAAGGTGATGGAGAAATACCGCGTCTGGCACGACACCTGCCACCTGGACGACGCCCTGATGGCCCCTGCGGGCAACCATATCGACGGTTACGTCCAGCCGGCCGACAACGGGACGCGTTTCAAGGCCCTCGATCCCGTGCCGGGCGTCAACCGCGGCGGCTGGCACGACGCCGGCGACGACGATGTCCGCCACACGACCGGCAACGAATGCTACATCCTCACGATGGCCCTGGAGGCCTTCCACCCGGAGATCGACGCCACGGCCATCGACCAGGAGCGCCGCACCGTCGAGATCCATGAGCCCGACGGGCGCAACGACATCCTGCAGCAGGTCGAGCACGGCATGCTGCACGACGTCAGCTGCTACCTGGCGCTGGGTCGTTTCGCCAAGGGCATCATCACCAATAACCTGCGGCAGTACACCCTGCTCGGCGACACCTCCACGATGTCCGACGGCGTTCTGGGCAACGAGGACGACCGCTGGATCTTCCCGGACACGGGCGACGGCGTCGGCCACGCGGTCAACCTGGCCGCCTCCGCCCGCGTGCTGCGCGGCTACAATGACACCCTGGCCACGCACTGCGTGCGGATCGCCCGGGAGACCTTCGCGCGGGCGCAGGCCGCCGCGGCGCGCTCCGGCCGCGACCGGCCGATGGGCCGGATGCAGCTGGCCGTCGAACTGTACCTGACGACGGGGGAGGCGCAGTACTTCGACTTCATCCTGCGGAACTGGGATGCCGTCGTGGCCTCCGCGCCCAGCTGCGCATGGTACATCGCGCGCGTGGAGAAGCAGATGGAAGCGCAGGGCAGATACGTCAAGCAGTGCGAGCGGTTCCGCGACGCGCTCGTGCGCTACCGCGCCCAGCTCGACCGCCAGAGCGCGGAGACGCCCTACGGCGTGCCTTATCGCCCGAGCATCTGGGGCGCCGGCTGGGACATCCAGTCCTTCGGCTACCGCCATTTTTTCCTGGCGAAGGCCTATCCGGACATCTTCGAGCCGGATCAGGTCCTGGATGCCCTGCACTTCATCCTGGGCCGTCATCCGGGCTCCAACCAGGCCTCCTTCGCCGGCGGCGTGGGCGCCCAGTCGGCCACGGTCGGCTACGGCCTGAACCGCGCCGACTGGTCCTACATCCCCGGCGGCACGGTGTCGGGCACGGCCTTGATCCGCCCGGACTTCCCGGAACTGCTGACCTTCCCGTACCTCTGGCAGCAGGTCGAGTACGTGATGGGCGGCGGGTCTTCGCACTACATGTTCCTGGTGCTGGCCGCCAAGGACCTGGTCGGAGAATAAATTTGGGGCAAACTCTTGCGGGTTTGACAAAAAACCACTACTTTTGCAATCCCGCAATGAGACAGGGGCGTAGCTCAGTTGGTTCAGAGCGCTTGAGTCACATTCAAGAGGTCATCGGTTCGACCCCGATCGTCCCTACCAAAACCCTCCTAATCGCAAGATTACGGAGGGTTTTTTCTACCCCTCCCGCCCCTTCCGCCCCTCCTGCCCCTTCCGCCGCAGAGCACTTCTTCCCTAGCCGAACACGCCTCTTCGTTACGGGTGTCAGTCTTGCCCCTTCGACCAGGTCTTCGATCAGGCCTCGGCCAGCTCCGGCGGTCACGCCCTCCCCCTCACACTCATCCCCGGCGGTCATGCCCCTTCGCTCAACCCTGGCAGTCACACCCCTTCGCTCAGGCCTTCGGTCAACCCCGGCAGTCACGCCCCTTCGCTCAGGCCTTCGGTCAACCCATCGGTCAGTTCCGATGGTCACCCCCCCCCCTTCGCTCAACCCCAGCAGTGGACCAGGTCCACTTTGAAGACCTGTACCAGGTCCACCGACCCTGCCTCAGAACCCCTTCAGAGCCATTATGGGTGTACCTGGTACACCCTCTGAAATCCCACCTTGTCCACCTGACAATGAAGGCAAGCGGTTTTCGTTGCTGCCAGGGGCGCTGGCGCCCTTCTCCGCCCCCGGCAAGCGGTTTTCTCTGCTGCCAGGGGCGCTGGCGCCCTTCTCTGCCCTCGGCAACCGATTTTCGTTGCTGCCAGGGGCGCTGGCGCCCTTCTCCGCCCCCAGCAACCACTTTTCTTTTTCCCGAAACCGCCGAGATGGAAAGTCGGGTAGGAAAGCCTGGAGGGAAAGTCGGGTGGACCAGGTCCACTTTGAGGGCCTGTACCAGGTCCACCGGATATGCCCCAAAGGGGCTTTTGAGGCAGGGTAGGTGGACCTGGTACACCCCGTAAAGTCGGACCAGGTCCACCGGGAGGGGCCTCAGTTTCTTCTGGGCGGGAGGAGCAACGTTGCCGGGCAAGCGCGGCCGCCGGGAGCCTCCAAAGCTCCCGGCGAGCCACGCTAACCGCCGCGCCGGATTATGCGCGGCGGTGGTGCACCATCGGAACACACCATCTTCGGAGAAAACACCTGGTGACTCCCCGCAGGGAACAGCCGCGCCTGGTTATGCGCGGCTGTGATTCGCCCTCTGGCATCCCATTTCAAATCCCATCCGCTTTCTTCCCAAAAGCGTGATGAGGAACCATTTGATTATCAATAAAAACGAAAATCTCTAGTCCCTCCGGTAGGTACTAGGGATTTCATAAAACATTTAGTATCAACTGTTTGCTCATCACGCCCCCTTGTAAGGGTTTTTAAGGTGTCAGGGGTGTATGGTTGGTTGGATGTATGTTTGGGTGTATGGTTGGGTTTATGGTTGGTCTATGAGGTATGATAAGAGGGTGAGTCGCCCGCATGGCATATCATGCTCTATCATGTCGCCACAAATCGCAAAAAAATGAGGCGTAAACACTGATATTCAATCCTTTAACCATCACACTCCTGGCGAGAGGGCGACTCACCGCCGCGCTTAACCCGGCGCGGCGGTTCACTGCGGGTCCAGTTTCTGAGCCAGGAGACAAGAGGTTGGTCAAAGTTGGGGCACCGCCGCCGCTCAATACGGAGAGCGGCGGCTGCCGGAGGATCCGGACGAGCTTTGAGGGCTCGTCCGGACCTCCGCCTGCCCGGGTTCGGGCAGGATAGAGCCCAAATCCGGTCCGAAGGGTAGATATCGGAGGGAGTTCGGGCAGGATGGGGCCTATATCCGGGCCGAAGGGTAGGTGGCGAAGGGGGTCCGGGCAGGATAGGGCTCAAATCCGGGCCGAAGGGTGGTTGCCAGCAGGAGTCCGACAGGATAAGGCCTGTATCCGGGCCGATGCTTTCTTCCAGTTTGCTGCTACCACGCAAGCGCGGCGGGGGTGCATCCAGCATTATTTGCGGGGCAGGAGGAGGCGGAGGCTGTTCGAGACGACCAGGACCGAGCTGCAGGCCATGGCGGCTGCAGCGACCATCGGGTTGAGCACGAAGCCGAGGGCGCCGGACAGCACGCCCGTCGCCACGGGGATGGCGATGAGGTTGTAGAGGAAGGCCCAGCCGAGGTTCTCGCGGATGATGCGGATCGTGCGGCGCGAGAGCGAGACGAGCTCCGGCAGTTTCGACAGGCTCGACGAGACGATCGTGGCCATCGCCGTGTGGATGGCGATGTCGCTGCCGCCGCCCATAGCCACGCCGAGGTTGGCCTGGGCGAGGGCGGCGCTGTCGTTGATGCCGTCTCCGACCATGGCGACGCAGTGCCCGTCGGATTGCAACTTCTTGATATACTCGACTTTGTCGGCCGGCAGGGCGTCGGCGCGCACGTCGGCGATGCCGACTTCGCGCGCCACGGCAGCCGCCGAAGCGGCGTGGTCGCCGGTCAGCAGATGGACGGTGATACCTTGTTGTGCTAACGTGCGGATGGCATCGGCGGAGTCCGGCTTGACGGCGTCGGCAATGGCGATGGCGGCCAGCAGCCGCTCCCCGTCGTGGAAGTAGACGACGGTGCGGCCGGCCTCGCGCCAGCGCTCGGCCACCTCGAAGCGTTCGGGGGTGTGTTTGCCGACGTGGTAGGTCTTGCCGTGCCAGACCGCCTGGACCCCTTCTCCGAGGAGGGCGGTGACGGATTCGGGTTCGGGGGATTCGCCGGTCGAGCCGGCGAATGACGAAGGGGCCAGGCCGGCGCATGACGGAGAGGTCGAGGCGGTCGCGGCGATTGCTGAGGCGATCGCTGCGCCCAGCGGGTGGCCGGAGCGGGATTCCATTTCCCGCAGCAGCGGGGGGAGGGAAGGGTCGTCCGAGAGCCAGCGCAGCTCGACGACCTCGGGGTGGCCGCTCGTGACGGTACCGGTCTTGTCGAGCACCACGGTGTCGATGCGGGCGGCGACCTGCAGGCTGTCGGCGTCACGGATCAGGATGCCGCGCGAGGCGCCCCGGCCGATGCCGGCGGTGAGCGCCGTGGGCGTAGCGAGGCCCAGCGAGCAGGGACAGGCCACGACGAGCACGGTGACGCAGGCCAGCAGGCCGCGCACGAACCCGTCGGGCGTCAGGAAGGTCCATCCGAGCAGGGCAAGCAAGGCGATGACGATGACCGCCGGCACGAACCACGCGCAGACCTTGTCCACGGTGTGCTGGATGCGGGCCTTGCTGCCCTGCGCGTCCTGCACCATCCGGATGATGGCGGAGAGCATCGTGTCGCGGCCCACCTGCGTGGCGCGCACCTGCAGGGCGCCCTGGCCGTTGAGCGTGCCGGTGTAGACGGCGGAGCCCGCCTCCTTGAAGACGGCGATGGGCTCGCCCGTGAGCATGCTCTCGTCCACGTAGGAAGCGCCTCCCTCGACCGTGCCGTCAGCAGGGATCCGCTCGCCGGGGAGCACCTGCACGAGGTCCCCGCGGCGGATGCCACGGCGCTGCGGCTGCAGGCCGGTCAGCGCCCGCACCGCCTGCGTGGTGCGGTGCTTGGCGCGCTCCTCCAGCAGGCGCCCCAGCAGGATGAAGGCGACGATCATCGCCGAAGACTCAAAATAGAGTCCGGCCTCCAGCCCGCGCGAGGTCCACACCTGCGGGAACAGGAGGTTGAACAGGCTGAACAGGAAGGAAATGCCCACGGACAGGGCCACGAGCGTATCCATCCCGGCGTGGCCGTGGCGTGCCTGTTTCCAGGCGACGCCGAAGAAGCGCCGCCCGCACCAGCCCACGCTGACGGCGGCGAGCGCGGCGAGCACCCAGCCCTTGCCCGGGAAATCCGGCGCCGCCATGCCGACGGCCATCACGAGGACGGCGAGGACGATGTCGAGCAGCGCGTCGCGGCGCAGGCCGCGGTAGGCGCTCTCATGCGCCTCCTCGGCCCGCGCCTCCAGCGATTCTTCTTCGCTTAGGTCCGAGTCGTCTTCGTCGTCCCCTTCCGGGACGATGAGGTCGTAGCCGGCATCCTGCACGCTCTGGCGCAGGGCGGCAGGGGAGGTGACGGCGGGATCGTAGTCGATCCGGGCGGAGTTGGAGGCGAGGCTGACCTCGGCCTCGTGGACACCGGCGCTCTGCTGGAGCGCCTTCTGGACACGGGCGACGCAGGCTGCGCAGCCCATCCCGGTCACGGGGAAATTCTTTCGGACGGTATTGGACATAATCGTATGATCTTTTTTGCAAATTTAGCTAATTTTGGGGAGAAATAGATTCGCCGGTCAAGCCGGCGAATGACGGAGATGGTAAGCCGGCGAATGACGGAAATGGTAATCCGGCGAATGACGGAATCGGTAATCCGGCGAATGACGGAAACGGCAAGTTGTCGAAAGATGGAAACAAAAGCCGGCGAATGACGAAACGAAAAGTCGGCGAATGACGAAACGAAAAGCCGGCGAATGATGGTAAGTATGAAAAGAAGAGAATTCCTCAAGGCTGCAGGGGCGGCCGGAGCGGGCGCGGCGCTGCTGGGCGCCGCAGGCGCCTGCGCCCCGCGCCCTGCCGCCCCGGTACCCTACCGCGTGGGCGGCAAGGCCCGCATGCAGCTCAGCTGGCAGCCCTACGAGCTCCAGCTGGCCCACACCTTCACCGTGGCCTCCTACTCCCGCACCACGACCCCGGACGTGCAGGTTGAGATCCATTACGATGGGTTCGTCGGCTACGGCGAAGCCTCGATGCCCCCGTACCTCGGCCAGACGGTCGAGAGCGTCTGCGCCTTCCTGCAGAAGGTCGACCTCTCGCAGTTCGCGGACCCCTTCCAGCTGGAGGACATCCTTGCCTACGTGGACAGCCTCTCGCCGGGCGACTCGGCCGCCAAGGCGGCGGTCGACATCGCCCTGCACGACCTCGTGGGCCAGCTCCTGGGTCAGCCCTGGTGGCGCCTGTGGGGGCTGGACGCCGCCAAGGCGCCCGACACCACCTTCACCATCGGCATCGACACGCCGGAGGTCGTCCGCGAGAAGACCCGCGAATGTGTGGACCGCTTCAATATCCTCAAGGTCAAGGTCGGCCTGGACAACGACTACGAGATGATTCGCACCATCCGCGAGATCACGCAGCTGCCCATCGCCGTCGACGCCAACCAAGGCTGGAAAGACCGCCAGCAGGCGCTCGACGAGATCTTCTGGCTGCAGGAGCACGGCGTCGTGATGGTTGAGCAGCCCATGCCCAAGGAGCGACTCGACGACAACGCCTGGATCACCGAACGCAGCCCGCTGCCCATTTTCGCCGACGAGGCCATCCAGCGCCTCGCGGACATCCCATCCATCAAGGGCGCGTACACCGGGATCAACATCAAGCTGATGAAATGCACCGGCATGCGCGAAGCCTGGAAGATGGCATGTTATGCCCGGGCGGAAGGGATGCGCGTGATGGTGGGCTGCATGACCGAGACGTCTTGCGCCGTCACGGCTGCAGCCCACCTCTCGCCGCTGGCCGACTTCGCCGACCTGGACGGCAACCTGCTGATCACCAACGACCGCTTCCGCGGCATGACGGTGAATCAGGGGCGGATCACCCTGCCGGATGCGCCCGGCCTGGGTCTCGTCAGATTGTAAGCCACTCGTTTGTGGCCGCCCCGGTGAAGATCAGGATTCCCGCGGCGATGATGGACATCAGCCAGAGGATGAAGATCACCAGCCCCGGGTGCCATTTCGGCGACTTGAAGCCGAAGAGCATCTGCAGGGCGCCATAGAGGATGCCCAGGAAGGGGAGGAGGACCACCAGGATCAATACGCCCTGGACCCAGGGCTGCATGAGGGCGTCGGCGATGGCCGGCGCCTCGTCGTACAGTTCGCGCATGCCTTCGTCATAGAGCTGGCCCAGACCCAGGAAACCCCGGTTCCCGCCGATCCAGCCCTGATGGCTCAGCGCGCCGGATCCGAAGAGCGCGACGCCGCCGGCGAACAACCCGCCGAACCCGACCACCAGCAGCAAGACGCCGATGACCTTCTCAAGGATCCGGCCGATCTCGCCCCAGGCATTGGACTGCCCGACGGAACGGATGGCTTCGCCCATCTCGCCCGCGCCGCTCTCGACGCGCTGCTGGATGCCGAGAATCGTCCCGTCCTCGCCGCGCTGCTCCCAGCGCTGGCGGACGGTCTTCGCCGGCGGCATGCAGATCCAGAGAATGACATACAAGACCGGGAAGATGAGCTGGAGCGACATGGAGAATCCCCGGTGCCAGCCGATCCCGAAGAACGTGACTGCCGTGCCGATGGCGAACAGGAGCCGGAAGAACACCTTGTCCGTCTGGAAATAAGCCCCCAGTCCGCTGCACACGCCCGCGACGACCTTGTCGGACACGTCGCGGAAGAGTTTGCGTTTCTGGCGGGGAGATTCCGGGTCAATTCCGGAATGGCTTCTTGCCTTGCCTGTCCCGTCATTTGCTGTCTGTCCTGTTCCGTCGTTTGCCGGGTTGCCACTTCCGTCATTCGCCGGCTCGACCGGCGAATCTCCCTCCTCCGCAATCTCCTCCGGCCGCCCCAGGATCGCGATGATCCCCTCGATGGCGGCGCGGGACACCACGCCGTCGCGGCCGCACTTCTCGTGCAGCAGCTCGGCCATCCGCTCCTCGATCCCTTCGAGGATCTCGGCGCCGCCCTCGCGGCCGCCGTAGTGGCGCTCCAGCTCGCCGAGGTACTCTCCGGCGAGCGCCGCGGCGTCGGCGTCCAGCGTGAACGCGTAGCCGCCCAGACTGACCCTTTCTACTTCTTTCATACGCGCTTGAGTGTTTCGATGGTCTCTACGAGTTCTCTCCAGGCCGCGTCCATCTCGGCGAGCTGCTCGCGGCCCTTGTCGGTGATGACGTAATACTTGCGGGGCGGGCCCTGCGTGGACTCTTCCCAGCGGTAGGACAGCAGCCCCTGGTTCTTCTGACGGATCAGCAGGGGGTAGAGCGTGCCTTCGACGACGATCATGCCCGCCGCCTTCAGCTCCTCGATGATCGAGGAAGCGTAGGCCTCGCGCTTGTTGAGCAGCGACAGGATGCAGTATTCGAGCATCCCCTTGCGCATCTGTGCGCGCACGTTTTCAGCCGTGTTCTCCATACGCTATCTCTTTTGGGTGCTGTTTGCAAACTTCGAGAGATTCTCCGCCGTGACGGGCAGGCCGTTCATCTCGCACTTCTGCGTGGGCGTGACGGCCTTGGGGATCGCGATCCAGCAGATCACGTAGATCCAGAACCCGGCCGTGCCGGCGATCAGCGCCACGAGCATCAGGATGCGCGTGAGCACCACGTCGATGTCGAGATAGGCCGCCAGGCCGGCGCACACGCCGGCGATACGGCGGTTGTCGTAGTCGCGGTAGATCTTCTTGCGGACCTGCGGCTCGTCCGATGCCGCGCTGTACGTGCCGGCGGCGGATGCCGGGCGCTCAGGCGCCCCGTCCGGCATCCCGAGCCGGCCCGCCACGCGCTCCACGAGGTCGATCCCGACCACGCGGCCGTCCGTGCCGACTTCCTGCAGGAAGAGCTCGGCGATGCGGGACTCGAGATCCTCCATCACCTCCGCGTTCTGCGTGTAGGGGACTCCCGACTGCTGCGCCAGGCGCGTGCGGAAGTGCTCCAGATAAGTGCTCAGACGCTTGTATGCGTCCTCCTCGATGGCGAAACTCCTGTTTCCGAGACTGATGTTCAGTACCTTTTTCATTTCTTATAGAACTTTGACACTGCAAAGATATAAATAAATTTTAATACCTTGCAATACATAGTACCAAAAATATTAAAAAAGTGGCCGGAATCTGCTTCCGGACACTTTTCAGCGCGCCTGCGATTTATGAAGGGCGAGGACGGCTGATTGATTATCAATAAGATACAAATTAACCTTCGGGCATTCCTCCGAAGGTTAATTTGTAAGTGCCTGAGAATCAGGAGTCCCTAGGGTTTCGGCCAGCACTTGCGCGCAGCGGGCGGCGCCGATGGTGGAGGCGTGCCCGTCATTGACCATGTAGACATCTTTGACGCCGTCAGCGATCAGTTCGCGCATGTAGGGGGTCATCACGATGATATGGTCGTCTTCGGGTACACGGCGCAGGATCTGGTTGTCAGGATGTTTCCCCGCAATCCACGGCTCATAGGCGTCATACTTGTCCGAGCAGATCAGGAAATACATATCGACGCCCTTCTCCCGGGACAGGGCCTGGAGGCGTGCCAGGTTATCCAAAGCCTGGATGACAAGTTCATCCGAAATCTCCAGGAAACTCATTTCCTCGCGGTAGACGTACAACTCGCGGGCTCGGGTAGGGTGGGAGAAACAATCCTTGTCCAACTTGAATCTCCGGACAGGATTGTTGTATCCGATGGAGAGGCGCACCCACCGGGCGGTCTCGGAGAGGACGTCCTTCTGCCACTTGCCCGGCACGATGGGGCCCAGTTCCGAATATTCTGTGCTGTCGAAGTCCAGCCATGCCAGGCGCCAGACATAATAGTGCTCGACGATCTCCACGATGGCTGTCTGACCTGGCACGAAAGCGCCGGCATTGAGCAGCGAGAGGTAATCCTGCACGGGCTGGTAGAACATGCTCCGCTCGACGTTCCCTACCTTGAAACCATGGTCCCGGCCCAGGAAATGGGGGAAGGACACGAACCCCTGGTTGCTGAAGGAGTCGCCAATCGTCACGACGGGGTACTTCCGGATATCGGCGGCATCGTGGATCTGCGTGACGCACAGTGAATCCGTCTCGGGATGGACCATGCCTCCGACGTTCAGCGAAGCATACTCCTGTCCGTAAGGGACCAGGTTCAACAGACCCAGGTCACCGGACACATTGGGGGCGACCTTCCAGTTGTAATAGGCAATGACCGGAAGGATGATCGCCACGATGGCGTAGAATTTTATAGCGAACCGTCTCAAAAGTCGATGTATAAGAAAGTCAGATTCTTACCCCAGAGCATGATCAGCAGGCAGGCCAGCCCCAGGTAGATGGCGTACCGTGCCGTCCAGTGATAATCCTTCATCGGGACCAGCGGGAACTCCACGGAGCGGTTCCACCACTCGATGGCCATCAGCGCCACGATCAGGATGGTCTTGGTCCGGAAATCCGGATGCAGGAAGAAGAGCCAGAAACCCTTCAGGGTCTCGAGGTGGGCCATGCCGGACAGGAATTGCCAGGCCTGCCCGACGGACTCCGCCCGGAAAATCACCAGGCCGATGGTCACCAGCAGGAAGGTCAGTATCATCCCGCCGAGGTCGGACAACTTCGGAAGCCCCATCCAACCGTCTTTCAACTTATGCCGCTTGGCAAAGGCCCCGCTCAGGATCAGCGGCACGAACAGCAGTCCGTGGTAGAGCCCGAACACACCGAAGGTCCAGTTGGCCCCGTGCCACAGACCCACCAGGACCATATTGATGATGATGGCCAGGATCATCCCCATCTTCCCCCAGTCGCGGAACCGGACGTTCAGCGGCATGAACACATAGTCCGTCAGCCAGGAGGTCAGGGACATGTGCCAGCGCCGCCAGTATTCCGCGACGTTGGTCGAGAAGAACGGGTAGTTGAAGTTGCGCGTGACCCGGAATCCCAGCAGCTTGCCCGTGCCGATGGCCATGTCAGAATAACCCGAGAAATCCGTATACATCTGGAAGGTATACAGCAGTGCCGCCATCAGCAGCGAACTTCCGGAAGCCTCTCCGATGTTCTCCCAGACCGGATCGATCACATACACGCAACGATCTGCGATCAAGACCTTCTTCGCCAGGCCCCAGAGGAATTGCCGGATGCCCTCTGCCGCCGTGTCGTAGTCGAAGGCCCTCGTCTTGTGCAGCTGCCCCAGGAACTGCGGCCGGTCGATCGGCCCCGAAAGCAGGCAGGGGAAGAAAGCCACATAAGCGGCAAAGGCGATGAAATCCGTCTCCGGCTCGATCTTGCCGCGCCGGATCTCCACGCAGTAGCTGATCAGCTTGAAGGTCACGAAACTAAGTCCGAGCGGGAGGATGATGTCAAAGGTCCGCCAGTTCGTCTGCAATCCCATGACCCCGAAAAGCGAGGCGAAGGATTCGATGAAGAAATTGAAATATTTGAAATACAGCAGCAGCCCGACTCCCAGCACAACACCCAGGGCGCTGATCCAGGATGCCTGTTTCTCGGAACGGCAATTCCGGATCCAGATCCCGAGACCGTAGTACGCCACCGTCGCCCCGATCAGGAGCGGCAGCATCTTGAGGCTGGCATATCCATAGAAGAACCAGCTGGCCAGCAGGATAAGGACGTTCTGCGCCTTCGTCTTCTCCCGGAGCGGAAACCAGTAAAGGGTGAAGACGGCGACGAAGAACAGCAGGAAGGGCAGTGAGTTGAAACCCATGTCGTCAGGCGAGTTTCGAAGCGAGGCAGTCTACGAGTTCCCCGACATTCTTCCAGGACAGGATCTCCTTGGAGGTGAACTTGATCTTGAAATGCTTCTCGATGGCCACGATAAGCTGGATGTGGGTCAGGGAATCCCAACCCTCCACGTCGTCAGCGGTGGTAGCAGGCTCAAGCACGATCTCCTCATCGTCGAGCACATCGCGGAAGATCTCCTGGATCTGCAGCAACAATTCTTCTCTTTGCATGGCTATGATTTCTTTTCGATATAACATTCGAGGGGTTGGTAATCCTCCACCTCCAGCGCAAACAGGCGCTCCGGCGCCTCCGGCAGGGGGGTGAAGCCGAGCCGCGGGTAGTGCTCCGCGACCATCCCGTTCTTGGCGGTCGGGAGGTATTCGCCGATCAGACGCCGGAAACCGTGCTCCCGGGCGAAGGCGACCAGGGTGTTGAGCGTGAATGCCTCCATGCCGCGCTTGAGGACACGGCAGCTCATCAGCCAGGTGTTGATGAAGAGCGTGCCGGCATCCCGCTTCTCGAGGATGACCACGCAGATGAGGCCGTTGTCGCCGAACTTGTCCGCCAGCGTGAAGCTGAAGCAGGCGAATCCGGGATCCGCGCCGAGACGGCGCACTTCGTCTTCCGTGTAGCGGACCGTCCGGAGGTTGAACTGGTTGCTCCGCTGGGACAGTTGCGCGACGCGGGGCGTATTGAAACTGTCGAACCCGCGCACCTCGCTGACCATCCCCAGGGATTTCAGGAAATCCGCCTCGTTGGCGAAGGAGAGCGCGGAACTGGCGCGCCGGGCCTCGACCTGGTATTGCTTCGTCCGGTCCTTGTCGGCCGAGGAATAGGAGGCTGTCTCGAAGAGATTCAGCCCGTAGAGGTATTCCAGGTAGTCTCCCGGATCCTCGGGAAGTTCGGGCACGCAGAGCTCCGGGATGCCCTCGCGCACCATGTTGCGCTCGAAGGGATTGTCATCCAGGAAGACCATGGAGTCGAAGCCGATGTTGAGGATCTCCCGGATGGTCCGGATGTTGTCGACCTTGTTGTCCCAGTTGGCCATGAATACGGCGAAGTCGTCCAGGTGCAGCACCATCTCGGGATTCTTCTCGAAAGGCTCGCGGGCCTTGTCTGCGTCGTTCTTGCTGCAGACGCAGAGGATGATGCCGCGGTCCTTGAGCTTGCGGACCCACTGCTGGAACTCCGAGAATGCCTTGCCGATGCCCAGGCCGTGGCCGACCTGGATGTTCTCCCAGCCGTCATCGCCTACGACACCGCCCCAGAGGGTGTTGTCGAGGTCGAGGATGAGGCATTTCTTGAACTGGCCGCGGATGGCGCAGACGATGTCCAGCGTGCGCGATGCCACATAGGGGAGGGCGTCCAGGCTGAGCAGCATTTCCGTGCTCACGTAGACGCTGCTGTCGAAGCAGAAATCCCGGCCCAGCTTGGCCTGCAGTTCGGCCAGGTCGCAGACGTACAGGTTGGGGAACTCCTGCGAGAGCTCCATGAGTCCCAGGTTGAGCTTGCGGACCTGGTAGACGAAGGATCCGGCGACCTTGTTCTGGTAGCTGCCGAACACACCGTCGCCGATCTCGGGATAATTGTAGTAAATGACCTTGCCGGGCACCGAGGTGCAGAGCGTGCGGACGAAGTCCAGCCGCTCCTGCGCCAGGTTGGCGCGGGCTTCTGCCGGGGCAAGGCTGTATTTCTCCAGCAACTTGTGCGAGGACTGGAACACGACGGTGAATTCAGCACGGAAGCCGTGCAGGTCGGATGTCGGGTCCAGGACCTGGCGCTCCACCTGGTTGTACTCGGCTTCAAACAGGTCCACGGACAGGCCGCGCGCCACGCCCTCGCCCCGGATCGCCGTGGCCAGGAACTGCGTGGCGCTGTCGCCCAGGAGCGCCAGCTTGATGTGCGGGTAGTCCGGGTGCTCCTGTTTGAGCAGCCGTTTCAGTTGCTGGAGAGATTTCATGCTTGGCACAGAACTCAATAACAGACAAATTTCGGAAAAATTCTGCAAAGACCGCGCATTTTTCTAACTTTGTAGACCTATGTCCGTGAATATTACATCCCGGCAGTCGCAGGTGATCGACTGGCTCCGTTTCCCGCTGGCGGCGGCGGTGGTGCTGCTGCATGCAGGGGAGAGCACGACCGGCTCGTACGACATGGACTTTTCCGGGACCCTTCGTATCGTTCTGTCACAAGGCATCTGTCGGATCGCCGTGCCGTGTTTCTTCCTGTTCTCTGGTTTCCTGTTCTTTACGAAACTCCGGGACTGGGATACGCAGGTCTGGCTGGACAAGATCCGCAAGCGGGGGCGGACCCTGCTGGTCCCTTACCTGCTTTGGAACATCCTGGCCCTGCTGGTCGGGTTCGGCTATGGCTGGCTGCGGTCGCGCTTCAACCCCGGGATCGTTCCGGCGACGCTTGTGGAGACCCTGCGTGACAACGGTTGGCTCAACATCTTCTGGGCCTCGACCTACGGGTGTCCGGTCGACTACCCGCTCTGGTTCATCCGCGACCTGATCCTGTTCGTCGCCGCTTCGCCGCTGGTCTGGCTTCTGGCCAGGAAGTGCCGCTTCTGGGGCGCGGCCGTCCTGTTCGTGGCCTTCGGGCTGACCGGGTCGCGGGACTTGGAGGGATTGTTCTATTTCGTGCTGGGTGCCTGTTTCCAGCTGTCATCCGTGGATTTCCTGCAGGTCTTTGCCCGGGCCAAGTGGCCGGCGTATCTGCTGAGCCTCGCCGGCATCGTGCTGATCGCATGCACTTACCGGGAGAATCCGTTGGCCTATCGGTACATCAAGTATCTGTTCGTCCTGTGCGGGACGATATCCGTGGTCAATCTGGCCGCCGGCTTGTTGGATACAGGTCGGGTGCACACCAACGCATTCTTGTCCTCGTCCAGTTTCTTTGTCTACGCCTCCCATGCTATCCTGATCCTGCACGATTTCGCCCATTACATCACCCTGCACCTGCTTCCCTTCACAAGCACAGCAGGCAAATGCCTGGCGCTTTTCGTCAAGGCCGGGCTGGCCGTGGCGATGTGCCTCCTGCTCTTCGCCGGGATGAAAAAATGGACGCCCAAAACCTTGGGCGTCCTGACAGGGAATCGTTTCTGATCCGGCATCTCCGGCTATCTGCCGAAGAGCCGCTTCCAGAAAGATTTCTTCTTCCGGTTCTTCGCGTGGTGGCGGGCCCGCTTGGCGCAGATGATCTCGTAGATCGTGCCCCAGTCGGGGAGGCCTCCCAGGTTGCGGTCGTCGATGTAGACGTCCGCCACGACCTTGGTGCCGGCCTGGCCGGTGAAGAGGGCGCCGCGGGGCTGGTTGCTGTTGACGGCGTAGAAATCCAGGCCGCGTTCGTGGCAGAATCTGATGGCTGCCTCCAGCAGTTCTCCCTCGCGGGAAGTCCAAAGGATCAGTTTGTTACCGTCCTCCTGCAGCTGCAGGAGGGTCTCGATGGCGAAGGGTTTCTCCTTGCCGATCTCGGGGAACTTGTGTTCGACGATGGTGCCGTCGAAATCTACTGCGATGGTCATGGTTTTCTCCTAGTCGTCGTTGTTCTCGCCATAACCGTAGCCATAGCTGTATCCGTAACCGTAGCCATATCCGTAACCATAGCCGTAGGCGCCGTAGCCCAGGCCCTTCTTGAGTTCGGATCCGTTGAAGATGATGGCGAGGTTCTTCAGGCGGCCGCCGTCCTGCAGTTCGTCGAGCTGCGGCATGATGCGGCGGTCGAGCTGGCCGGAGCGGAGCACGAACAGGTTGACGTCCACCACGCGGCTGATGATCATCGGGTCGGCGACGACCTGCACAGGCACGCTGTCGAGCAGGATGTAGTCGTATTCTTTCTTGAGTTCGGCGATCAGTTCGTCGAAGCGCTTGCGGCTCAGGAGCTCCGTCGGGTTGGGCGGGATGTGACCGGCCGGCACGAAGTCGACGCCCTCGGCGACATCCTTGTGGATGATGTCCTTGATCTGGACGCGCTCTTCGTAGAGGTAGTTGGACAGACCTGTGGTCTTGTGCTTGAGGCCGAAGGACTTGGAGATCGTACGCTTGCGCAGGTCGAGATCCATCAGCAGCACGCGCTTCTTGGCGTCAGCGAGACAGCGGGCCATGTTGGCCGTCAGGAAAGTCTTGCCGGCGGACACGGCGAAGGACGTCAGGGCCACGACCGGATGCTCCACGCCCTCGGGCTTCATGAAGTCGAGGTTGGTGCACATCATGCGCATGGACTCGGTGAAGATGCCCTTGGAGTCCGGATCGTAGACGATGGGGGAGGCTGCATCTTCCTTGGCATCTTTCTTCTTGCGGGTCTTCTTATTCTTTTTGGCGGAAGGATCCAGCGGGATTTCAGCAAGGACCGGTACGGAGACCATCTCCTCGAGTTCCTTGCGGGTGCGGACCCGGGTGTCGAGGAATTTCCAGGCAATCAGGATCACGGCCGGCACCAGCAGGCCGATCAGGAACGCGAGCAGCAACATGCGGTTGCGCTGCGGGAAGACCGGAGCCCAGGAACCTTCGGGAGCATCGATCATGCGGGCATTGTTGTCCACCATGGCCTGGGTGAGGGCATTCTCCTCGCGCTTGTTGAGCAAGAAGATATAGAGCGACTCCTTGATCTGCTGCTGGCGCTGGATGTTGAGCATCTGCTTGGCCTTGGCTGGCATGGCGGTAAATTTCTGGATGGAGGAGTTCTCCTGGGCGGAGAGGTCCTGCCGCTTCACGTTGAGGCTGGTCAGCAGGTTCTGGACGATGCCCAGGATATTCTGGCGCATGGAGGCGATGCTGGTCTCGATCTGCTTGACGGCCGGGCTGGACAGACTGGAGGCGGCGACCAGCCTTTCGCGCCGCAGGATCGCCTCATTGTACTGGCTGATGGCCCTGTCGGCGTTGCTGTCGTTGAGGCCGGTGTTGACCGGGATCATCTCGTAGGAGCCGGCAGATCCTTGGATGTAGTCGCGCAGGTATTCTGCCAGCGAGATGCGTGTCTCCAGCTGGACGATCTCGGCGTTGTAGCCGCGGCTTTCGTTGAGGTAGCGCGAAGCGGCCTCGTCCACGTTCATGAGCCGCTGGGAACTCTTGAACTCGGCCAAGTCATCCTCCACGGCGCCGAGTTCATCCTGGATGATGACCAGGCGGTCGTTGATGAAGGCAGCAGTGTTGACGGCCACGCGGTTCTTCTCCCGGACGGCATCCTCGTTGTATTTCTCGATGAGCGTGCTGAGGATATCGCTGGCGCGCTGGACATTATAGTCCTTCTGGCTCATGGTCAGAATCTTGCCATCCTGGGTGACGCTCAATCGTGACAGGAATCCTACGGCTGCGGAGCGGACCGGGATCTTCTGGATCTTGATCTCCCGGCCATAAGCTGACGGATTGTAGGCTGCTGTAGGTTGGAAGACAACTTTGCCACTGCCTAGGGCGAGGGTGTCGTCCAGGGAGACGTTCTGGACGCCGGCGGCACTCTCCAACCGGATCGTCCGGGCATCGACAGGAGTCACCTTGATGGAGAAAGTCCCGGGATCCTCCCCTTCGTTGCGCGAGAAGAATACGCGCACCGGCGAATTCCGGTAAAGTTCGATATCGCGTAGTTTGATGTGTTCCAGATAGTTGACATCGGCATCCAGCGAACGGACCACTTCGGACATCATCGTTTTGGAGCGCAATTGGAGCATCTCGTTGGTCATACTGACCGTGTTGATGATGTTGCTGTAGTTATCCATGCGGACCGAGCGGGTGCTGTTGCTCGGGTCCTTGATGATGACCGTTACGTTGCTCTGGTAGAGCAAGGGACTCTTCGAATAGCGGAAATAAGCGTATCCGACGGCCAGTGCTATGCAAATCACAAACCAATACCAATGGTTCAGCAGGAAGAAGAACAGGTCGACCAGGTTGATCTGTTCGTTGCGGGCTTTGTTCTGTTTGGCTGCCATGGTCTAGAGTCTGGTTAAGAGGAGAATCAGGGTAGATAGGGTCGATCCGACGGTTATGAGCGGAGTGAACGCGGACATGATAGCCGTCATGGTCGAAGATGGGCGCAAGCCGCGTGGTTTAACATATACGACATCGTTCTGCTGCAGGTAGTAGACCGGCGAGTCGAAGAGGCTCTTGGACTGGAGGTTGATGGAGTGGGCGACGCGCTCGCCCTCCTCGGTGCGGATGACCATCACGTCCTGGAGGTTGGTATATTCGTTTGCACCGCTGGTGCGGGCCAGTACCTGCAGTATATTGATGCTGTTGCCCTCGACCGGCAGGATCTGCTGCCCCATCTGGCCGATCACGGTGATGTTGAAATTCTCCATTTCCACCTTCACGAGCGGCTCGCGGATATAGCCCAGGCGCACGATCTCGCCGGCGATTTCTTCCTTGACTTCGTTGAGCGTCTTGCCTTCGATATGGAGGGAACCCAGCACCGGGAAGTCGATGTTGCCGTTCTTGTCGATCGTATAGCTGCTGGAAGGGGCTAGGGACTGCCCGTTACCATCTGCCGCACCAACACTTGCCGTAAACGGTTTGGCGAGATCTTCCACTGTGCTGAATACTTGGATATTGACCTTGTCCTCGACCTGCAGGCGGAGTTCCGGGGCTGGTTTGGCCAGATAGGGGGTTTCATACTCCATATCGCGCAGGTAGGAGTAATACGCGGGAGTCGAACAGGATGCTGACAAAATCACGACCGCCAGCATCAACCATTTAGCAAAGTGTTTCATATTCTCTTAATACGCTGTCTATCATTTTGTTGAAGGTAAAAAGCGTTTTGTAGCGCCGCTGTGCACCTTCGGCATAGTTCCTATGTGTGTCCCCGTTGGAGCAAACCTTCCGGATGGCGTCCGCCAAGGCCGGGGCGTCGTAGGGCCTCACATTCAGTCCGGACGTGCCGTCTTCGTTGACCCAGGCCGTGCCGGACCCGGGGATCTTCGTCGCCACGACCGGCCGTCCGCAGGACATGGCCTCGATCTGCACGATGCCGAAAGCCTCCGTCTTCATCACGGAACTCAGCACGAACACATCGCAAGCGCCGAAAAGCGTCGGGACCATCCCGTCCGGGACGTAACCGAGCAGTTGTACCCGGTCCTGGATTCCGAGCGCATCAATCTGCGCCTGGAGGCTGTCTCGCAGCGGCCCCATCCCGCCGATCAGGACCTGGTAGTCCGCATCCAGCAGGGCAGCCGCATCTATCAAAGTGCTATAGCCCTTATAAGGCACTAATCGCCCCAAAGATACAACAATTTTCCGGCCTTTATACCGATTCCGCAGTTCCCGGACTGCATTTTCTTCGAAAATGACCGGATCGATGCCGATCGGGACGTATCCGACCTTCCCCTGCACTCCCTGCAGGTCCGGGGATTCCCGGACATAGACCGGCGTCGTGCCGAGGATCCGGTCCGCGCGCCGGACCAGCCATCGCTGGAGCGGACGGTAAAGCGCCAGCAGGAATTTCTGCGAGAGGATATCGCTGTGCCAGTGCAGGACCACGCGCCCCTTGTACCCGCTCAGCCGCAGGGCGAGCGCGGCCATCGGGTCCGGGTGGTGGATGTGGATGAGGTCGTACGCTGCCGCATGGCGGCGCAGCCAGCGGATCATGGCGGGGGAGAGCATGGTGGCAGCCTTCTTGGCGAGGGCCGGTACACAGACGACCCGGCCGTAGTCGTTGAAATGGATTTCCCGGCCTTCCGCTGTCTCCCGGCAGCGATCCCGGTCCGGCTCATCCACCGGATCATCCGGGAGGGTGGCGCATAGCATGGTGCAATCCACGCCGCGTGCCGACAGACCGCGGGTCAGGTCCCACATCACCTTCTCCACGCCGCCGCGGATGGGGTAGAACTTACCGAGTTGCAAGACTTTCATATAGACGGATATATTCTTGGAAACAGGTTTTCCGGTCAAAATGTTGCAGGGCAAAGGCGCGGCAGGCCTCGCCGTAATGCTCCTTCCCGTTCGTCCGGATCGTCCGGATTGCGGAAACCAGCCCCTCCACGTCAGCCTGTTCCACCACAAAACCCGTCTCCGGTGTGATGGACTCCACGCTGCCGCCGGTGCGGTAGGTGATCACGGGCGTGCCACAAGCGATGGCCTCCAGGTTGACGGTCGGGTAGTTGTCCTGCCAGGTGGGGTTCAGCAAGGCGAGGGCACCGGAATAGAGCGCCGCGAGAGTGTTGGCATCTTCTGTCCGGGGGATAAAGGTGACGCCGGCTGGGAACTCTGCTTTCTGTTCTTCGCTGATCCGGCCGACCAGGACCAATCCTTCGTCAGCAGGCAGCATGCCGGCCAGCCGGACCAGATCCGGAAGCCCCTTCTGGGGCAGCCAGATGCTGGCGACAGCCAGCACGTAGTGCTCCGTGGAGATGCCGTAGCGCTGCCGGACATCCGCATCCGGTTCGGGCTGGAAGGTATGCAGGTCTATCCCGTTGTGGATAACCCGGCAAGGAACGTCCTGCAGGAAAGACTTCCCGACCTCGCGCCGCATCCAGTCGGACACAGTCACGAGCGTGAAATCCGGCAGGGCCGTCAGCGCCCGCCGTTTCGCCTCGAAATTGCGGGCGGAGCGGTCCAGCAGCCAGCTGGCCGGGAAGGCATGCTTCTGCGGGCAGTCGTGGCAATGCGTCTGCCACCTGTCGCAGCCAGCCGCCGCATAATGGTAGCAATGCCCCGTGAAGAGCCAGCAATCGTGGACTGTCCAGACGACAGGCTTGCCGCGTTGCGCGAGGAAATCCAGCAGCAGGGGATAGTGGAGGAAGTAGCCGTGGACGTTGTGGATCTGCACGACGTCCGGATCGATCTCCTTGATGCGCCGGATCAACTGCCGGGTTGCCCGCTTCGAAGCGAGCCCATGGGCATCGAACAGGCGCGTGGCCAGCCAGTGGACCAGCAGGTCGAACTTGCTCCCGACCGGAATCAGCTTCGAACTGTGCTGCGGCACGCCGTCCCGTGCCCGGCTGTAGGCGATAAAGCTCTCCCACCCGGCCTCCTGCGCCAGCTCCCCGAGCTCGCGCATGATTTTCCCGGTCGAGGTATTCTCTCGCACCACCGGATTGATTTGCAGCAATCTTTTCATACTATCTCGTCTTTCACCTACTACCTTCCCGTCATTCGCCGGTTTCTTTGCCGTTCGCCTGCTTCCATTTCTGTCATTCGCCTGCTTCCGTTTCCGTCATTCGCCGGCTTGACCGGCGAATCTCCTATTTCCCCCCAACAATCACCCGAGTCACCCCCGGCGTCACACTCCGCATCAATCCATAAACCACCGTCAACACCCCCAGCACCAACACAACGCTAAGCAGGTAAATCCCCACCAACGCCAACGTCCCCTGCGGATGCAGGACCATGACCAGCCCCTTCTTTACCCCCACAATCAGCAGATAATGATACAGATAGACAAAATAGGTCCAAGCCCGCGAACGCGTATCCACCCGGCTCGGAGCCATCAGCCAACGCTCCACCGGAGCAATCTTCCAGATCCCCTCGCAGGCCCCCAACGAGAAGAAGAACAGCGGCGCCGGGCCGATCTTGCATACCCAGAGCACTCCCAGCGCCAACACACCCCACCAGCGCAGGTAGCGCACCAGCAGGAAGATCAAGGGCGAGACCAGTACGACCAGGATCAGTTCGCGGATGAACCAGAGCGACATGTTGACCGGTCCGGTCCAGAATACGAACACGGGGTCCTTCCAGTTGTCTCCGAAGAACCCGGATACCATGGAAGGTACCGCCTTGAGGGCAAAATAATAACAGCCCCAGGCAATCACGTTCGCGATCAGATAGGGGATCACCAGCGAGAAAAACCGTGACTTGTATTTGTCGAGGAACCACCGCGGCTGGGGATCCTGCGGCGCATTGCGGAAATACAGGTAACCCGAGATCACGTAGAACAGCGGCACGCAGACCTCCGTCAGCCAGATGATGCCTTGGGTGATGGCATCAAACGCAGACGTGCTGACTGCCAGGTCCGTCATCGTGGCGTGCCGGCATACGATGCCGACCGTCAGCAGGACCCGCAACAGGTCCACACGGTTGCCATTCTGCCGGTTCAGAGATTCTCGAAGCACTGCTTCCATTGGTTCATGACGTTCTCTTCCGAATAGGTCCGGGTCACATCCCGGGCCGCCTCGGACATCTGCTCACGGAGGGCGGTATCAGCCATCAGCCGGCCCATCGCATCGGCCAGGGCCGGGATGTCCCCTTCCGGGACGATCAGTCCGTTCTCTCCTTCGCGGATGATATCCTTCGGCCCGCAAGGGTAGTCAAATGAGACCACCGGCAGGCCACAGGCCATCGCCTCGATCATCACCATCGGGAATCCTTCATAGTGCGAACTCATCGCAAGAAAGGCGCTTCGGCCGTACTCTTCGAAGATCTGGCGGGTAGGTCCGCAAAGGTGTGCGGAGTCTCCGATGCCGAGCCGGCCGATCTGTTCCTGCAGCATCTGCATCCATTCCCCCTGGCCGAAGATATCCAGCGTCCAGCCCTCCCGGACGGCAGCGGGAATCTGCGCCCAGGCATCCAGCAGCCGGTCGAATCCTTTCTGGTAATCCAGCCGCCCGACGGCAATTACGCGGCGGCTTTCGGGGTCGTGGACGACATCCGGGATGGCCAATGCTGCATTAGGGATAACCACCAGGTTGGGAAGCGTTCCCCAATACCCCGCATCCTCCCGGGTCAGCACGACGAACTTGTCGAACTTCCGCACGATCCGCTCGTCCTGCCAGGTGCGGAACCGGTCCGCCAGTCCCAGCAGCCCGCTGCGGTTATACTGCAGGCGGAAGAACTTGTTGTAGTGCAACTCCAGCACTTTCTTGCTTCCGTCCCGGATCTCCGGGATGAAGGAGGATTCGGACGGGTAGAGCGACACCACGATGTCTGCCTTTTCGCGCATCAGCAGCTCCGTCAGCCTCTTCTTGTGCAGGCGGCGCTTGCGGAAGTAGGCGAGGATCTTTGCCAGCGGTGCGCGGGTGTTGTCTACCGAGTAATTGATTCCCAGGTCTTCCATCCGCACCTCGGGAGGGAACGCATAGAAAGGCGGGCGCCCCTGCTGGTCCGTCGTCACCACCAGGATCTCATACCCTCCCTGCGCTACAAACCAGCGGACCTTATTGAGCAGGACCCGCTCCATCCCGCCCGGATTGTATACAGAGGCGATGCAGTAGATGAGCTTCATGTCTCCGGGACGGATTCTACCTCGGATGACTCTTCGTCCCCGTCAATGCAGAACAGCAAGGCATCGATGAAGAAAATATCAGTCATTACCTTCGCCCATACAATGAAAGTTATCGCAACCAATAAAAGAGCGGTAAGCGTGAAATCCTTGTATTTGCCAATAAGAGAAAGGTGGTTGTACATGAAATAGGTGGAGAAGATGGCCAAGCCAATCAACCCACAATAAATAATATAGTTGCAATATCCGATATCCGAGTTGGTCTGAAACACTCCAACTCGCCCTTCTCCTATAATCCAACCACGTTGGGAGGTTGGCCATACCCACATGGTCTGAAGATGATCTGTAGAACCAGTGCGGAATTCACCGGTTTCTATCCAGTTGAAAAACCCTTCGAAGCCAAAACGCAAATCCTCGTGGAAAGTACTGCTTGAGTTATATAGGATGGCACTAATGGCGACTGTGCCAGTCAATAAAAACAATAACAGCAATGAGGAATTAACCTGTATCTTCGAGATTATACCACCCCGCCTCATCCGGATATTGCTGAAAAGAATGAAGGCAAGTCCAAGTCCTGTTCCAACAATGGTAGTCCTGGAGATCATGGAGCCGATAATCGTAACGAAAAAGAATGATAATATATAGAATGTTGATTTTTTTGCATCTCGCCTGACGACATCATCTATGGACAATTGATGGGCGATCAAAACTAAGGCAACAGAAAAACGGACACCTGCAGGATCCAAAGCGCATCCGATACCATATAGTCGGTTCCCTCGTTCGTAGAAATCGGTAGCTTGCAAGAATACAGCATTAACTAAATTACGAACAGCAGGAATGTTGTCAATTAAGAGTGCAATAATGCACTGGGATACACAAATAATGGCTAGAAAATACGTAAGAACAGAAAGATTAACTTTTTCGTATCGGGCTTTCAAAATGGCATAAACCCCGTAAGCTCCTCCAAGCCAGGTCGCAAAGGAAGTATAATAATCTACGAAAGTATCTCTGTATGATCCGTTAGCAACGATGGAGAAATAGCACCACACAGAAAAGGTAATGGCCAAGATGGCTGATATCAGTACGCGACGTGAAATGTGGGTCTTCTGGTTCTGGATGCTATGATAAACAAATGCAAATAATCCGATTACTGCCAACATCATTTTCGTATTGGCGATGGGGAATATCCGAAGTGTCACGTCGAAATAAAACGCGTCAACAACAATAGCAAGTAGGGCAGTAATCAGTATATTCCGTTTCATGACTTACCGATAGAGGATTCCGTACACGAACTTGTATACGAGCAAGTAATACATTTTAACCCCCCACCAGCACTTCCGGGCGGCCAACCCTTGCAGGAGGCGCGTGCGAAGCGGCAGCGCCTTGTTGCCCATTGCATAGGCGTTAGCCTCCGGGAACCAGTCGGACCAGATCTGATAATTAGTCCGGTCATCACTGATCAGCAGGGGAAGTTTGAGATATAATTTCAAATACTGGAAATACGGCTCCAATGCCGCCGCATAAGCCCCGGCTCGCAGATACTGCTCCGCCTCCGCCAGGTTTTCGGAGATCTCCCGGCGCCGCTCGGGGCTGAACTGCCGGCTGAGCGAGGTCTCGCTCACGGCGTTGTAGCGGTAGAGGGTTTTGTGCAGCTGGACCACTTTTCGGGCCTGCGAGAAGGCCTTGAGCATCAGCATCATGTCTTCGCCCATATTGGCCCCGTCGATGAAGTGGATATCATGCTCCATGAGCAACTCCCTGCGCACGACGAATAGCCAAAGATTCCAGCGCATCGTGCCGCCCATCAGGTTCTTGAGGGCCTGCAGTGGGGTGTCGTAATCTGCCTGGCGCATGTAACGGCCGTTCTTCTCGAAGCCGAGCGTCCAGTCCCAGCCGACGATGTCCACGACGCCGCCATCGGAATCAATTACCTTGGCCGCCTCTTCCAGCGCCTCCGGCTCGATCCGGTCGTCCGCATCCACGAACGCCAGATACTCCCCGCATGCTGCCGCCAGGCCCCGGTTGCGGGCGGCAGCCACGCCACCATTCTGCGGTTGCGAGACGATGTGGCACGGGAAATCCGCCTGGACGGCGAACGCTTCCAGCACCCCTACGGTGCCGTCGGTGCTGCCGTCCTCGACGAAGATCAGCTCGAAATCCCGGTAACGCTGTGCTCGGATGCTCTCCAGACTCACGGGGAGCACCTTCTCGGCATTGTAGACGGGCATGATGATGCTAAACTTCATCGCAGCCTGCAAGTTCGCAAATTTTCTGCAGAAAACCACGGTCCCGCCTGTTGAATTTACGGGCAAACAGGGCTGGGGAGGCTTTCAGTTGCTCATAATCGGCAGCGGACCAGTCTTTCAGGACCATCTCTCCGCCATCCGGGTTCGCCCGCCAACTGATCATGCGCATGCACCCTTCTCCATCCGACTCCAAACTGTGGATGTGCTCCCGATAGGGTGACATCCAGCAGAGGGTCTGCATCACCAGTTCGTCGCAGCAGAAGGTATGGCGGAAAGTATTCCGGACCCAGTCCATGTGGTCGATGAAATAATGCGCCATTCCGTCTGTCACGCTGACCCACTGGGAACCCTTTTTGAAATCGACATCCCGGTTGCGCCAGAGGCCGAGTGTTTCCTGAATCCGCACGACGCCGGCCCGCAGGGCCTTCTTGGCCAGGTTCGCGGTCTTGAACTCCTCCGGGAACAAATGCCAGCACTGTACCTTTCGGCGGAACTCCGGCGGCATTTCTGTCCAAGTATATCCGATGAACTCCTCTCCATCATGCCGGTCCAGGTAGTCGTGGATATCGTCCTGGCTCTTGAGCGGCAGGTCGACCCCGGAGAGCAGATGGTAATACTGATAGGGCCCCCGGGCGATCGCCGCTGCGAACAGATTGTACTCCGCCTCGATCATGCTGGGCGCGCCCCAGCGGACGTCGATCCGGTTCGAGAGCACATCCAGCCGTGCGAACTTTGTCCGGATCTTCGGCAACTCCGTGACCTTCTTGTCGAAATGGATGAAGATGTCATTGCGCGGGTCGTCCAGGCAGGTGACCAGCATCTTCAGTACCTCGAACTCCGCATGGGCCAGTATGAGGAATGCGTTCTTCATCAGAAAGACTGTTTCAAACTCCGCAGGCTATCCAGCAGTTTGCCAAAAAGCGGAACCCGGTAGAACTTCCAGAACCGGTACATCTTGGCGGGCGTTGTCCATTCGGTCTTGACCTCTTCCGGCAGGCTGTCGTAGGTCCGCCACCAGTCTGCAAATCGGACGGTGAAGAGGTTCCAGGGCTTGCCGCCGGTGTAGTGGATGTTGCCGCTGCACTGCACCTCGTCCCAGAGCTCTCCGGAGTATTGCCGGACGAAATCGGGCTTGTACTTCGGGATGAAAAAGGTCCGGATGCTGTCATAGACCGGGCTGAGGGGTAGCACACGCCCCTGGCAGACCTGGTTGAGGGCATCCTGGTCCGGGAACTCGAGGTAGGGGACCCGACAGGCCTCCAGCAGTTTTGCGGAGACCTTTTCCTTGCGCATCTGAGCAAGGTTCATCACCAGGAATCCGGAATTGAAATACCGGTTCGGGTCGCAGCCCAGCGCGCGGAAGCGCTCCGCCTGCTGCTCGATCGGTGCCTCATAGACCACGGCCATGTAGTTGTCTCCCAGCTGGATATCACGGTAGAGCGCCCCGATGTCCTGCCGGATGATGATGTCGCAGTCCATATAGACGATGCTGTCCACCTCTGGCAGCAGTTCGGGCAGCAACAGCCGGAACGAAGCTGCTTCCGTGTAGCGCGGATCGATATACAAGCCTTCCAGCCGTCCTTTCAGCGGGATATACTCGAAGGTCAGGCGCCCGCCGCCGAGGGCGACCAGTTTCTCCTGCATCCGTTGCGGGATCTCCTCCGTGACCAGACAGATGATGCGGAAGTCACCCGTGGACGCATCCAATAGGGACTTTAGCGTCGTCGCGGCCGGGACGAAGTAGTTCGGGGTGAAGGCAATGGCGAGGGGCGTAGTCATGATTTCGGTAGTGCTATTTGAGAACCTTGCCAAACAATAATTTTGCGAGAACGTCGCTGGTGCGAAGGAAACTGCTAAGCACTAAACAGATGCCTATGATCAACATGGATGCTGCCATCCCGAGGAACAATTCTGAGATTGGATTGTGGTAGCGGAGAAGGAATTCCCCGGCAAATCCCATATCCGTGCGGATGAGCAGGAGATGGATCAGATAGATATCCAATGTCCTTTGCCCGATATATTGCAGGCTGGTCCCGACGGCCGTGTTCTCGAAGAAATGGTGGTATTCCCTGAAATAAGCAAAGATGGCGACTACACCCAAGATGCCGGCGAGGGTCTTGATCAACGAATAAGCGGAGAAAGACAATGTCGAGATGATCCAATCCCGGCTTTGAGGCAGTTGGATGATAAATTCAAGTGTGATGAAACATACAATAAGCCAAAACATGACGTTTTTCCTGTCCAGTAATGCCTGGAACTGATCGAAGTGAGCCTTTATGGTCGCTCCCATGAAGAAAAACAGGAAGAACTGAAGATTGGCATACCCGATGAATCCACAGAGGAAGGAATCTGCCCAAGGGCAGGCCGGCGAGATGGAATACTTTGAGAATGCATAGATCAGCAAGGAAACCATGGCGCCGACAGCCCATTTGGTTTTCCCCTTCAGGAAGCGCCCCAGGACGTAATCCCCGAGGGCGTAAATGGTGAAGAAGTAAAATAACGTCAATGTGAACCAATATCCGCATTTGGCCTTCTCAAACCACAAGTCTCCAAATGAGTAGCGGAAAACAAGGCAGAAGATGACCGTGAAGATGAGTGTCGGTATCAACTGGACCTTGAATTTGTTCTTTAGGAAAGTCATCGTGTCCTTGCCATTCCTGAACCGTCCCGGTTTGAACATCAGGAAACCGCTTAGGAAGAAGAACAACGGCATCCTGAAAGTCACGAAGATATCATTGAAACTAAACCCCGATACACCTTGGAACGTGAATGAAATCACGTGGCTGTAAACCACGAGGATCATGGTGAATCCCCGTAGCGCATCAAGGTAGCCGATACGTTTTGTCTCCATTTAATGAATCGATTTGGCTGGGATACCAACAACAGTAACTCCCGGGGTCAATATATCTTTAACAACCACAGCGCCTGCTCCTATTCGAACGTTGTCTGCGACACGAATGCCACCCAGAATCTGTGCGCCCTGCCCAATGTCCACATGATCTCCAAGGATGGGGGATTCGTCGGGATATCCACCATTGCTTCCTATGCAACAGTTCCCATGAATCTTGCAGTTCTTACCAATACGGGCTTTTGGATTAACTATGATAGAACCATAGTGCTCTATTTGCAACCCTTCGCCGAAGCATCCGGCGCTGATGATGAACCCGAGCCGGGAGCCAAGCCGGTTCTTTCGTCCCTTGTACCAGAATGCAAGCACTTTGTTCGAAGACGTGAACGTATATTTCTCTTCTTTTCGCAGGAATCGTAAATACCGCCGGATATAATATCGCTCGGGACGAATCAACCATTCGAGAAATCTATCTTTTATAGACATAAAACCTATTTGTAAGTGAGTTTATGGATTGGAATTCGCTTTAATATGTCCTCCCTCTGCATAATTATAAACTTGGGATCGTTGATGGACTGCTGAAGATAGTGAGACAAGGTGTCGCTTACCAACAATGATTTATCCGCACAATCATACACATCGAAGAGAATCTGGAAAAAGAAATAATCCGGAACATTATCATGGTTTCGCCACCATAGGAGCATCAAATCGCATAGCTCACAGATGGTTACATTACCCTTCTTGGCGATGATGAAACTGTTAAGCATATTGACCCGGAACCCTTTTGCCCAGCCGAAATAGTAAGCATAGGTATTGCGCCAATACTTGTAATTAGGCTCTTTTGGGTCCCGCCTGAAGACAAAGAATTCAGATTCTGACCATTCTCGGGGTAAAGGTGCTGTCATCAAGATAGTAGCATCCATCCATATGCCGCCATAGGTCTTCAGCAGGATCAGTCTGAGCAGGTCGGAAAAATGTGCTCGGGAATAAGTAGCTCTCCTCTGCTGAACGAAGTCCGGAAGATCCAAATACTCCGACATGTTCTCATCCGTTAACCGGACGATTGTATAATCCGAAGCATATTTATCGACAGACTCCAAGCAAGTCCGCACCACATCCGGCACATCATCATAGCCTTGCGCCCAGTACTGCCAGATAATCTTGTCCGTGTCGAATTCCTTCTTGGCCTCGAACGTAAAGTGCACCGGGTGCTCCTGGTATTCAGCAATGAGTTTTTCGCAAATCTTGGCTACCCGCTTATGAGTAGCGAGGATTTTGCGCTCCCGGAGTTTTCTCCAAAGAAAAGTCTTGGATAGATTCATGATTCGGTGAACTTGCGAGCGAAGAGGTAATCGGTCTTGCAGAGTTCATTATACTCTGCAAGATGAAAGACACTGGCGTTGGACCGTGCGATGTTGTGGCGCAGGTAATGGTCATCGCTGATCATCCGGTCTTTGTAAGGCGATGCCATCAACTCCGAAGGGGCGAAATACTCGTCTCCGCAGAAACTGTAGCGGTAGATCTTCAGGATTTCCTTCTCCCGTGAGAGAAGATACTGCGTTGCTTCCTCTGTCAGGCTCAGCCAGTTGCTCGCCTTATAGAACTCCTTACTGCGGTTGGCTTCTATACCGAGAATGCGCTGTATAGCGATGGCCGATTTCCATAAGAACTGACTGGCGCTTTTCAAGAATCCATTACGGGAAGCGTAGTTCCTTAGAAACAGATTATATCGCCGGACTTTCAATGTTTCCTGGTAGGGAAGGTCCTTGCAGAGGCCCGTGCAAATAGAACTGCCAGCCTTTGCTTCGAAATAGCGGTTGATCTCTGGCATCCCTTTCAGGGGCAAAGTAGTCCCGGAAATAATGTGATAATAGTCATAGGGGCCATTAACCACAGCTGCTTTCAAGAGTGCAAGTTCACATTGAATCTGACTGACCGATCCCCAACGCACATCAACACGTTCGCAAAGAACGACCAAGTGACTTTTCTCAACGCGGAGTTCTGGAAGAACAGTTACTTTCTTGTCGATGTGGACATAGATATCGCTCTCCGAACTATCCAGTGCAGAGATCAGGTGCTGTAGGGTGCCGAATTCGTTATGCGCGATGATGAGCCAGGCGTGATGAATGTCTCCACGATCCATTTTAATGACGTTTAGGTGGATTCAGATTCGAAAGAAAACCACGGATTCTCTGGAAAAGAGATTCTTTTGCGGCTTTTTCTTTGAAATAAGGAATTTCCGAACTGACTGAGGGAGAACGGTCCGGGATATGAGGCCATCCGTGATCCCAATAGACTTTATCCAGGAACAAAATACGGCCTAATTCGGGCTTCTCTTTTAAATAGCCATGATATAAAACCCAATCGTCCCCATTGTCATCTGTAATGAATTCTGAATTGTGACCCGGACCGATGACAAAACCATTTGCATGAAGGAAAGAAGTGCCCAGACTCTCCATCAAGCTTTTGCCCTGTTGGTCGTAATAGGGCCCAACTAGAGATTCCGCTCTTCCTATCATGACCTGGTAAGTGCTGGAGAGACCACTGCAGCAGGTGCCGACCGAGACGAAAAGATAATAATATCCGTCTCGTTTATGGATGTAAGTCCCTTCTCCTCCAGGTCCTGCCACTTGGAATTTCTCCGCATCCTTTGCAACGGAAAGCCCATCGTCGCTTAAGCGGATTCCGAAAATCCCGTGGTGACTGCCCCAGAACAGATACTTTTCCCCGTCATCTTCCATGTAAAAGGGGTCGATGCTGTTACGAACACCAATTTCTTGGCTGTCAAACAATTTAGCATAATCGGTGAATGGCCCATAGGGCTGGTCTGCAATAGCTACTCCAATGCCGCAATCTAGTTCTCCGCCCCATCGGGACATGGAATAAAACAGGACGTATTTCTTGTTAATGTAGTTGATATCCGGGGCCCAGAGATTCCCGGTAAAAGAAGTCGGACGTGTCTCATTGCTGAACGCAGACTCGATAAAATACCAATTAATCAAGTCTTTGGATTTGTAGATAGGTACGTTCGGATGATTACCGCTTTCCGTTGCGAATAAATAAAAGATACCGTTCTCCCCTCGAATCAAGGAAGGATCAGCAATGTTATCCTCCTGAACCGGGTTGTTGAACATTTGCTGGATCCGGATGCCTGTCCCGGTATGAATCGTATCCGTGTAGATCTTGGACTGTCTCACGATGACTGAGTCAGGTGATTCAAGGTATCCTTGCGTGTGTGTTGAATCCGGAGTCTCCAATTTCTCACATGCAAGAGAAAGAAAGGAGAAGCACAAGAAACAGATAACCAGATATTTTCGAGAAAACATCACTTCTTTTTTGCGATCATATCCCATAGATAAACTCTGGGCTTGTCAATAATGATGCAGAATAACCCGAAAAGAAGCAATAGGATAGCAGCTATAGGATAAGTCATTAATGGCGTTCCCCATTCTGTCATATTGTCGAACAACCGATGATACCAAGGAGAGACCAATAGATTCTCGTGGACAAGATAGATGGCGAATGCAGAAGACGCCAGCCAATTGATCGTCTTGCTCTGGAACTTCATCTTGGAGAATGCCAGCAAGAAATACAATGAGGCGATGATGGCCAGAGGTGAATCGTAGTGGTTGAGGTGGAAGCCCCTCCCGAACCATTTGTAACCGAACCAGAAAGCGACAATTGACAAAAGCGTGACACCGATATAAACCAGAAAGTCATCCCTGATGCTGAGTGAAAACAACTTACCGGGATACAATCGGGCATATCGTGCAAGCAGGTACAGCCCAATAAAAGACAACGGAGAAAACCCGAATGCAAAATGCCCGGTGTCGAGCAGGAACCCATAGACGAACTCTACGATCATCCAGGCGATCAGAACATTCCGATACTCCTTTTGACTGGCGTGCTCAATGAAAGCATTAAGAACAGGAGAGATCGCATACAGGATCAGATATGCAACGACAAACCAATACCCCGATCCGAACAGCAGGTTCGGAAGGATGTCCCTGCGGAAAGAGACCGGTAGCCCCAGAATCAGGAAAACAACGGCACAGAGCAGTGTAAAGTATAGTACTTGGAACAGCAATTTCCCAGCACCCTTCCAGGAAGCCTTGATGCCGAACCAACCGGAAATCATGATAAATACATTGACGCAAACCAGACAGAACTGAGAGAGCAGGAGTTTCAATACCCCTTGGACGCCAACGAGATCCTGCTCCTGTACATACCCCACCGCATGACACACAAGAACCATCAGCATACAGACGATTCTAAGGAACTCAAAGTTCGATTGCCGGGTGTTTGTCATGAGTGCTTAATGCGGATCCGCTTAGAGATTCCCGCTTTGATATCTGCCAATGAGTAGGTGTATTGTATGAGTTTCAATCTCAGTATATGGTGTTCTCTCCATAATTTGACGGGTTTTACTGTGATTCCGGCAACGACTGTCTGATAATCGCTCATTTCTTGATATAGAGCAGGAGTAGATGATTTTAACGCTCTGTCGAACTCTTGAAGCGAGTGATCGGAACGGATGTATTTATGGAGTGTCAGTAGACAAAGTTGGTAAATATGGGATATGTTGAGTTTTAGCAGGTCCTGCTGGAAAGGGGTAATGCCCTGCGATTGATGAATCATTTTTTCGACAAGTCCGATCTGTTTGTCAATATTTCTACCTTGGACTGCCGGAGCGACGGATTGCTCTTCCCGCAGTTTCGTGTATCGGTATAGATATCCGTGGAAACGATATAGAGTCTTGACTGCAGCCGTTGGATAGTAGCACCACTCTATGTCGGTATAGGGGACGCCTTCCGTCTGCCTGTAGTGCATGTCTCGCAACATTTTAGTTCTATACGTCAAAGCGTGAATAAACCATAGCCGCCGATCTAAATCTGTAAGGGCATTTAAAGCGAAAGGATTCTCGTACAGACCATATGGATGCTTATCAATCAAAGACAAATTGTCATCAACTTGTACGTAATCGGATAGAATCGCGTCAGCGTTGAGCCTGACATCTTCTTGTTTGAGGAAATCCAAGTAAGCGGCAAAGACCTTTGGATCAAAAGTATCATCCGCATCCAGCACTTTGATAAATGAACCTCGTGCTTCCTCTATCCCTTTATTGATGCAAGATCCATAGTGTCCGTTCTCCTTGTCAATGACACGGAACGTGTCTGGGAAACGCTGTTCGAAAGCATGTCCGATCTCGGAAGTGCAGTCTTTGGACCCATCATTGATGACCAGCGCCTCAAACAGACACATCCACTCAGCATCGAGGACAAGAGAGGACAGGCACCGCTCAAGATAATTCTCCATGTTATAGGATGGGATGATGATAGTCAGGACCTTATCCATGCTGCTGATTTATTTTAAAGCTTTATATGTTTCCTCTAAATATGCCCGGCCGAACCGAAGATCGGGTTCCAGGTAGTTTCCTTCGCCCCATTCATTCCACGACTTGATGAACAGTAAACCATTGCTGTCTCTGGCGTCAACGAGTTCGGCTGTTTGCTTGCAGAATTGGCCCCATTCCCGAGGTGAGTCCTTGTAGAAGATGACCCCTTTGGCTCCGCTGCGTGGAGAGTGATCGAAATTGGGGTCGATGCAAGGGACGGTATCGGGGAAATGGCTGAATTGCCGGAGTGCCGTCTCTGTATAATAGTCGTAAGCAATCGGCCAGGGCCGATGAAGAACCGTACAAATCTTGGCTTTGAGGTGTGCTGCGCTGCCTGCATTCCTGCGGTAGACGGCATCGAACATGGCGTCATAGACGATATGGTCATAAGCGGGATTCCGGGCCGGTTGAAGCGCTCCTTCCCCCTGTGCAAAGCCGAAGAAAGAAAACCCAGGAAGCCCATTCTCTTTTGCCATCGTGTTCCAGATGCGGGCCATTACTTCTATATCAGGAATGCCGGCGGGTTCGAAGATACCGAACAACAGTTTCCCATTAACTTTGATATAGCGATGATCCTTGAAGGCGGGGAGCATGGCCAGGAAATGATTCCTATAGTCCTCAGCTCCTGGGTAGGTCTGTTCCATCAGCATCTTATCCGGGATGGCAGGATCCCAGGTTTTCGCCTTCCAGGAATGATTGGCCCAGCAAAGGCAGAAAGGGAAATCCGGTTTTCCGGAACTGACGACCTCTGTGAATACCCGGTCGAGCAGGCGCTGGCCAGCGAACCAGTAATGCCAATAACAGAAGCCTTCGATTCCGGCTTCCCGCGCCATGCTGGCTTGCTGCTCCCGGACATCCGGAAGTCTGAGATCGTAATATCCGAGATCGGCCGGTACACGCGGCTGATAATGTCCTTTGAACAGAGGTCTCGCGCGCCCGACATTGGTCCATTCGGTAAACCCTTTCCCCCACCACTGATCATTTTCGGGTGTGGGGTAGTATTGTGGGAGGTAGAAAGCAAGAGCCCGTGACATCAGTGGTAATTGGGAGGGAAAAAAAGTGAGATGATGCGACGAATAAAAAAGTATAAGGGGAATGGGAGTGTTTGATAAATCCGAATGGTAAGGGTGGCTTGGCTGATGTCAGGACAAATCTGCTTGATCTGCACGAAATGGTGATTCCATTCATCGGTCATCGCCTTACTCTGCTTAAATGGAAGATCGGAGAAACGAACAAGGCTGTCATGTAACCAATCTCGAAATATAGCATATATGTAGGATTTGACACCTGGCTCCGAGATGTCTGGAAAGTGTTTTATTCCAAAGTCGAAAACTTGGAAATGGGTTTTCGCCCAGGCATCCAGATGTTTCTTTCGGACCTCAGGTGCCATGGTTTGCCCGGGACGACCTATAAGGTAATTGTAAATAGTTGCGTCGAAGACGTGTATGGTTTTGCTTAGCATTACTGGTGCGATGAAAAGAATCGCATCATCATAATAGACACCTTCCATAAACAGAGGATACTCCTTTTGAAGCATAGTGGTTCTATAGGTGCATCCCCAAAAATTTAACATCTCCCAACTCAGTTTGCTCCAGTCAAATTGACCTACAGTAAAAGATTGGTCGATTTTTTCGCTATACATGAGATGTAGGATAGTCTCCTCGGTCTGAACGTAGTATCGGTTGTAATTGGAAAGTACAATGTCTACATCCAAGGAGCCGAGGCGAGAAATCAAGCGGGAAAACTCGGAGGTGGTAAACCAATCGTCACTATCCAGGAATCGCAGGTATTTACCTTTGGCCTCTTTGAGGCCTCTGTTCCATGCTGATCCATGCCCGCCATTATCTTTATCGATTACGCGAAAGACATCAGGATATCGTTTTTCATATTCCCGCGCCATGTCCGCAGATCGGTCTGGAGTCCCGTCGTTTACGACCAAGACCTCCAGCAAAGGCAACTGTTCCTTTGGAACAATCAGAGACGTTAGGCATTTGTCGATATATTGCTCGACTTTATAGACGGGCACAACGACAGTAATTAGTTTTGAACTCATTTCCATAGGTTTAGTACACGATCTACAATGGGGGCCATGTCGTAATACTTATACTCCGCCAACCGTCCGCCGAAGATTACGTTCGACTCGGCGTCGGCGAGGGCTTTATACTTCAGATACAATGAATTGTTCTTCTCGTCATTAACCGGATAGAACGGCTCCATGCCGTCCTTCCACTCCGTGGAATATTCCCGGGAGATGACGGTACACGGGTTGTCGTAGACCGCTTGCCCGAAGGACTCGAAGTGCTTGTGTTCGATGACGCGGGTATAAGGAACATCGCGGGCAGTGTAGTTGATAACGGCGTTTCCCTGGTAATTGGGGCAGGGGAGTATCTCGTTCTCGAAGCGGACTGTCCGGTATTCGAGCTTGCCGAAGCGATAGCCGTAGAACTCATCAATCTTGCCGGTGAAGACGATCTTGTCGGCGATGCTCTCCCAGTATTCCCGATTCGCGAAGAAATCCGTGTCCGTGCGGGTTTCGATCCCCTCTAACAATCCATCGATCAACTTGTTGTAACCACCTTCCGGGATGCCTTGGTATTTGTCGTTGAAGTAGTTGTTGTCGTAGACGAACCGGACGGGAAGCCGCTTGATGATGAATGCGGGCAGGTCCGTGCAGGCGCGGCCCCATTGCTTCTCGGTATAACCCTTGACGAGTTTCTCGTAAATGTCCCGACCGACCAACAGCAGGGCCTGTTCCTCCAGGTTGCGAGGCTCGGCGACACCTGCTGCAACCATGGTTTCCTTTGCCTCTGCGCGCTGCTCCTCGATCTTCGCCTGCGCTTCTTCCGGCGTATTCACACCCCACATCTGGTGGAAGGTGTTCATGTTGAACGGCAGGTTGTAGAGCTCTCCGTGGTAGTTGGCAACAGGGGAGTTGGTGTAGCGGTTGAAGGGTACGATGCTGTTCACGAAGTCCCAGACTTCCTTGTTGGAGGTATGGAAGATATGCGCCCCGTATTTGTGGACGTGGATGCCTTCTACGTCCTCGCAATAGACGTTGCCGCCCAGGTGCGGGCGCTTGTCGATCACGAGGCATCGTTTGCCTGCCTTGTGGGCGAGGTGGGCGAAGGTCGCGCCATAGAGGCCGGACCCGACGATGAGATAATCCAGTCTATCCATGATTCGTCTTTCTGTGTAATTTTTGTTGAATGATCAAGAAATATCGGCGTATAATCAACCGAAAATAGTCCTTGAAAGAGAGACTCGAGATAAGTTTACAATGTAGAATGATTCCGGGGACCATTTTCTGCGCATGAAATTGCTGCATCATTAACCGGATTCGCCAAAAAGATGACGCAATACCCTCGGTTGCATTGGGTATATTGTCGGGTGAGCAGTGGGCTACGATCCTTTTCATTCGAATCATGGCATCCAGGTCGGTTAGGAATTTTGGATTAAAACCTCTTTTCAAAGATGCCATGGCCGAGGCGGAATGCTCATAATAACAATAAACAGGTTCTGTGGTAAAAAGAACCTGCGTGCAATATGCAAGATAACTTGTCACGAACAGGCGGTCCTCGTTAAAGGAGATATCTGGGCTGAACTGGAGATTGTGGCTGCGTATGATGCTGCTTTTGAATAGTTTTCCCCATGCATATCCCAGGTAGCGGTAATATTGGGGCTTGTACATCAAGGCGATGGCTCCGTCCCGGTCCAATATGGCCTCGGTTCTCTCGCTGACGAGATAGTTCATGGAAAGATGCTCGTCAAAAACCTCATATCCGGCAATTACCAGGTCGGAATTCTTTTCGGTTATCTTTCCAAGGAGGAGCGCAAGCGCATCTCTCGGGAGAAAGTCGTCCGCATCGACGAAAGTCGTCCATTCGCCCCGGATTTGTTTCAGACCGGAATTCCGGCTAGAAGAAACACCACTGTTCTTTTTCGTGAGAACGTGAAATCTAGGGTCTTTTCGAGCATATTCGTTGCAAATAATTTCGGAATCATCCGTGCTCCCGTCATTTATGAGAATCGCTTCCCAGTCTGTAAAGGATTGAGCAATTATACTCTCAAGACACCTTGGGAGAAAGGCCGATGCATTATAGACTGGGATAATAATCGATAACATAAATACTGGAAACTGTCAAGGATGGGGCAGGTTCTTCAAATAAGCAAGCCCCTTCTCCCGAAGAGTGGCTAATACAAGAGATACGCGAGAATAATCAATCGGGTCAATAACCAGCGTTTTCATGGTATCGGGCTCAATCAGCCTGTCGTTTAGATTAAGAGCCGTTAAAATGGAACTGAATCTTGAAGATCCTCGATTGGAATTATTAAATGTAATGAAGTCCTTCTGGAAGATTAATGAGAATACAGTTCCGTGAAAGGAGTCGGTGATGACGTATTGAGCATTTGCGATGCCATTGAGCCAACTTTCGACAGAATCTGCTCCTGTGGCCCAGTTGAATTGCCCAAGTTTGACAATCGGGAGATTATTTTCATTGGAGAACTGCTCGGTCAACTGAAGGATATCGTCGTAAGGGTCCAATATGTATGTTGCTATATATGGCTTGTTATGTGAGGGGGCATGCTGTGAATTCGCAATATCCAGATAATCATCTTTCGTTAACAATAGTGTCGGGTCCGGCATCAAGGACGCATCGATGCCCAGATAATCTTTACACAATCTGATTCCAGAATCCTCGCGGACAGAGATGGCGTCAAATTTTTGTGTAAGGGGCTTGATGATTTGGGTTATGTCCTCGTCCGCCTCCCAGACATCTACGCCAAAAGATGCTGCGTAAGCGACCCTCTTTGCATTCGAGTCTCCCAGAAAGTCCAGGTAGAAGTTCGGTAGAAAGGGCGAATACACTGGGCGCCACACCTGGTCACTCCCGACAAGAAACAGATCGAATTCGGGTAATTTCTTACGATCTACCGGAGTATCAACCCGGAGATAATGGATATTTGTATCAATGAAACGCTCCAGCTCCCGGCACACCTCGAAATAATAGGCGGATTCTGTTGTCGGATTGCATCGAATGATATTCTTATTCCCACGTAGCCGGGATAAGAACCGACGAAAAGTCTGCCAATACAGATTCCTTTTAGAGGGAGCTTTGTATAACAGAGGTTTAAAACGCAATGTTGTCACATCGTGTCCCATATCGCGGAGAACTTTTTGCAGAGCATACGCCTGCAAAAGCCCTCCATAATTGGAGCCAAAAGGTTGTGTGAGGATACAAATTTTCATGGACTATCCAATCAAATATGTCTTGAATCTCTTCAAGTAGGATCGGAGCACGGATTTAAATGTTGGCTTGAAGAACCGTTCAAGCGAAGCATATCCTCTTTTTCGATAGTTTTCAAATACTTGCGACCTTTTTGTAGGTGCTGGATTTGAATGCACCATGGAGGGATTTCCACGTATCGCATATTCGTATCGGGTAGGTTGCAGGGAGCAGTCGATACTGTTGATCAGACGAAGGCCCTGTTCCGAGTATACGATAACGACCGAAGTGCCAAGGTCGTCGACAAAGTCTGGGTGAAAAGCCTCTCCACCCCAAAAATCCCCAAGGATTAAATCGCTACCGTGGTTCCCCCTGAACGGACAGGAATAACAACTTGGCCGCAGGGTCAGATCGCTGAGGAAAGCTTTCATATATGAAACAGTAGCGGCTTTCTTGTCATAAAGAATACCGCTCGGACCGGTAATCTCCAGATGATAATCTCTCCATCCTCCTACCTTGCTCCGCATGTTGATAGCTGTCGCTTTTCCCTTTTTTAGTGTGTAAGACAAGAAATCATGCCATATTAGAGGACTAGGGGCTCCATGGCATACGACAGAAACGGTATGAAGGTTTGGATACTCTTTGCGTAAATATCCATTTAACCCTGCGATTTGGCAGGGCGTCCCTGAAAAAAGCACTTCTCTTCCATTTTTTAGGAAAGTCTCCGCTTCCGTGTAACAGTTTCCGATATCGCTTTGGGCGTATTTGCTTCCGTAAAAGGCGGTCAGACCATGCTCGTCCTCCGCATAAGAGTGGATTACCTTGAAATCCTTGTCAAACCTGGCACCAAAAACAACGCCATGGTCTCTGATAACTTCTCTTGCCAACAGAGGAAAGATACCCCCTGAAGAACTGTGGCTCCGAGTATCCTGATCGATGGCTTGGGCTCCGTAGCAAGCCAGAGGCTCTTTTCCCAAGTCAAGGGGCTTGTCCATCGGACAAACCTTTTCACAAAGACCGCAATCCAGGCAGCGGCTTGTGTCCGTGGCCGGATATAAGAAGCCTTCTTGGTCCGAGGACATACTGATACAATGTGCGGGACAAACCTCTGCACAAGCCGTGCAGCCGCAGCATTGCCCTTTCTCCTCGTGCTGTATCATGATACCTTGATCTTTTTCCCAGTTAATCGGCCGATCGCTTTCCGGGCGGAATCCGTAAGAGCAGTGCGCTCGTTATTATCTATTCCCAAGTAATATGAAGTGAGGGCAATGGAAAGGATGCTAACCAAGGAAACAGTGACTAATCGCCAAATGGATTCTTCTTGCATACAATGCAGTGCGACCGGGATGGCGGATGAAACAACCGTTACGATCGCGACGCGCATAAAGACATTCCGAAAAAAATCCTGCCATCGCATTTGGATAAGATCTTTGACCAGATAGACCCTTACGAAGAGCATGAGGAAATAAACGGAGATGTAGATATAGTAGGACCATTCCGGAGATGCACCCAGTCTGTATGCGAGCCATGTTAAGGGAAACACCCAGAATCCGCACAGACTTATAACAATCTGGTATCGCTTGATGTTTCCGGTTGCAAGCTGAGCTTTGACCAGGGTATTCCCTAAAACAACGATCAGGGAACTAATGATGGTCAGTCGTGTGAAACTGACGGCGTAATCCGGAACCTTGTCGAGCCAGAGATCAAGCAATGTGGGTGTTTCCAGGAGAATGGGCAGCGCCAAAAAGAACATGAGGATATACGAGAACTTAGCTCCTCTGAAGATCAGCGAATGCATGGATTCCAGATCTCCTTCTGCGTAAGTTTTTGTAATCTGTGGATTGAGGGCCGTCATGAAATTGCCGGAGAATTTTCCGACGGCATTGTTGACCTGTCCGGCTACGGCCCTGGCTGCATTTAGGGTCACCCCGAAGAATGAATTGACAACAAGATTCACGCCTTGGTTGTTCAGAATCCAAGTCGTTTCGCCCAAAAGGTGCCATCCTGTGAAGCTCCCCAGTTCCTTCAAAAGCTTTTTGTTAAATACCAATTGAAATCGGCATTCTTCAAAAGCGCGTTTGCAAAAAATGCCGTATATGATCCGCATGATTAACGATGCGCAGGTGCACAGGATCGCATAGATAATCAATTTGTCGAAGGGGATGATCCTAAGCAGGTATACGATAAGAAGTGCCATTGCGGCATCGAGGATCGAGAAATAAGCATATACGTCCATTCGCTCGTGAGCCACAATTTCCGCATCGTAAGGGACGCTGATAAGTCCGAGGCCGAAGGTGACGATGCTGCATTGCAAAACCCAAAATGCTGCATCCGTGCGCCCAGGTGGAATATTCATTTTATTATACAGATACCATACGCCGATGATTTCAATCAAGATTCCAATAATGATGGCGAGGGTAAACTGGATAATGATGGATGTGGAAAAGACGATTTTTAGTTTTTCAATGTTCTTCTCTCCTAATGCAATGGTGATAAAACGCCCAATAGCAGTAGATATTGAAGAAGATATGATGGAGAACATGCTGACAACACCTCCGACGACATTGTATACCCCATAATCCTCAATGCCCAGGACTTGAAGGATGACACGGCTGGTGTAGAGGCTTACGAGCATAATGAAGAACATCCTGATATACAATATCAAGGTGTTCTTCGCTACTCTTTTGCTATTGTAGCTGGACTCAGGCATCAGCTAAGTTTCGGGCGAGTCCCCTTATCACGGTGGCTTCGTTATTTTATACCCAAACCCCCCGGCGCGGTCCCCGGGAAGGGGAGAAACACCAGGGGGTTTGAGTGTGAGAGACTTACGTCTTAGTCGTTGTTCTTGAAGGTGATCTCGATACGACGGTTCTGGTGACGACCGAGCCAGGTCTTGTTGTCACCGACCGGCTGGCTGTAGCCATGGCCCTCGGAGCTGAGACGGCTGGCGGCGATACCCTTCTTGACGAGGTAGTCGACGATGGCCTGGGCACGCTTCTCGGAGAGTTCCTGGTTGTAGGCCTCGGTACCGATGTTGTCGGTGTGGCCGTCGACCTTCGCGGTGACCTTCGGGTACTTGTTCATCCATTCGACGACGCGGTCGAGACCGAGCTTGGCTTCCTCGGTGATCTCGAAGGAGTCGAACTCGAAGAGGGTCGTGTTGCGGAGGAATTCGTTGACCTCGTCAGACTTGGTGTCCACATCCGGACGGGTCACGTAGACGGTGTCATGCACGGCGTACGGCTTGTCGACGTACTTGATGGACTCGCGGTCCACGTAGACGGTCTTCGGCTTGAGTTTGCCGCCGAGGTTGAAGGCGAGGCCGACCGTGGCGCTGAGGTTGGAGGCCGGTCCGATGCGGCCGCTCTTGGCGCCTTCGCGGTCGATGGCGGCGTTCGGGAAGATGGCGTAGCGCAGGTCAGGGACGATGCGGACCACCTTGCCGAGGTAGATCGGGAACATGACACCGAGACCGCCGGCGGCAGTGCCCTCGTCAATCTTCATATAACCGGCGTGCACGTAAGGGATGAAGCTGCGGTGCACACGGACGAGGACGTCGCCGTGGATGTACATCAGTTTCTTCTTGGCGAAGTCGACGTACTGGTCGCTGGTGGTAAGGCCCTGCCAACCCACGCGGAGACCGGCAACGTCATTGAGCCACTTTCCGACATAGACGTCAGCGGCATAACCTGCGCCGACGTGGGAATTCTCACGGTTGACGAACTTCTCACCGTCCCAGCCGATGTTGACACCGCCGCCGATGCCGGCGAACCAGTTGTACTGGACATACTCTGTCTCCTGGGCGAAAGCCGTCAGGCCGGCCGCCAGGGCGAGCATCGTGATTACGAATCTCTTGATTTTCATATTCTTGGATCTTTTAGATTTCGACTATTTGAAGTGATAGATGATACCGAAGGAGAGTTTGCCGACCAGGTCGAACGGGAAACCGGCGTAGCCTTTGTAATAGCTCTGGTCGTTATCCGAAGGCCGGATGCCGTTGTGCCAGTCGCTGTAGGCCTCGAGGCCGAGGTCGGCGAAGAGGCCGAGGCCGGACTGGAAGTCAACCTCTGCGATGAAACCGGCACGGAAACCGGGCACGAAGTTGGGATCATGCGGGTTCTGGAACGGGTGGTTCGGGTTGGTGAACCCGAAGGTCTTGGCCGCACCGATACCGACATAGAAACTAGGGGCGAAGGGCCCGTAGTTCTCAGCCAGGCCGTTCACGTGCAGGAGGGCATCGGCGAATCCGTAGATACTCTGATAGGTGAAGGGCCAGACGTCTTTGGTCCCGGTCTCCAGGATGTTGGAGCTGCCGGCGTGCTGGGCGTAACCGCCCGCGAGCCGGACACCGAAAGCGCCCGTGAAATCATAGCCGATGGCTGCTGCGCCCTGGAGCTTGATGAGGTCCTTGAACATGCCGTTGTCGGTGTAACCGAAAACGTTGTCGCTGACCGTGATCGCTGCACCGCCCTGGATGGAGATGTTCCACCGACCTGCGTAGTCAAAGGGCGACTGGGCAAAAAGGGAGGGCACCCCAGCGAGGAGCACCGCCAAAATTACTGCAATCTTGCGCATATTTTGAATAGATTTATTAGTTCGGAAAAAACGGCTTCGCCGCCGTGCCTGCTAGTCAAGCACGTGGTAGAAAGTATGGAATGGACGGACCATTTCACTTGCAAAGATAGCGGTATTTGTCGGAAAAACAATACCCGGGGGCTCATTTTGCGCTATTCTTCGGCGATTCCGGCCCGGATCCAGGCGGCGGCGATGTCCGCCGCGGCGGACGTAGCCTCCTCCCGGCCCACCTCGTACTCCTCGAGCAGCAGGTCCGTGAGGGTGCCGGTCGTGAACTCCCGCCCCTCGACGCTGCGCCAAAGGTAGGCGGCGGAGGCGTTGAGGGAGATCATACGCTGGAAGTCGACCGTGACGCCCTCGCCGATCACGATGGCGTCCTCGCCGAGCTCGCGCAGGACATATCCTTCTTTCAGATGCATGCGGCAAAGATAATATTTTCCGCAGGAATTGCGTATCTTTATCCGCGCAAATCCCCGGATGCAGATGACGACTCAGGACATATTCTTCGCCGTGCTGCGCGCGGGCCTGTGGGAGCAGGACCTGCGGCTGGACGCGGCGCCCGGCGCGGACACGTGGCAGGAGGTCCTGCAGACCGCCCGCGACCAGGCGGTGCTGGGGCTGGTGTACCGGGGGATGGCGCATCTCCCCGCGGAGCAACTGCCCCCGGCCCCTCTGCGCATGCGCCTGCTCTCGGACGTGGACCGGATCGCGCGGCGCGTCCAGGCGCTCGGCGCCGTGGAGCGCGACCTGCTGGAACGGCTGCGCGCCGCCGGCCTGCATCCCGCGGTCCAGAAGGGGAGCGAGGCGGGGAAGTACTACGCCCACCCGGAGCTGCGCGAGAGCGGGGACATCGACCTCTGTTTCCCTGCCGGGGAAATTCCGCTGGCGCGGGAAACGGTGACGGCCGCCGGCGCCGCTTCCGTGCACGCCGCTTCCGACGGCAGCGTGGTCTGCCGCTACCGCGACGTGACCGTCGAGCTCCATCCGCGCTACTTCGACCTGCACGTGGGGGAGGACCGCCTGCCGGAGGTCCCCTCGGTCGTCGCGGAACTGGTGATGCTCTCCGCGCACATCCTCAAGCACGCCATCGGCGAAGGCGTCGGCTGCAAGCAGCTCTGCGACATGGCCCGCGCCCTCGACGGCGCGGATGGCCGCTACGACAAGGCCGCCCTGCGCGCCGCCCTGCGCCGCTGCGGCTTGCTCCGCTGGCACCATCTGCTGTGCTCGCTGCTGGTCACCGACCTCGGCCTCGATCCGGCGCGCTGCCTGCCGGCCGCCTCCGCGCTGGCCGTCGGGGCTGCT
>JAFUWY010000035.1 GCA_017477245.1 Bacteroidales bacterium | reverse complement strand
GATTGCGTTCGCCCAGCAGAAAATCTCGGGAACGATTGTTGACCTGTCCGGCCAGCCCGTCATCGGCGCAAGCGTGATGATCCCCGGCACCACCACCGGCGCAGTCACCAATCTGGACGGCAAGTACGAACTCTCCGTCCCCGCAGGTTCCAATCTCACCGTCTCCTGCATCGGCTACGTGGACCAGACCTTCACCGTGGTCGCCGGCAAGAACGTTTACGACTTCACGCTCTCCGACGATGCGGAGATGCTCGAAGAGACCGTGGTCATCGGTTACGGCTCCGTCAAGGTCAAGGACCTGACCGGCTCTGTCGCCGCCGTCGGAAGCAAGGATCTCGAGATCCCCGTCTCCAACGTGGCGGAGGCCCTGCAGGGCAAGATGGCCGGCGTGGTCGTCTCCGTGGGCAGCCAATCCCCGGGCTCCGCTCCGACTATCCGCGTCCGCGGTTCCAAGTCCATCTCCCGTTCCAACGACCCGCTGATCCTGGTGGACGGCTTCCCGGTATCCAGCCTGACCGACATCCCCGCCGACCAGATCAAGAGCATCAACGTCCTCAAGGACGCCGCTTCCACCGCCATCTACGGTAGCCGCGGCGCCGCCGGCGTTATCCTCGTCACGACGAAGAGCGCCATCGAGGGCCAGACGACCGTTTCCTACAACGGTTATGTCCAGGTCCGGGATTCCTCCACGCAGATCTACGACGTGCTCGACGCCGAGGACTACCTGAAGTTCACCCTCGGGTATGCACGCGACTACAGCCTCTCTGACTATACGGATATGCTGAAATTCTTCGGCATCGGAGCTAACTATGGCAACACTTTCTCCCGTTATGCAGGACAGCCCTCGCATAACTGGCAGGAAGACCTGCTCAAGACCGCCGTTTCCCACAGCCACAACCTGTCCGTCAGCACGGGCACCAGCCGTAACCGTACAATGTTCAACCTCAACTACATGTACGATGACGGTACGGTCATCAACTCCTGGTTCCGCCGGATCAACGCCTCGATCAAGAGCACGCAGAAGCTCACAAGCAACCTCGATCTGGATCTGAATATCTCTTACAACAACTCCACCAGCCAAGGCAATAGCCGACAGGGAAACGCCTATCAGTATCGCCCCGTGGAGCCGTTAGGACCGGAGCCCAACAACTACAATGGCTTCGGTAACGGCTTGTCCTATGTCAATACGGCCAACAACCCGGTCGAACTCACATACAATGAAGAGCCGGCTAACATCAGCCACAATTTCCGGGGCATCGGTGCCATCAACTGGCGTCCGGTCGAGGGCCTGACCCTCCGCACAGAGCTTGGCTTGAACAAAGGCTTCGGCCGCACGGAAACCTTCAATAAAGGCTACGGCAACGAGACCCGCTCCGCCAGCCTTCGCCGCTCCGAGAGCAGCCGCCTGAACTGGACCACGACGGCCCAGTACCAGATTCCGTTCAAGAGCCAGAACCACCGCGCCGACATCATGGTCGGCAACGAAATCCGGACCTCGAACGGTTCCAACATGTACTTCTACGGCTACGAGTATCCGGAGAACTTCGACCGGGAGCGCACCTTCGCCTTCCTGAACCAGTACACCAAGGACTTCACCTTCAGTACCGGATACAACACGCCAGGCCGCGTAGTCTCCTTCTTCAGCCGCGCCAACTACACGCTGATGGACAAGTACCTGTTCACGCTGACGTTCCGCGCCGACGGCTCCGCCAACTTCGCCCCGAACAACCGCTGGGGTTACTTCCCCTCCGCGGCTTTCGCCTGGCGCGTCATCGACGAGCCGTTCATGGCAGACACCCACAGCTGGCTCTCCAACCTGAAGCTCCGGCTCTCCTACGGTATCTCCGGCTCCGACAACATCGACGCCAACCTCTGGCGTGAGACCTGGTCCCTGAGCGGCAACACCAACTCCACCGTGAGTACGACCCGCGACAACACGGAGAACGACTACGGCCAGGCCTACTACCCTGGCAGCCAGATGCAGAACCCGAGCCTCCGCTGGGAGGCGACTTCCACGGCCAACTTGGGTATTGACTTCGGTTTCCTCAAGGAGCGTATCTACGGTAGCATCGAGGGTTACTGGATGGTCACCGACGGCCTGCTGATGAGCACGCCAGTCAACGGTGCCTCTGGCTACAGCACCCAGTACCAGAACCTCGGCACCATCTCCAACAAGGGTATCGAGCTAACCGTCGGCGGCGACATCGTCCGCAACCACGACTTCACCCTGCGCGCCAACCTCGTGTTCCAGTACAACGCCAACCGTGTCGAGTACATCGACCCGGCCGTCACTTCGACGCACTTCGGCTCCTGGGCCAACTCCGAGCACCGTCCCAACAACCCTGCCGAATTCTTCATCGAGGAGGGTAAACCGATGGGTATGGTCACGGCCTACGCCTATGACGGCTGGTATACCGTGGACGATTTCGACTACGATCCCGCCACGGGGGTCTACACCCTGAAAGAGGGCATTCCCGACTGGGCGGAAGATTCCTACTGGACCAGTTTCAACCGGCCTGCCGGCCAGACTGCCTTCCCGGGTGCGCTTAAGCTCAAGGACCTCCACGGCGCAGCCGACGGCGGCCCTGATGACAAGATCACGAACCTTGACTCCTACACCTTCGGGTGCATGGTCCCGCCGGCTTCCGGCTCCTTCGCCTTGAGCGGCCGCTGGAAGAACCTCGACTTCAACGCCGCGTTCAACTATGTCCTCGGCGGCTACATCATGAACGTCCCTGCCCTGACCAACCTCTATGGCTCCAAGAACAACCGTTTCGGCGCCAACCGCCTGGCCTTCGTCAAGGATGCCTATAGCCCTTACCGCTGGAACAACGGAGAGTTGGAGTTCGTTTCCGACCCGACCGAACTTGCCAAGATGAATGCCAATGCCAAATACTGGACCCCGACTTCCATGGTCGGCATGCTTGTGGACAAGTATCTTGAGCCGGCTTCCTTCCTGCGCCTGAAGAACCTCACGATCGGCTACACGATCCCTTCCAACATCTCCCAGAAGATCGGCATGAAGAACCTGCGCGCCTATGTGACCGCCACCAACCTCTTCACCTTGACCAAGTACACCGGACTCAACCCCGAAGTCAACATCTCCAGCAGTACGACCCCGGGCGTAGACAACGGCAATTACCCGATGGCCCGCACCTACACCTTCGGTCTGAACATCACTTTCTAAAAAAGCATGAAGACAATGAAAAAGATATTTCATCTGATGATGGCCGTCCTGGCCGGCGCTTCCGTCGTGTCCTGCCAGAACTTCCTGAGTGCCTCTTCCCCTTCGACGGTAGATGCCGACTTCGTCTTCTCCAGTTATGAGACCGGCAAGACCGTCATGCTCGGGGCCTACAATACCGTGACCGGGTCCTATACCAGCGGTCTTCCGACCAATTTCGACGATATCGGCTCCGATACGGAGCGCTGCTCGGTCGGCATGGTTGCCGCCCTGGTCGGCGCTGCCCAACTCTATGGCGGGCAACCCTCCTATACCGTTGAAAATTACAACATTAACGACGGTAGCGTGCCCGGTGGCAACTGGAATACCTTCTACAGCGCCATCAACCGCTGCAACCAGGTCATCGCCAACATCCAGGCGCTGTCTGACTATGACGAGATCATCGCCACCGCTCCCAACGACTGGTCCGACCTGCTCGGCCAGGCCTATGCCATGCGCGCCACAATGTATCTCGAACTTATCATCCACTGGGGAGACGTGATCTATTATACCGAGGAAGAATTGGGCCAGGACATCAAGGAACTGACCAACCGTGACTACATCCTCGAGAGTGAGATCGCCGCCATGGAGAAGGCTGAGAAATGGATGTACGCCATCGGTGAGCAGAGCCACCTGCCGGACCAGATGACCCGCAACTACGCCGACGGTCTGATCGGACGACTCTGCTTCTGGGCTGCCGGTTTCCAGACCCGCCGTACCGACCTCGAAGGAGGCATGGCCTTCTACACGGATATCGACGGCAAAGCCATTTCCTTCGAGACCTGGGGTGAAGATCCTGCCCGCAACGCCAGCTACGGCCGACGCAGCGACTGGAAGAAATTCTATACCAAGGCTATTCCTTATCTTGAGAAGGGTGTCAACCAGCCTGCCGGTGCTTCCCTGACCACCGTCGACCCGCGTTCTGACAAGGAAGGTCGCACCTACGGCAACCCGTTCCAGTACTACTTCGACCAGGTCACCAAACAGATCATGCCCGAGGAGAGCATCTTCGAATGGTCCATCAAAGAGCAGAATGGCAACAGCCGTATCGCCTACAACTTCGGACGCGGCAGCAGTGGTGGTTCGCCTGCATACCCGCCGAAGGCCAATGCCCAGACCTGCACCTATCCCGCCGTCTTCTACGGCATGTTCGACCCGCAGGATATGCGTCGTGATGCCTCCGTCAACGTGACCGGCTCCAACGGTTCCGGTGTAGAAGCAATCTACACCTATGCCCTGTCCAACAGACTTACCATTGGTATCGGCATGAACAAGTACGACCTCAACCGTCAGGTCAATCCGGATGCCCGCCAACTCTTTTCCGGCATCAACTATGTCTACATGCGCCAGGCCGACATCATCCTGATGCTTGCCGAAGCCTACGCCGTGAACGGTGACAACGCCAAGGCCACGACCGAACTCCGCAAGATTCACGACCGCGCCTTCGCCGACGATATCCAGGATGCCAAGTTCTCCGAACTGCTCGCTTCCGTGGACGGTGACCTCTATGAGGCTGTCATCGAGGAGCGCAAACTCGAGTTCGTCGGCGAGACCAACCGCCGCTTCGACCTGATCCGCACCGGGAAGCTCCCGCATGTCGCCTACGAGTTCCGCAAGCAACTGGTTGACCAGATGGCCGAACTCCGCAAAAACGGCTACGTCCAGTTCGACAACGGGAACCAGTACCCTGACTGGATCTGGATCAAGACACTGAATGCCAAGGAAATCCTCGGTTACCGCCTGACCATGCAGACGCCTGCCGGCCTGACCGAGGGCACCGACGAGTACGGCCTGCTGGTCCCGGGCTGGCGTGGACAGCACGACGATTGGAATGCAGTTGCCGAGGAAGATGGAAAGAAGGGAGCTATCGTGATGGACAACACCAACGTCGCCATTCAGGGTCTGTTCCGTTACATCGATCCCGACTCCGCCGAGGCAAAGGCCCTCGAGGCACGCGGCTACACGAAGACCGCTTGGGGTTCTGGCACTTACACCCTCAAGAGCCTCGGAGAGGAGTACAGCCCCGCTGTCGAGGCTCAGTGGAGCAGCGAGTTCATGTGCGGTTATACCGATGCTGACTACGCGGCCAAGAAGGCTCCGATCTATCTCATGCCGATGAACGAGACGACCTGTCTCACCACCGGCCTGAAGAATGGCTACGGATTCAACAGCCCCAATAAGTAATCGGGCTGCGAATAACGCACGTACTGACAGGGGGACGGTCTGAAGGCCGTCCCCCTATTTTGTTTTTCCGGCGAGAAATCGCTACATTAGCGGAATCAACCGCATGCCAATGAGACCAAAATTCCTGCTTGTCGTATCCATGGCGATCCTCGCCACCCTCTGCGCCGGCGCGCGCGAGAAATACAATTTCAATTCCGACTGGCTCCTCAAGGTGGGCGACTTCCCTGCCGCCAAAGCCCCCGGCTTCAACGACCGGGGCTGGCAGAAGGTCACCCTCCCCCATGCCTTCAACGAAGATGAAGCTTTCAAGGTGGACATCCACGTCCTCACCGACACGGTGATGTGGTACCGCAAGCATTTCGTGCTCCCCAAGGAGACGAAGGGCAAGAAGGTATTCATCGAATTCGAAGGCGCCCGCCAGGGCGTGGACGTGTACGTGAACGGCAAGATGGTCGGCCAGCATGAGAACGGCGTGATGGCGTTCGGCTTTGATCTCACCCCGTATGTGAAGCCCGGAGCAAACGTCATCGCCGTGCGGGTGGACAACAACTGGGACTACGCCGAGCGCAGCACGGGCGTCAAGTACCAGTGGTCCAACAAGAATTTCAACGCCAACTACGGCGGCCTGCCGAAGAACGTGTGGCTGCATGTGACGGATAAGCTTTACCAGACCCTGCCGCTCTACAGCAACCTGGGCACGACGGGCGTATACATCTACGCGGCTGACATCCGCGTGGCAGCGCGCACGGCGCTGCTCCACGCGGAGTCCGAGGTCCGCAACGAGACCGGCAAGCCGCAGGCGGCGGAGTACCGCGTGGCCCTGATCGACCGCGACGGCACGGTCCTGAAGACCTTCGGGAGCGAGCCCGTGACGGTAGCGGCCGGCGCGACGGCGACGCTCTGCGCCGAGGCTCCCGTGGAGGGGCTTCATTTCTGGAGCTGGGGTTACGGCTATCTGTATGATGTCAAGACCTGCCTGGTCGTGGACGGCAAGGTCGTGGACGAAGTCACCACGCGCACGGGCTTCCGCAAGACGCGTTTCGCCGAAGGCAAGATCTGGATCAACGACCGCGTGCTGCAGGTCAAGGGCTTCGCGCAGCGCACCTCCAACGAGTGGCCGGCGCTGGGCATGAGCGTGCCGGCGTGGCTGAGCGACTATTCCAACGGCCTGATGGTGGAGCAGAACGCGAATACCGTGCGCTGGATGCACGTGACGCCCTGGAAGCAGGACGTCGAATCCTGCGACCGCGTGGGCCTGATGATGTCCATGCAGGCCGGCGATGCAGAGAAAGATTGCTTCGGCCAGCAGTGGGAGCAGCGCAAGGAGCTGATGCGCGACGCCATCATCTACAACCGCAACAACCCTTCGATCATCTACTACGAGTGCGGCAACGAATCGATCAGCCGCGAGCACATGCTCGAGATGCGGGAGATCCGCGACCGATACGACTTCTACGGCGGCCGGGCGATCGGCTCGCGCGAGATGCTGGACATCCGCGAGGCCGAGTACGGCGGCGAGATGCTCTATATCAACAAGAGCGCCCACTCCCCCTTCTGGGCCATGGAGTACTGCCGCGACGAGGCGCTCCGCAAGTACTGGGACGACTGGTCCTACCCGGGCCACAAGGAGGGCGAAGGCGGCAACATGGTCTGGTCCGCCGAGAAGAACGCCTATGTACCAGGCAGTTCCGCCCCTTACAATCACAACCAGGACAACTTCGTGGTGGAGCACGTGGCGCGCTGGTACGACTACTGGCGCGAGCGCCCGGGCACGGGCAAGCGCGTGAGCAGCGGCGGCGTCAAGATCATCTTCTCCGACTCCAACACCCACTTCCGCGGCGTGGAGAACTACCGCCGCAGCGGCAACGTCGACCCGCTCCGCATCCCGAAGGACACCTACTTCGCCCATCAGGTGATGTGGGACGGCTGGGTGGATATCGAGAGACCCCATATTTATATCGTGGGTCACTGGAACTACGATGCCGGGACCGTGAAGCCCGTGTACGTAGTATCCAATACAGAGACGGTCAAACTCTATCTGAACGGTCGTGAGCTCCCTGCCCCCGAGCAGCAGTATCAGTTCCTCTTTACTTACAAGGACGTGGCTTTCGCCCCCGGCAAGCTGGAGGCGGTGGGCTACAACGGCGGCAAGGCCGTCGCGCGCTATGCGCTCGAGACGGCCGGCTCCCCGGCCGCCCTGAAACTGACGAAGATCGAGAACCCGAGCGGCTGGAAGGCCGATGGGGCCGATGTGGCCCTCGTCCAGATCGAGGTCGTCGACGCGCAGGGCCGCCGCTGTCCGCTGGCGAACGACATGATCCACTACGACCTGCAGGGCCCCGCGGAGTGGCGCGGCGGCATCGCGCAGGGTCCGGACAACGACATCCTCGCGAAGGACTTCCCGGTGGAGTGCGGCGTGAACCGCGCGATCCTCCGCTCCACGACGACGGCCGGCAAGATTACGCTCACGGCGAGCGCCGAGGGCCTCAAGGGCGCCTCCATCTCCCTGGAGACCATTCCGTTTGAGGTGAAGGGCGGTCTGTCGACTTATATCCCTGGTGACCACCTCGCGGCGCGGCTGGACCGCGGCGAGACGCCCCGCACGCCGTCCTACATCGACCGGGCGGTCGACGTGGAGATCGTCGGTGCAACAGCCGGCGCCAACGCCGACAAGGTCGCCGCAAGCTGGGACGACAACGAGCTCAGCGAGTGGACCAACGACGGCAAGCTCAGCACGGGCTGGATCACCTACCGGTTGGGCCGCATGGCCACGATCGACGACATCTGCGTCAAGTTCACCGGCTGGCGCATGCGCTCCTACCCGATCGAGATCTGGGCGGGCGAGGAGCTCATCTGGAGCGGCGAGACGCCCCAGAGCCTGGGCTACGTCCACATCCCGGTCAAGCCCGTGACCACGCGCGAGATCACCCTGCGCCTGAAGGGCTCCGCCACCGAGCAGGATGCCTTCAGCGGCATCGTGGAGGTGGTGGCGCCGGCAGCCGGCGAGCTGGACCTCTTCAAGGCCAAGGGCGCCGGCGAGCCCAACAACGAGCTGCGCATCGTAGAGATCGAATTCAAGGAAACCCTCCTGCAATAAGATGAAACAAGGCACGAAAATCGGTATCGTCTCCGGCATCCTGGTCCTGCTCCTCGGAGCCGGGATCGCCTGGCTGCTGTCCGGCTACGAGAAGTACCCGGACGGACTGAACATCAAGGCATTCGACAGCTACTGGATGGTCGAGTCGGAATCGCCGGACTACAAGGTGGACTTCGTCGGTGAGGGCGTCGAGATCCTCGCCCCCAAGGGTCTGACGCTGTGGTACCGCAAGCCGATGGAAGGCGACGTCGTGATCGAGTACGAGGCCCGCGTGATGCAGGAGCGCGAAGGCGACCGCCTGAGCGACCTCAACTGCTTCTGGATGGCCACGGACCCGGCCGCGGAGGACATTTTCGCGCGGAGCGTGGAGCGCGGCGGCAAATTCGCCAACTGCGCCACGCTGCAACTCTACTACGTCGGCTACGGCGGCAACTACAACAGCACCACCCGCTTCCGCCGTTACAACGGCATGCCCAACCCCGACCTGCTGCAGGAATACACCGATCCGGCGCACCTGCTGCAGCCCAACCACTGGTACCACATCCGGCTGGCCTGCCAGGGCGGCCGGGTGACCTATACCATCGACGGGCAGACCCTCTTCGACTACACTGACCCCGAGCCGCTCACGCGCGGCTGGTTCGGCTTCCGCACCACCCTCTCGCGGACGCAGCTCCGGGGATTTATTGTAAAGGTTAATTAATCTAGATTCTCTTAAGAGATGAAACGGGTTCTAGTATTTTTAATATGTGCCGGCTGTTTGTTTTCAGCAACTGCATCCGCACAACCTGAGACGATTTCCCGCCGCGACACCACATCTCGGCGAGACTCAGTCCGGCAGGTCCGCCAGGAGGCGCACACCCGCTCCGTCTCCGACGACCTGCTGAAGTCGGTGGTTCATCCCAGTCCGCAGTCAGCCGCTTACGCCCGTTATGGCGAGTATCCCGTCGACTACTCTACCGGCGTTCCCAAGATCGAGATCCCGCTCTATACCCTCGACACCGGAGACTATCAACTCCCGATATCCCTCTCCTATCACGCCTCCGGCATCAAGGTCACCGATGTCTCCACACCGGTCGGGCTCGGTTGGGTGCTCAACGCCGGCGGAGTTATTTCCCGTTCCGTATGTGCTGCTCCAGATTACGCAGGTGCAAATTATAACTTGTTTTTCAAGACCAAATCCGACGTTCAGACCCATCTATATGCCGGACATGGCGGACAATTCTGGAACAGCGTTTTCGCCGGAAGCATTTATCACGACAGCGAGAGCGACCGTTACTCATACAATTTCGGCGGCAAGGCCGGCCTCTTCCGCATGAATGCCGCTTCCACCAACCAGTTCCTGTCCATTCCTCACGATCCCATAAAGATAGAAAAAACTTCTTCCGGGTTCATGATTACAGATACAGACGGATCACAATACTTCTTCGAGAATACGGAGTCTTGCAGCGCCGGAGGAGCCATGATTGTCACCAGCGCCTGGTATCTCTCCAAGATCATCACCGGAACCCGACACAATATTATCCAGTTCAACTATACCCAGGGGCAAGGACACAATATCCGATACCGGGGAGAATACTTCGAGCAAGGAGAAACACTCTATTGGGAACAAATCCATATGGCCGGAGATGTGGCATATAGGCAACACACCGGCAATATCTCTACCCTTCAACCAACGTACACAACCTACTATTTTGTTTCCCCCCGCTTGAATTCCATTACTTGGAACAACATCTCCATCTCTTTTTCCTATGCTACTGATCGGCTGGATGCACAAAAGGAGCGTCTTACTTCCCTGACTGTCACAGAAGCCGGTTCAGTTCGCCGCCAAGTCATTTTTGACAACAGTTCTTATTTCGGTTCAACGGTTAAGAACTATCGCCTAAAACTGAACGGCATCTCCATTAAAGGTTCCTCTGCTTCTCCGGCAGAAGAATGGACATTCTCTTACAACTCCACTTCGCCTCCCAACCATTATAATTCTGGTATTGGGACAACTCCATCGGGAACAGACTCGTACACGAACGAAGACTACTGGGGATTCAACAATGCACGTTTCAATGAGTATTATATCCCGAACGGAATCATTCCTGGGCGGGTTACCGCGAATCGGACGCCCTACGAACCTGCCATGAAAATGTGTTCGCTGGAGACCATTACCTATCCTACCAAAGGAAAAACCACTTTTGCCTTTGAGGCAAACCGGATAGGGACAAGCATAATTGGAGGTTTGAGAATCTCTTCCGTTTCCAACTATGATTATGATGGTACCCTATTGGAGAAACATTCATATAGTTACGCTGGCGGGCATGAAACAATACCAATCTCAGATGACCTGTATTCTTGGTACGATGATGTCTGGTATTATCTCAATGACGGTCAGTACTCTCAGTGTGACGGGGTTAAAGAGCACTTCTTCGCCACAGCTTCTCCTGTCCTTCCTCTGACCGGAAGAAGCGGCTCTCCCATTTTTTACAGCACGGTCACCGAATATGTCGGAGGGACGGCCTCCGCTAATCTTGGGAAAAATATCTATCACTATATGCTGGATGAGGAAAGTACCTATCCCGGCTCCGACGAAGACTGGTATAACCTTCCTCTTCATTACAGGTTTTATTCCAACCTTTATAACAACGACGAAGGTACCGTTCCCGCCTTGCTGACAAAGAAGGAAGTCTACATATCCAACGCAGGGGGCGATTACACGTTGCAACTCACCGAAGATTATTCATACACGGAACTGGAACCCGCAACTGCAAACTTCCAGACCGGTGTCCGTCTTGTGCGCAAAGGGATCGGAGTCATTTATGCACAAAGCGATCCTGACGCATTTGCTCCGTATCCGGATGAGGACACTTTCCGGGACAACGTCATCGCGACCTCTTGTAACGGTTATCGGCGACTTCGCCAACTCACAGGAAAAACGGCTACCGACCACACTACCGGTGTCTCCATCACGACCACCTACACATACGATACAGACGGACTCCGCACGCTCAAGCCTCTCACCGAGTCCACGACCAACAGCGACGGCAAGGTCTCCAAGACAGTCTACACCTATCCCTTCGCGCTGTCTGACTCGCCCTACACGGCCATGACCGACGCCAACCGGGTGGATACTCCCGTCAAGGAAGAGTATTATTACGGCAACACCCTCCAGCGAACCCGGGAGACGACCTACGGTGTCTTTAACGGCACCATGCACCTCCCGGACACCCTCAAGGAGAAACTTGGCAGTACGACACGTACGCTGGTTACCTATGACCAATACGACAATGCCGGCAACCTGCGCTACGCCACCACTGTCGACGGACGCAAGTTCGTCTTCCTCTGGGGATATAACAAACGCTACCCAGTGGCGGTCATCGAAGGCCTGACCTGGAGCCAGGTCCAGTCTGCCGCAGGTACCACCCTCATCAACAACCTGGCGTCCTGCACCACATCCAACGCGTCCACCTACCTAACCTCACTGCGCTCCGCCATCGTGTCGCCCACGTCGTTGGCCTCTTTCCCGCACCTCGTTACCACCTATGAATATGTTCCCGGCATGGGCATCTCGACGGAAACTGCCCCGGATGGTGCCGAGAAGTTCTATATCTACGATGCCCTGGGACGCCTCTCCCGTGCAGCGGACAGCCAGGGCGAGATCGAGACCTTCTCTTATTCTTACGCTTCCGGCTCGGGGACGACCTGGACACCTAACCGCGTCCTGCGGTCCATCAAGAAGAATGCCGGCGTATCCAACACCCAGCGCATCGAATCCTCCGTATGGTATGACGGACTCGGACGGCAGATTCAGGAACTGGCCTCACAGGCGACGCCCACACAGTCCAACCTGCTCACCAGGACGGAATATGATCTGGCCGGAAGGCAGACGCGTACCTGGCTGCCCGTCGTGACTTCTTCCTCCTTCCTGTCCGCTTCCGCTTTCTCGTCCGCCGCCAGTTCCACCTACGGCACTTCGGAAACCCGGCCATTCTCCGAGCAGGTCCTGGAAGCCTCCTCCCTCGACCGCGTCCCCTACGCATACGGCCCCGGCGCCGCCTGGTATGCCGCTTCCGGAGGAGGACATCCCGTCCGCACCGAATGGCTCGGCAACACCGCTTCCGGGGTTACCGCCTGCAAGTACTACTATGTGGGCAGTTCCGGGCTGTCCCAAAACGGCAACTACGCCGCCGGCACTCTCTCCGTCGTCCGCACCACCGACGAGGACGGGGCCGTCAGCCTCACCTTCACCGACAAACTGGGACGTACCGTCTTGACTCGGCAGGTGGATGGGACCTCCACCTACAGCGACACCTACTACGTCTACGACGACCGCGGGCAGCTCCGGTTCGTCCTCCAGCCCGAGTATCAGGTCGCAACGGGGACGGACCTCCTGGCGAAGTTCGCCTTCCAGTACACCTACGACGACCGCGGCAACCTCTCGAAGAAGCAACTGCCCGGAGCCGATTATGTGCAGTATGTCTACGACGCGCACGACCGTCCCGCCTATGTCCAGGACGGCCGCCGCAGGGCGGCCGGCACCAACCGCTGGCACTACTTCACCTATGACAACCTCGGGCGCATCGTTACCGAAGGCGAATGCACCGGCCAGTCCAACACCACTTCTCCCACGGTCCTGGTCAAGAACTACTACGACAACTACTCCTTCGCCGGGACGACAGGATTCCCGTCAAGCTATTTCCCGTCCACGGGTTCCTGGTGCATCGGTCGGCAGACCGGGCAGGAGCTTCGCGTACTCGGCGCATCGTCCTCCAGCAACGTCCCCCGAGCCTGGTACTACGACAGCCGCGGGCAGGTCACCAAGGAAGTCATAGGCCACTATGATAACCTGGGATATGATACCCGCGTGACGACCTACACATACACAGGACAACCCGCCTCCGTCACTACGACGCGCACGTCCTCGGTCAGCGGCACGCCGGCCAGCCAGACACGCACCTGGTCCTACGACCACGTCGACCGGCTCACCGCCGAGACCTTGACGCTGCCCGGGACAGGCACGACGACCCTCGCCACCTATACCTATGACGACCTCGGACGGCTCTCGTCGAGGAAGTTTGCAGGAAGCACTACGAATGCCGAATCCTATACCTACGACATCCGCAGCCGGACGACGGGCATCACACATCCCTCCTTCATCCAGGACCTGGCATACACTTTCGGTTCCGATGTCTCCGCCTCCGGTTGGAAGCGCAGCAGCGGCGACACACGGAAGGCCTATGACTTCACCTACGACGGGCTCCACCGGCTCAAGGATGCAGTCTACAAGGAAGTATCCTTGGTCAACGACCACTACACCGAGAAAGTCACCGGCTATGACCGCAACGGCAATATCACCGGGCTGCAACGATACGGGAGGACCGGGACTTCGACCTGGGAAATCGTGGACAACCTGACCTTCACCCGCACCGGGAACCAGCTGACCTCTGTCTCAGACACTGGATCGGCGGCCTATAGCGGGGATTTCAACGCTGCTGCCGGCACCAGTACCTACAATGCCAACGGAGCACTGACCTCGGACACCGGGCGCAAGATCTCCTCCATCACCTGGAACGAGATCGATCTCCCGCAGACCGTCACGTTCTCCAACGGATCGACGATCAACTACTACTATGCAGCTGACGGCTCCAAACTCCGGGAAGAGCGTACGGTCTCCGGCACCACGAACACCATCGACTGGTGCGGCGACCTTGTGCTGGAGAAGGTGGGCAGCGGTACACGTGCCGCCAAACGCCTGCGTCTCGACGGCGGATACGTGGATTTGGCCAGCGGCAACTCCGCCCGGAGGTACTTCGTCCGGGACCACCTGGGTTCCGTCCGCGCGGTCGTGAACGACGCCGGGACTGTCCTGGAGACCGACGACTACTACCCGCTGGGCGGACCGTTGCCCACTGGCTCCAACACAGCCTTACAGCCCGAAAAGTACCAGGGCAAGGACTGGAACACCGCCGCCTCCTTCAACGTCTACGACTTCGGCGCACGCCTCTACGACCCAGCCTTCGGACGATGGCTCTCGCAGGATCCGATGGCAGAGAAGTACTATCCACAGTCTCCGTATCTCTTCTGTGCGGGGAATCCAATGAAGTTCGTGGATCCGGATGGGACCACAATTAACCCCGTGTATGGATCAGATGGGTCTTTTCGTGGAAATACACTTGAAGGTTTTACTGGTATCGTTATTATATATGACGGAGACAAAGACTTCTCAAATGTATCAGCATCTGACTTGCTTTATAATGAAAGCTTTAATATCTTGACTCAACGGGGAGAAGCTAACTCTTATGATACTGTTAGAAATGAACTGACGGAAACCGCAAGGTCAAAAATATGGACTCATATCGCTTCTCAAATGGAAGGCCTGCGAGTTTATGATGAGGTATTCTCTTTGTCTACATTAAGTAATGGTATAATAGGTTTCTCTTCCACCGATAAGGGCTCTTGGAATTCAAGAATTAATGCTAAAACCATTACTGGAACAGATAAGTATTCTTACGAAACTACTGTCGAGAATATCCAATCATCTGTCGTTGTTCACGAATGGTACTCTCATATAATGAAAGGCAATCATGACCGATACAAATCTCATCGCTTAGCATATAAAAACGTTATCAATTATAAATTGTTGTGGGACAAAACGACACCATCATATAAAGCATTCAATCTGGAGCAATTATTAAAGTATACAAATATTGAGACGGGGCGAACCACTGTCGATCCTCCATACAGAAACTTGTATAAGAAGTATAAGAAAAATTAATCATTGTCGCCATATATGAGGTCTCTCCTATTTTTGATAATAATTATCGTGTGTGTTTCTTGTAATCTGTCTTCGAGTATTAGGTCGGTTTCAAATACAAAGAACAGTTCTGAGAATCCTAATTCGATTCCAAAATCTTCTGCGGTTTTGATGGACAGTACACAAAAGAACGGCATTGAGAAGTTTGATTCGATTCCGAAACTATCTAGTGTTACAGTAAATTATATAGATCTTTCTGACACTGACAATTATTCCATAGAGTATTCTAATAATAGGATTCTTGTGACCAGTCCTATCAGTGAAAAAGAGATTGATGATACAGATATCATAGATTACTTTATTCAATGTATTAATGTTTTTTTTATCCAACAGACAGAAGAGATTGAATACAGCAGAGTAATACGTGAGGATCCGATCATAACGGATTATTCACGATTATCTTTTGAGATCAGGGCATTTAACAAACAGACAATCAATAAAACAATCCAAATTGGAGAAGAGCAATACGATATCACGTATAACCCACGTTTTTTGGAGTTTTTGGGTCTCATTGATTCTCTGGTAAATGATCCAAGATTCCGAAGACCTCCGTCGGCCCCACAGCCACTAAAAGAACACATTGGTTTTGTATGGGATAGTCTTTCCATCCACTACTCATGGAGTTGTACCGTTTTAATGGATAATGCAAAAAAAGAATTGATCATCCAAAGCCTTTCCCCTCCGTTTGAAAAGCATTTGCATGATAAGGAATGCATAAACTATATTGCAAGTTGTATTGATGTTTTCTTCGTTTCTAAAGACGAACCAATTGAATACAACAGGGTAATTAATCCCAATCCTGTCAAAACTAATTATCCGAGTATTGAATTCGCTATTTACAAAGAAGGCGAACCAATTATTCAACGGTCTATCCAAGTTGGTGAAGAGTCGTATATAATCAAATATAATCCCAAGTTTCTACAGTTCTATGTTTATTTAACTAATTTAACTAAACCGGCGAATTAACAATAAATGTTGATCAATTCTTATATCTGTTTGCTAATCGATGGATTATCACATAACGTAAACCTCTCCCGCACCGGGAAACAGGTGACGTCGGTGTCTGATTCAGGTTCGGAGGGCTACAGCGGGAACTTCAACGCTGCCGCCGGCACCAGTACCTACAATGCCAACGGGGCACTGACCTCGGACACCGGACGCAAGATCTCCTCCGTCACCTGGAACGAGATCGACCTCCCGCAGACCGTCACCTTCTCGACCGGATCGACGATCAACTACTACTACGCCGCCGACGGCTCCAAGCTCCGGGAAGTGCGTACGGTCTCCGGCACCACGACCACCATCGACTGGTGCGGCGACCTTGTGCTGGAGAAGGAGGGCAGCGGTACACGTGCCGCCAAACGCCTGCGGCTCGACGGCGGATACGTGGACCTCGCCAGCGGGAACTCCGCCCGGAGGTACTTCGTCCGGGACCACCTGGGTTCCGTCCGCGCGGTCGTGAACGATGCCGGAACGGTCCTGGAGACCGACGACTACTACCCGCTCGGCGGACCGTTGCCGACAGGCTCCAACACAGCCTTACAGCCCGAAAAGTACCAGGGCAAGGACTGGAACCCCGCCGCCTCCTTCAACGTCAACGACTTCGGCGCACGCCTCTACGACCCCGCCCTCGGACGATGGATCTCGCAGGACCCGCTCGCGGAGAAATATTATCTCCACTCTCCGTATCTCTTCTGTGCTGGGAATCCAATGAAGTTTGTGGATCCGACGGGAAACAAAATTGTCGTTAGAAGCTTAAACGAAGACAACTCGTTTACCGAGTTTGAATGGCTTGAGCATGATGGCGAATGGGGCTTTTTCGATGACAATATGAACAAGTACTCTGGAACGGAAAAGCATATTCTTGAAACGTCTAGGGCTTTATCAACCTTGATGGAAGGAAATACAGGTTCCTCCATGATAAAAGAACTGGTTGCTTACAATACAAGAATTCGAATAGAATCCTTTAGGAGCAATGAATACTTTCCTAATCAAAAAGCTGTTGGTTGGGCTTTTGACAATGGTAGTTTTTCTGCTCCATTCATTTCTCTTGGGCATGAACTTGCTCACGCGCTAGACGACATGAGGGGAACAATGAATAATGATATCTGGATTCCTAGAGGAACACTTGATGATTATACCTTACAAAAAGATATTCCTTTTAATGAACTGTTTTCCACGCATATAGAAAACATGATACGCGCGGAGCATAACTACCCGCTACGCTCAACATATCTTATTGGAAATGATTCTCCTTATACGGTTATGTCCCGAATTATAGATAGCTCTGGGAAAAGCTTATATTACAATAACCAGGGGAAAACTACTTATAATATGATTCCCCCGAGCATTCGTTTTAAATATTGATTTATCATGAGAATCCTCCCTTTACTGATAAGTTTCTTTGTTCTCATGGAACATTTTTCAACTACACCCCAAGAGTCCCTAACTTGCTTGTTGAAGAAAGCTAATGATTCTTGTCAAGTCCACAATCATGGTATTATAGAATCTCCGAAAAGATTGATACATGAAAAGATACTATGTACAATAACCCAAGCTCTTCAAGCTGATAACTTTACTTATAATATTGAAAAAGATACTATTGTCATTCATATCCTTTATACTGACCTATTAGTAAGACTAGATTCTCTTTCTGCATACGTAGATGCTTATTCTTCAACACATGAATCTCACTTAATGATTAATACCGATTCAAGTCAAAGCAATAATTCTTATATTGCTGATAATTTACTCGAAAGAATAATAAGAAATAATCCACATATATTCACCTACATTTACAATAAATATGATGAACCTCTTGCGACTGATGTCCCAGATGATGTATCTATTAGAATTGAGATAAAGAATGGGAGACTAGTTTCTTCAATGGGGTGGCTATATATAATCGGCCCATCCTTCTTCTGGGATACGTTTTATTCTCCTTGTCAGTTAAATAATTAAGTTTTTAAACAGTTACATCTCCTCTTTTGTTTATTATGAGAACACTCCTCCTCTCCCTGCTCGCGCTGGCCGTCGTGCTGCCGGCAGGGGCCAAGACCCCCAAGAAAGTCAAGGAGCAGCCGCTCCTCTGGCCGGACGGCACGGCCGTGCCCGAATGGTTCCTCCAGAGCGAGGTCCCCGCTCCGGAGACCCTCGGCAAGACCTACAACATCCGGGACTTCGGCGCCATCAGCGACCCGAATACCAAGCAGACCGCCCTCATCCAGGGCGTGATCGACAAGGCAGCCGCGGAAGGCGGCGGCGTGGTCGTGATCCCGGAGGGCATCTACAAGACCGGCGCCCTCTTCTTCAAGCAGGGCACGCACCTCTACATGAGCCGCGGCGCCGTGCTGCTGGGCAGCGAGTTCATCGGCGACTTCCCGATCATCGAGACCCGCATCGAGGGCGAGATCTGCAAGTATTTCTCCGCCCTGATCAACGTCGACCACCTGGACGGCTTCACCCTCACGGGCCCCGGCACCATCGACGGCAACGGCAGCCCCTACTGGCAGGCCTTCCGCCTGCGCCGCCAGTGGAACCCGCAGTGCACCAACAAGGATGAGCAACGCCCGCGCCTGCTGCACGTCTCGCACAGCAAGAACGTCACCATCGCCGAGGCCACCCTGCAGAACAGCCCGTTCTGGACCTGCCACATCTACAAGTCCGACCACGTCAAGGTCATCGGCCTGCGCCTCTTCTCGCCCGTGGCCCCGATCCGCTCCGCGAGCGCGGACGGCGTGGACCTCGACGCCTGCACCAACGTGCTCGTCAAGGGCTGCCGCATCACGGTCAACGACGACGCCGTCTGCTTCAAGGGCGGCAAGGGCCCCTGGGCCGACCAGGACCCGGTCAACGGCGCCAACGAGAACATCCTCGTGGAGGATGTCTTCTTCGACCACACGACGGGCAGCTGCGTGACCTGCGGCAGCGAGTGCATCCAGACCCGCAACATCATCGTGCGCAACTGCACCGTGGAGCAGGGCCAGACCCTCCTCCAGCTCAAGATGCGCCCGGACACCCCGCAACACTACGAGTACATCCGCATCGAGAACATCAAGGGCAGCTGCGCCGCCGTGGTCAGCTGCGCGCCCTGGACCCAGTTCTTCGACCTGAAGGGCCGCGAGGACATCCCCCGCTCCTACGGCGAGCACATCGTCTTCAAGGACCTCGACCTGGAGTGCCGCAGCTTCGCGAACGTGCGCCGCGTGGACGAGCAGTACACGCTCAACGACATCACCTTCGACAACGTCAAGGTGCAGACCGGCCGCCCCGACTGGGAGCGCAGCGCCATCGACAACCTTGTCGTGAACGAGACTTACGTCAACGGCATCAAACAATAGTCCATATACCAATTTAACACCGCTTCACACATGAAAAGATTCCTTTTCGCAGCGGCCTTCTTGATGGCCGCATCCTTCAGCGCCAACGCCCAGTTCGGCCAGTGGACCGCTTCCGAGACCCAGAAGATCAAGGACGAGCAGACCGGCATCGAACTCAACGTGCTGACCAAAACCGAAGGCAACGACAAATTCCTGTACCAGACCGACCCGATGTGGACGCCGGACTGCAAATACCTGCTGTTCCGCTCGTCGGACCGCGCCGCCGGCGCACAGGAGGTCACCCTGCCTGACGGCTCCACCCGCCGCATGGGCTCGACCCAGTACTTTATGATCGAGGTCGCCACCGGCAAGATTATGCAGGTCACCGAAGGGAGCGTCGGCAGCGTTTTCCTCGGCAATACCGCCAACACCCTCTACATCAACCGCCGCGAAGGCGGCACCCAGCGCCAGATGGGCGGCGCCCCGCAGGGCGGACAGCGCCCGCAGGCCGGGCAGGGCCGTCCCGAAGGCGGACAGCGCCCGCAGGCCGGACAGGGAGGCCAGCAGCCTCCCCAGGGCCAGATGCAGCGCCGGCAGGATGACTCCAAGTGGGTCATGTACGTGATGGATCTGGACAAGCTGTTCGCCGATGCGAAGAAGCAGCCCAACAAGACCCGCTCCATGGACGACTACATCAAGAAGATCGGTACGTTCCCGACTTCCGAAGAGATGGGTACGCCGGGCGGCTGGTGCATCAACAGCGACGACACCTTCGCCTACATCACCGTGAGCCGCAACGTCATGCCAAATGAAGAAGAACTGGCCATCCAGGAGAAGGTCGCCCAGAAACCCCGCGAGGACCAGCCGGTCAAGGTGGGTCAGGGCATGAGCGGCCTGCGCAAGATGGACCTCCGCACGGGCGAGGTCAGTTTCATCCGCAATGTCCCGTTCCGCGTCGGCCACATCCAGGCCAGCCGCTTCCGCCCCAACGAGATCCTCTTCTGCTGCGAGACCGGCGGTGACGCAGGCCAGCGCATGTGGTACTGCGACGCCAACACCAACGAGTACAAGCCCCTCTACAAGGAGACTCCGCTCGACTGGGTGACCCACGAGACCTTCGGTACCGAGGACTATGTCTACTTCAACGTCCTCGGATGGCAGGACCGCCTCCGCAAGCAGGCCAGCGGCATCTTCCGCATCAACCTCCGCACCGACGACGTCGAGGTGATCGGCCAGGTGGAGATGGACAAGGACCGCTCCTCCCAGCTCACCGGCCGCGGCTTCTGGCACTGCAACTCCACCCGCGACAACAAGTGGGCCTGCGGTGACACCTTCGGCGGCAGCGTCTATATCGTCAACGTGGCCAACGGCCTGCGCATCCAGATCGCTTCCGATCTCAAGATGCAGCCGGACCACGCCCAGCCGTTCTTCAGCCCGGACGGCACCAAGATCTGCTTCCAAACCGGACACTACTCCGACGCCAAGCGGCTCAACCTCGTCATGGTGGACCTGACCAAGATTCCGCTCTTCGTCCAGAACAACAAGTAACACCGGAATGAAATCCTATCCCAAATCCCTTCTGCTGGCCGCTGCGATACTGATCGCGGCGGCTTGCGGTCAGAAAGATGCCGCCTCCGATCCCTGGGCGCAGGCCGACCGGATCCTCGCCACGATGAGCCAGGTCCATTTCCCCGACCGCAGCATTTCCATCACCGAATGCGGCGCCGTGGCCGGAGACTCCCTGCAGCTGGCCACGGATGCCATCAATAACGCCATCCTGGCGATGAACCAGGCCGGCGGCGGTACCGTCATCGTGCCCGGCGGGACCTATTGGACCGGCCCGATTACGCTCAAGAGCAACGTCAACCTGCACCTCGAGGACGGCGCCGTCCTGAAGTTCAGCACGGACGTCAAACAGTATTTCCCGGCCGTGCCGTCCCGTTGGGAAGGCATTGACTGCAACAACACGCATCCCCTCATCTACGCCTACGGCGAGACCAACATCGCCCTGACCGGGAACGGAACCATCGACGGCTGCGCCGCCAACGAGAACTGGTGGGGCCGCGGGCGCGTCACCGAACGCCGTCCCTGGCAGCTGGACCCTACCAACCCGGATTCGCCGATGATGGAGGGTTCGCGCGTGCGCCTGCTCGCCTGGGGCGAGAGCGGCGCGCCGTTGTATGAGCGCACCTACACCGAGGTGGACGGCCTGCGGCCGCAGACCATCCATTTCAACCGCTGCACCACCGTGCTGATCGAGGGGGTGACCCTGCTGCGTTCCCCGTTCTGGGTGATCCATCCGCTGATGTGCAACGACCTGACAGTGAGGGGCGTCACGATCAACAACAACGGCCCCAACGGCGACGGTTGCGACCCCGAGTCCTGCAAGAACGTCCTCATCGAGAAATGCGTCTTCAACACGGGTGACGACTGCATCGCCATCAAGAGCGGCCGCAACGAAGACGGCCGTAAATGGGGCATCCCGTCCGAGAACATCATCGTCCGGGACTGCCAGATGGCCAACGGCCACGGCGGCGTAGTGATCGGCAGCGAGATCTCCGGCGGATACCGGGGCCTCTACGTCGAGAACTGCAAGATGGACTCCCCCAACCTGGACCGCGTGATCCGCATCAAGACCTCCACCGCCCGCGGCGGCGTGATCGAGGGGATCCACGTGCGTAACGTCGAGGTGGGCCAGTGCCGCGAAGCGGTGCTCCGCATCAACCTCAAGTACGAACAGAACGAAGTCGCCAAGCGCGGCTTCATCCCCGAGGTGCGCGACGTCACGCTCGAGAACGTGACCTGCAAGAAATCCACCTACGGCGTGCGTTTCGACGGCCTGGACGACCAGACGAAGATCAACGGCATCACGCTGCGCAACTGCACCTTCGAGGGCGTGCAGCGCGAGCCGGTCCTGCAGTCCGGCCTCGTCGGGGAGGTCCGCTTCGAGAATACGACCGTCAACGGAAAGGCGCTGTAGCGCCGTTTCCGGTTCCGGCTGATTATTAATCTCTTATAAAACAACTCCGGGGCATTTCCCCCGGAGTTGTTTTATATAGGGTCCGGCATATCCGGGAACAAGCGGCCCGGAAAGCATGGAATGTCCGCAAATCTTTTGTATATTTACAAGTTGGAAGGCGTATGCCCTCCCGGACTAACAACCAATTATATGCACAAACGTATCGCTTGTTTTCTCGTGCTGCTGTCCTGCTGCCTGATGGCCTCCGCCCAGCAGGCCCAGAAGCTGTATCTCTCCGGCACCGGCTCCGACGACACCAGGACCTGGCAGTTCCGCTGCTCGGACGGACAGAACAGCGGCAAATGGACCACGATCGAAGTCCCTTCGCAGTGGGAGCTGCAGGGCTTCGGCCAGTACACCTACGGCTTTTCGGCCGGTTTCGGCGTCAGACCCGTCAACGAATACGGCGAGTACCGCTACAGCTTCAAGGTCCCGGCCGCCTGGCGGGGCCGCAACGTGCGCATCGTCTTCGAGGGCGTGATGACCGACACGGACGTGCGCATCAACGGCCAGTCCGCCGGTCCCGTGCACCAGGGCAGCTTCTACCGTTTCTCGTATGATATCACACGGCTCCTGAAGTACGGCGCCACCAACAAGCTCGAGGTGACCGTCCACAAGGAGTCGGCCAACAACTCGGTCAACAGCGCCGAACGCCGCGCCGACTGGTGGAACTTCGGCGGCATCTTCCGCCCGGTCTACCTCACGGCCACGGCGCCCGAGCACATCGCGCACCACGCCATCGACGCCCGCGCGGACGGTTCGATGGCCGTCGACCTGGAGCTTGAGAACGCGCCTGCAGGCGCTTCCGTGCGCTACTCGCTGACGTCCCTGACCGCCCCGGCGATGGCCAGGCAGGAGATTCGCCGGTCGGTGCCGGCGAATGACGGCAGCGGCCAACAGGACGGCAAAGTCCGCCACGAGATGCAATGGGCAGGCGTCAGCCCCTGGGAGTGCGAGCACCCCAACCTCTACGTCCTGAAGGCCGAGCTGCTCTCCCCCGCCGGCAAGGTCCTGCACGAGGTCGACACCCGCGTGGGCTTCCGCACCGTGGAGCTCCGGCCCCGGGACGGCTTGTACGTCAATGATGTCAAGGTCGTCCTGAAGGGCATCAACCGCCACGTCTTCCATCCGGAGAGCGGCCGCTGCTCCTCCCCGGCCATCAGCCGCTCCGACGCGGCGCTGGTCAAGCAGATGAACATGAACGCCGTGCGTTCCCACTATCCCCCGGACGACCACTTCCTGGATGCCTGCGACTCGCTCGGCATCTTCTACCTGGACGAGCTGGCCGGCTGGCACGGCCGCTACGACGACGTCGTGGGCCCGCAGCTCGTCGAAGAGATGGTCCGGCGCGACGTCAACCACCCGTCCGTGATCATCTGGGACAACGGCAACGAAGGCGGCTGGAACACCCACCTCGATCCCCTTTTCACGAAGTTCGATCCGCAGAAGCGCCATGTGATCCATCCCTGGGCCGACTTCGACGACCTCGACACGCACCACTATCCGACCTACCTGACCGGCGTGGCCCGCTTCACCAACGGCTATAAGGTCTTCATGCCCACGGAGTTCATGCACACCAATTCCGACCAGGGCGGCGGCGCCGGCCTCGAGGACTTCTGGGCCAGCTGGTCCGAGCACCCGCTCTTCGCCGGCGGCTTCATCTGGGCCTTCGTGGACGAGGCCATCGTCCGCACCGACCGGGAAGGCACCCTCGACACCAACTTCGACCAGGGCAACGACGGCGTCCTGGGCCCCTACCGCGAGAAGGAAGGCAGTTTCTGGGCCATCCGCGACATCTGGGCGCCGGTCCAGCTGCGCAAGCTCCTGATCACCCCGTCCTGGCGCGGCGACTTCTACGTCACCAACAAGTACCTCTTCACCAACCTCGACCGCACCACCATGCAGTACCGCGTCAAGCGGCTCGGTACCCCGGCGGAGGGGGCGCAGAGCGCGGTCGTCGCCAGCGGCTCCATCAAGATGCCTGCGCTGGCGCCCAACACCACCGGCATCCTGCACATGGACCTGCCGGCCGGCTTCTTCGACGGCGACCTGCTGGAGCTGGAAGCCTTCGGCGAGGACGGCAAGAGCATCTGCACCTGGACCTGGCCGATCCACTATGCCGGTGATTACCTCGCCGCGCACAGCCCGTTCCGCGGCGGCTCCGCCGCCCGCACAGCTCAGCGCGACTCGACCGTCACCCTGAGCGCAGGACAGGTCTCCGTGGACTTCAACGCCAACACCGGCGAGCTCGGAGAGATCCGCGTGGCCGGCAAGGCCGTCCCGTTCGGCAAGATGCGGCCCGTGGGCATCAAGTACCGCTTCACGGAGGGCAAGGTCCGCCGCGACGGCGACGACGCCGTCTTCACGGCCCGGTATCTCGGCGCCGTGGACTCCATCGTCTGGCGCCTCAAGCCGGACGGCAAGCTCGGCATGGACGCCCTCCTGCTCAACCGGGACAACGGCGGAGCCCGGGGCGGTTTCGACGACGGCTTCATGGACACCGAGGTCCTGGACCTCGGCTTCACCTTCGACTACCCCAAGGAGAACGTCAGCGGGATGCAGTGGCTCGGCCGCGGCCCGTACCGCGTGTGGAAGAACCGCCAGCGCGGCCACAACATCGACCTCTGGCACAAGGCCTACAACGAGACCGTGACCGGCCGGGCCGTGCGCGGCCGCCTGGAATATCCTGAATTCAAGGGCTACCACGGCAACGTCTACTGGGCCCGCCTCGAGGGCAAGGCTCCGATCACCCTCTACAGCGAGACCGACGGCCTCTTCGTGAAGGTCTACAACCCGGACGAGGCCCAGATGCCCCCTTCCCGCTTCTTCCCCACCCTGCCCGAGGGCGACATCTCCCTGCTGCTGGATATCCAGGCCATCAAGAGTTTCAAGCCCATCCCCCAGCAGGGTCCGCACAGCCAGCCCGGCAACATCCGTATCAAGTCCGGCGACGAGGGTCTCCGGATGAAAGTCTGGTTCGACTTCCAATAACCGTTACATACAACATGAAACACAGATTAACCACACTCCTGCTCCTCTGCCTGTGCGCCCTCGGCGCGTCAGCACAGACGGCGTACGACTTCAGCAAGCTGAAGATGGAAGACCTCGGCCGCGGCGTGATCGCCGTGCGCAAGAGCCCTTCCGAGGTATTCGTAACCTGGCGCTACCTGACCCAGGATCCCGCGAACATCAAATTCAACGTCCTGCGCGACGGCGTGAAGCTCAACGCAAAGCCCATCGCGGACGTGACCTTTTTCGTGGACGACAACGCTTCTTCCGCAGCGGCCACCTATGAGGTCCAGCCGGTCAGCGGCGGCAAGTCCGGGCGTTTCACCCTGCCCGCCGGCGCCCCGCTCGGCTATATCCCCATCCCGGTCGACATCCCGGCAGACCGGACGATGCCCAACGGCGAGCGCGCCACTTATTCCCCCAACGACTGCTCGGTGGGCGACGTGGATGGTGACGGCGAGTACGAGATCTTCCTGAAATGGGATCCATCCAACGCTCACGACAACGCCCATACCGGCTACACCGGCGAGGTCTATATCGACTGTCTCAAGCTCTCGGGCGAGCGCCTGTGGCGCATCAACCTCGGCCGCAACATCCGCGCCGGCGCCCACTACACGCAGTTCATCGTCTACGACCTGGACGGTGACGGCTGCGCGGAACTGGTCTGCAAGACCTCCGACGCCACCGTAGACGGCACCGGCAAGGTAATCGGCAACCCGGACGCGGACTACCGCGAGCACGGCAGCCGGACCCTCGGCCGCATCATGAAAGGCAATGAATACCTGACGGTCTTCAACGGCCGCACCGGCGCCGCGATGGCCACGGTGGACTATGTCCCCGGGCGCGGCGAGAACGGTTCCTGGGGCGACACCAACGCCAACCGCTCCGACCGCCACCTGGCCACCGTCGCCTACCTGGACGGTGTCCACCCGAGTGCGGTGATGTGCCGCGGCTACTACACCCGCGCCACCCTCGCCGCCTGGGACTGGGACGGCAAGGACCTCAAGATGAAGTGGTTCTTCGACTCTCACAGCGATGACGCCCTGCGCGCCTGGGACGGCCAGGGCAACCACAACCTGCGCGCCGCCGACGTGGACGGCGACGGCTGTGACGAGATCATCTACGGCTCCTGCTGCATCGACAACGACGGCACCGGCCTGTACAGCAACCGCCTGGGACATGGCGACTCCATGCACCTCGGCGCCATGATCCCCGGCAGCAAGAAGCTGCAGGTCTGGATCGGCCATGAGACCCGGGGCGTGGGCTCCGCACTCGTGGACGCCGCCACAGGCAAGATCATCTACCGGATCCCGTCCAACACCGACGTCGGCCGCTCGATGGCCGCCGACATCGACCCCACGAATCCTGGCTGGGAGATGTGGAGCAGCGCCTCCGGCGGCATGCGCAACTACAAGGGAGACGTGATCGGCGACCAGCCGAACTCCGTCAATTTCGCCATCTGGTGGGACGGTGACCTCACGCGCGAGCTGATGGACCGCACCCATGTCCAGAAGTACAACCCGCAGACCAAGAAGGTCGAGGTCCTGAAGGAGTTCGAGGGCACCCAGTCCAACAACGGCTCCAAGTCCAACCCCGCCATCTCCGGCGACCTCTTCGGCGACTGGCGCGAGGAAGTGCTGCTCCGCTCCGCGGACAACAAGGAGCTCCGCCTGTACGTCTCCACCGAACCGACCGGCTACCGCTTCCACACCTTCCTGGAGGACCCTGTCTACCGGACCAGCATCGCTACGGAGAATGTATGTTACAACCAGCCGCCCGAGACCGGATTCTATTTCGGTGAGGAACTCAACGGAAAGTTCCGCGGCACCACCGTCAAGGGCATCAAGGTCACCGAGCCCAAGAATCTCCTGGAGGATGTCCTGCTCGACTCCGTGATTATCGGCCGCCAGCGGATGCAGACCGTACCGCAGGGCGCCGCAGGCAACCCCAACGGCACGCCCGAGCGCCCGCGCCCTGGCCAGCAGGGACAGCCGCAGCAGATGCAGCAGGGTCAGCAGGGTCAGCGTCCTCCGCAGGGTCAGCCGCAAGGACAACGTCCCCCGCAGGGACAGATGCCCCCGCAGGGACAGATGCCCCCGCAGGGCCAGTTTTCACCCGAGCAGATGCAGCAGTTCATGCAGCAGATGACTCCCGAGCAGCGTCAGCAGTTCATGCAGCGCATGCAGCAGATGCAGCAGCAGGGCGGACAGCGCCCGCAGGGACAGGCGCAGGGACAGAACCAGGGCCAGCGTCCCCAGGCGATTGCCCGGGACAACAGCTACCGCGACAACACCCCCGACTCCCTCGACCTCGCCAAGACCGCGCGGCCCGTAGCGGGCAGCTCCCGCAAGGGAAATAACCCGGTCCTCTTCCTCGTCGGGGACTCGACGACCCGCACCGGCACCCGCGGCAACGGTGACAACGGCCAGTGGGGCTGGGGCTACTACGCCCAGGACTGGTTTGACGCCGACCGGATCACCGTGGAGAACCACGCCCTCGGCGGGCTCTCCTGCCGCACCTTCTACCGCGACTGGTGGCCGGACGTGATCAAGGGCGTCGGAAAAGGCGACTACGTGATCATCCAGATCGGCCACAACGACAGCGGCCCTTACGATACGGCCGGCGGACGATCCTCGATCCCCGGCACCGGCAAGGAGACCGTGCAGGTGACCCTGCGCGACGGCCGGACCGAGACCGTGCTGAGCTACGGCGAGTACCTGCGCCGCTACATCGACGAGACCCGCGCCAAGGGTGCCACGCCGCTGCTTTCCACCCTGACGCCCCGCAACCAGTGGGACAACGGTAAGGTCCGCCGCAAGAACGACTCCTACAACATCTGGATCCGCGAGGTGGCCGCCGAGAAAAACGTCCCCATCATCGAGTTGGAGGAGATCTCCGCCCGTGATTTCGAGAGCTGGAGCAAGGAGAAGGTCAACTACATGTTCTACAACGACAACATCCACTCCAGCGCCTTCGGCGCCGCCCACAACGCCTACTGCGTGGCCCGCGGCATCGCCGAGCTGCCCGGCAGCGACCTGAAGGACTACCTCAAGCCGCTGGAACTCCCCCACCTCGACATCGACCGCCAGGCCGGCAAGCCGGCCCTCATCGTGACCGGCGACAGCACCATCAAGAACTCCGACTCCGCCCCCGACGGGATGTGGGGCTGGGGCAGCGTGCTGGAGACGGTCTTCGACCCGTCCCGCATCACGCTCGTGAACGCCGGACGCGCCGGACGCAGCGCCCGCACATTCCTCGACGAGGGCCTGTGGGACCGCGCCTACAACAGCATCCAGCCGGGTGACTACGTGGTCATCCAGTTCGGCCACAACGACTTCGGACCCCTGGGCACCTCCCCGTACCGCTCCGAGATCCCCGGCAACGGCGAAGAGACCGAGAACATCTTCATGCCCAACGTCCGCAAGTACATGGTCATCCATACCTACGGCTGGTACCTGCGCAAGTTCATCGACGACGTGCGCGAGAAGGGCGGCACCCCCATCCTCGTGAGCGTAACCCCGCGCAACATCTGGTCCGACGGCAAGATCGAGCGTCGCGATGACTTCTACGGTATCTGGCTGCGCGACGTCGCCAGGCAAACCGGCGTGGAGCTCATCGACATGCACAACATCTCCGCCGACTACTTCGACAGCATCGGTGCGGACGCCACCAAGGCCTACTACAAGAACGACCACACCCACACTTCCCGGCTCGGTGCCGAGCGCAACGCCAAGTCCTTCGCCGAAGGACTCCGGAAAGCCGGACATCCCCTTGCCAAATATTTGAAATAAGACAAGAAGATATGAAATCCAAACTCCTGCTCAGTGCAGCCCTCGGGCTGCTCGCCATCCCGGCCGCATTCGGCCAGGGCACGGGCTGGTACACCCCCACCAACGAGAACAAGCCGTTCGTCCGCTGGTGGTGGCTCGGCAGCGCCGTCGACAAGGAAGGCCTGACCTACAATCTTGAAGAGTTTGCCAAGGCCGGCATCGGCGGCTACGAAGTCACGCCGATCTACGGCGTGCAGGGCAACGAAGCCAACGACATCGACTACCTCTCCCCGAAATGGATGGAGATGTACAAGTGGCTCGTCTCAGAGTCCGCCCGCCTCGGTCTCGAGTGCGACCTCAACAACGGAACGGGCTGGCCTTTTGGCGGTCCGCAGATCACCCCCGGACTGGCAGCCCAGAAGATGGAGGTCACCCCGGAGGGCGTCAATTCCGTCCAGACCCGCCAGATGGTCAAGCGTGCCGCCCCGGGCGGCGAGGGATTCGTGATGGACCATTACAATCCCGAGGCCCTCAAGGTCTATCTGGACCGCTTTGACAAGGCTTTCGCACAGAGCGGCGCCAAATGGCCGCACACCTGGTTCAACGACTCCTACGAAGTGTACGGAGCCGACTGGACCCCGAAGTTCGCCGAGATCTTCCGCGAGCGTTACGGCTATGACATCACGCCCTACCTGCAGCAGATGAAGGCCGAGGCTGACCGCCAGCAGGCCGAGCGCCAGCGCCAGATGGAGGCCATGCGCGCCCAGGGCGGCGGCCGTGGCGGGCAGCGTCCTCCGATGGCCCAGCAGCCCCAGCAGCCGGAATCGCTGAACGCAGCCAAGATCACCGACTATGACAGGGCCATCGCGGACTACCGCGAGTGCCTGGGCAGCCTGCTGGTCGAGAACTTCATCGATCCCTGGATCGCCTGGTGCCACAGCCACGGCTCCCTGGTGCGCAACCAGTCCCACGGCTCCCCCGCCAACCTGCTGGACGTCTACGCCGCCGTAGACATCCCGGAGTGCGAGACTTTCGGCCGCTCCGAATTCGACATTCCCGGACTTCGCCAGGATCCGATCCGCCGGCCCAATGACGGCGATCCCGCCGTACTGAAGCTCGCTTCCTCCGCCGCACACGTGGCCGGCAAGAAGTACACTTCCAGCGAGACCCTGACCTGGATGACGGAGCATTTCCGCACCTCCCTGAGCCAGTGCAAGCCGGAGATTGACCAGATGTTCGCCTCCGGCGTGAACCATGTCTATTTCCACGGCGCCCCGTATTCCCCGAAGGGAGCGGAGTTCCCGGGCTGGCTCTTCTATGCCTCCATCAACATGTCCCCGACCGGCGGAATGTGGAAGGACGCTCCCGCGCTCTTCAAGTACATCGAGCGCTGCCAGGCCTTCCTGACCGCAGGCACCCCGGACAGCGACTTCTATCTGTATTTCCCGGTCTATGACCTGTGGAGCAGCCGCACCGAGACGGCCTACATGATGTTCGACATCCACTCCATGGGCCGTACGATGCCGGACGTCAAGGCTGCCATGAACGGGATCGTCGCCGCCGGCTTCGACGCCGACTACATCTCCGACAAGCAGCTCCTCGAGCACGAGATCGACAAGCCCGTGATCGTGCCCGCCACGCAGCTGATGCCGGTCGAGACCGTCAAGCGGCTCGCCGAGCTCCGCAAGCAGGGCGTGCCCGTTTACTTCATCGGCAACCTGCCCAAGGACGTCCCCGGCCTGCATGACCTCGCCGCCCGCCGCAAGGAATTCAAGCAAGCCGTGAAGGGCCTGGGTAAGGCCACGACCATCGAGAAGGTGTTCGCCGCCTACAAGCCCGAGACCTTCAAGAGCGAACTGGGCGGCCAGATGATCCGCCGCCGCAACGAGTGCGGTGGCTGGAACTACTTCGCCGCCATGCTGCAGGACAAGCCGGTCAACGGCTGGGTCAAGCTCGCCACGCCGGCTGCCGCCGCCATGCTCTATGACGCCGTGTCCGGCACTTCCGGCCTGGCGCAGGTGCGCACGGCCGCCGACGGCTGCGCCGAGATCCGCCTCCAGCTCGAGCCCGGGCAGTCCATCCTGATCAAGACCTTCCCCGAGCCCGTCCAGGCTGAGGACTGGCACTATGCCGCCGCCTGCGGCGAGCCCGTGGCCATCGACCGCGCCTGGAACATCTCCTTCCCGGAGAGCGACCCGGCCATCCCCGGCAACTTCTTCACCGACAAGCCGCAGGACTGGACCAAGCTGCGCGTGGACGCCGCCAAGGTCAACTTCGGCACCGCCCTCTACTCCTCCGCCATCGACCTGCTCCATCCCGAGGAGGCTGACGAGTGGATCCTCGACCTGGGCGACGTGCGCGAGAGCGCCCGCGTCGTCATCAACGGCGAGGAGGTCGGCACCGTCTGGTGCGTGCCGTTCCGCATCCCCGTGGGCAAGTACCTCAAGCCCGGAATCAACCTGCTGGAGGTCTACGTGACCAACCTGCAGTCCAACCGCATCGCCGACTTCGACCGCCGCGGCGTGAACTGGCGCATCTTCAAGGACGCCAACGTCAACACCCTGGGAGCCAGAACCTTCGAGAAATGGGAGACGGATCCGTCCGGTCTCTGCTCCGAGGTCAACCTGATCCCGGTCCACTACGACGTCCCCTCGTCCGAGGCCGTCATCGCCCAGGCCCGCCGGGTCAACGACTACTTCATGAACAAGTATCCCGACCCGCTCCGCGTGGTCCCGTTCCCGTCCCGCCGCAAGGTCTACGAAGGCAACATCTGGACGCGCGGCGTCTACTACGAAGGCCTGATGGCCCTCCACGCCGTGGACCCGCAGCAGCGCTACCTCGACTACACGATGGACTGGGGCGACAAGTTCGACTGGAACATGCGCAACGGCCAGACCCTCACCCGCAACGCCGACAACTACTGCTGCGCGCAGGCCTACATCGACATGTACCGCATCTACGGCGAGGAGAAGATGATCGCCAACGTCACGAAGTGCATGGAGAACATCCTTGCCACGCCGGAGGCCGTCTCCGACTGGACCTGGATCGACGCCATCCAGATGGGCATGCCCGTGCTGGTCAAGTACGGCGTGACGATGAACAAGCCGGAGTACTTCGAGAAAGCCTGGCAGATGTACAACTGGGCCCGTGAGCGCTTCCTCAACAAGGAGGAAGGCCTGTGGTGGCGCGACAAGGACTTCTGCCCGCCCTACAAGACCCCGAACGGCAAGAACTGCTACTGGGCCCGCGGCAACGGCTGGGTGATTGCCGCGTTCGTGCGCGTGCTCAGCGAACTGCCCGCGAACGACCCGCACCGCGCGGTGTACGAGAAGGACTTCCTCGACTTCTGCAAGGCCCTCCTCAAGTACCAGCGCGCCGACGGCACGTGGAACCCGTCCGTCGCCGATCCCGACGACTTCGGCGGCCCCGAGGCCACGGGCACCTCGCTCTTCCTGTACGGACTCGCCTGGGGCATCAACACCGGCCGGCTCGACGCGGAGACCTACGGTCCCGTCGTCGCCCGCGGCTGGAACGGCCTCAACCGCGTCTGCATCCACCCCAACGGCTTCATCGGCTACTCCCAGGGCTCCGGCAAGGAGCCGAAGGAGGCCCAGCCCGTGACCTACGACCGCATCCCCGACTTCGAGGACTTCGGTACGGGTTGCTATCTGCTCGCGGCGAGTGAAGTGAGTAAATTATCCAAATAGTCCGTCAATTATTCGGACATTCTTGGAAATCCCGGACGGAAATCCGGGATTTCTTCGTATATTTGTGTGATTATGGATATGTCCCTGCCAAAACGAAACAAAACATACTAAAACTATCTCTTACAATCACTATGGCTAAAGAAAAGAAATTCATCACCTGTGATGGTAACCAGGCAGCGTCGAACATCGCTTACCTGTTCAGCGAGCACGCTGCCATCTATCCGATTACGCCGTCCTCCACCATGGCGGAGAACGTGGACGAATGGGCTGCCCACGGCAAGAAGAACCTCTGGGGCGAGACCGTCAAGGTCACCGAGATGCAGAGCGAGGCAGGCGCCGCCGGCGCCGTGCACGGCTCCCTGCAGGCCGGTGCGCTGACGACGACCTTCACCGCTTCCCAGGGTCTCCTCCTGATGATTCCGAATATGTACAAGATCGCCGGCGAGATGCTCCCGGCCGTCTTCCACGTGTCCGCCCGCGCCCTGGCCTCCCACGCCCTCTCCATCTTCGGCGACCACCAGGACGTGATGGCCTGCCGCCAGACCGGCTTCGCGATGCTCGCCTCCAGCTCCGTGCAGGAGGCCCAGGACCTCGCCGCAGTGGCGCACCTGTCCGCCATCAAGGCTTCCCTGCCGTTCCTGCACTTCTTCGACGGTTTCCGCACCTCCCACGAGATCCAGAAGATCGAGGCCATCGACGAGGGCGAGCTCAAGAAGATGGTCAGCGACAAGGCCCTGGAGAACTTCCGCGCCCGCGCCCTCAACCCCGAGGCGCCCGTCACCCGCGGTACCGCGCAGAACGGCGACGTCTACTTCCAGGCCGTCGAGTCCCGCAACCAGGTCTACGAAGCCGTCCCCGACATCGTGGCCCGCTACATGGGCGAGATCAGCGAGCTGACCGGCCGCACCTACCGCCCGTTCGAGTACTACGGCGCCAAGGATGCCGAGTGCATCATCGTCGCCATGGGCAGCGTCACCGAGACCATCAAGGAGACCATCGACTACCTCGCCGAGCACGGCCGCAAGTACGGCGTCGTGACCGTCCATCTCTACCGTCCGTTCTCCGAGAAGTACTTCCTCCGCGTCATCCCCAAGACCGTCAAGAAGATCGCGGTCCTCGACCGCACCAAGGAGCCCGGCGCCCCGGGCGAGCCGCTCTACCTCGACGTTCGCTCCATCTACCAGGGCCGTGAGAACGCCCCGCTCGTGATCGGCGGCCGCTACGGCCTCTCCTCCAAGGACACCACCCCCGCCCAGATCGTCGCCGTCTACGACAACCTCGAGCGCAAGTCCCCGAAGGCCGACTTCACCATCGGCATCGTCGACGACGTGACCTTCAAGAGCCTCCCGACCAAGGGTGAGATCTCCATCGTGAAGAAGGGCACCACCGAGTGCAAGTTCTACGGCCTCGGATCCGACGGTACCGTCGGCGCCAACAAGAACACCATCAAGATCATCGGCACGCACACCGACCTCTACAGCCAGGCCTACTTCGACTACGATTCCAAGAAGTCCGGCGGCTACACCTGCTCGCACCTCCGCTTCGGCAAGAAGCCCATCAAGGCCCCGTACCTGGTGGGTACCCCGGATTTCGTGGCCTGCCACGTCCCGTCCTACCTCGAGAAGTACGACGTGCTCAAGGGCATCAAGGAGGGCGGCAGCTTCCTGCTCAACTCCCTGTGGAACGAAGAGGAGACCATCAAGCGCATCCCTGACGCCGTCAAGGCTGTGATCGGACGCAAGAAGATCAAGCTCTACATCATCAACGCCACCAAGATCGCCCAGGAGATCGGCCTCGGCGGACGCACCAACACGATCCTCCAGAGCGCCTTCTTCCGCATCACCGGCATCATCCCGGTGGACGATGCGATCAAGTACATGAAGGACGCCGCCCTGAAGTCCTACGGCAAGAAGGGCGAGAACGTCGTCAACATGAACTACGCGGCCATCGACCGCGGCGGCGAGTACACCCAGGTGCACGTCCCCGCCGAGTGGGCCGACATCAACGCCAAGTTCTCCAACCCGAACGCCGGCCGCCTCGCGACCCCGTTCGTCAAGGAGATCGCCGACGTCGTCAACGCCCAGGCCGGCGACACCCTCCCGGTCAGCGTGTTCCTCCCCTATCAGGACGGTACGATGCCCGCCGGCACCGCCGCTTACGAGAAGCGCGGCGTGGCCGTCAGCGTGCCCGTATGGGATGCTGAGAAGTGTATCCAGTGCAACACCTGCGCCTTCGTCTGCCCGCACGCCGCCATCCGTCCGTTCCTGATGACCGACGAGGAGGCCGCAGCAGCCGCCGCCCAGGGCGTCAAGGTCGCCGAGGGCAAGGCCAACCTCAAGCAGTACAAGTACACCATCGCCGTGTCCGTCGCCGACTGTACCGGTTGCGGCAACTGCGTGGACGTCTGCCTCGCCAAGGACAAGGCCCTCAAGATGGAGCCGTACATGGACCACGAGGCCGACCAGGCCGGGTTCGACTTCCTCAACGCGAAGGTGGGCTACAAGACCCCGCTCGATCCCAAGTCCAACATGAAGGCCGCCCAGTTCGCCCAGCCGCTCTTCGAGTTCTCCGGCGCCTGCGCCGGCTGCGGCGAGACCCCGTACATCAAGAACATCACCCAGCTGTTCGGCGACCACATGATGATCGCGAACGCCACGGGCTGCTCCTCCATCTACGGTGCCTCCTTCCCCGCCTCCCCGTACTGCACCGACGCCCACGGCCACGGTCCGGCCTGGCAGAACTCCCTCTTCGAGGACTTCTGCGAGTTCGGTCTCGGCATGCACCTCGGCTCCGACCGCATCCGCGAGACGGTCGCTTCCCTGATGCAGAAGGGTCTGGAGTGCGAGTGCTGCTCCGACGAGATCAAGGCCCTGTTCAAGACCTGGCTCGACAACAAGAAGGACTATGCCTGCACCCGCGAGGTCGCCGACAAGCTCGTCCCGCTGATGGAAGCCTGCGGCTGCGACATCTGCAAGTCGCTGCTCCAGCTCAAGGCCTACATCCCGGCCCGCAGCCAGTGGATCTTCGGCGGTGACGGTGCCTCCTATGACATCGGTTACGGCGGACTCGACCACGTCCTTGCCAGCGGCGAGAACGTCAACATCCTCGTCCTCGACACCGAGGTGTACTCCAACACCGGCGGACAGTCCTCCAAGGCCACCCCGGTCGGCGCCATCGCCAAGTTCGCCGCCTCCGGCAAGAAGATCCGCAAGAAGGACCTCGGCATGATGGCCATGAGCTACGGCTACGTCTACGTGGCCCAGGTCGCCATGGGCGCCAGCCCGGTCCAGTACATGAACGCCATCAAGGAGGCCGAAGCCTACGACGGTCCGTCCCTGATCATCGCCTACGCCCCGTGTATCAACCACGGCCTCAAGGCGGGCATGGGCCTGAGCCAGAAGGAAGAGAAGCTCGCCGTCGAGTGCGGCTACTGGCACCTCTACCGCTACAACCCGACCCTCGAGGAGCAGGGCAAGAACCCGTTCACGCTCGACTCCAAGGAGCCGGATTGGAGCAAGTTCCAGGACTTCCTCAAGGGCGAGGTCCGCTTCGCTTCCCTCTACAAACTCTTCCCGGAGAGCGCTGCCGAGCTGCTCGCCAAGACCGAGGAGTTTGCGAAGGTCCGTCTCGGCACTTACAAGCGCCTGGCTGGAAAAGAATAATTAATTTTTAGAATTCAATATAATTTTATTGTTTTTCAATAAATATTGATTATCTTTGCAAGCAAAGAGCCATCAATGACCATCATGAAGAAATTCCTTATCATCGCAGCAGCGCTCTTCAGCGCTGCTGCTTTGGGGTATGCGCAGCAGATGCAGCAGCTCCCCAACGACCCTGCCGCTCGCGTCGGCAAGCTCGACAACGGCCTGACTTACTACATCCGGCACAACGACAAGCCCGCCCAGCGGGCGGAGTTCTACCTCGCCACCAACGTCGGTGCCCTGCAGGAAGAGCCTGACCAGGACGGTCTCGCCCACTTCCTGGAGCACATGTGCTTCAACGGCACGAAGAACTTCCCCGGCAAGGGGATCCTCAACTGGCTGGAGAGCATCGGCGCCTCCTTCGGCGGCAACGTCAACGCCTCCACCGGCGTCGAGCAGACCATCTACCTGCTCAACAACATCCCGCTGGTCCGCCCGACCGTGGTGGACACGTGCCTGCTCATCATGCACGACTACTCCCACTTCGTGACCTGCGACCCGGTCGAGATCGACAAGGAGCGCGGCGTCATCCTCGAGGAGAAGCGTTCGCGCAACACCGCCGACTGGCGCATCCGCGAAGCCGGCAACCCCTATCTGTACGGCAATACCAAGTATGCCACCACGACCATCATCGGCACCGAGGAGAACCTCAAGACCTTCAAGCCCGAGAGCCTGACCAACTTCTACCACACCTGGTACCGTCCGGACATGCAGGCGCTCATCGTCGTCGGTGACATCAATGTGGACGAGGTGGAAGCCAAGATCAAGAGCACCTTCGCCGACATCCCCGCCCCGGTCAACCCCAAGCAGAAAGACGTGATCAAGATCCCGGACAACGCAGAACCGGCCATCGGCGTCCTCACCGACCCGGAGCTCCGCAACACCGCCGTCGTGACCTACTGGCGCAGGGAGGCCCTTCCCGAGGTCCTCAACAGCACGCCGGTCGGCCTGATGACCGACCTCGCGCAGGAGATTGTCACCCAGGCGATGAACGAGCGTTTCGAAGACATCGCCGCCCAGCCTGACGCCCCGTTCCTCGCGGGCGGATTCGGTGCGGGCAACCTCTGCGAGACCGCCGACGTGGTGATCTTCCAGGTCGCCTCCAAGGACGGCCAGGCCCTGCCGGCCTTCGCCGCCGGTCTGCTCGAAGCCGAGAAACTCCACCGTTTCGGCCTGACCGACGCCGAGATCGAGCGTGCCAAGACCGAGATCCTCTCCCAGTATGAGACGGCCGCCAAGCAAGCCGACACGCGCAAGAACAGCGAGTTCGTGATGCCGATGATCAACCACTTCTTCGACAACCGCGCCTTCATGGATCCGCAGACGGAATACCAGGTCGTCCAGGCCCTCCTCCAGCAGCTGCCCAACGAGGCCGTCAACCAGCTCGGCAAGCAGATGGTCACCCACGAGAACATGGTGGTCCTGTACCAGGCTCCCGAACGGGAAGGCTTGCAGCACCCGACCGTGGAGCAGATCAAGGCCATCATCGACCAGGTGGAGAACGCCCAGCTTGAGCAGGCTGCCGCCGAGGACGTCCCGACGGCCTTCCTCGACCCGTCCACGCTCAAGGGAAGCAAGGCCTCCAAGGCCAAGCCTTTCGCACACGGCGCCCAGACCTTCAAGCTGCGCAACGGCATCAACGTCTACCTCCTGCCGACCGAATACGAGAAGGACCGCATCAGCTTCAGCCTCTTCAAGGACGGCGGCCGCAGCCTCCTCTCCGACGAGGAGCTCTATTCCTTCGACTCCAACATCTGGCAGCTCTACCAATCCAACACCGGTGTGGCGGAATTCCCGGCCACGACCGTGCGCAAGATGCTCGCCGGCAAGCAGCTCTCCGTCGCTCCCGGCATCAACGAGTACGCCCACGGCATCAGCGGCACCACCACGCCCAAGGACCTGGAGACCGCCTTCCAGCTCGCCTACCTCGACTTCGTGCAGCCGCGCTTCGACGAGGCGGAGTACAACCAGGGCAGAAGCCAGATCGAGGCCGTCCTGCCGAACCTCATGTCCCAGTCCAACTACAAGCTCAACAAGGCCCTCTACGACTATCTCTACGACAGCCCGCGCCGGTTCATGATCAGCCCCGAAGTCCTGGAGAAAGCCAGCCTCGGGACCCTGGAAAGCGCCTACAAGCGGCTCTACAATGACGCCGCCGGCGCCAACCTCGTCGTGATCGGCGACTTCGATGTGAAGGAGATCACCCCGCTGATCTGCAAGTACTTCGGTTCCCTGCCGAAGGGCAAGAAGGCCGCCCAGGCCAGCTACCGCGGCGACGGCATCACGAGCGCCAACCGCGAGTACGACTTCAAGGCCCAGATGGCCACGCCGATGGTCACGGTCCTGCAGGTCTACAACGCCTCCAAGCCTTACTCCGTGGAAGCCGAGGTCGCCTGCGACGCCCTTTCCTACATCCTGGACATGGTCTACGTGGAGACCCTCCGCGAGGATGAGGGCGGCACCTATGGCGCCAGCTCCGCTGCCAGCGTCACCAACAGCCCGGACGAGCGCCGCGTCATGCAGGTCGTCTTCCAGACCAACGTCGAGTCCGCCGACAAGCTCCGCGATCTCGCCAAGAAGGGCTTCTCCAACCTGGCCCAGAACGGTCCGACCGCCGACCAGTTCGACAAGACCGTCAAGAACCTCCAGAAGAACATCCCGGAGAACCGCCAGCACAACAGCTACTGGAACAGCGTGCTCAACAGGGCCATCCGCTACGGCATCGACTACGACAAGGAGTACGAGGCCGCGGTTAATGCCCTGACGCCCGAGAAGGTCAAGGCCGCCGCGCAGGAGTTCCTCGACGGCAACTTCGTCGAGCTCGTCATGCGTCCCGAATAAGCGGATTTCACCCCTTTTCCGTCCCGGAACATCTGGGACGAAAAGTCGGAAAACACGATATTCATCCCTCCAAAAAGCCGATTTGCCCGCCAAATCGGCTTTTTGTCACTTTTTAGGTCCGCCGGGCACACTTTCTTGTCCTGCCTGCGGGTGCACGCTAAATTTGCATCCCGAACCAGAACCATAAACCGGCATGACACCCTTCAAGGAAATATTCGAACGCTACTATACCTGGCTGGAAGGATACTCGCGCAACGTACGCCGCTTCGCCGCCAAGACCGCCATGATCGACCCCGAGCGGGACCGCAGCTGGACCTACGCCGCCCTGGACCTCGAATGCAACCGGCTCGCCCGGGCCTTTACGGCCGACGGCGCCGGCCACGGCAAGGTGGTGATGCTGCTGCTCGCCAACTGTCCCGAATTCGCCTTCAGCTACATCGCCGCCCAGAAGAACGGCGCGGTCTGCTGCCCGGTCAGCTTCCGGGTATCGGCCGGCGAGCTGGCCTTCTGCCTGGACGACTCCAAGCCCGTCGTCCTCGTGTTCGGTGCCGAATTCCGCGACTGCGTCGCCCAGGCCCTGCGGATGGCCGCCCACAAGCCGGCCCGCCTGGTCATCGTCGATGCGGACAGTACGGAGGACGGCTTCGTCTCCTACGCGGACTACACCGCAGCAAGAGTCGATGCCCCCATCATCCCCGAGGTCCCGTACAACACCTTCGACGAGACCACCCGCCTCTACACGTCCGGCACCACGGGCCGCCCGAAGGCCGTGCCCCTGACCTCCATCAACGAGGTCCTCTCCGCCCACGACGTGATGATCCACTTCCCCATGAGCCACCGGGACGTCACCATCAACACCACGCCCTGGTTCCACCGCGGCGGCCTGCACTGCGCAGGGCCCTGCCCGGCCTTCTACGCCGGCGCCACCGTCGTGGTGCTGCGCAAGTTCGACGCCGCCACGACCCTGCAGTACGTCGCCCGCTACGGGATCACCTTCATCGTCGGCGTGCCCACCGTACTCGAGTCGCTCGCGGACATGCAGGAGCAGAAGGGCTGGGACCTGTCCTGCCTGCACGGCATCGTGACGATGGGCAGCCCGCTCGAGCGCCAGGCCTGCATCCGCTACCAGCGGGTGCTCACCCCCAACATCTACAACGGCTACGGCACCACCGAGACCTTCTGGAACACCTTCCTGCGGCCCTTCGACCTGCCGGAGAACGCCGGCACCGCCGGCGCCTCCTGCGTCGACGACGACGTCCGCGTGGTCAAGATCCACGAGGACCGCAGGACCGAGCCCGACGAGCTCGTGGCCATGGACGGCCGCGAGGTCGGCGAGGTCATCATCTGCTCCCCCGCCAAATCGCCTTATTCCTACACCGACAACCCCGCCCAGACCGAGGAGAAATACTACAAGGGATTCCTCTACACGCACGACCTCGCCACCTGGGACGAGAACCAGTTCATCACCATCATCGGCCGCCTGGACGACATGATCATCTCCTCCGGCGAGAACATCTACCCGACCGAGCTCGAGGCCGTCCTGAACAAGCACCCCAAGGTCAAGGACTGCATCGTCACCTCCGTGCCGGACAAGATCCGCGGCCAGATCGTCACCGCCTACATCGTCCGCGCGGACGACTCGCTCACCTGCGAGGAGCTCGACGCCTTCTGCAAGCAGAGCCCGGACGTCTCGAACTTCAAGCGTCCCCGCTACTACCGCTTCGTGCCGCAGATCCCCTTCAACGCCACCGGCAAGAAACTCCACGTCCGGATCAAGGAGATCGCCCTCGAAGACCTCAAGAACGGCCTCCTCTACAGGGTCTGAGCCATTTGTCAAGTTAAACCTGCAAAAACGAAAATGAACATATGAAACTCATCGGAACCGGCAGCGCCCTGCCCAAGCGGCAGGTCACCAATGACGATATCTCCCAATTCCTGGACACCAACGACGCCTGGATCTGCCCGCGCACGGGCATCCGCTCCCGCCACGTCATCTCGGACGAGCGGCTGGAAGACCTCGGCGTCGAAGCGGCGCAGAAGGCCCTGGACATGGCCGGCCTCGCGCCCTCCGACATCGACTTCTTCATCTGCTCCAACGTCGTCAACGAATACTTGACCCCGGGCCTGAGCTGCATCATCGCCCACAAGATGGGCATCACCTGCCCGATGATCGACATCAACTGCGCCTGCCCGGGCTTCATCTACGCGATGGACATCGCCGAGACCTATTTCCAGGCCGGCAAGGTGCAGAACGTCCTGATCGTCTGCGCCGAGGAGCCCACCCGGATGACCTCCTGGGAGGACCGCAGCACCTGCGTGCTCTTCGGCGACGGCGCCGGCGCGGCCGTCTTCACCCGGGGCGACAAGCTCAAGGCCGTCAAGCTCAACGCCGAGCCCTCCCCCGACAAGATCTGCGAATACCGCCGGCTGATGCCCACCCCCTACGTCACCAAGGAGGAAGAGGACACGCCCCTGCTGATGAAGGGCCGCGAAGTCTTCCGTTTCGCCGTGACCACCTCCACGCGTGACATCCGCGAGCTCCTGGACCGCTGCGGCCTCTCCATCGACCAGGTCGGCTGGTTCATGATCCACCAGGCCAACATGCGCATCATCGACGCCATCCGCGAGGACCTGGGCGTCGACGCGTCCCGCTTCCCCACCAACATCGCCGACCACGGCAATTCCTCCTCCGCCTCCTGCCCCATCCTGCTGGACGAGTGCAACCGGAAAGGGATGTTCAAGCCGGGCGACATCCTCGTCTTCAGCGCCTTCGGCGCGGGTCTCCTGTCCGCCGCCGCCGTGTTGGAGTGGTAGGAAAAATAATGTAACTTTGCACGGCAATGGAGAACCGAAGAGTGGTTATCACCGGCATGGGCGTCATCTCCCCCGTGGGCAACGACGTCGATACCTTCTGGAAGAACCTTGTCGCAGGCGTCTGCGGCATCGGATTCATCCGTGAATTCCCCACGGATGACCTCCCCGTCAAGATAGCCGGCATGGTCCGGGATTTCGATCCGTCCGCCTACGGGATGGACAAGGGGTTCGCCCGCAAGCAGGACCGCTTCACGCTCTACGGCGTGGCCGCCGCCTGGCAGGCCATGCACGATGCCGGCCTCTCGGCCGACGGCAGCGAAGCCAACATCGCCCCCGGCCGGCTCGGCGTGTACGTGGGCAGCGGGATCGGCGGCTTCGAGACGCAGTACCGCGAAGCGGCCAAGATGGTCGAAGACCCCTCCGGTCAGTGGATTTCGCCGCTGCTCATCCCCACGATGATCAGCAACATCGCCGCCGGGCACATCGCCATCCGGCACGGCGCCACGGGGCCCTGCCTGGACATCGTGACCGCCTGCGCCACCTCCTCCCACTGCATCGGCGAGGCCCTGCGTGCCATCCGGCACGGCTACGCCGACGCCATCATCGCCGGCGGCTGCGAGCACATGGTCACCCCGCTCGGCATCGCCGGCTTCGCCAACGCCAAGGCGCTCAGCCGCTCCGGGGATCCGGCCTACGCCTCCCTGCCCTTCAACGCCAACCGGGGCGGATTCGTGATGGGCGACGGCGCCGCCGTCCTCGTCCTCGAGGAGCTCGGGCACGCGCTGGACCGCGGTGCGCACATCTACGGCGAGGTCGCGGGCTACGGCAACACCTGCGACGCCCACCACGCCACCGCGCCGCGCCCCGACGGCACGACGCAGGCGGAGTGCCTGCGCATCGCCCTGCGCGAAGCCGGGTACGACCCGCAGCGGGACCACCTCTACATCAACGCCCACGGCACGGGCACGCACCTCAACGACCTCGCGGAGACGCAGGCCTACAAGCTCGCCCTCGGCCCCGAGGCCTACCGGGCCCGGATCTCCTCCATCAAGTCGATGACCGGCCACATGTTCGGCGCGGCCGGCGCGGCGGAAGCCATCGCGACGGTGCTCGCCCTGCGGGACGGCATCGTCCCCCCGACCATCCACCTCGACGCGCCGGATCCGGCGTGCGACCTGGATTACACGCCCAACACCGCCGTGCGGTGCGAGCTCACCCTCGGCCTCTCCGACTCGCTCGGCTTCGGCGGGCACAACGCCTGCCTGGCCTTCCGCAGATATGAAAATCAATGAATCAAGTATACTGAAACCCATGAAACTGAAAATTGTCGTCCTAGCCAAGCAAGTGCCTGACACCCGGAATGTGGGGAAGGATGCGATGACCCCGGAAGGGACCGTCAACCGCGCGGCACTGCCTGCCATCTTCAATCCCGACGACCTCAACGCCCTCGAACAGGCCCTGCGCCTGAAAGAATCGAACCCCGGCTCCACCGTCGGCGTCCTCACGATGGGTCCGCCCCGCGCGGGTGAGATCATCCGCCAAGGACTCTTCCGCGGTGCGGACACGGGCTGGCTGCTGACCGACCGGCTCTTCGCCGGTGCCGATACCCTCGCCACGTCCTACGCCCTCGCGACGGCCATCCGCAAGATCGGCGACGTCGACGTCGTGATCGGCGGACGCCAGGCCATCGACGGCGACACCGCCCAGGTCGGTCCCCAGGTCGCCCAGAAACTGGGCCTCAACCAGGTCACCTACGCCGAGGAGATCCTCGGCATCGCCGACGGCAAGGCCACGATCCGCCGCCACATCGACGGCGGCACCGAGACGGTCGAGGCTCCCCTGCCGCTGCTGGTCACCGTGAACGGAAGCGCCGCACCCTGCCGCCCGCAGAATGCGAAGCTCGTCATGAAATACAAGTATGCCACCTGCCCGCTGGAGCGTCCGGCGGACGATCCCCGGGCGGAGCTCTATGCGCAGAAGCCCGGCCTCACGCTGACGCAGTGGAGCGTCGCCGACATCGACGGCGACCCCGCCCAGTGCGGCCTCTCCGGCTCGCCGACGAAGGTCAAATCCGTCGTGAACATCGCCTTCCAGGCGAAAGAAAGCAAGACCCTCACGGCATCCGATGCCGACGTGGAGGGCCTCATCAAGGAATTGCTCGCAGAAAAAATCATTGGCTGACGCTATGGACAACGTATTTGTATATTGCGAAACGGAAGGCACCCAGGTTGCCGAAGTATCCCAGGAACTGCTCACCAAGGGCCGCAAGCTGGCGGACGAACTCGGCGTCGAACTCCACGCCATCGCCGCGGGAGACGGCCTGAAAGGCCAGGTGGAAGCGCAGATCCTCCCCTACGGGGTGGACAAGCTCTTCGTCTTCGACGACCCCGTGCTCTTCCCCTACACCTCCGCTCCCCACACCGACATCCTCGTCGGCCTCTTCCGCGAGGAGCAGCCCCAGATCTGCCTCATGGGCGCGACCGTCATCGGCCGCGACCTGGGCCCGCGCGTATCCTCCTCGCTGACCAGCGGCCTGACGGCCGACTGCACCCAGCTGGAGATCGGCTCGTACACCGACGCCAAGACCAAGACCGAATACAAGGACCTCCTCTACCAGATCCGGCCCGCCTTCGGCGGCAACATCGTCGCCACGATCGTCAACCCCGAGCACCGTCCCCAGATGGCCACGGTCCGTTCGGGCGTCATGCAGAAGGCCCTCTACGCAGGCAGCGCCCGCGGCGAGGTCGTCTATCCCGAGGTCGGGAAATACGTAAGCCCCGAGGCCTGCGTCGTCAAGGTCCTCGACCACCATGTCGAGGCGGCGAAGCACAACCTCAAGGGCGCCCCGATCGTCGTGGCCGGCGGCTACGGCATGGGCAGCAAGGAAGGGTTCGACAGCCTGTTCGAACTCGCCAGGGTCCTCCACGCCGAGGTCGGCGCCAGCCGCGCAGCGGTCGACGCAGGCTTCTGCGACGCCGACCGCCAGATCGGCCAGACCGGCGTCACCGTCCACCCGAAGGTCTACATCGCCTGCGGCATCAGCGGGCAGATCCAGCACATCGCCGGCATGCAGGACAGCAAGATCATCATCAGCATCAACAGCGATCCCGACGCGCCGATCAACCAGATCGCCGACTACGTCATCACGGGCACCGTCGAGGACGTCGTCCCGAAATTCATCAAGTACTACAAAAAGAACAGCAAATAACCATGGCCAACTACTATACGGACCATCCCGAAATCGCCTTCTACCTGCAGGACCCGCTGATGCGCCGCATCACCGAGCTCAAGGAGAAGGGTTTCAGCGAGAGCAAGGACTATGACTACGCCCCCGTGGACCACGAGGACTGCATCGAGAACTACAAACGCCTGCTGGAGATCGTCGGAGACGTGGCAGCCAATGTCATCGAGCCCAATTCCGAGAGCGTGGACCTCGAAGGTCCGCACCTCGAGGACGGCCGCATGAAATATGCCTCCAAGACGCTCGAGAACCTCGAGGCGACCCGCAAGGCCGGTCTCTGGGGCATCACGATGCCGCGCCGCTACGGCGGGCTCAACTGCCCCGCCGTGGTCTTCTCCATGGCCAGCGAGATCGTCTCCGCGGCGGACGCCGGCTTCCAGAACATCTGGAGCCTGCAGAGCTGCGCCGAGACCCTCTACGAGTTCGCCGACGACGACCAGCGCGAGCGCTTCATTCCGCGCGTGTGCGCCGGGGAGACGATGTCCATGGACCTGACCGAGCCCGACGCCGGCTCCGACCTGCAGCGCGTCATGCTCAAGGCCACCTTCGACGAGAAGGAGAACTGCTGGCGGCTCAACGGCGTCAAGCGCTTCATTACCAACGGCGATTCGGACATCCACCTGGTCCTGGCCCGCAGCGAGGAAGGCACCCGCGACGGCCGCGGCCTGTCCATGTTCATCTATGACAAGCGGCAGGGCGGCGTCAACGTCCGACACATCGAGCACAAGCTCGGCATCCACGGCTCCCCGACCTGCGAGCTGACCTACAAGGACGCCAAGGCCGAACTCGTGGGCAGCACGCGCCTGGGCCTGATCAAGTACGTCATGGCGCTGATGAACGGCGCCCGCCTCGGCATCGGCGCCCAGAGCACCGGCCTCAGCCAGGAAGCCCTGAACGAAGCCCGCAGCTACGCCTCCGTCCGCGCCCAGTTCGGCCAGACCATCGAGCACTTCCCCGGCGTCTACGACATGCTGAGCCGGATGAAGGCCAAGCTCGACGCCGGCCGCTCGCTCCTCTACAAGACCGCCTCCTACGTGGACGTCTACAAGGCCCTGGAAGACATCGAGCGCTGCGGGACCAAGCTGACGCCGGAGCAGCGCCAGGAATGCAAGAAATACAACCGCCTCGCGGACGCCTTCACCCCGATCTGCAAGGGCATGACCTCCGAATATGCCAACCAGAACGCCTACGACGCCGTCTCCGTGCACGGCGGATCCGGCTTCATCATGGAATACAAGTGCCAGCGCCTGATGCGCGACGCGCGCATCTTCTCGATCTACGAGGGCACGACGCAGCTGCAGGTGGTCGCCGCCGCCCGCTACATGATGAACGGGACCTACCTCGGGATCATCCGGGAGATGCTGGAAGAGACCTTCGCGCCGGAATTCGCGCCGCTCAAGGAGAAGGTCTCCAAGCTGGTGGGGCTCTACGAGCAGAGCATCGAAGCCGTCAAGGCCCTGGACAACCAGGAGGCGCAGGACTTCCTCGCCCGCAGGCTCTACGACATGACCGGCGAGATCATCATGTCGCTGCTCCTGCTGCACGACGCCAGCCTCGCCCCCGACCTGTTCGCCGGCAGCGCCCGCGTCTACGCCCGGATGGCAGAAGAAAATGTTATCGGCAAGGCCGCATACATCGCCAACTTCTCCGTCGGGGACCTTCCCGACTTCCGCGCAGTGAAAGAATAGGGAGCAGGAAATATCCGCGTTAATTTAGTGAACATCCGCGCCGGACACCCCAGGTTTTCGCCGCGGATGTTTCGTTTTTTTGCTATCTTTGCAGATAAGCCTAAATTATTTCCCCATGTTTGAAGATTTCAGGTTGCGCGCATTCGCGGAAGTTGCGAGGACAGGCAGTTTCACCGCCGCCGCCAAGGCCCTGGGCGTCAGTCAGCCGGCCATCAGCCAGCACATCGCCGAGCTGGAGAAGTTCGCCGGCGGGCGGCTCTTCGAGCGCCGGCGCGGCAACGCCGCGCTCACCGCGCGCGGCCAGGCGTTCCACGCCCACTGCAGCCGGATCCTGGACGACTACAAGGAGTTGGACGGCACGTTCCGCACTCCCGAGAGCGTGCTGGTCCGCGGCGTCCTGCACGAAGGGCGCAAGACCAACATCCTCATCCGGAAGGACCGCTTCGCCGACCTGGACGCCCCGGCCGACACGCCGGCCGACCGCGTCCTCGAAGCGGACGGCACGGCCATCCTGCCCGCCTTCTACAACACGCACACCCACGCGGCCATGACCTTGATGCGCGGCTATGCCGACGACCGCCCCCTCCAGCAATGGCTGGAAGAGGACGTCTGGCCCTTCGAGGCGAACCTGCAGCCCGAGGACATCCGGCGCGGGAACGATCTCGCCATCAAGGAGATGACCGCCGGCGGCACGACCTTCTTCTCCGACATGTACTTCGACTTCGAGGAGTGCATCGCCGCGGTGGAAGCCTCCGGGATGCGCGCCGCCATCGGCATCACCGTGCTGGACGGCCATCCCAAATCCCAGACCGAAGCCATCAAGGACTATATCCGCAACTGGCAGGACCCCACCGGCGGCCGCATCCAGCTGGTGATGGCCCCGCACTCCGTCTACACGGTCGGCGCCGAGCGCCTCAAGCGCTGCGCCCAGTTCGCGCGCAAGAACGGCCTGCTGCTCCACATCCACCTGTCCGAGACCCGCAAGGAGGTCGAGGACTGCATCCGCGAGCACGGCACCACGCCCGTGCGCTACCTCGACAAGCTCGGCTTCCTGGGCCCGGACGTCATCGCCGCGCACTGCGTGCACGTGGACGCCGAGGAGTGGAAGATCCTCGCCAAACGGGGCGTGACGGTGGCCCACTGCCCTTGCTCGAACATGAAGCTCGGCAGCGGCCGCTTCCCGTACGAACTCGCGCTCGAATCCGGCTGCCGCATCACCCTGGGCACGGACGGCGTCTCCTCCAACAACAACCTCGACATGCGGGAGGAGATGAAATTCGCCGCCCTGCTGGCCAAGCTGGGCGGCGACGCTTCCCTGCTCCCGGCGGAGGAAGTCTTCCGCTGGGCCACGAAAAACGGCGCCGATTTCTTCGGAATCGACGCCGGTGAGATTGCTGTCGGGAAGGTGGCGGACGCCATCCTGGTCGGCCTGGACGAGCCGCGGATGCAGCCCTGCCACAACCTCATCTCCAACTGGGTCTACTCGGCCGACACCTCGGTGATACGGCATGTGCTGTGCGCGGGGCGCGTGTTGAAATAGATTGCGTTTTGCGTAAAGTATTGACTAACTGCTTATAACACAAACTAACCGATCTGAATCCAGGTCGGTTAGTTTGTATAAGTAACAGAAAATCAATCACTTGTCCAAAACGCAGCTACTAGCGCGGAAGGCGCGCGGCCAGCCAGCGCTCCAGCGTCTGGAAGAAGTTGTCCCGCTGGTCGCCGAGGGCGTCCCGGCCCACCGTCTGCACGGTGCCGAATCCCCATCCGTGACCGCCGCTGGTGAACACATGCAGTTCGCCCGGCACGCCAAAACGCTGCATCGCGCGGAAATAGCGGATGCTGTTCTCCGGCGGCACGGCGCGGTCGTCCGCGCTGCAGAACAGGATGGCGGGCGGCGTCTTCTCCGTCACGCGGGTATCCAGCGACCAGGCCTCCACGGCCTGCCGGAAGACACGCTGGCCCAGCAGGTTGGAGCGGGTCCCGGCGTGGGTCGTGAACTCCTCGAGCGTGATCACGGGGTACACGAGCACGGAGAAGTCCGGACGCGTGACCTCGTCCACGAACAGGGTCGAAGCCGACGCGGCCAGGTGGCCGCCGGCGGAGAATCCCATCACGCCGATCTGCTTCACGCCCCAGTCAGCGGCATGGGCCCGGCAGTAGCGGAACGCGTTCTGAACGTCCGTCACGGGCACGATGGCGTGGCCGTTAGGCATCCGGTAGAGCACCACGCAGACGGCGATGCCGCGCTGCAGGCACCAGTCGGCCACGAGCGCGCCCTCGCCCTCGTAAGAGCAGTACGAATAACCGCCGCCGGGGCAGACCACGATCATCTGTCCGTTGCATTTCTCCGGGAGGAAGATCTCGATCCAGGCCTGGTCGCCGATGTTGCCGAAGCGGTGGCCGCCGCGGTCCGTGACCTCGCCCGTGAGTCCGTTGGACTCCGCGGGGCCGAGGGTCACCGCGCGGCCGTTCTCCACGATGCCCTTGTCCACGTTCTGCCCCTCCGGGTACAGGCGGACGGTCATCGCGGGCTTCGGGAACTCGAAGGCAGCCGCGTCCATAAACAAGAAGAGGGCTGCAAGAGCCCCCAGTAAAATCTTTTTCATGCCGGTTGATTATTCGGCCGGTGCGATGGCGCCCATCGGGCAGGCGTCGGCGCAGGTACCGCAATCAATGCAGATGTTCGGGTCGATGGTGTAGACATCTCCCTCCTGGATCGCTCCGGAAGGGCACTCACCCTGGCAAGTTCCACAAGCCACGCAGGTGTCAGGATTAATCTTGTAAGCCATAATTTATAAAATTTAGTGTGTGTTTCGGCGTGTTATTTGCATTAGCGAGGACAAAAGTAATCATTTTTTCGTAATTTTGCAGTTATGAAGACAATTTTGACAATCTTGCTTGCTGCATTGCTCGCAGCACCCATCCAGTTTGACAAGACCGTGCACGACTTTGGCGAGATCAGCACCAAGGCCGGCAAGCAGACCTGCACCTTTACCGTGACCAACGACGGCGCCGAGGCCCTGTCCATCTTCGCCGTGGTTCCTTCCTGCGGATGCACCGACGTCGTGTGGCCGCGCGAGTCCATCGCCCCGGGCAAGACCGGCGTGATCACCGCGACCTACTCCAACGACGAAGGCGCGGGCACTTTCGACAAGACCCTCACCGTGTACACCTCCGCCCAGAAGAAACCGATCATCCTGCACCTCAAGGGTTCCGTCACGAAGAATGCCAAATAGCAGCTACACCGACGACAACATACGCACCCTTGAAGGTGTACAGCACGTACGGATGCGCCCGGGCATGTATATCGGGCGTCTCGGCAACGGCAACAATCCCGGTGACGGCATCTACGTCCTGCTGAAGGAGATCGTGGACAACTCCATCGACGAATTCGCGATGGGGTTCGGCAAGGAGATCCGCATCACGATCCGGATGAACGAAGTGACCGTTCGCGACTTTGGCCGCGGAATCCCCCTGGATTCCGTGGTCAAGGCTGTCAGTATCCTCAATACCGGCGGCAAGTTCGACGACAAGGTCTTCAAGAAGTCCGTCGGCCTCAACGGCGTGGGCACCAAGGCCGTCAACGCCCTGTCGGAGAATTTCTACGTCTGTTCGTTCCGCGACGGCGAGAGCTCCTGGGCGCGCTTCGAGCGCGGCGAGCTCAAGGAGAGCGGCAAGGGCGAGACGCGCGAGAAGAACGGCACGCTCGTCACCTTCACCCCGGACTCCATGATGTTCGGCGAATACGCCTACAACATGGACTACGTGGAGTCGATGGTCAAGAACTACTCCTACCTCAAGAAGGGACTGACCCTCAACCTCAACGGCACGGCCTACAAGTCCGAGAACGGCCTGCTGGACCTCGTCAACGAGAATCTCAGCGACGAACCCCTCTACCCGCCCATCCACCTCGAGGGCGAGGACATCGAGATCGTGCTCAGCCACTGCAACGCCTACGGCGAGAACATCTCCTCCTTCGTCAACGGCCAGAACACCCGCGACGGCGGCACGCACCTCGCCGCCTACCGCGAGGCCATCGCCAAGACGCTCAAGGAGTTCTTCAAGAAGAACTACGACCCCTCCGACTGCCGCCAGGGCGTCGTGGGCGCCATCAGCATCCAGATCCAGGAGCCGAACTTCGAAGGCCAGACCAAGACCAAGCTCGGGTCCAACTACATGTGGGAGAAGCAGGTCCACGACGAGTCCGGCGCCCTCAAGACCGACATCGGCCCGACGATCCGCTCCTACGTCAACGATTTCGTCGCCAAGAACCTCGACAACTACCTGCGCATCCACAAGGAGATCGTCCCCGTGATCGAGGACAAGATCAAGGCCTCCCAGCAGGAGCGCGAGGAGATCAGCGGCATCCAGAAGAAGACCCGCGAGCGCAACAAGCGCACCAACGTATACAACCGCAAGCTGCGCGACTGCCGCTTCCACTACAATGACAAGGTGACGGAGAAGACCCAGGAGAACATCGAGAACTCCTCCATCTTCATCACCGAGGGCGACTCCGCAAGCGGTACGATCACCAAGGCCCGCAACGCCAACTACCAGGCTGTCTTCTCGCTGCGCGGCAAGCCGATCAACTGCTACAAGGAGAGCCGCAAGAAGGTGGCGGAGAACGAAGAGCTCAACCTGCTCATCTCCGCGCTCGGCGTCGAGGACGACCTCGAGAACCTCCGCTACAACAACATCATCGTGGCGACGGATGCCGATGACGACGGCATGCACATCCGCATGCTGGTGCTCACCTTCTTCATGAAGTACTACCCGGACCTGATCCGGCGCGGCCACGTCCACATCCTCCAGACCCCGCTCTTCCGCGTACGCAACAAGAAGGAGAACCGCTACTGCTACTCCCCCGAGGAGAAGGAGAAGGCCATCGCCGCCCTCAAGACCGGCGTGGAGATCACCCGCTTCAAGGGCCTGGGCGAGATCAGCTCCGACGAGTTCGTGCACTTCATCGGCCCAGACATGCGCCTCGACCTCGTCAAGCTGGCCGAGGAGGAGTCCATCGCCGACATCATGTCCTTCTACATGGGCGACAACACGCTGGAACGCCAGAACTTCATCCGCGCGAACCTCCGCTCGGAAGAGGAGCTCGAAGACGTCAATATTTGACGGACACCGCTGCAAAACCCTGGATTTTCGTATATTTGGGGCTATGAACCTTATTAACCTTTTCCGGAATATCCGGCCTTTCGTGCGGCCCTACCGGTGGCTCGTGGTCATCACCCTCGTGCTCACCCTCGTCGGCTCCCTGATGGCGCAGGTCAACGCCATCGTGCTGGACCGCACCGTCGACGCCATCAACGCCCTGATCGGCACCGATTTCACCTGGGCGCAGGCAGCGCGCATCCTCACCGTCATCAGCATCGTGCTGCTGGGCAAGGAGCTGCTCTCCGTCCTGATCACCTTCGCCCAGAACTACTACGGCGAGCGGATGCGCATCTTCGTCTCGCGCGACCTCTCGCAAAGCGTCATCGAGAAGGTCCTCACCTTCCGGATGGCCTATTTCAACACGGACGAGAACGCCACCGGCAAGCTCCAGGCCCGTATCGACCAGGGTGTCAGCAGCCTGTCGCGCACGGTGCAGAACTTCTTCATCGACCTGCTGCCGCTCTTCACGAGCGCGCTCCTCGCGCTGATCCTGATGTTCGCTGCCAACGTCTACGTGGGCCTCGTGGCGCTCGGCATCGTGCCGGTCTATTTCTGGATCACCTACCGGCAGGCGCGCCGCCTGAAGGGCTGGCGCCGCGAGATGCGCTCGCACATCGAGACCAAGAGCCAGGGCATCAAGAACATCATCGACTCGATCAACGTCATCAAGAGCTTCAACCGCGAGCAGATCGAGGCCCGCAAGCAGCTGGACATCCAGAACCAGGTCACGGACAACCAGCTCAAGACCCGCCGGGTGGCCTTCTACTACAACGGCCTCAAGAGCTTCGTCCGGCAGGTGGGCACGGTCCTCGTCATCATCCTGACGGCCTTCCTCGTCCTGAAGGAGTACCCGGGCATGACCATCGGCAAGATCATGTACCACGTGATGCTCTTCAGCAACGTCATCGCCCCGATCACGCAGCTGCAGCGCATCTTCGACGACGTCAACGATGCGCTCATCTACGCCGAAGGCTTCTTCGGCATCCTGAACTCCGACGGCGAGGTCGAGCCCTCCGGCAGCTACCGCCCGGAGCGGGTGGAAGGCAGGTTCGAGCTCCGGAACGTCGATTTCACCTATCCCAACGGCAACCAGGCCCTCTTCGACATCGACATGACCATCGAGCCGGGCCGGATCACGGCGCTGGTCGGCCTGTCCGGTGCCGGCAAGAGCACGATCGTGAACCTGCTCGACAAGTTCTACACGCCGCAGACCGGCGAGATCCTGCTCGACGGGGTCGACCTCCGCGAGTGGGACACCCGCTACCTGCGCGACAACATCGGCCTCGTCCTCCAGAAGAACCATATCTTCGACGGCACCATCGAGGACAACATCCGCTACGGCAAGCCCGACGCCAGCTTCGAGGAAGTCGTGGAGGCGGCGCGCAAGGCCTACATCTACGACCAGGTCATGGCCCTGCCGAAGGGGTTCCAGAACAAGGCATCAGACCTGTCCGGCGGCCAGCAGCAGCGCATCGCCATCGCCCGCATGTTCCTCAAGAACCCGCCCGTCATCTTCCTGGACGAGCCCACGGCCTCGCTCGACGCCATCGCCACCGAGCAGATCAAGGCCAGCATCGACGCCATCAAGAAGGACCGGACCGTGATCATGATCTCGCACTCCATCTCGCAGATCATCGACAGCGACTACGTCTACGCCCTGCAGAAGGGACGCGTGGAGGAAGGCGGCGACCCCGACGAGGTCTACCGTGCCGGAGGCATCTACAAGCAGATCGTGGACGCCTCGGCCCGCAGCCTCAACATCGAGAAACTCGCCCACACGATCGACTCCGACGGCGACGGCAGGTTCTTCGGGTGATTGCGCGCAAACATTTGTTTTCCAAGAAAAAATCACTATCTTTGCAGCCCCTTTCCGTAAAGGGGCTTTTATTTACTTTTTAATATTAACAAAATGATCAAACAGTACGAAACCGTTTTCATTGCAACTCCCGTTTTGTCTGACATCCAGATGAAGGAAGCGGTTGCCAAGTACACCAAGCTCATCACCGACAACGGCGGCGAGATCGTGTACGAAGAGGACTGGGGTCTCAAGCAGCTCGCCTACCCCATCCAGCACAAGACGTCAGGATTCTATTACCTGATCGAATTCAAGGCCGACCCGCAGTTCGTGGCCAACCTCGAGACCCAGTATCACCGTGACGAGCGAATCCTCCGCTACCTCACCGTGTCCCTGGACCAGCACGCCATCGCCTACGCCGAGCACCGTCGCCAGACGCGCGCCGCCAAGGCCGCCGCTGCCGCCGCCCCGAAGGCTGAGGAAGCGCCTGCCGCCGAAGTCGCCGAAGCCGAAGTCAACGCAGAATAATCAGGAGGAATCGAATTATGGCAAACAACAACGAAATCCGCTATCTGAACCCTCCTACCGTAGAGGTTCGCAAGAAGAAATACTGCCGCTTCAAGAAGGCCGGTATCAAGTATGTCGATTACAAGGACCCTGAGTTCCTCAAGAAGTTCCTCAACGAGCAGGGCAAGATCCTTCCCCGCCGCATCACGGGTACTTCCCTCAAGTTCCAGCGCAAGGTGGCCCAGGCCGTGAAGCGTGCCCGCTCCCTCGCCCTTCTCCCGTATGTCACTGACCTCCTCAAATAATTGAAGCGTTATGAAGATCATCCTCAAGAAAGAAGTTGCCAATCTCGGCGAGGCCGGAGATGTGGTAGAAGTCAAGACCGGTTACGCGCTCAATTATCTCGTCCCGCAGGGATTCGCTTCCGTCGGCACCCCGTCCGCGCTCAAGCAGCACGCCGAGACCCTCCGCCAGCGCGCCCACAAGGAGGCCAAGCTGGTCGCTGATGCTCAGGCTGCCGCCGCCAAGATCGAGGCCGTGGTCGTGAAGCTCTCCGCCAAGGTCGGCGAGAGCGGCAAGCTCTACGGTGCCGTGACCGCCGCCCAGGTGGCCGAGGCCCTCACCGCCGCCGGCGTCGAGGTCGACAAGAAGAACGTCACCGTCCCCGAGATCAAGGAACTCGGCGAGTACGAGGCCAAGGTGAAGTGCTACAAGGGCGTCTTCGCCAACGTGAAGGTGCTCGTGGAGAACGAAGCTCCCGCCGCTGAGTAAGAGTTTCGCCGGTCAAGCCGGCGAATGACAAGCGATAAAGAAACCGGTCCCCGACGGGGCCGGTTTCTTTTGTATACATTTTTTATTATCTTTGTCTGATGTGTGTAAAACCAATTTAAGCTAGATATGTTCAAAGGACAACCCAAGGGGCTCTTCGCCCTTGCTCTCGCCAACACCGGCGAACGCTTCGGCTACTACACCATGCTGGCCATCTTCCTCCTGTTCCTGCAGGCGAAGTTCGGCTTCACGGCTGCTGCGGCCGGCCAGTTCTACGCCATTTTCCTGGCTGCCGTCTATTTCATGCCGGTCCTCGGCGGATGGCTTGCCGACAAGATCGGATTCGGCAAGTGTGTCGTCACCGGCGTATCCGTCATGTTCCTCGGCTATCTTCTCCTCGCGATCCCCACGGATGCCTTCGCCAACCGCGGGCTGGCGCTCGCCCTGATGATCTGCGCCCTGCTGCTCATCGCCGTCGGCACGGGTCTGTTCAAGGGCAACCTCCAGGTGATGACCGGCAATCTCTATGACGACCCGAAGTATGCCGCCAAGCGCGATTCCGGATTCAGCCTCTTCTACATGGCCATCAACATCGGCGCCATGTTCGCTCCGACGGCCGCCACGGCCCTGACCAACAGCCACCTGGCCAAGTCCGGCCTGATCTACAAGGCCGACATCCCCGCCCTGGCGCACCAGTGCATCAACGGCACGCTCCAGGATCCGTCCCTGCTGCAGGACCTGCAGGCCGCCATGCCCGGCGCCGACGTGACCGCGATGAGCCTGACCGACTTCAGCCACTACTATGTCAACCACCTGGCCACCGCCTACAACCTCGGCTTCGCCGTCGCCTGCGTGTCGCTGATCTTCTCCATGGCCATCTATTTCGGTTTCCGCTCCTGGTTCAAGCATACGGACGTCAACGCCAAGCAGGCCGCTGCGGCCAGCGATCAGGCCGTCGAGCTCACCCCGAAGCAGACCAAGGACCGCATCGTGGCCCTCTGCTTCGTGTTCGCCGTGGTAATCTTCTTCTGGATGGCTTTCCACCAGAACGGATTGTCCCTGACCTACTTCGCGCGTGACTACACCCAGACCACCGTCTCGGGTCCGCTCCGCATCGGATTCAGCATCTGGCCCCTGTTCCTGATCGCCGTTTCGGTCTACACCCTCTTCGGCATCTTCCAGTCCGAATCGTCCCGGTCCAAGGTCATCTGCGCCGCAGCGACCCTCGCCCTGTGGGGCGGCGCATACTGGATCTATTCCGGCATGGCTCCGACCCTGAACATCCTGCCCCAGCAGTTCCAGCAGTTCAATCCGTTCTTCGTCGTGGCCCTGACGCCCGTCTCGATGGCCCTCTTCGGAGCCCTTGCCAACAAGGGCAAGGAGCCTTCCGCCCCCAAGAAGATCGGCCTGGGCATGTTCGTCGCCGCGCTGGGCTACCTCATCATGCTCGCCGCCTCCAAGGGCCAGCCCGCTCCTTCGGAGCTCACGGCCGTCGGCGGCGTCTCCCCGGACCCGGTGGTCCCGACCTACCTCATCAGCACCTACCTGGTCCTGACCTTCGCCGAACTGCTGCTCAGCCCGATGGGTATCTCCTTCGTGTCCAAGGTCGCCCCGCCCAAGTACAAGGGCCTCATGATGGGCTGCTGGTTCGCCGCCACCGCCATCGGCAACTATCTGGCCTCCGTGCCGTCCAGCCTCTGGGCCCACGTCCCGCTTTGGGTCAACTGGGTGGTCCTCATGTCGCTGTGCGTCATCTCCGGCCTCGTGATGTTCTCCTTCCTCAAGAAGCTCGAGGCGGCTACCGCTGAGTAATGACACGCATCCAGAAATACTGTGCCGCAGGAATATCCCTGGTGTTCTTCACCGGGATATTCCTGTATTTTAACTTCAAGTTCGCACACCACTGGGCCGCCGCGCTGGCGGTTGCCGCCGGGCTGACGCTGTTCCAGTTCCTGCTCTGGATGCCGTCACTCCACCGCAACCTCATCTCCTATGCCGTGTGCTTCCTGCCGGCCGGCGTCTTCGCCGCCGTCTTCGCCACGGGCGGGCTGCGCAGCTGCGCCGGACTGTGGATCGGCGCCGGCTTCACCCTGGCCCTGCTGGTCCTGAACCGCCTGCGCTGGCCCGACTCGCGGACCACCACGCAGGCCTGGTCCGGACTGCTTGCCGCGATGGTCATCCTCAGCGCCATCGCCGGCATCCTGTCGTCCCTTTGACCGTGTCAGGAAGAATTGTTATATTTGCATAAATGCGCAAGATCGGTACTTGGTTGATAAAGGCTCTGCTCCGGCTGCTGGGGCTGCTGCCGCTGCGCGTCCACTATGCGCTTGGACGCGTGGTCGCCTGGCTTGCGGAGGACGTGTTCCACTACCGCCGCGACGTGGTGATCCACAACCTGACCAAGTGCTTCCCGGACAAGAATGTCTGGGACCTCAAGCCCATCCGCAAGGACTTCTACCGCCACTTCGGCGACCTGGTGGCCGAGGCCGTCTGGTTCGGCGGCTGCCGCAATGCGGAGCGCCTGCACCGCCAGCGCCTCGTGGAGGTGGAGAATCCCGAGGTGGCCGCCCACCTGTTCGAGGTGGCGCCGAGCATGGTCGTCATGTACTCGCACTGCGGCAACTGGGAACTCTACGGTGGCATCTCCTCCTACAACTACACCGACACCCCGCTCCCCTTCACGGAGCAGAACTACTGCGTCGTCTACCTCGAGCAGACCGACAAGATGTGGGACGACATCCTGCGGGACAACCGCTTCGCCCCGCTCAAGGACCGGAAGAACTTCCCGGGCTACATCGAGTCCCGGGACATCATCCGCTACGCCTACGCCCACCGCGGCGAGAAGAAGGTCTACAACCTCAACACCGACCAGCGCCCCTATTTCGACTCCCCCGGCAACATCGAGGTGGACTTCATGGGCCAGCGCGTGCAGACCATGACCGGCGCCGCCGCCCTGGCGCGCAAGCTCGGCCTGTCGGTCGCCTACCTCACCATGCGCCCCGACCGCCAGGGACACTACCTGATGCGCTACACGCCCATCTGCGAGGACGCCTCCAAGATGAGCGTGCAAGAAATCATGCAGACTTATTACACGCTGCTGGAGAAGGACATCCGGGAGCAGCCCGGCAACTACCTCTGGACCCACCAGCGCTTTGCAAGGAATTAACACTAAAAACATATCGCTATGACCATCAAAGATTTACAGCCAGCTGTCGTCTGGAACAATTTCTACGGACTGACCCGCTGCCCGCGCCCCTCGAAGCATGAGGAGATCGTGCGGCAGTACCTCCTCGACTGGGCCAAGGAGCACCAGGTCGAGGCTTTCGCCGACGAGACCGGCAACGTCATCATGCGCGTGCCCGCCACCCCGGGCTACGAGAACCGCAAGGGCGTCGTCCTCCAGGGCCACATGGACATGGTGCCCCAGAAGACGGCGGATACCGTGCACGACTTCCTCAAGGACCCGATCGAGACCGTCGTGGACGGCGAATGGGTCAAGGCCAAGGGCACCACGCTGGGTGCCGACAACGGCATGGGCGTCGCCCTGGCGATGGCCGTGGCCGAGGACAAGAGCGTCAAGCACGGCCCCATCGAGGTGCTCGTGACCTATGACGAGGAGACCGGCATGTCCGGCGCCGATGCCCTCAAGCCGGGCATCCTCAAGGGCGACATCCTGCTCAACCTCGACTCCGAGGACGAGAAGGAGCTCTGCATCGGCTGCGCCGGCGGCCTGGACGCCGTCGCGGACTTCAAGTACAAGTCCTATCCGACCCCGCGTGCCCACGTCGGCTACAAGATCGAGGTCAAGGGCCTCTCCGGCGGTCATTCCGGCATGGACATCTCCCTGTACCGCGCCAACGCCAACAAGGTCATGGTCCGCGCCCTCATCCCGCTGCTCGAGCGCTACGGCGCCAAGGTGGCCGATTTCAACGGCGGCAGCCTGCGCAACGCCATCCCGTTCGAGGCCGACGCCATCGTGGCCATCCCGAAGGAGAACGAAGTCAAGGCGGTCCGCTACATCACCCAGATCTTCAAGGTCGCCAAGGAGCGCTACCTGCAGAGCGATCCGGGCATGGAGTGCATCGTCACCCGGGTCAACAAACCTGTCCGCTACATCGACAGCGCCGTGATGCTGAACGCCTGCAAGGCCATCGCCGCCTGCCCGTCCAACGTCATCCGCATGAGCCAGACCATGGCCGGCCTCACCGAGACGTCCATCAACCTCGCCGTCGTGCGCTGCCGCCGCGGCCACCTGACGGTCGCCTCCCTGCTCCGCAGCGCCCTCAACACCTCCAAGAACGACCTGGCCCTCCGGGTGAAGTACATCTTCGAGTTCGCCGGCGCCAAGATCAAGTTCTTCGGCGGCTACCCGGGCTGGACGCCCAAACCGGACACGCCCATCAACAAGCTCATCAACGACCTGCACATCAAGATGTACGGCGATCCGATGAACGTCATGGCCACCCACGGCGGCCTGGAGTGCGCCCTGCTCGGTGCCAAGTACCCGAACTGGGAGATGGTCTCCATCGGCCCGACCATCCTGTATCCCCACTCCCCGGATGAGCGCTGCCACATCCCGTCCGTCCAGCGGACCTGGGACCTGCTGAAGGCCATCCTGGAGAATATCCCCGAGAAGTAGCATTTGCCCAAGCTCTACATCATATCGGGCTGCAACGGATCCGGCAAGACCACGGCGTCATACACCCTCTTGCCGGATTTGTTGAATTGCAGGGAGTTCGTGAACTCGGACGAGTTCGCCAAGAGCCTGTCGCCGTTCGATCCGTCGGCGGCTTCGGTCACGGCCAGCCGGTACATGCTGATGAAGATCAACTACCTGCTGGAGCGGCGTGCCGACTTCGCCATCGAGACCACCCTGGCGACCCGGTCGCTGATCAAGATCGTCCGCCAGGCGCAGGAGCTCGGATATGAAGCCACGGTGCTGTATTTCTGGCTGAATTCGCCGGAACTGGCTATCCAGCGCGTGCACGACCGCGTGCTGGCGGGCGGGCACAACATCCCCGACCCGGTGGTACGGCGCAGGTACGTGATGGGGCTGCAGTATTTTTTTGACACTTATATCCCGGTGATCGACCGCTGGATCCTGGCCGACAACTCGAAGCCCCCCTTCGCGGTGGTGGCCGAGGGCACGAAGCAGTTGCGTTATATCAAGGACAGCGAGAAGTACCGGGTGATTTGGAACATTGCACATCCTGATGAACAATTGTGAGCGTTTCGGCGTGACCGAAGAGCAGTTGCGCGCACTCGTGGCCGAGGGGCTGCGGGACGGCGGCGACTGGTGCGACCTGTATTTCGAGGACACATCCTACCATGACCTGCTGCTGCGCGACGGCGTGGTCGGGTCGGGGGGATACCACGTGGATTTCGGTTGCGGGATCCGGGTCCTCAAGGGGGAGAAGACGGGCTACGCCTACGCGGAGTCGACGGACTTCCCTTCCCTGAAATCCGCAGCGCGTGCTGCCGGGTCGATTGCAGGTGCTTTAGCAATCCCTGCTCCGCTCCACGGCAGCTCGGGTCTGCAGACGTCCGGCTCCGCCGGACCCCTCCCACAGCCTTCGGCTTCGGGCCCCTCCCTCTTACGAGGCCGAGGGTGGCCACGGTCTGCAGACCCGACTGCCGATTCCGCTGCGCCAGGGATTGCCTCCAGGAATTACTACCCGGAGCGACTTGCCTGGGAGGATGCGGAGATCGCGGCGTTCGTGCCGTTCCTGCAGCGGATCGAGAGCGGGATCCGGGCCCGGGACAGCCGCGTGCTGAAGGTCGTGGCGATCCTGTCGTACTCGGTCAGCGACATCATGATGTACAACTCGCTCGGCGAGCTGACCGCAGACCACCGGCCCCTGGGCAGCCTGTCCGTACAGGTCATCTTCCGCCAGGGCGACCGCACGGAGAACAACACCGTCTCCCGGAGCCTGCGGATGGGTGCCGAGATGATCAGCGACGAGGTCCTCGAGGACCTTGTGAGCCGCGCGGTAGCGGGCATGGACGCCCGCTTCGAGGCGCGGCGCCCCAAAGGCGGGCAGATGCCCGTGGTGATGGGCGCCGGCGCTTCCGGCATCCTGCTCCACGAAGCGATGGGACATGCCTTCGAAGCGGACTTCAACCGCAAAGGGCAATCCATCTTCAGCGACCGGATGGGACAGCGCATCTGCCGTCCGGGCATCAACATCCTCGACGACGGCACCCTGCCCGCCAGCCGGGGAGCGATCAACGTCGACGACGAAGGCGTGCCCGGACAGAAGACCTACATGGTCACCGACGGCATCCTGACCTCGTACCTGCACGACCGGATCAGCGCCGGCTTCTACGGCGTGGCTCCGACCGGCAACGGCCGGCGCGAGTCTTTCCGCTACAATCCCATCCCGCGGATGCGGGCCACCTACATGGAGAGCGGTCCCGACGGGACCTGCGAGGACCTGGTGGCGTCCGTCCGCAAGGGCATCTACGTCGACCAGTTCGCCAACGGGCAGGTCAAGATCGGCGAGGGGGATTTCACGTTCTTCGTCAAGAGCGGATTCCTCATCGAGAACGGGCGGCTCACGATGCCCGTCAAGGACATCAACATCATCGGCAACGGACCGCAGGCGCTGGCCGACATCCAGGCCGTGGCCGGGGACCTCAAGGTGGACGAGGGCACGTGGACCTGCGGCAAGGAGCAGAGCGTGGCCGTGTCGTGCGGCATCCCGTCCGTGCTGATCGGCAACTTAACGGTAGGAGGAGAGTAGGATGATCACTGAGAAAGAACTGCAATTTGTCCGCGAGGCGCTGGCGCTTGCACGGCAGGCTGGCGCGCAGAAAGCGCGGGCGACGCTGTCGAAGAGCGAGGAGGACCTGGTGGCCACGCTGGACGGCGAGGTGGACCGGGTGACGCATTGCGCCGACCGGTCGCTCTCGCTGGCCTTGTTCGTGGACGGGCGCTTCGGCAGCTATTCGACCAACAAGCTGGAACGTACGGCGCTGGAAGGGTTTATCCGCCGCGCCGTGGCGGCTACGCGCATGGTGGCCGGGGATCCCTGCCGGGACCTGCCGGATCCCGCGCGTTGCTGCCGGGACGCCGTGACCGGCGACGAGCTCGGCCTGGTCGACCCGTCCCGCGATACCCTGACCCCCGCCGACCGCCAGCAGGTCGCGCTGGACGCCTCGGTCTTCGCCGCTTCGTTCCGCGGTAGCCAGCCGCCTGGAGAGGCTGCTGCCGTCTCCACTGCGCAGGCGAAGACCGAAAATACAGATTATCAGATTATTTCCGAGGAAGGAGAATATTCGGACAGCATCTACGAGACCGTGGTGATGGACACGAACGGGCTGTGCTGCGCGCACAGCGAGACCTCCTTCGACTACGGTGTGGAGATCACGGTCGAGAGCGACGGCGAGAAATACAGCGGCTACTGGTGGGAGGCCTCGTCCCACCGATCCGAACTGGACGCCGCGGCCTGCGGACGGGCGGCGCTCGCGCGCGCCGTGGCGCAGATCGGCTCCGAGCCCGCGCCCAGCGGCCGCTACACGGCGGTCATCGACGCCGAGATGGCCTCCAAGATGGTCTCTCCCCTGCTGCGCGCCCTGAGCGGGTACAGCATCCAGCAGAACAATTCCTTCCTGATGGATAGCCTCGGTCAGCAACGCTTCCCGGAAGGCCTCACCATCCTGGACGTACCCCGCATCCCGGGACAGACCTGCTCGAAGTACTTTGACTCCGAAGGCGTCGCCACCGCCGAAGCCCCCATCATCGAACGGGGCGTCGTCCGGGAGTATTTCATCAACACCTACATGGCCCACAAGATGGGCATGGCCCCGACCATCGAGGACGCCACCCGGCCGAAGGTCCTCCCCTGGCCCGAGGCCGGACTGGACCGCGATGCGATCCTGCGCCGCTGCGGCAGCGGCATCCTCGTCACGGACTTCAACGGAGGCAACAGCAACCCGGTCACGGGAGACTTCTCCTACGGGATCGAAGGCTACCTCTTCGAGGAAGGGCGGATCGTGCGGCCCGTCAGCGGCATGCTGATGACGGGCAACTTCCTGGAGCTGTGGTCGCGCCTGGTCGCCGCCGGCGACGACGCGCGCCCCTGCCAGACCAAGCTCGTACCGACCCTGGCCTTCGCGGAGGTGGACTTCAGCGGATAGCGTTTTGCGTAAGCGCTTATCCCGCAAATGGTTAACGGAACATACCGTCACGGTTTCGACCCGGTATGATTCCGCAAATGATTGAGAAACAAATTATTACATAAAACAGAAAACATGAAAGTAGAGAACAACAAAGTTGTGGCCGTGAGCTACGCGCTGGAAGTCGAAGGCAAGATTGCGGACCAGTCCGCCCCCGGACAGCCCCTGGAGTACATCCACGGCACCGGCATGCTGCTGCCCAAGTTCGAGGCAGCCCTTGACGGCAAGGAGCCGGGCGACGGCTTCGACTTCGTCCTGAGCCCTGAAGACGGCTACGGCAAATACGATCCCAGCTACAAGATCGACCTGCCCAAGACGGCTTTCGCCATCGACGGCAAGGTCCGCGAGGACCTGCTCGTCGTGGGCCGCGTCATCCCGATGCTCAACCAGGCCGGACAGGTGGTCCAGGGGACCGTGGCCGAGGTCACGGAGATGGCCGTCACCATGGACTTCAACCACCCGATGGCCGGCAAGACCCTGCATTTCACCGGCAAGGTGGAGAGCGTCCGCGGCGCGACCGACAAGGAACTGACCGAAGGCCTGCACGGCGAGTATCTCCCGCCGGAGGAGCATGAGTGCTGCCACGGCAAGGGCGGCTGCCACAAGGAAGGCAAGGGCGATGGCGAATGCTGCCACGGCGAAGGCCACAAGGACGGCGAATGCTGCGGCAAGGGCAACGGCGAGGGCTGCTGCCACAAAGACTGATCCCATGGATAAGCGGCCGGTCCTTTACACCCTCACCTCCGGACTGCACACGGAAATGGCGTCCGACGCCGCCCGGGAGCCCTTCATCCAGGGCATCGAGGCGGCGCTCGGCGTCCCGTTCGCGTGCCGGGGAGAAGATTTCAGCACCTACGGACAGACGGATGCCCCGGAGTTGATCTACGTCCGCACGGGCGGCACGGAAGGGTTGTTCCTGGAGAAGGTCGCCCCGCTCCTCACAAAAGGTAAGCAACCGGTACGGTTACTGACCTCCGGGCTCAGCAATTCGCTCGCCGCTTCGATGGAGATCCTGTCGTGGCTGCGCCAGCGCGGCATCGACGGGGAGATCCTGCACGGCCGCGCGGAGGAGATCGCGGAGCGGCTCCGCGGAGCGGGCGTCTCCGCCCGGTCCCACGCGGATCCCGACGCGCCCGTCAACTCCGACGCCGGGACGCTGATCCGGCCGTACACCTTCGGGCGAATCCTCGCCGGCAAGCGCTACGGCGTCGTCGGACTGCCGTCCGACTGGCTGATCTCCAGCGGGGTGGACCCTTCCGTCGTCCGGGACCGACTGGGCGCGGAGCTCGTCGACATTCCCATCGGCGAACTGGTCGAAGAAGTCCGGCAGGCCGGCCACGAAAACGCCCCGGATCCAGCAACCTCACTAAAGCCGCTGAACGTCCCGAAATACGGCCGCAAGATCGACGCGGCCGACTGGCAGGGCGCGCTGGACATCTACGGCGCCCTCCGGAGCCTGGTGCGCCGCTACCGCCTGGACGGCCTCACGCTGCGCTGCTTCGACCTTCTGACGGCCCTGCACAACACGGGCTGTATGGCCCTGGCGATGCTCAACGCCGAGGGCATCACGGCGACCTGCGAGGGAGACATCCCCGCCATGCTGTCCATGGCCGTGGCGCAGGCGCGCACCGGCAAGGCCTCGTTCCAGGCCAACCTCTCCCGCATCGACGGGGACCGGCTGCTCTTCGCGCACTGCACGGTGCCGCTCAGCATCGTGCGCGACTACTGTTATGACACGCACTTCGAGTCCGGCATCGGCGTCGCCATCCACGGCGAACTGCCCGAAGGACCCGTGACCCTGTTCAAGCTGTCCCCGGATTGCCGGAGGATGTTCTGCCAGCCCGCGCACCTCACGGCCAACACCTATGCCGACCGGCTCTGCCGCACGCAGGTGGTCGTGGAGGCGCCCGGCGCCGCGGATTATTTCCTGCAGACACCGATCGGCAACCACCATATCATCGTCCCCGGTAAACTGTAGCCCCATGCGTACCGCCGTCGTCATCCTCAACTGGAACACCCGGGACTACCTGGACCGCTTCCTGCCCCCGCTGCTCGACAGCCTGCGCGGGCTGGACGCCGGCGTGGTGGTCGCGGACAACGCCAGCGGCGACGGCTCGCGCGAGCTGCTCGCGGAGCGGTTCCCGCTGGTCCGGACGATCCTGCTGGAGCAGAACTACGGCTTCACGGGCGGTTACAACCGGGCCTTCGCGCAGTTGCTCGACGGCCCGGACGCTCCGGAATACCTCGTCCTGCTGAACTCCGACATCGAGGTGCAGCCCGGCTGGCTCAAGCCGCTCGTCGGCTGGATGGACGCCCATCCGGACTACGCGGCCTGCGGGCCCAAACTGCACGCGCTCGAGCGTGACGGCGCGGCGTTCCGGCGCACGGACCGGTTCGAGTACGCCGGCGCCGCCGGCGGGCTGCTGGACCGCTACGGGTTCCCCTTCTGCCGCGGACGCGTGCTCTCCCGCACCGAGCCGGACACGGGGCAATACGACCGCCCGGCCGACGTCCTGTGGGTGTCCGGCGCCTGCCTGCTGGTCCGCGCCGCCTGCTGGCGCAGCGTCGGCGGGCTGGACGAGCGCTTCTTCGCCCACATGGAAGAGATCGACTGGTGCTGGCGGGCCCAGCTCGCCGGATGGCGCGTGGGCGTGGTGCCCGCGAGCTGCGTCTGGCACCTCGGCGGCGGCACGCTCGCCCCGTCCTCCCCTTTCAAGCTGAAGCTCAATTTCCGCAACGGGCTGCTCCTGCTGGAGAACAACCTCCCCGCGACGGTCGGGCCCCGGCGCGCCCGCCGACGCATCCGCCTGCGCAGGATTTTGGATTCTTGCGCGGCAATTGTATATTTGCTATCGGGAAAGCCCGCCTGCGCGCAGGCGGTCCGGGACGCGCACCGCGAGTACCGGACGCTGCGGCGGCAGGCCCCCGTCCGCACGGATACGGCCCCGGGAGCGGCGCCCAAGGGCGTCACCGGCATCCGGATCCTGCTGCAGGCCATCCTGCGCGGGGACGGGATATTTAAATACTTGAGACGTTATGAAGATCGTTATTGAAGGGGCCGGCGAGGTCGGTTCCCACCTTGCGAAGATGCTGCGCGCCGAGGCGAATGAAGTCACGGTGATCGACGACGACAGCGAGCGCATAGAAGCCCTGACCGCCTACGCCGACGTCGAGACGGTCCTCGGCAACCCCTCGTCCATCCAGGTCCTGCGGGACGCCGGCGTGGGCAAGGCCGACCTGTTCATCGCCGTCTACCCCTACGCGACGCAGGAGGTCAACATCGTCGGTGCCCTGCTCGCCAAGCAGGTCGGCGCCGCCAAGGTGATCGCCCGCATCAATGACGAAGACTACCTGAACGCCGAGAACCGGCTGCTGTTCAAGGAATTGGGCATCGAGCTGATGTTCTATCCCGAGAAGAGCGCCGCCGACGAAATCGTGGCTTTCCTCAAGCACAACTCGACGGCGGAGACGATGGACTTCGCCCGCGGCCGCCTGCAGATCGCCGTCTTCAAGCTCACGGAAGACTCCCCCATCCTGGACCTCAAGCTGCTCGAATTCATCAAGGACACCACGGCCGAGGAGCTGCGGCAGTTCCGCGTGATCGCGATCTCCCGCGACGAGCAGACCATCATCCCGCGCCTGGACACCAAGTTCATCTACGGCGACCTGGTCTTCACGATCACGACGCGCGAAGGCGTGGAGGCTCTCTACCGGCATTTCGGCAAGACCAACATCTCCATCGACAAGGTGTTCATCCTGGGCGGCGGCCCGATCGGAGAGATGCTCGCCAAGAGCCTGGACCATGCCGGCGTGCAGGTCAAGCTGATCGAGGGGGACAAGAACCGCTGCGTCGAACTCTCCGAGCAGCTCCCCGAATCCATCAGCATCGTCAACGGCGACGGGCGCAACTCCGACTTCCTCTTCGAGGAGGGCATCCAGGACTACGACGCCTTCGTGGCCCTGACGGGCAACGACGAGAGCAACGTCCTGTCCTGCGTGGTCGCCAAGAAGTTCGGCGTCTCGCGAACGATCGCCGAGGTCGAGAACATCGAGTACATCCACATCGCCGAGGAGATGGGCGTGGACAACGTCATCAACAAGAAACTCATCACCGCCGGGCGCATCTTCAAGTTCACCTTGTCCGGCAAGGCCCGCATCGTGCGCTACATGACCGGTACCAACGCCGAGGTCATCGAATACACCGTCGCCCCCGGCGCCGCCATCACGGCCGGCCCGATCAAGGACATCGACTTCCCGCGCAACGCCATCATCGGCGGCGTGATCCGCGGCAGCGAGGCCTTTATCGCAGTTGGCGACACCGTCATAGAGCCCTATGACCGCGTCGCCATCTTCGCGCTCCCTGAGACCATCAAGGAAATCGACAAATTCTTCCGCTAGAAGTACTGGCTCTCCTTCTCGAAGAGGGCCCTGTCGTCCCGGTTGGGATCGGGACGCACGGAGTCGCGCATCTTCTCGACCGCCTCGCGTTCGCTGCGGCTCAGCTTGCGCGGGATCCAGACCAGGATCTTGACGTAGAGGTCGCCGCGGCCGCCGGACAGCCCGTAGCTGTTGACGGAAGGGAGACCCTTGCCGCGCAGGCGCTGGACCGTGCCGGACTGCGTGCCCGGCTCGAGCTTGATCCGCTGTGGTCCGTCCAGGCCCGGGACCTGGATCTCGCAGCCGAGCATCGCGTCGGCCACGCTGATCACACGCGTATAGAAAAGGTTGTTGCCGTCGCGCTTGAGCTGGGGATGCGGCTGCTCCTCCACGATGACGAGGAGGTCGCCGTTGACCCCGTTCTGCGGGGCGGCGTGGCCCTCGCCGCGCAGCGTGAGCTGCATGCCGTCCTCCACACCCGCCGGGATACGGACCTTGACGGTCTCCTTCTGGCGGACGAGTCCCGTGCCCTTGCACTTGCCGCAGGGGTTGGTGACCGTCTTGCCGGTACCGCCGCACTGCGGACAGACGGACGTGGTCATCGTCCGGCCGAAGAGCGTATTGGTCACGTGCTGGACCTGGCCGGAGCCCTTGCAGGTCGGGCAGGTCTTGATGTCGGAGGCGTTCTTGGCACCGCGGCCGCCGCAGTCCGGGCAGGGGCGGTTGCGCTCGATCGTCACTTCCTTCTCGCAGCCGTTTGCGATCTCCTCCAGCGTCACCTTGACGCGGGTGCGGATGTCGCGGCCGCGCTGGGTGCGGGGCCCCTGCTGGCCGCCGAACCCGCCGAAACCGCCGAATCCCTCGAAACCGCCGAACGCACCCCCGAACGCGCCTCCGAAGAGGTTGTTGAGGATGTCGTTGAGGTTGCCGAATCCCTGGCTCCAGTCCTGGCCGGCCGCACCGTCCACGCCGGCGAAGCCGAACTGGTCGTACTTCGCCCGCTTGTCCGGGTCGCTCAGCACGGAATAGGCTTCGGAGGCTTCCTTGAACTTCTCCTCAGCCGTCTTCTTTTCTGCATCCGTGCCGCTGACCCAGCGGTCCGGGTGCCATTTGAGGGCCGCCTTGCGGTAGGCGGACTTGATATCATCGGCCGAGGCTCCTTTCTGGAGCCCCAGGACCTCGTAGTAATCTCTCTTTTCGGCCATAGGCTTATGCTCCCACCACTACTTTGGCATACCGCAGGACCTTGCCGCCCAGGGTATAGCCGGTCTGGACCACGTCGATCACCTTGCCCTTGAGGTCCTCGCTCGGCGCGGGGAACTGGGTCACAGCCTCATGGAAGTCGGTGTCGAACGCGGCTCCCTTGGCCTCGATCCGGGCCAGGCCCTGGGTCTTGAGGTAGTCCATCAATTTGTTGTAAATCAGCGTCGTGCCCTCCTTGGCCGCCTCGTCCGACGACTGGGACAGCATCTCCAGGGCACGCTCGCAGTCGTCCAGGACCGGGAGGAGTCCCTCGATGGTCTTGGCCGATGCGGTGGCGATCAGGTTGAGCCGGTCCTCGGCGCTGCGGCGGCGGAAGGTCTCGAACTCCGCCATCAGCCGCAGGTAGCTCTCTTTCTCGCGCGCCACCTGCTCCTTCTCCTTCGCCAAATTGTCAGTCAGCTCGGCGATCTCCTTGCGCAGGGCTTCTTCCTTGCGCTCTTCCTTCTTCTGCTTCTTGCGGGGCTCTTCGGCCTGGGGGGTCTGCTCCACAGGCTCTTGCGCCTGCGGTTCCTGCTTCATATCTTTCTTGTCTGACATAATTCTCTTGTTATTTGCCTCTTGGGGAAGCAAATCACTTGCCATTGACAGAATGTCAAAAGCCTATTTGCGGTACTCGGAGATCCCGTTCTCCGCCATGAAGGCGAGGACGGTATCGTAGCTGTCGAACCGGGCCGTGCCCTCGAGATAGACCTTGACCGTGAAACCGACCTTGCGGCTGATCGCGTAGAGGTTCTTCAGGGACTCGAGCACGCAGTACTCGGCGGCGATGCCGCAGATCACCACCTCGTCGCCCGGCTCGAAGAGGTCCTGGTCCTCCGGGTCGAAGCCGACGAAGGCGCCGTACTCCTCCGGCGCCTGGACGCGGCCCTTGAGGATGAAGCGCATCTTCTCTTCGGGAAGCCCGGCGAGCACGCTGGGATCGAGGGCGGCACCTTCGGTGTGGTGCACGCAGTGCACGGGCCAGGGGCCACCCTGCTCGCGGAAGGAGCAATGGTCGACCGGGTGCCAGTCGAGGGTGAAATAGACGAGGTCGAAGCGGTCCTTGACCGCGTTGATGGCCGGCAGCACGGCCGTGGCGCCGGGGACGGTGAGGGTCCCGTAGATGAAATCCTTCTGGAGATCGATGGCGAGGAGAATGTTGCGCATATCTGTTTGTGTTTAATTGAATTCCTGGATGACGGGGCGGCCTTCGAGCCAGGCGATCATATTGAGCACCAGGTAGTTCCAGTTCTGGAACCCTTTGTTGATGATCGGCGCCCCCGTGTCGGGGTCGTAGTATTCGTGCAGCGCTCCCTCCTGCCTGAGGTCGCGGCCGAAGAGGGCCACGGTCTTGGCGGCAAGCTCCCGGGCTTCCCGGACCATCCCGTAGTCCACGAGGCCGCGCCAGACCATGTAGTTGGAGATCCCCCAGACCGGCCCCTGCCAGTTGGAGGGATTGTGGGTGGGCCGGAGGTTGTACATCGGCTCCAGGCGGGAGAGGGTGCGGACGCCGTAGGCGGCGCACCAGGTGCGGGTGTCCAGCAGGTTCTCCCGGACCATCCGCCGCGCCTGTTCGGGGGTGGCGACACCCGCCCAGAGCGCCATGAATCCGTCCCAGCTGCCCAGGCGCTGGATCAGGCACGGATAGTCGCGCGGGGCACCTTCGTGGAGCACCATGCTGGTGCCGAAGATGGTCTGGGGCTCGCCCGTATACGGGAGCAGGTTGATGTCCACGGAATAGTACATCCCGTCCTTCTCGTCCCAGCAATAGCGTCGGATGGCTTCCAGCAGTTCCTGCGCCTGCGCGGTATACTGCGCAGCAGCGTCCGGCAGATCCAGCCGGCCGGACAGGTAGGCCATGGCCCGCAGCTCCTTGTACATCAGGCAATTGAGATAGATCGAGGCAGAACTCCCCTTGGGCCGGAAGAAGGTGGCGGGGTCATTGTCCACGCCGATGGCGAGGTCGTCCTGCCAGTAGAACAGGCCCGTCGGGACATGCCGGTGATGCTCCCGGTAGTTGCGCAGGAACGCCCGCATCCGCGGGAATCCCTCCCGCAGCCACTGCGCATCGCCGCCGGACTCGCGGACGAGCAGGGCCGCGTGCTGCGCGATGCAGGGTTTGTGCATATTGGTGGCATAGATGTCCGCCGGGCGCATGCGCGCCGGGTCCGACTTGCCGTCCACCACCATGGGCATGTATCCGTCCTCCTCGGAGGTATAGGCCAGGTAGTTGAGGATGCAGCCCCGCTCGTAGACCAGGGCCTCCTCGCGGTCCGCATCCGTGCCGATGTCGGCGAGGATCTGGCGCAGGGCCACGTCCGACAGCCAGGAGTCCCAGTCCCACAGCACGCTGTCATAGGCCTGGCTGCCGGGCGTGATGTAGGGATACAGCAGGGCATCGCCGGCAGGCTGCCGGTACATCTGCTTGTAGTCTGCGTAGATATGCTCCTTGAGCAGGGTGCGGTCTGCGCGCGTGGCGCGCGGAGCGTGCACCCCGGCGCAGGCCTGCAGCAGGAGCAGGAAGCATAGCAGGCAGGACAGGCGGGCGGTCCGCAAAGGATGAGGTCTCATATCTTCAAAAAAACCCCGCAACGATGTTGCGGGGTTTTCGTGACGCCTGCAGGATTCAAACCTGCGACCTTTTGATCCGTAGTCAAATGCTCTATTCAGCTGAGCTAAGGCGCCATTACCAACCGGTGCGGGACCGGTCTATTACTCTGCCGGGTTCTTCACCACGCGCTTCGCTTCCTTGATGCGGGCCTTCTTACCAGCGAGGTTGCGGAGGTAGAAGATGCGGGCGCGACGGACCTTACCGACCTTGTTGAGTTCAATCTTGTCAATCGAAGGAGACTCGTAAGGGAAAATCCTCTCGACTCCGACACCGTTGGAGACCTTGCGGATGGTGAAGGTCTTCGTGTACGGGGTGGCTCCGCAAATCTGAATCACCACGCCACGGAAGCTCTGGAGTCTCTCCTTGTCGCCTTCCTTGATCCGGTAGGTCACCGTGATGGTGTCACCGGCCTTGAACTGCGGGTAGGATGCAGCCTTGTTCTGGGAGAAGGACTGCTCCACTAAGTTAATCAAATCCATAATGTCAATTATGTTATCAAGCGCAGCGTCATCAAACCGTTCGAAGAGAGGCTGCTTTCTTTTGGGATTGCAAAGATAGGAACTTTTCGGGAAACCGCAAATTATTTTTCAAAAAAATTTACCCCTGCCCGGCTAAGGTTGTCGTTCCGCCCGATACCGTCCCGGGTTCTCACCCGTCAGATGCGAGAACAGGCGACTGAAATACTGGAGGTTGTCGAATCCCAGTCCGTATGCGATCTGCTTCACGCTCATGTCCGGATGCAAGAGAAGGCGAAGCTGCGCCGCCTCGATCTTCTTGCGGATGATGTACTGCCCGGGCGTGATGCTGAGTTCGCGTGCAAAGAGGCGGATGAAATGGTCCTTAGACAGGGCGGCAGACGAAGCCAGGTCCTCCAGGGCGATCCGCCCGTCCAGGTGCGCACCAATATAGTGCACGGCTGCTGCAATCCGCTGGTCCATGCGCGCGATGCGCGCAGAAGCCCCTTCGAGGAAGCGCGCCAGCAGCAGGCACAGCAGACCCTCGGTCTCCATCGCCACGGCCCAGTTGTCCGACACCCCGCCTGCCAGGGTCTGCGCCAGGCCGGGACCGGTATCATAGCGGCGCGGATCGAAATCAGGCAAAGTCCGGTCCGGATTGAGTTCCAGCAGGCGCCTCAAGATTGGTTCCGTCCCATTGTCTGCGGCAACCTCCGCCGGCACATCCAGCCAGTCGAAGAGTCCGGCAGGTTCCGACCCACTGAAATAAATATGGAGATACACCAGGTCCAGCGGTCCGTCGTTGGCGTAGGAATGACGCAGGTAAGGCGGTGTCAGATAGAGCCGTCCGGGCTGCAGATCCAGCCATTCCCCGCCCCGGTCCATCCGGGCGCAGCCACGGCGGATATAATGGAGCCGCGTGAAAGGACTGGAGACGTCCCGGAAATTCCAGTCTCCGTCGTGATGGGCCTCCCCGACATTGAGGAGCACCGGTGTGGCATGGATTCCACCTGGGCCAAACATAATGCAAAAATACGAAAAAGTCGATAAAGTGCAATATCTGGACAACATCGTGGATGGACTTCGGCCCGGGGTTTCGCTACTTTTGCAAAAAAACAATTCCCCATGCGCTCCCCTTTCCTCTTGCTTTCGCTCCTGGCAGCCTCCCTGCTGGCCGCCGTGACAGTCCATGCCCAGACTTATGTCTTCGCCGGCGACTCCATCACCGACGGCGGCTGGGGTGCCAGCGGCGGCCGGGGCATCCCCACCGCCCAGCGCAATCTCACGGACCTCAATCACCTCTATGGCCACAGCTACATGATGCTGGTCGCAAGTGACTGGCAGTCGACATACCCCGCAACGGGCCTCACCTTCCACAACCGCGGGCTGAGCGGCGACACGCTCACGGGGCTCGCTGCCCGCTGGGACGACGATGTGCTTGCCCTGAAGCCCGATGTCCTGTCGATCCTGATCGGCGTCAACGATTCTGCGGCAGAACAGGACGTCAAGGCGTGGGAAGCCGCCTACCGCAGCTTGCTTTCCCGCACGAAGAAAGCCCTGCCCGGCTGCAAGCTGGTGCTGTGCACGCCGTTCCTCGCCCCCGTGGGCCGCTTCGGTACACGCGAGGACTTCCCCGCCCGCTCCGCCCGCGTGGCCCGGATGGCCGACGCCGTGCGGGAGCTTGCGGCGGAGTTCCAGGCCACGCTGGTGCCCTTCGATGAACTTTTTGCAAGCCTGCCGGCCGGGGCCACACCCACCTGGTGGATCTGGGACGGCATCCATCCCACGGCCGCCGGCCACCGCCGTATGGCCGATCTGTGGGAGCGGACCGTCGGCGCGCCGGCCGCGGGACAGCCTGTCCTGCCGCCATCGTCTTCGCAAGTCGTCAACGAGGAGGAAGCACCCGCCCGCGTGACGGTCAGCCTGCCCGGCGGCAAGGCTCCGGCTGCTCCCGCCGGCCCGTACGAGGCCACCTGGGAGTCCGTCGCGGCGCATTACCGGGTCCCCGGATGGTTCGAGGATGCCAAATTCGGCATCTTCATGCACTGGGGCGTGTACACCGTGCCTGCCGCCGGCAGCGAATGGTATCCCAAGCACATGTACAACGGCATGCTGAAGCATCATACCGAGAAATGGGGCAACCCCAAGGACTTCGGCTACAAGGATTTCATCCCCCTCTTCCGTGCGGAGAAGTTCGATCCGGCCGCCTGGGCCGCCCTGTTCGAAGAGGCCGGCGCGAAATATGCGATCCTGACCGCCGAGCACCACGACGGCTTCGCAATGTATGACAGTGACCTCACCGAATGGGATGCCGTGGACAAGGGGCCGCACCGCGACCTGCTGGGTGATCTCGCCCGGGCCGTACGTGAACGCGGGATGAAATTCGGGGTTTCCAACCACCGCATCGAGAACTGGGACTTCATGTACCCTGCCGGCACGAAAGAACATGACCTCTTCGATCCGGCCTATGCCGGTCTGTACGGTCCGCCGCAGAAGCCCTCCCCCATCGGTTCCGCGATGGGGCCCGGCAAGGATGCAGAAGGCCGCCCGGCCCATCCGCAGAGTGACGCATTCCTCGAGGAGTGGCTCGCCCGCGCGGAGGAGATCGTGGACAAATACCAGCCGGACCTGTATTATTTCGACAACGGCGTGAATTCCCGCAGCCTCGACCCGTGGAAACTCCGCTTCGCGCAATACTACTACAACAGCGCCGCCCAGTGGGGCAAATCCGTCTCCATCCAGACCAAGAGCGATGCCTACCTTGCCGGTTCGATCAAGGATTACGAGCGCGAGAGCCGTGCCCCCAAGGAGATCGAGACGCCTTACTGGCAGGTCGATGACCCGATCGGCCACAAATTCGGCTACGTCGAAGGTCTCCAGTTGCAGAAGAGCGGGAACGTGATCCGCAGTCTTGTGGAGAACATTTCCAAGGGCGGCAATCTCTGTCTCAACATCTCGCCCAAGGCCGACGGGACCATCCCCGACGACCAGCAGGCGGTCCTGCGGGCCGTCGGTGCCTGGCTGCGTGTCAACGGCGAGGCCGTTTACGGATCCCGGACCTGGTCCACCTTCGGCGAGGGTGACGCCTGGCGCTTCACCTGCAAAGGGCCGAAGACGGTCTATGCCTTCGCGCTCGGCGGGGAGCGGCCCGCCATCCGGGCCCTCGGCCTGCGCTCCGGCCGCGTGCGGAGCGTCGAGCAGCTGGGCGGCGGGGCGGTCCGCTTCCGCCAGAGCCCGGACGCGCTCACCCTGGAGGTCCCAGCCGGGCAGCAGGAGAAGATCACCGTTTTCAAGATCACCCTCCGATGACGATCATTGACGCACACACCCACCTCTGGCTGCGGCAGGATGCCGTCGTGGACGGGCAGCACATTGAGGCGCTGCCGGGCGGACGCTCCCGCTTCTTCGGCGAGGAGCGCCAGATGCTGCCGCCCTTCCTCATCGACGGGCGCAACAGCGCAGAGGTGTTCCTCTCCAACATGGACTACGCCCAGGTTGGCGCCGCCGTCGTGGTCCAGGAGATCATCGACGGCAACCAGGACGCTTATCTGCTTGAGGTTCAGCGTCGTTATCCGGACCGGTTCCTCTGCTGCGCCCTGCTGGACATCGACCGCGGCGCCCTCACGGTCCCGGAAGGCTGGCGTGCCGCGTCGATTCCCGGCCACCGGATGCACCGCGACCTGGACTCCCCGGAGATGATGGCCGCTTTCAAGGAGATGGAACGGCGTGGGATTATTCTCTCGATGTGCCTGGACGACAACCCCTGGCAGATCGCACAGTTCGCGACCGTCATCCGGGAGTGCCCGAGCCTGCGCATCGCCATCGGCCATTTCGGACTCGCCCGCTCGGAGCACTGGCTGGAACAGGTGCAGCTCGCCCGGGCTGAGAACGTGCGCATCGAGAGCGGCGGCATCACCTGGCTCTACCACGACGAATTCTATCCCTTCCCCGGCGCCGTACGCGCCATCCGGCAGGCAGCGGACGAAGTGGGGATGGACAAGTTGATGTGGGGCAGCGACTATCCCCGCACGATCACGGCGATCACCTACCGGATGTCCTACGATTTCATCCTCAGGAGCCCGGAGATCTCACCGGAGGACAAGGCGGCCTTCCTCGGAGGCAATGCCCTGTCTTTCTACGGATTCCATGACCTGCCTGAACTCCCGTATATCAAAAACATGTCAGAATGAAAGCTTTGCAGATTCCCCAACCCCGCAGGATACAGGTCATCGACGTGCCGGAGAGTCCGGCACCCGGTCCCGGCGAAATCCTGCTCCGCATGCACTACGTCGGCTTCTGCGGCAGCGACCTCAATACCTGGCGCGGCCGCAATGCCATGGCCAAACCCGCGGTCATTCCCGGCCACGAGATCGGCGCCACGATCGAAGCCGTGGGGCCGGACGTGCCCGGCCAGTTCTGCCCCGGGCAGATTGTGACGGCCAATCCCTACACCCACTGCGGCCACTGCGCCTCCTGCCGCGAAGGGCGATTCAACGCCTGCGAGCACAACGAAACCCTGGGCGTACAGCGGGACGGTGCCATGCGCGGATCTCTCGTCGTCCCCTGGGAGAAAGTCATCCCCGCAGAGGGCATCTCCCTGCGGGACGCCGCCCTCATCGAGCCGATGAGCGTCGGCTTCCACGCCGTGGCGCGCGGCCAGGTCAGCGACACCGACACCGTGCTGGTCATCGGCTGCGGCATGGTCGGCCTCGGGGCCGTGATCCGCTGCCTGCGGCGCGGCGCCACGGTCATCGCTGCCGATATCGAAGCCGGCAAGCTGCAGATGGCCCGCGACCTGGGCGCCGCGTATACCTACGACACCGGAACGCCCTGGGAGGGGCTCCCCGCCCCCAGCGTCGTAATCGAAGCCGTGGGCTCCCCGGCCACCTACCAGCTGGCCATCGAACGCGCCGATTTCTGCGGACGCGTGGTCTGCATCGGTTATCCCAAGTCGGAAGTGCTCCTGCCCCCCGCCCTCATCGTCAAGAAAGAACTCGCCGTCATGGGCTCGCGCAATGCCGCGCCCACCGACTTCGAAGCCGTGATCCGGTCCATCCGGCGCGGCGAAGCGCCGCTCGACCGCTTCGTCTCCGGTATCGTCAGGCCCGAAGAGGCCCAGGACGCGCTGGAGCGCTGGGACGCCGCGCCGGGCCATGTATTCAGAATCCTTACGCAATGGAATACAGAGAATTAGGCCGTACCGGACTGCGTCTTTCGGCCCTGGGGTTCGGGGCCTCCAGCCTCGGCGGCGTCTTCCATTCGCTGCGCGAGCAGGACGGCATCGAGGCGGTGTGCGCCGCCATTGAGGGCGGCATCAACTTCATCGACGTCTCCCCCTATTATGGCCACCTCAAGGCGGAGCAGGTGCTGGGCAAGGCCCTGCGGCAGATTCCCCGACAGAAGTACATCCTCTCTACCAAGGTCGGCCGCTACGGCCGGGACGGCGTCAACACTTGGGACTATTCCGCGAAGCGGGCCCGGGAAAGTGTCTTTGAGAGCATGGAGCGCCTGGGGGTGGACCGCATCGACCTGATCAACGTCCACGATATCGAATTCGCAGACCTCCGGCAGGTCTGCGAGGAGACCCTGCCGGCCCTCACGGCGCTGCGGGAGGAGGGCGTGGTCGGGCATGTGGGCATCACCGACCTGCAACTGGAGAATCTCAGGTATGTGGTGGAACACGTGCCGGACGGGGCGGTCGAGTCCGTGCTCAACTTCTGCCACTACTGCCTGTGCGACGACAAGCTGCTCGATTTCCTGGATTTCTTCGAGGTCCGCGGGATCGGGGTCATCAACGCCAGCCCGTTGTCGATGGGCCTGCTGTCGGGCCGCGGCGCCCCGGCCTGGCACCCGGCGCCCGCGCCCTTGCAGGATGCGTGCCGCCGGGCGGCCGTCCACTGCGCCGCCGCCGGCTATCCCATCGAGCGGCTGGCCCTGGAATATGCCGTGCAGGAGCCCCGGATCGCCTCCACGCTCTTCTCAACGACCCGCGCGGAGAACGTCCGCACAAACCTCGCCTGGGCCGCTGGACGACCGGACACCGTCCTGCTCAGCGAGGTCCGCGGAATCCTGGGTGATACCTTCCGGACAAGCTGGAAAAACACTTGATAGTCAGGGAGTTACAATACAAAACTTTTTTGCAGGAATTTTATCCCTGGCTACAGGTTCCCCTCCTCCGCCGCGACCGGGACCCCGATACACGCCAGCTGCTCCAGGAAAGCATCCTCGAACGCCCGCTCCGCGATCCGGCGGGACATGTGCAGGACCAGCGCGTCGCCGTATCCCACGCACGCGGACGCCCCGGAGTTGCCGCGCTGGCGGCCCAGGACGAAGTCGATGTCCCGCACGTGCGGGCGCAGCGCCTCCGGCAGGTCGATCCGTCCCAGGTTCGACAGGGTGTGGGAGCAGTAGCGGTCGCCCTTGAGCTTGTTGATGACGTCGATCAGCGGCTTCTTCAACACGCGGGGGATGCAGCTGATGGCGAAATTGTCCTCCAGTTCGACATTCTTCGCCACCTTGGGCTCCAGCTGGCTGGGCATCGTGTAAAGCTGCTTCTGGGCCCGGACCACCTCGAGGATGCGGTCGAAGTCCAGGTATCCGTTCCGCACGTCCACGCCCAGCACGACGTAGGAGGAGAAATTGCGCAGCGTGCTGCCGCCGAAGATGCGGCGCAGGTCCACGGGCACGTTGACCTTGAGCACGGACCGCTTGCGGTGCCGGTCGGCCGCATGGACGACCTGCAGGGCGGCGACCATCGCCGCCGCCAGCAGCTCCGTCACCGTACAGCCGCGCGCCTTCGCGACCTCGGAGACCCGCCGGGCGGGGATCCGCACGCGCAGGTCCGTCAGGACCCTGTGCGGCAGGATCCGCCCGCGGATATGGTAGGCCGGATCGTTCTGCTCCAGCGTCCCACGCTTGCCCCCGAAGGCATCGAAAGCGTCCGCCAGCTCCGACGCGCAGGGACGCGCGGACGGGTCCAGGATCCGGCCGCCGTAAGCGGGGACGACGCCATGCCGGAGCCGGAGATACTCCGCGGCGAGCGTCAGCAGGAAGGTCATTCCCCCGTTCCCGTCCGTCAGGACGTGGAAGACGTCCAGGACGATGCGCGCCCCGTCCGCCGACACGCGGAACAGGAACCCGCCGTTGCCCGCCAGCGAGAATGCATGGAGCGGCTGGAGCGGCAGCACCCGGGGCGTCCGGTCCAGGTAGCGGAGCCGCCACCAGAAAGCGTCACCGGCCAGTGTATAGTGGAAAGTGGGGATCCGGTCGACCACGGCCTCCAGCGCCTGCTGGAGCAAAGGGGTCTCCACGGGTCCGGAAAGGGTCACGCTCATGCGGAACAGCGAAGCATACTTCTTCGACTGGCTCGCAGGATAGATGAGGGAGGCATTGTCGAGCCTCAGGATCTTTTGGAGTGCCATATCGGATGTCGTTTCGTTTCCTGCAAAATTAGGCCTGTCTCCTGACGCCGGGAAATCATTGTTTCCGGAAAGGCCGGAAAAGTGACGGGCATCCTGAATGGCGGGAAAAACCACCGTTCCGCGGGACGAAATACAGGCCGGAAGACACTCGTCCCAGGCTCCGCCGGAGCCCCGCGAAAAAATATTTCATTTCAGGAAAAACTCCTAACTATCGGCCAGTTACGGAAGTTACGAGTATCCCCCGGAATCCTGTTGATAACTTTTTATTACAAAGGGGATCAGATATGAAAATTATTTCTATTTTTGCGCGAACAAACAAACGCACGACTATGTATTGGACACTCGAACTTGCCAGCAGCCTGGACGATGCTCCGTGGCCGGCAACCAAAGAAGAACTGATCGACTACGCAAACCGCTCCGGCGCCCCCGAAGAGGTCATTGAGAACTTGGAAGAGCTCGAAGAAGAAGGCGAGATCTACGAGACGATCGAAGACATCTGGCCCGACTACCCTACCAAGGACGACTTCTTCTTTAACGAGGAGGAGTACTAATTGTAAATCATTAATTTATAAAGTATTATGAAAACGATCCGGCAAGTACCGGATCGTTTCTTATTATTGCCTACTTATGCCACAATAAAATTACCTATTGATTGTTTTGTTTTTTCGGAAAGACTCGTACCGGTATTCCAACTCATTCTCCGGTAGCGAGAAGGATGGCTTTAACGTCCTCTTTGTATTTTCGGGAGACCGGGATGGACTGCCCGCCGATGGAAACGAGATCCCCGGAGGCAAGGGTCGCATCGGCGACATTGACCAGAAAGGAACGATGGACGCGGAGAAACCCGGGACCAAGGAGGTTTTCCCACTGGCCGATGCCTGTCCGGTTGCGATACTGCCCTCCGTCACGGGTGACAATCCAGACTTCAGAATCACGCGATTCTACGTAAAGGATATCCTGTTTCTTCAAAGAGACCTTCCTATAATCCGACGTGAAGGTGATAGGGTGCTCTACGGGGAACTTCTTCTCCAACCATTTGGCCAGCATATAATTCCCATAAGCCAGAATAGCCAGGACTGCAGCTATGAAAACAGGATTGCCCAGCATGGCAGGAAAACTCCACCCGGTCCATCCTTTTTGCTTGATGACAATAACAATCAGCCATTGCCAGACAAATAACATGAGGAAAGTCATGAGCATCACGCCCAAAATAATATAG